>NZ_LGJH01000148.1 GCF_001298105.1 Novosphingobium sp. ST904 | reverse complement strand
AAAAAAACCCATCACAATGACAAAGGGCCCAAAAGCCCTCAAAGAGGGCCCCAGCGGCCCTCTTCGCGTTTAAAAAAACGCAAAACCATCGGTGACGCGGGGTGGAGCAGCCCGGTAGCTCGTCAGGCTCATAACCTGAAGGTCGTAGGTTCAAATCCTACCCCCGCAACCACCGCCATAGAACTGGACGCCTCGAAAAACCGCTGGCGCCTAGCGGCTTGAGCTGATTCACTGCCTTTGCACGACGGTGGAGGCGATGGTGGCGGGACAGCCGAGTTTCTTCGATCTTTCGGACCGATACGAGGCGTTGAGCGCGGCAGGCGATCCGCTTGAACGGCTTGCGGCTGTCGTCGACTTCAAGGTTTTCCGCGGCCCGTTGGTAGCAGCACTGCGGCGGAGTGTCCGCGGCAAGGGCGGCAGGCCGCCGTTCGATCCGGTCCTCATGTTCAAGATCCTAGTGGATTGATTCCAACACTTGTTGCCCGCGCCGTACAGCGGCTATAATTTCGTCCGGATCCGCCTTCCAGATGAAGGGTTGGGGATCCTCGTTATGCTCTTTGATAAAGCGGTTGATGGCGGCCTGCAGATCTACGACGGAATGAAAGACGCCGTTTTTCAGCCGCCGCCGTGTGAGCTTGGCGAAGAAGCCCTCGACGGCATTGAGCCATGAGCACGACGTCGGGACGAAGTGGAAGGTCCAACGCGGATGTCTGGCCAACCAGGCGCGGACCTTGGGCTGCTTGTGGGTCGCATAATTGTCGAGGATGACGTGGATGGCCTTGTCAGCGGGCATCTGGGCTTCGATCGTGTTCAGGAAGCGGATGAACTCCTGATGCCGGTGCCGCTGCATGTTGCGGCCGATCACGGAGCCATCCAGGACATTGAGTGCGGCAAACAAGGTTGTGGTCCCGTTACGCTTGTAGTCGTGCGTCATGGTTGCCCCGCGGCCCCGCTTTAGCGGCAGGCCCGGTTGGGTGCGGTCGAGCGCCTGAATCTGGCTCTTTTCGTCGACTGACAACACAATGGCGTGAGCAGGCGGCGAGACATAGAGCCCGACGACATCGCGCAACTTCTCGGCGAACGCCTTGTCGTTGGACAGCTTGAAGCTGCGCCACCGATGGGGCGCCAGACCGTGGTCGTGCCAGATCTTCACAACCGATGATGCCGCGATACCAATGGCTTTGGCCATCGCACGCACGGTCCAATGCGTGGCCTCATGGCTGGGCGGTTCCAGTGTCAGCGCGACGACCTTGTCGACCAAGTCAGCATCGAGAGGCGCGATCCCCGGAGGCCGGGTCTTATCGCGCAGCAGCCCATCCACGCCTTCGGCCATGAACCGTTCCTGCCAGCGCCAAACGCATGTCTTCGATTTTCCGGTCGCCGCCATGATCGCTTGGGTACCCAAGCCCTGAGCCGTCAAGAGAATGATGCGCGCCCGCCAGACATGCTTCTGCGCCGAACCCCGCGCCGCAACAATCGCCTCAAGCCGCTTCGTGTCCGGTGCAGTGACCTCGATCTCGATACCCGTTCGCATGCCGCATCGTCGCACGGCATCGAAAGCATGGGAATCCCTCAAGCGGACTCATTCGTTCCGATCAATCCACTAGGATCCAGATTCCGATCTCGGAATAGCCCAGATGGATCGTAAAGAAACCGATCTCGTCACGCACGCCCATGATCCCTCATCCATCTGCGCCTTCGCTCGAGCGAGTGCCTCGCGTAACAGATATGTCCCGCCAAGCGCTGGCTCGACAAGCGAGGTACGGGATCGCGCCTTGGTCACAGGCGCCATGGGTTCAGCCCCTTTCCAAGTGGATGAGTTGCACGCCGGTCACCCCTACGCTTCCAAAGCGGCAAGAAACTTCGTCATCAGATCTGCTACTCGGCGTTGTCGGAGGATGCGGAGGTTCTGCACCTCTTCATTACCTGCCGCGTCGGCGTCATTATCCTCAAAGCGGGCAACCGCGACCGGCCCGTCCCTGCGGTAGGACTGACCAGGATCATCGTGGATGAAACGGATCTTGAGCTTCGAGAGGGCCTCCCTCACTGCCTCGGCATGCGGCCCAGCCAGCGCTTCCTTGAACACCCCGATTGCGGCATCTAGGCCTCCCGGATGGTGCTCGAGGCAATAGACGAGATCGTGTGCGTCCTTTCGAGCGTTGCGATGATCGAAGGCGAATGCCTTAAGACAGGTGAAGCTGACGATATTTGCGTACCGGACCGTCTCGGTTGCGAGCCCTTCTCCATCGAGCAACTCGGCCGTCAGTTCGGTCTCATCGTGCAGGTCGAACACCATCGAGGCGTGCGGGATATTGAGCGCGGAGACGTTGCCGTCGGTGGGTAGTACCTTGACCTGCCCTCCCCCGAGTTCGGGATGCTCGGCCAGGAATTCGAGGATCATCGTCGCGCCCGTCTCGAGCCGCGCTTCCCAGCGCCATGAGACTTTCACTCCCTTCTCGTTAGTGCCGCGCTCGAACCCCATCGCTTTGAGGTTCTCCTCCAGCGTACTGTAGGCTTCGGTGTCGGTGAGGATCGCCACATCGACGACGACATCCACGTCTCCCGTGCCCGCATGCCGAGGCACTTCCGGCGGGCGTGCCGCGACGAGATAGCGAGGCGTCAGCCCGCCAACGAGAAAGACCGACTCTTTCCATGGTCCGAACCCGCGAAGGAGAGTGACGAGTACGCGCTCGCACGCCTCGGTGACACCGCCGTCATAGGCGGACATGGTCTTTGGTTTGGTCATTATCCTGACAGTCGTTCTGAACGGAAATGATCGGCCATTTCGCTGGCGCGACCCGAACCCTGGAGGAGATCGAGGTATATCTGGACAATAGGCGCGTAGGCGATCCCATTGAGCCGCTCGCCCACAGCAACGTCATGCTTGCCCACCTCAGCGATCACGCCGAAATTCCAACCCTCCGACACGGATCGCGCATCGAGGCGCGAGAGCACATCATGCTGAACCCGCCCCGCCTGGAGGCGGCATTTCAGCTGCGAGATCGACGAAAGATAAGGCGCATAGACCTGCGCCGCAGCCTCAGCCGTAATGGCATATTGCGCGCCCGCGTCGCGACAGGCGTCCTCGAGCCGACGCGCAATCTCGCCCGCGTCGTTCGCAGGAACATAGTATCGCTCTATCTGTGGTGGCTTTTGGGCCGCAATCAGACGCGCCCACTCGTCCAGAACCAGGGCGCGCTCGCGCAGGCGGCGGGTCTTGGCGGGCCCAGCACCATCGACCTCCAGCCAGTCACGACGCTCCATCTCGGTGAGCGTTTCAGACGTCGTAGCCGCCGAGACGCCCGTGGCTTCCGCCAAATCCTTCACGCTCACCCAGTTCGGAGCCGCCTCGATCACCGCTTGGACGACACGTGCGCGCTGTCCTTGGAAGATCGCCCCGAACATGCGCACCGCCTTCTTCGGTGGAGGGCGATCGATCAAGACATAAGCGCTTGTCGAAGGGATGAAGAGTGAGCCACCCGGATCGAAATAGCCGATCTTCTCTTGCTGGAGGATCTCGCGGGCACCCCTCGAGACTGCGCCGGCGACGAGCATCGCCACCTTCTCAGCCGGCCCATCCATGCCGTCGAGATAGTCCCGTAATAGCCAAATCTGCTGACGCACGTCCCTGGGGAAAAGCTCGCGCTTGGCTTCAACGACGATGGCAAGGTCGCTTTGATTGATGTGAACATCGAGCAGACCATCAGGCTCATATCGGCTGCCCGATCGAGGCTGGTTCATGCGCGGATGCGCGGAAGCCCCCGGCAACGCCGCTATGGCGCTACAGAGTTCCTCGACCAGCTCCTGTTCATCGTACCCAAAATCACGCATATTCGGCCACCAGTGAATAAGGCCATTATGCCGAATATTCGACCGATTGGCAATATTCACTGTGCAGCAAATCTAATTTAAGCGATTTGGACGTTTCACTCGCTCGTTGAAGAGCGGAACTCGAGTGAACGGCACCCAAGTGTCAGACATACCTCAACCGGCTGACGCAGAAGTGGCCCGGCTCGTCTGAACAGCCTTTGACGTTTGATAAGTGGATCGTCTGCGGGTTGGTTGTTCAAGCTGCCGCCTGCGGGGCGTCATGGAGGTCGGGCGTAGCCCGGCCGGAGTGACGCCCCGCAAGTCGCGGCCAATTCACGCTGCCACGGCCTGTGGCAGATTGTCAAAGTAGGTTTGATCGGGCGGACGCCCACCGAGGCTCGAGTGAGGTCTCCGGGCGTTATAGAAGCCCAGATATCAGCCGATTGACCGGCCCCCACCGAGTGGTCCGGGTTGTTTGTTAGTGTAAGATTGCCTCCGGCGCATGGCTGGCCGTAGGTGCAGCGTAGCGGAACCGGAGGGCAGCCATGGCGCCGTTGCCGTCTCCGGGGCCGGCGGTCGATACCCCAGCGAACTATGAGGCCTGACGGTGTTGTAGTGTCTGCGCCAGCCCTCGATCAGGATCCGAGCTTCGGCCAGGGTGTAGAAGATCTCCCCGTTCAAGAGCTCGTCGCGCATCGAGCCGTTGAAGGACTCACAGTAGCCATTTTCCCATGGGCTGCCGGGTGTAATGTAGAGCGTCTTCAAGCCGATCTTCGCCAGCCATTGCTGCACGGCATTGGCGATAAATTCAGGGCCATTGTCTGACCGTATGTGCGCCGGCGGCCCCCGTATGACGAACAACTCGGCGAGAGCCGCCAGCACGTCCTCGCTGCGCAGCCGTCGCGCGATGGGTAGGGCGAGGCACTCGCGGCTGGCCTCGTCGATGATCGACAGGATGCGGAACTTGCGGCCATCATGTGTGCGTCCCTCGACGAAGTCGTAAGACCACACATGGCCCGGATATTCCGGCCGCAGGCGGATACATGATCCGTCGTTCAGCCAGAGCCTTCCACGCTTCGGTTGCTTCTGCGGCACCTTGAGCCCTTCACGGCGCCAGATGCGCTCCACCCGTTTGCGGTTCACATGCCAACCCGCATCACGCAGCAAGGCCGTCACCCGGCGATAGCCATAGCGGCCATACTGCCGGGCAAGCGCGATGATGTCCTCGGTCAGGGCTGCTTCGTCATCCGCCCCACGCGGCGTTTTGCGCTGCGTCGATCGATGTTGCCCGAGCACGCGGCAGACCCGCCGCTCGGACACCGGCGTTATGCCCCGGATATGATCGATACAGCGCCTGCGGCGCGCGGGGCTCAGAAGATTCCCCGCGAGGCCTCCTGCAGGATCAACTTGTCCAGCGTCAGATCTGACACCGCCCGCCGCAACCGAGCGTTTTCCTTCTCAAGCTCTTTCATGCGCCGAGCCTGGTCCATCTTCAGGCCGCCATACTCCTTGCGCCAGCGGTAGTAGCTCTGCTCGGTGACGCCGATCCGGCGACACGCATCCACCACCGTTCCGCCCTGCGCCAGCACGATCTCCGCTTCACGCAGCTTCCCGATGATCTCTTCCGGCTTGTGCTTCCTCGCCATTCCAGTCCTCCTTCGTGGCCAAATCTAAAACAGATTTTGGGCCACTCAGAAGGGGGCAGATCAGTTGGCATGACATTGATGGGCGTCGCCTTGCAGCATGAGAGCAGTTAACGTTGACGGCTGATTTTATGCCTGAGGCGTGACGCGGGCATTGGCAGTTAATCGGAACCGGGTTCTACAGCGGAGGAATTCGGCCCCCGCAACCAACGTGAGTATAACTCACTCAAAATCCCGATTTAAACTGTGATCCAAACAGGGCATTGCCCTGCCGATCTCGGTTGTCCGCGCTCGGAACAGCGCCTCATCGAAAATCGGGAAGCTGGCCATTATGAGTCTCGGCGGAGATCGTGGCGCTGGACATAGCCGATGAGGGCCACCGCAACATTTGTGGCATTGAGATAAGCCCCAACCCGCGATAGGCGCGCGCTATGATGAACATTCCCTGGGATCAGCCCGCGACGCTGATCGATCTGGACGGCAAGACGCCGGTAATCGGATCGATGCTCGAATGCGTGATGCACTTTTCGATCTTCAAGCCATTTGCCAAAGAGCAGGCGCGCATCCTGCTGACGCGCCCCGTGTTCCGCGAAGGCCGCAAGACTCGAACCTGGATTCTCAATCCCGACGAGATCCAGCAGCTCGCCGAGCGGCTCAATGCCGAGAGGGCCGGAGCCCAGTAACCAACCTCGAGCTATCACGCGGCATCACGCACACTTATGGTCGCGAAAAGGGCGAGGATCGTGCGCGCGTGCCGCAAGGCCACGGCTTCGCGGTCCGTGCCGTAACCACCGCCCAGTGTGCTCGCCAAAGGAATGCCGCGCCGCTTCGCCTCCGTCGCCACAAAGCGATCGCGGTCCGCGAGGCCTTTGTCCGTCAAGGACAGGCGCCCAAGCTTGTCGTCCGTATGGGCATCGACGCCGGCCTGCAGCAAGATCAGTTCCGGTCCGAAATAATCGAGGACCATGGGCAGCGATCCCGACAGCGCGTCCAGATAGCCCGCATCGCCCGTTGCATCGGGAAGTCCGATATCGAGTGAAGAGCGCGCCTTGCGTGTGGGGAAGTTTTTCTCGGCATGAATGGAGAGCGTGAAGATGTCGCTGCGCCCTGCGGTGAGGGCCGCAGTGCCATCGCCCTGATGCACATCAAGATCGAGGATCAGGATGCGCGAGACGTCACCTTCCTCGATCAGCCGGTTGGCGGCGAGTACCAAGTCATTGAACACGCAATAGCCCGCGCCGGTATCGACCAGGGCATGGTGACTGCCGCCAGCGGAATTTCCAGCATACCCGTGCTCCAGCGCCAGCTTCGCCGCGAGCCACGTTCCACCGGGGGAGAGCTGCGATCGCCGGGAAATCCGCTCGTCGATCGTAAAGCCAATCCGGCGCTGCTTGGCCGCTGGCACCGCGCAATCGATGACTTCCTCAACATAAGCCGGGTCGTGGACAGCCTCGAGCCATTCCCGCGGCATGACTTCGGGCGCATGGACCGTCATTGCCACTCCGCTTCCCCCCAGCGCCCGCATGACCAGCGCATACTTGTCATGCGGGAAAGTACCCGTGCGCTCGGTTTCGACAGCGTAACCGGGGTGATGGACAACATGCAGCATAGGCCCTGCAGGTAGAACGCCCAGGCGTGCAGGTCGAGCAGCATTACCTATCCGCGGGTGGGCCTGCGGACCTTGCGAAAGGAGGCGAACCTGTGGCTTGATATTCCGATCGATGTGCTGACCAAAGACAGCAATGGCGACGGTGTTTCCGATCTCGTTGCTGCGCACCTTGGCATAGACGTGCACGCCGATGAGGCACCCTTCGTGGTAGGCTCGGATGCGACCACCTGCAACCAGAGTGCTACCGATCCGGTGACAACCGTACGCCGAAAGGTACTACTGATGCTTACCGGCATCGATGAGGCGGCGATCCGCGAGCCTATCGATCGCGCTCCCAACGCCCCGTTGTTTTCCGGAATCTCGCGCGTTTCCAGCGGCGAGAAGTGGCCGCTGTTCGTCAAGGGGCGTCCTGCAGACCTCGCGTGCATGGTGCAATTGCCGATGCCGGTACTGGTCTACGGTGCGAAAGGCGAAGAGGCCCTGCAACGCCGTTCGCCCGATTTCCGTCTCATCGAACTGCCCGCACTGGTCATGAACCGGGAAAAGTCGCGCGGCTACGCGATCTGTTCGAGCGGTTGGGCCGGTGGCACAATCCTGTTCTGGCTGGAAGATGGCGCGTGGCGCTTTGAGACCATTTCAAGCTGGATCACGTGATGATGCACGGATCCTGCTCCGTCAGATATTGTGGGTACAAAAAGGTGCTCTTGCAGGGGGATGGCAACTGTTGATCTCAGAGTACCGCGCCGTGGCTTCGCAGATGCCCTGTGCGGCTCCAGTTATCGCGGCGCTGCACGCCGGTGGGAGGATCGTGCGGCCAGAGCGGCGGAAAGGCACATCATCGTTAGCCCCCCAAGGGCGAGACTGGCTCCGACCGGTCCGGTAGAGGCCCAGCCAAGGCCTGCGGCAATGGCAACGCCGCCCGTCCAAGCCCCGATCGCGTTGGAAAGGTTGAAGGCGGAATGGTTCATCGCGGCGGCGAGCGACTGGGCCTTGGGGGCGACTTCCATCAATCGCGATTGCAGCGCGGGGACGAGTGCGAAGCCGATCCCGATGAGGAACAGCGAAGCCCCGGTCATCAGCGGGCTGGAGACCGCGAACCAGAAAAGCGCGAGAGTGATGGCATTCCAGACCATGATCGCGAAGATGGCCGGGATCAGCGCGCGGTCTGCCATCCAGCCACCCGCGACGTTGCCCAGGCACATGCCAAGACCCCAGAGGGCGAGGAACAGTGGCACACTGCCCTCCGCGATGCCTGTCGCTTCGGTAAGCGTGGGCGAGATATAGCTGTAGACCGCGAACATGCCGCCAAATCCGATGGTGGCCGTCGCCAGCGTCAGCCAGACCTGCACGCTCGTGAAAGCCGAGAGTTCACCTAGCGGGCTGGCGCCATCCTGTGCCGGGATGTGGGGGAGTGCCACGCGGAGGAGACCCACGAGGGCCAGGCCACCGAGCGCAACGAGCGCGAAAGTCGATTGCCAGCCAAAAGCCTGCCCCAGCCAGGTCGTGAGCGGTACGCCGATCAGGTTCGCAGCTGCCAGCCCCAGCATGACCCGTCCGATGGCTTGAGCGCGTTGTTCCCTGGGGACGAGCGCAGCTGCGACGATCGAGGCGGTGCCGTAGTAGGCGCCATGGGGCAGACCCGCGGCGAAGCGCGCGGCGGCCAGCCCCCAGAAGCTGGAGGCACAGGCGCTGAGGGCATTGCCGGCCAGGACGATGAGTCCGAGCAGCATCAAAAGTGACCGCTTCTCCATCCGGGCCGTTACCACGGCCAGCGCGGGCGATCCTATGACGACGCCCAGCGCATAGGCACTGATGAAGTGTCCGGCCTCGGGGATCGAGACCTGTGCGGTGTTGGCCATGCCGGGAAGCAGGCCCATCGCGGCAAATTCGCCGGTGCCGATGAAAAGGCCTCCGAAGCCCAATGCGATCTGGGCGAGGGCAGGGCCATGAGGAGTGGATGGTCTGGAGGATTGCTCATGGGTTTTCACGACAGGAATTGCGATCGGAGAGCGCCCGGAAGAGCAGCTCTTCCAGGTGCGGGGCGGGGCCGGCGGCTTGGCTTGTCTGAGCCTCTCTAACGGGCTGGCAGGGCCAGGGATGCCCTGAAAGAGTTCAACGCAGCGTTCGATTTTGCTCATATTCAGCGATGACCGGCGCCTGCCGGCTCGTGTCCGGGAGTTTGCATTGATAAACTTGTCGCGATCCGATCTGGGCGATCTCAAGGTATTCATGGAGCTTGCGCGCCATGGTGGCTTCCGCAAGGCCGCGCTTGAGATGGACGTGTCCGCCTCGGCGCTCAGCCACGCTTTGCGTGGCCTGGAAACGCGACTTGGCGTGCGCCTCATCAATCGCAATGCGCGCAGCGTGACGCTGACACAGGCGGGTGAGGAACTTCTTGTTCAGCTGGAAACCGGCTTCGCAGCGATCGGCGCAGGCGTCGAAGCGCTCAATCGCTATCGTGCGAGCCCGGCCGGACGTCTGCGGATCAATGCCTTGAGCGATGCGGCAAGGCTACTGCTCGGGCCGGTCGTCGCACGATACAACGCAGAGCATCCCGATGTGGACCTTCAAATCGTGGTGCAGGACGCCATGGTCGATATCGTCGGCGAAGGATTCGACGCCGGGATCCGGTTTGGCGACCGCGTTCCCGAGGACATGATCGCCATGCCGCTCGGATCCCCGCTGCTATGGATCATGGTCGCCTCACCCGACTATCTCGAAGCGGCCGGGGAACCGGAAAGCCCTGATGACCTGCACAATCACCGCTGCATCGGCATGCGAACCGGAACAGGGGCCATGTACCATTGGGAACTCGGCACCGGAAAGACGGCCCGCACGCTCAACCTCGCCTGGTCCGTGGTCGTCGATGAAAGCGCACTGGCGATAGACGTCGCGCGCAATCACGGCGGCATCGCCTATTGCTTGCGCGAACGGGTGGCCGGACTGGTCGAGGCCGGACAGTTGCGGGAAGTTCTCCCGCACTGGTCATCGCCGGGCGAGGCGTTTCACATCTATTATCCAAGCCGGCGCCAGCAACCTGAGGCCCTGCGCCGGTTCATCGCGATGATACGGGAAGAGGCCCGCGGCAGAGGACTGTCTTGGTTACACCAGCGCTAAGGCGTTTCGCCGTTACTGCCGCCAACTCCAATCTGGCGATTCAGCCCCCCATTCTTCCTTCCAGATTGCGGCCCGTATGGTTTCCTCGTCTCTCCGGCCATGATCTGCCGCGCGCGGCGACAGTCCATCCGGCGTTTGAGATCGACGATCAGATCTGCACCTGACCGCCATCGACAAAGAGTTCCACGCCGTTGACGAAGCTGGCGTCTTCCGAGGCGAGGAACAGCACGGCCTTGGCGATCTCCTCGGGCTGGCCGACGCGGCCTGCCGGGATGAGGCTGGCGAGATAGTCCTTTGTCCCCTGCGCCTGCTCGCCGCCGCCGAAAAGATGATCGAGGCCGGCGGTGTCCGTGACGCCGGGGCTGATGGCGTTTACGCGGATGTGCCTATTCTTGAGGTCGAGAATCCAGTTGCGGGCGAAGTTGCGTACCGCCGCCTTGGTCGCGGAATAGACGCTGAAGGCAGGCGTGCCCGATATGCTGGTGGTCGAACTTGTCAGGATGATCGAGGCCCCGTCCTTCAAGAGCGGCAACGCCTTCTGGACCGTGAACAGGACGCCCTTCACATTGGTGTCGAAAGTGCTCTGATAATGCTCCTCGGTGATCGAACCCAGGGCAAGCATCTCGCCGCCACCCGCATTGGCGAACACCACGTCGATCTGCGCATGCTTCTGCTGGACGGCATCATAGAGCCGGTCGATGTCAGCGAGCTTGGCCATGTCGCCCTGCACGCCCGTGACGCGGCCACCGATCGCCGTTACGGCAGCATCGAGCGTCTCCTGCCGCCGCCCGGTAATAAAGACCGAGGCGCCCGCTTCCGCGAAAGCCTTTGCCGTCGCCAGCCCGATGCCGCTCGTGCCGCCGGTTACGACCACCACCTTGTTGTTGAACTTGTCCGTCATCGTCTTTCTCCTTCGGGTTTCGGCGAAGCGCCGTTGCCCTTACGAGATGCCTTCAGAACGATGATGCGTGTAGTCAGCATATATGGCACTTAGTGTTCCGCTGGAGGAACGCTGATGCGGATCGATTTGAATGACTATGCCTATTTTGCCGAGGTGGTGGCCCATGGCGGCTTTGCGGCGGCGGGGCGCGCACTGCGGGAGCCCAAGTCCAAGCTGAGCCGCCGCATCGCTGGGCTGGAGGAACGCCTCGGCCTCCGCCTGATCGAGCGATCGAGCCGGCGTTTCCGCGTGACGGATACGGGCCTCGCTTTCTATGAGCGTTGCCGGGCCATATTGGCTGAGGCGGAGCAGGCCGAGGCACTGGTCTTGCAGGCGCAGGCGGAACCTCATGGCCGGATCCGCTTCAGTTGCCCCACCGGCATGGTCGAGCCGATATCGGGGCTGATATCCTCTTTCCTCGCCCGCTATCCCAGGGTGCGGTTGCAGCTCGTGGCAACGGACCGCGCAGTGGACCTGATCGAAGAGCGGATCGACGTGGCCCTGCGGGTGCGCGCGGCACTGACCAGCGATGCTGCCCTCACCATGCGGTCGCTCGGGCGATCGACCCGTATCCTCGTTGCCTGTCCTCAATTGGCAAGCCAGGTTACGGAAGTGGCCCAAGTGGCGAAACTTCCCACATTGGCGACCGATGATGCAGCAGACGATCTCGAATGGCATCTGGAGACCGAGGACGGCAGCAAACATGTCATCCGGGTCGAGCCCCGAATGGGCTGCACCGACATGGCCGCGGTGCGCAACGCGGCCATTGACGGACTCGGCATCGCGATCCTGCCCGACCATGTCTGCCGTGAAGCACTACTCGCCGGCAAGCTTGTCCATGTGCTGCCTGCCTGGCGCGGGCTTCAGGGAATAGTGCATCTGGTCTTCACGACCCGGCGGGGATTGCCTCCAGCCGTGCGCGCGCTGATCGATCATCTTGCGGCGGGGTTCCCCCGCGAAGTGGTGGCGCCGATATCCTGAGACTTCGCGCGGACGATCCCGCCGCCGATCCGGTGCGATCCGATCCGCCGAAGGACACGGCACCGCGCTGCTTGCAGGTGCCTGAACCGGCGGTTCTCTGGACGTCTGAAGATGCGCTGCTACGATGCGGCGAGGCTGGACATGCCGGAGAAGGGCCTAACCGCCTACAGGATATATCGTCCTGGCGATCCAAAATCGGCTTTCAGTAAAATACGCTTGGTACATTATGGCATGCAGGCGGGAGGTCTCTCCTGCGATACAAAATATTCAAAGATGCCGAAGCATGTCGGCACGAAGGGCTTGCACGTCACAAAGGCGTGTATGGGAGAGTATGGCATGAACGCATCGCAGCGGGCCGCAGCGGCCGGGTGCGCGATCCGGCGGGCCGTTGTCGTGCCGGCTATGGGTGTGATTTTCCGTTCGATAGCGGCTCAGGCCCTCTCGCCGGAGGAGGGCCGGCGTGTTTCGCCAGCGCTAGCATGCCTGCCACGGCAATATCGCATCCTACGCAAGCAAGTTTGGCTGCGATCTGTCCGTCGCGATGAACCCCGGGGCTGCTTCCGTCGATTTCGGGTTTGCCTGCGTCGACGGTTCCCGGCCTGACCTGAGCAAACTTGAACTTCGACCACCTCTTGGCGGGGCCTGGAGAAAAAGCCTCGGGGGTCAGGATGAACATCTTGCTGGAAGCCATTTCAAAGATCTAGTCTGTCGTTGAATATCAAAAACTTATCGTGTTCGGGAGAGAACAACAGGTCATGCTGCGTAAAATCCTCAAGGTCCTGCTTTGGATATTTCTCGCTATCCTCGCCGTGCTCGCCATCGGAGCGTATCGGAACTGGGATACCGTCCAGCGCGTGTTTCTGGGCGGGGTGAAGGTTTATGAAACGACGCCCCCTGCTCTCCCGGCAGAGATCGCGCATCCGGCCATACTCGTCTTCTCCAAAACCAACGGATTCCGGCATGAGGAAGCCATTCCGGCCGCGAACGCGATGTTCCGGAAGCTCGCCCAGGACAATGGCTGGGGCTATTTCCAGACCGAGAACGGCGCCACCTTTTCGCCAGCAATCCTTTCGCGCTTCGATGCGGTGATCTTCAACAACACGAGCGGGGACGTTTTCACGACCGAACAGCGGGCGGCGTTCAAGTCCTTCATCGAAAATGGAGGCGGCTGGGTCGGCATTCACGCGGCAGGGGACGATTCACACAAGGCCTGGGACTGGTACGTCAACGAGATCATCGGCACCCGCTTCATCGGGCATCCCATGGATCCCCAGTTCCAGAAGGCGACGATGCGGATCGAGGACCGTTCGCACCCCGCGACGCGCCACCTTGGCGAGACGCTGGAGCGCACGGACGAATGGTACTCTTTCGACAAGTCGCCCCGTCGGCCGGGAATTCACGTTCTCGCGACGCTTGATGAGAATACCTACGTCCAGAAGGGAATGTTCGGCCAGAAACTCGCCATGGGCAAGGATCATCCGATCGCGTGGTGGCGCTGCGTCGGCAAGGGCCGGGTTCTCTACACGGCAGGCGGTCACACCGCGGCGGCATTCCGCGAGCCGGAATACACCCGGTTGCTCGCCGGCGCTGTTCGCTGGGCGCTCAGGCTTGAGGGCGAAGGCTGCTCGCCCGATCGGAATGCGGGCCGGTGAAGCGCATGGGTGAGGGCAAGATCGTCGGCGCTGTGGGTTACCGCGGCGCGGGTGGGTTTTCCCGCGCAAGCGAAAGGCCTTGCCGCGATGAAAGTCGGTATCAATCTTCTGCTCTGGACCGGTCACGTTACCAGCGAGCACACTCCGGTCCTGGAAACAATCGGCGAGATCGGTTTCGACGGTGTTGAAGTGCCTGTCTTCGATGTGTCGGATGCCGGGCATTATCGCGGGGTCGCGCAAACGCTCGACGATCTCGGTCTTGAACGCACGGCCGTGGCGATCATGCCGGATGCTTCGCACAATCCGATTTCGGCCGAACGCTCGCACCGGAAGGCGGCGGAGGACCATCTGCTTCGGGTTATCGATTGTACGCACGCGCTTGGCGGCACCGTATTGGCGGGCCCCTGGTTCCAGCCGCTTGGCCTGTTCACGGGGGAACGCCCGAGCGAGATCGAACTCGAACGCTGCGCCGAGGTCCACCGGCGCGTCTTGCCGGTGATGGCGCAAGCGGGAATTACCCCGGCGCTCGAACCGCTCAACCGCTTCGAGGCGCACCTGCTCAACACCTGCGAGCAGGCGATTGCCTACTGCGAGCGCGTGGGTGAGGGGCGGATGGGCATCCTGTTTGACACGTTTCATGCGAATATCGAGGAAACGGATCCGGTTGCCGCGCTGGTTGCCCTTCATGCCTCGGGCCATCTCACGCACGTCCATATATCGGAGAACGACCGCGGCACCCCCGGACAGGGCCACGCGCCGATCCGCGAGACGATCGCGGCCCTGCGCGGCGCCGGATACGATCAGTGGCTGACGATCGAGGCATTCGGGCGGGGCGTCCCCGAACTCGCAGCGGCCACACGGGTCTGGCGCGATTTCTTCGCATCTCCCGAGCAGCTTTGCCGCGATGGCTATAGCTTCATCCAGAATTGCTGGGAGCAGGCCGCGTGACGCCTTCATCCCGTACCATTCCGTCCCGCTCCTTCAGGAGAACACCATGACAGATCCGATGACGCTCGATCGGCGCAGCCTGATCGAGAAGTTGCTGGCACTTGCCGGCGCCAGTACCGTGACCGGGTTCTCCTGGCCGGCGCTTGCCGAGCAAGCGGAAGCGGGCAAGCCTGCCCTCGATCCGGACAGTTTCATGGTGCTGTCGGCGGTTGCCGACACGATAATCCCGCGCACGGACACGCCCGGCGCGTCGATGTGAAAGTTCCCGCTCTTTTCGACGGCCTGCTGACCAATTGGGCGGCGCCTGAACGGCGGCAGGACCTGATCCGTGCCCTGAAGGAAGTGGATGAATTGGCGAAGACATCGCACGCCAGGCCATTCTCCGCGCTGACACCTGCGCAGCGCCTCGATCTGCTGAAAGTCCATGAGGCCGAAGCGCTCAGGATCGATCCGACCAGGAAGCTCTCCGGCGTAGCGGCCATGATGGGCGGCCCGGCCTACGTCAATCCGGGGTACGGAAAGCTCAGGGACCTCATCATACTGCTGTACTATCTCTCGGAACCCGCGCTGACGCTGGAACTGTCCTACGTCCATACGCCGGGTGAGTGGAAACCCTCGATCCCCGTTACGCCCGATACCCGCCCCGCCGGCGGCGGCCTGTTCTGAAAAGGTGAGCATCATGTTCGACGCAATCGTTATCGGATCGGGAATGAGCGGCGGCATCGCCGCCAAGGAACTGTGCGAACGCGGCCTCAAGACCCTCGTTCTCGAACGCGGCCGCAAGCTGGAGCACGGCGGGGAATCCTACACGGACTGGATGCAGCCGTGGGACTTGCCCAATGCAGGCATGGTCCCGGAGGAGGAACTGGCCCGTGATTATCCGGTCCAGAGCCAATGCTACGCCATGACTTCGGCAACCCAGCAATATTGGGTCAAGGACAGCGAGCACCCTTACACCACGCCTGAGGACAAGCCGTTCAGCTGGATCCGCGGTTATCATCTGGGCGGACGGTCGATCATGTGGGGCCGTCAGTCCTACCGGCTCTCGCCGATGGATTTCGAGGCGAATGCGCGGGATGGCCACGGTTCGGACTGGCCGATACGATACGATGATCTCGCCCCCTGGTACGATCATATCGAGAAGTTCATCGGCGTGGCGGGATCGCGCGAAGGCCTTGCGCAGCTTCCCGATGGAGAGTTCCTGCCGCCGTTCGATCTCAATGATGCCGAGGTGATGTTCAAGCAGGCGATCGAGGGCAAGTTTCCCGGACGCAAGGTGATCCCCGGGCGGGTGGCGAACCTCTCAAAGGCGCAGCCTCATCACGAGGCGCTGGGCCGGTCGAGCTGCCAGGTCCGCTCATTCTGTGAACGCGGTTGCAGCTACGGGGCCTATCATTCCAGTCTCAGCTCCTCGCTGCCCGCAGCCGAGCAGACCGGAAACCTGACCATAGTGACCGATGCGATCGTCCACTCGATCGTCTACGACCCGAAGACCGGCAAGGCGACCGGGGTGCGGGTAATCGATGCGCATTCCAAGGCGGGCAAGACCTACGAAGCCAAGGTGATCTTCGGTTGTGCCTCCACGATCGGAACGGCCCAGATCCTGCTCAATTCGAAATCCGAAGCGATGCCCAACGGTCTGGCGAATTCGTCCGACATGGTGGGCCGTAACCTGATGGACCATCTCTACGCGCTCTCCGTTGCGGGAATCCTGCCCAAGGGTCCGGACAGCTATTACTTTGGCAGGCGGCCTACCGGGCTTTACATCCCGCGCTATCGCAATGTCAGCGAAGATGCGCCGTTCCTGCGCGGCTATGGCTATCAGGGCGGCGCCATGAGGACCGGGGGAAGCAGGGCTACGGCGGGCGCGATCGGCGCGGATCTGAAGGCAAAGGCCCGGAAACTGGGGCCATGGATGGTCTTCATTTCAGGCTTCGGAGAAATGCTGCCCAATCCCGAAAACCGGGTCACCCTCAACGCCAACAAGGTCGATCAATGGGGCATCCCGACAGTCCACGTTTCCTGCGCGCTTGGCGAGAACGAGCACAAGATGGCGGAGCAGATCATCACTGATGGCAAGGCGATGATCGAGGCGGCCGGCGGCATGGTGGTGAGCGCGGCTTCCGAACCGGGAGTGCCCGGGCTTGGAATTCACGAGATGGGTACGGCCTGCATGGGCAAGGACCCGCGGCGGTCCGTTCTGAACAAGTACAATCAGGCGCACGATGTCCCGAACCTGTTCATCACTGATGGATCGGCGATGGCTTCAAGCGGCTGTCAGAACCCTTCGCTTACTTACATGGCGCTGTCGGCGCGGGCGGCGCATCACGCAGCCGAGTTCCTCAAGGCGGGAACGATCTGACGCAACCGGAGCGCTTCCGGCGATAGGTGTGCGGAACGCACCCATGCTGCGATATGGCTATCCTGGAACGATAGCCATATCGTAGACGACGACCCTGGCCCAAAGGTGTTCGCAGGATTTCACGAAGTCCTGGTGGATCGGGTGATCCTGGTAGGTCTTCTGATCCTGCACGCTATCGAAGAACATCAGTTCCGACACGTCGTAGCTGGCGTCCACGACGTCGCGGTTTTCCGTTTCGGCGGGAATTCCGATTTCCAGTCCACGGATAACGGGAATGCCCCGCAAGGTGCGGAGGCCCGCAATGAGCTGTTCGCGGTCCGCTTGCGATCCGGGGCGTTTCAGCCAGAAGAACACGTGGTGGACCAGGGCGGGCTTCGCAGACGGCGTTTCCGCTTTTGCCGACGAAACGGCAATGCCTGCGCTACCCAATGCGATCATCGCCGCCAATTCCCGTCTGCTTGCTTCCATGGTGCAGCTTCCCCTGCAAGTGGTGAACTGTGAATGTGCGGTGCGATGGAGATCATTGCGCGGGCGGACATGCGATGGATTGGCGCTGCATGATCTCGTGATCGAAAATCTCGTCGCTCACGCCGGTTTCCGCCTTTCCAAGCGCCGCGATCAGGCATTGGGCGGCGCGAAAGGCCATGTCCTCGACCGGCTGGCGCACGACCGTCAGCGGCGGCCAGATCCGCGATGCCAGAATGGTGTCGTCGAAACCGGTGACCGTCAGATCCGCAGGCAATTGCAGCCCGAGATGATGGGCCTGCGCGATCACGCCGGCGGCGAGGTCGTCGCTGCTGCAAATGATCGCGGTCGGGCGGTCCTTGCCGGAGAGAAGCCTCTGCCCCGCCGCTTTGCCCGCTTCATAGTCGAACTCCCCATGCCGCACGATCAGGTCGGCCTCGTCGGGAAGGCCGGCCTGCTGCAGAGCCGCCCGGAAGCCGTCGAGGCGGGCCGCCACCACGCTGTAGTGATCGGGACCGGCGACATAGGCAATGCGGCGGTGGCCATGCGCGATGACCTGCTGCGTGATGGAGAACATCGCCGCCCGGTTGTCGATCCTGACGGTGGTGACGTCTTGCATCGCGGTGCCGGTCGCGATGGCGGCGAGGGGGACGCCCAGAGCCGGGAGGATTTCCGATCCGCTCAATTGTTCGGCAAACGGCGGGATGAGCAACAGCGCGTCGGCGCCGGAGCGGACGAGATCCTGTGCCAGGCGTTCGGCCTCGTCGCGGCGAACGCCGTCGCCGTCGCGCAGGATCAACTGGAGGCCATGGGCATTGGTCGCGCGCAAGGCGCCTACCAGCACCGCATCCAGGAAGGGCGTGCGCCGGTTGCTGTAAAGCAGGCCGACCGTGGTGGCCCGCGCCTTGGCCAGTCGCCGGGCGGCCAGATTGGGGACATAACCCAACTCCGCAATCGCCGCCCGAACTGTCTCCACGGTGGCCGCACTGGCCCGGCCGGCGCCGTTGAGGACATTGGATACCGTCATCGCGGATACGCCCGCGCGCTGCGCGACGGCGCGGATCGTTACACCATTCTCGTTTCGTCTTGCCATCAGGTCTTCGTTCCCATCCCTCCTGATAGCGTGTTTCGAGCGCCGTGATAGCGCCGGAAAACGGCAACTGGGCGTGCCTGTCAGATCGTGCCGGCCTTGAGCCCTTTCACGGCATGATCCACCGCCCGTGCGGTCAGGGCCATGAACGTCAGGGATGGGTTGACGCAGGAAATCGACGCCATCTGCGCACCGTCCGTGACGAAGAGGTTCGAGGCGTCATGCGCCTGGCTCCACTTGTTGAGCACCGAGGTTCGCGGGTCGTTGCCCATGCGCGCACCGCCCATCTCGTGAATGGCATCGCCCGGAACGTGTTCCTTGACCTTGCTCTCGACGTTCTTCAGTCCGGCGGCCCGCAGCATCTTTTCACCCTGCTCGCGCGCGTCGGCCATCATGCGCAGTTCGTTGTCGCGGAATGTCACGTTGAACTGCATCAGCGGAATGCCGAAGCGGTCCACCTTGTTCGGGTTCAAGGTAACCCGATTGTCCTCGTAGGGCAGGCATTCGCCAAAAGCCCCCATCTGGAACTTCCACCCGCTGTAACGGCGCATCCCTTCTTTCATCGACGCGCCGAAGCCGACCGGCTTGGACGGTTCGCGATAGGCGCGCCCTGATAGCCGTAGCCGCGCCGGAACCCGAGGTCTTCGTCCCGGCCGTTGTTGCGAAAGCGCGGGACATAGATGGCGCCGGGGCGGCGGCCATATTCGATGAACTCCTCCATGCCGGGAATGTCACCCTTCACGCCGACACGGAAGATATGGTCCATCACATAGCGGCCCAACGTGCCGCTGGTGTCGAAATGGCTGCGTTCGCTGCCCTGGGCACGCGAATTCATGAGAATCTGCACCGAACCGAGCGTCGAGGCGTTCAGGAAGACGATCCTGGCGCGCACCACTTCCGCCAGCCCGGTCTTGGCATCTACGAAACGGACGCCGGTGACTTTCCTGCTGGCCGGATCGTATTCCAGGTTGGTGACAACCGCATCCGAGCGCAGCGTCAACCGGCCGGTCGCGCGTGCGGCAGGCAGGGTGACCGCCTGTGTCGAGAAATAGGCGCCGAAGGAGCAGCCGTTGCTGCACTGGTTGCGCAACTGGCATTTGGAGCGGTTCTGCTCGGGCTTGTCCTCGGTAATGTTGGACAGGCGGGCGTTGATCATCTTGCGGCCGGGGAATGCGGTTTCCAGCCGCTGTTTCATCCATTTCTCGGCGATGTTCATCGGCATCGGCGGCTGGAATTCGCTGTCCGGCAGATAGTCGAGATTTTCGCGCGATCCCGATACGCCGATGTACTTTTCGACATAGGTGTACCAGGGCGCGAGATCGTCATAGCCGATGGGCCATTCGCCGCCGATGCCGTCGCGCTTGTTCGCCTCGAAATCGGCTGCGCTCCATCGGAAGCTCCAACGGCCCCATATCAGCGACTTGCCGCCGACTGCCGCCGGACGAATCCAGTAGAACTTGCTGCCCTCCTCGTAATCGTAGGGGTTCAGCCGGTCATTGTTGTAGAAGGCCTGGTTGCTGGGGGCGACATAGCCATGCTGGGCGATGAAATAATCGCTCTCCCTCAGCCCGTCCGGCATGATGTTGCGAGCGGGCACCTCATAGGCAGGCTTGCCGTCGTAAGCGTAGCCTTCGCCGTGCTCGACCATGTGGCCGCGATCGAGCATCAGCACCCGCAGTCCCTTTTCGGTCAGTTCCTTTGCGGCCCAGCCGCCGCTGATGCCCGAGCCGATGACGATTGCATCGAAGCTGTCCGTTGAAGCCATGGTGATCCTTTCCGCCGTCGATGGTCAGAAGCGCAGGGCGCTGAGCGTTCGGAAGCTCTGGGTGATGTCGGGCAGGTAAGGCGCGGGGGACTGATCGTTCTCGACATAGAAATGCCGTGCTCCGGCAAGCCCGTTCAGCTTGAAGATGCTGGCGAAGTCGATCGTTCCGGCGCCGACGGATGTCATGCTCCGGTCCGCGCGCATATCCTTCACATGATAGGCATAGACACGTCCGGCAAGGCTGCGGATCAGCGCCTGCGGATCCTGCCCCGCATAGATGGCCCAGTAGAGATCGAGCTCGATCTTGACGTGCGCGGGATTGCAGGCCTTTACCAGCCGGTCGAACAGGCTGATGCCGTCCGGTTTGACGGTGAATTCGAAGTCGTGGTTGTGATAGGCGAAGCCCAGACCCGCCGCTTTCAGTTTTTCGCCGATGCGGTTGATATTGGCGGTTGCGGCGTCCCAGGCGGGGCCGTTGCGGTGCTTGTCGACCATGTAGGGCAAGACGATCGTGTCGGCGCCCAGCGTTCTGGCCATGGTCAGGCTGGCGTCGAAATTGTCCATCAGCGCGTCATAGCCGACATGGATCGAAGGGCTCTTCAGGCCGAGCCTGTCCATGGTCCTGCGAAGCAGCGCGTGGTCCATGGTATCGTAACCGCCGCCGCCATATTCGACTTCGCGATAGCCGATCTTCGCGACCGTTTCGAGCGTGGCGACCGGATCGGCGGCGAAGAGTTCGCGCACGGTGTAGAGTTGCAGCCCGATGCTGCGCAGCTGCGCGGCGCGAGCGAGGCCGGCGAGGAAGGGCTGGCTTGCGAGCGCGGCGAGGCCGCCGGCACCCAGCATCACGGAACGACGGTTCATGATCATGCGGAATAGACCTTGTTGACCTGTGAATAGGGGAAAGCGCCGTTGTATTCGCCCGGAACAGGCAGATACTCGCGCTCCTGCGTGATACCGATTTCAGAGGTGTAATAGCCTACGACCACCATCTGTCGGAACGGCTTGAAGAACAGGACGCCGTCGGGAAGCTGGTCGTTCATGGCCAGCGTCAGCAGCGCGTCCTGTTGCTCCGGCGTGGCCTGCACCGCGGGCAGCCCGTAATCCTGCCGGCTGCGTGCATCGATTTCCGCCAGGCCGGAAAGGATCGGGTCGCGATCTTCGGCGAAGGCCCAGTCGGCCAGCAGCTTCTCGATATAAAGGGGAACGCCTGCGGCGATGGCGCCGGGGGTGTCGGTCGCCGGGATGATCCGTTCGCTCAGCGCGGTCATCAGCGCACGTTGTTCGGGCGTGAAGACCTGGATGCTGGGAGCGCCCTGATCGATCGCCGGAATGCTGGCTGCCGATGCGATTCCTGCCGCGCGGGCGAGCGGGGCGAACAGCTGGGCTCCGAACATGGCGACCATGCCGGCAAGCGCGTTTCTGCGATCCATTATCGTGCTGCCCCTTTCAGGTCCTGTGCGATGGCCTCTTCCGGCAGGGGGCGTACCCAGATGTTGCGGAAGGAAACGGGGGAATCGTGATCCTGCAACTGGATCGGGGCCTTGTCGCCATGCGCTTCATACTGCGCGACCTTGCGCCATGCCGTGGTGCCCAGCATGGCCTGATGATTCTGCACCAGAACGCCGTTCAGCAGCACCGTGACATAGGCCGGGCGCTGCAGGCCGCCGTTCGCATCGAAGCGCGGGCGCTCGAACACGATGTCGTAGCTTTGCCATTCTCCCGGCGGGCGGGACGGGTTAACCAGCGGCGGCTTCCACGCATAGACCGCGCCCACGGCGCCATCGGCGTATGTCGGGTTTTGAAAGCTGTCGAGAATCTGGACCTCGTAGCGCTGCATGAACCAGATTCCGCTGTTGCCGCGGTTCTGGGAACTCTTCTGCGGCGGGTTGGGGGAGCGGAATTCGAGATGCAATTGCACGTCGCCGAATTCCTGCCGGGTGACGAGATTGTTCTCGCCCCCGCTCTGGGCGCGGGGCGGGACCGTCATCACGCCCTTCTCCACAGTCCAGGGACCGCGCTCGCCGCGCCAGGCATCGAGCGAAGTGCCCGAGAACAGGACGACGGCATCGGACGGCGCGCCGCCCAAAGCGGCAGCTGGCACGACTGCGGGCGGAGCCGGCCGATCGGGATCGTGGACATGCCAGTTGCCTCCCGGCAGGATCGGCGTGTCCCTGAAGCCCGGCTTGTCCTCTGCGTGAACGAGCGTACCGGCCAGGATGGTTCCCGCCATGAGCACGCCGATCGGGATGTACTTCATCCTCTCGCTCCCTGTTTATGTTCTGTCGATGGCCCGATAGGCGGCGATCAGTCGGTCTTCGCCCTCTCGCCCGGCTACGGAGTTGCCATGCTCCATGCCGATCACGCCGGTATAGCTATGGGCGCGCAGCCAGCGCACGATGTTGGCGAAGTTGATTTCGCCGGTTCCGGGTTCCTTGCGGCCGGGATTGTCGCCGAACTGGATATAGCCGATCTCGGCCCAGCAGGCGTCCAGCGTCGGGATCAGGTTCCCGGACTGGATCTGCTCGTGATAGATATCGGCCAGGATCTTGACGCCCGGACTGTCGGCACCGCGCGCGACGGCATAGCCCTGGGCGATGGACTGCATGAATACGCCGGGATGGTTGGTGCGCGTATTGAGCGGCTCCATCACCAGCGTCAGCCCGTGCGGCGCGACTATGTCTCCGGCGCGGCGCATGCAATCGATGATCCGCCCGGTCTGGATGGCTTCCGGCACCTTGCGGTCCATGAAGCCGGTAACGACCGTCATGTGCCGGGCACCCAGCCGCTTCGCGACCTCTACGGATGTTCGGATATCGGCCAGGAAGGCGTCCCGGTCGGCTTCGTCGTTGCTGCCCAGTACCGGCCGGAAATCGGCCCACTTCGGCATGCTGGCGACGAAGACGCCCATGGTCATCCCGCGCTGCGAAAGCGCGCGGGCCATGGCTTCCTGTTGTTCGACCGGCCGCTTGCGCGCCTCGTTGTCCTCCCAGGCGCGGAAACCCTGGTCGGCTGCGAAGGCGATCTGTTCCAGCAGGCCGCCCCGGCTGGCGAAGCTGCCTTCATGCGGGGCATAGCCGAGCGAGAAATGGGCGGCGTTCGATCCGCCTGTGCCTGCGGCTGCCGAAATCGCCGGAACTGCCGCCGCGACCAGTCCGGAGGCGATCGCCGTGCGCCTCGTCATCGTCATGCCACGCCCTCCGCGATGCGATCCGTTCGGCGCCCGGCGCGCCGTTCGGCCAGCCAGATGGCGCCGAATACCAGCAGCAGCGCCAGCGGCACGAAAGTCAGCCGGGCGAACGACTGGGACGCTGCGGCATCTTCCACGGCGCGCAGCGCGGCGCCGCTCAACCGTGTGAAGGCTTCCGGCCCGCCCGCAATCTCGACTTTCGCCTGATCGAACATTTCGCCAAGGCGCGGCAGCACGAAGAAGCTGGCCAGCGCGCCGGCCGATCCGACCAGACCCAGCGCCCAGGAGTCGCCGCGCGGATAGCGTTCGGCGACGGACGCCAGCATCGTCGGCCACATGGCGCAAACGCCCAGGCCCCAGACCGTCGAAGCCATGATCGCGGAAACCGGTGACTGGGCCTGCGACAGCAGGAACAGGCCGATCGCGGCAAGGAGGCTCGACATCCAGAGCAGGCCGGGATTGGACAGGCGGCCCGCGATCCGCCCGGCGAAATGGCGGAACACGAACATCAGCGCGCTGACGTAGACGAGCAGCAGGATGCCCCGCATCCCCACCCGGTTGCTGAGCGCAACGTCGATCCACTGGCCGGGCGCCAGTTCGGAGGAGGCGGTGAGGAACATGGCTCCGAACCAGACGAAGAAGCTGGGACGGCGGACGACTTCCAGCATCATGTCCTTCATCGCCCGGTCGCCGGTTGCCGCAGGAGGATCGGGAAACCGGGTCGTCGCGCCAATCAGGATCACGCCGATGGCAGGCAGATAGACCAGCGCCATGATCGCCTGCCAGGGCATCAGCGGCGCCAGGAACACGCCTGCAAGTCCGCCGACGATCAATCCGCCCGGATACCACGCGTGCAGTACGTTCAGGCGATGGGTCGTGTCTTCGGGATAGAGCCGCGCCGTCAGCGGATTGATCGAGGCTTCGGCAAAGCCCCAGCCGATGCCGCTCAGCAACATGCCCAGCCAGACCAGATGATAGATGGCCATGCCGGTGGCGAACAGGCCCGCGCTTACGATCAGCGAGGTGCCGATCAGGAAGGCCACCCCGCAGCCGATCAGGACGCGGCGGATGCCCACCCTGTCCAGCACGGCGCTGACGACGAACACGGTGATGGAAAAGCCGAGGAAAGCGGAGCCGAGTGCCGCACCGATCATTTCTCCCGCCGCGATCGGCGCGATGGGATCGATCCACTCCCCTTTCAGGCTGCTCGCCACCGCGGCGCGCAGGGATGCGCTCATCGACGCGGTGAAGAGCGCCAGAACGCTCAGCCAGAATAGCCTTTGCCGGTTTATGCCCGTCATGCCCGCTCCTCTTCCCTGTCCCCGTCTGATTTCTGTTATCGGGTTCGTGCTTGCCGCTCCGTCAGGTCAGGCCCAACCAGCGGCGATTGTTGGCGGGGTCTCCGCCTCCTGCGAAATCGTCGAATGCCCGTTCCGGCCTGCGGATCATGTGCGCCTCGATGAAAGGCGCGCCTTCGCGCGCGCCGTCTTCGGGATGCTTGAGGCAGCATTCCCATTCCAGCACGGCCCAGCCTTCGTATCCATACTGGGTCAGGCGTGAAAAAATGCCGGTAAAGTCGACCTGGCCGTCGCCCAGCGAACGGAAGCGGCCGGGGCGATCGACCCAGTCGGCATAGCCCCCGTACACGCCCGCCCGTCCGGTGGGATTGAACTCCGCATCCTTCACATGGAACATCTTGATGCGGTCATGATAGATGTCGATGAACTGGAGGTAGTCCATCGCCTGAAGCACGAAATGGCTCGGGTCGTAGAGAATATTGGCGCGAGGATGATCGCCGACCGCGTCCAGGAACCGCTCGAAGGTCAGGCCGTCGTGCAGGTCTTCGCCGGGATGCAGTTCGTAGCAGAGATCGACACCTTCCGCGTCGAAGGCATCCAGGATCGGCCGCCAGCGTCGGCCCAGTTCCGCGAAGGCTTCCTCCACCAGTCCGGCAGGGCGCTGGGGCCAGGGATAGACGAAGGGCCAGGCCAGCGCCCCGGAAAAGGTCGCATGCGCAGTCAGCCCCAGACGGCGGCTGGCCTTGGCCGCCAGCTTCAGTTGATCCACGGCCCAGGCCTGCCGCTCGGCCGGCCGGCCGCGCAATTCGGCCGGAGCGAAATTGTCGAACGCCGCATCGTAAGCGGGGTGAACGGCCACCAGCTGGCCCTGCAGATGGGTGGACAGCTCCGTGATCTCGACCCCTGCCTCACGGCAGCGCCCGGTCAGTTCGTCGCAATAATCCTGGCTTTCCGCAGCCAGGGCGAGATCCATGCAGCGGGGATCGTTGCTGGGCACCTGAATGCCCTTGTAACCGGCCTCGGCCATCCACCGCGCGGCATTGTCCAAAGTGTCGAAAGGGGCATCGCCCATGAACTGCGCCAGGAAAACTGCCGGACCCCGCATGGGCTTTTGCCTTGCCACTTCAGATTTTCCGATCATTTCAGGGTTTTGAGATAAGCGATGATCGCGGCCCGCTTGGCCCGATCGGGAGTGGCGATCGGCATGCGCGTGCCGGGCACTTTCTTGGTCGGTGCTGTCAGGAAGGCATCGAGGCTTTGATCGTCCCAACGCAGCTTCGAACCCTTGAGTGCGGGCGAGTAGTTGAACCCGGCCACCGATGCCGCAGGTCTGCCCGCAACGCCGTTCAGATTGGGGCCGACGCCGTTCTTGCCGCCTTTGTCCACGCTGTGGCAGGCACGGCATGTGTTGAACGCGGCAGGCACCGACTGCGCCATGCCCGGCGTGGCCGGAATTGCCGCCGCCATGGCGATAGCTGCCAGGCTGAGGTTTGCTGTCATGCGCATCCTCGACTCTCCATCTTATTCTTATTGCCATACGTTTACCGGTAAATCATACCAGATCAAGGCCTGAAATCATGGCCCTGCTACAAGCACGGAAAAGGAGGAGAGGAGATGACGACAAGACCCCTGCGTCTCGCGATGGTCGGAGGCGGCGAAGGTGCTTTCATCGGCGCCATCCACCGGGCCGCCGCCGCACTCGACGGAGACTGGCGGCTTGTGGCCGGTGCGTTCAGCAGCGATGCGGATCGTAACCGCCGCTCCGGCGAAATGCTGGCGATCGCGCCGGACCGTACATATGCCTCGCTCGAAGCAATGCTTCTGGCGGAAGCGGCGCTGCCTGTCGGCGTGCGCGTGGATGCGGTGGCGGTCGTTACGCCCAATCATCTGCACGCCCCCATGGCGATCGCCGCGCTCGATGCGGGCTTCCATGTCTTCTGTGAAAAGCCGATGGCGCTCGATCTGGACGAGGCGCGCCTGATCGCGCAGGCGGCGGCGCGATCGGGTCGCCAGTTTGGCCTCGCCTTCACGTACAGCGGCTATCCCCTGGTCGAAGAGGCGCGTGCCCGCGTGGCGCGCGGCGATTTCGGCAAGATCCGGCTGGTGCAGGTCGAATATTCGCAAGGCTGGCTCAGCCGTCCGGTCGACCGGGAGGGCAACAAGCAGGCGGAATGGCGGACCGATCCCGCACGGGCCGGGCTTGGCGGGTGCCTCGGCGATATCGGCACGCACGCATTCCATCTGGCTGAACATGTTTCGGGGCTGCGGGTGCAGGAACTCTGCGCCGATCTTGCCACGCACGTTCCCGGAAGGCGGCTGGACGACGATGTCAGCGTGCTGTTGCGGCTGGATGGCGGCGCGCGCGGCATACTCAGGGCGACCCAGGTCGCCGCCGGCGACGAGAACGGACTGAGCCTGCGCATCCACGGGGAACTCGGCGGTCTGGAATGGAACCAGATGGAACCCAATACACTGACCTTGCGCTGGCTGGATCGCCCGGCCGAAACCGTCCGCGCCGCCGGTCCGGGACTGGCGGCTTCAACCCTGCACCGGCTGCGCACCCCCGCAGGACATCCGGAAGGCTATATCGAAGCCTTCGCCAACCTCTATCGCGCCTTCGCCAACCGGATTTCGGACGGGGCCGACGAGCCGTACGGGCCAGACGCGTTCCCTTCGATCGAGGCCGGCTTGCGGACAATGGCCTTCGTAGAGACCGTCATCTCGAACGACGCATCCGATACGAAATGGACGAAACTTGCGACCTAGTTCGCAGTCGGCTGGTCGTGCTCCAGAACGTCACCACGTCGTGCAGGGCCTCGGCATATTTGCGGCCGTTGAAGGGCTTGACCACGTAACAGCTCGCGTGGCGTTCATAGCATTCGCGGATGTCTGTGGGGGATTCCGAAGAAGTGAACATCACCACGGGAATATGGCGCAGCCGATCGTCCGCCTTGACCGCGGCGAGCAGTTCCTTGCCGTCCATCCGGGGCATGTTGATATCCAGCAGGATCAACTGGGGGATTGGCGGGGCCGGCGTGCCCGGCTCGTGACGAAGCAGGTCGAGCGCTTGCAGGCCATCATGGGCGATGGTGAGCGAGCAGGGGGGCTGCGCGGTCGACAGTGCGCGCTGCGTCATTTCCACGTCACCCTCATTGTCTTCCACGATCAGGATCTTAAACGGCTTCATGATTGCGGACCTCCTTGCATGGGAGCGTGAAGTAAAAGGTACTGCCCCGGCCCGGCACCGAGCTGAAATCGATATCGCCGCCGCAAAGCTGGATGAACTTGCGGCACGTGGACAGCCCGATGCCGGTGCCGGGATAATCCTCCTTGCGGTGCAGGCGCTGGAAGATGGTGAAGATGCGCGTGCGGAAGTTCTCATCGATGCCGATGCCATTGTCCCTGACCGAGAAACGCCAGAGATTGCCCTGTCTGGCGGCGGCGATGGCGATTTCCGGCGGGTGGCTTCCATTCTGGAACTTGAGGGCATTGCCGATAAGGTTCTGGAGCAGAACCCGGGCGAGCGTGGAACTGGTTTCCACTCTCGGCAGGGATCCATATGTTACGCTGGCGCCGCTTTGCTGGATGGTGTCTTCGAACTCTGACAGGATTTCATCCACGATCGCTTCGAAATCCACGGTCTCCAGAAGAATGTCCTCGCGGCCGACGCGTGAAAACGTCAGGATATCGCTTATCATCTTCTGCATACGGCGCGCATTGTCGAGAATGAAGTTCAGATACCGCTTGCCGCCTTCATCAAGGGTATGTTCCGAACTGTCGGCCAGCAACCCGGCAAAGGCGTTCATCATGCGCACCGGTTCCTGCATGTCGTGCGAGCAGATATAGGCGAAGCGTTCCAGTTCCTCGTTAGACTGGGACAGGACCGCGTTCAGATGCATGATCTGTTCGCGTTGCACATAAAGGTCGAGGTAGACCTTGACCTTGCTTTTCAGGATATCGGGATTGATCGGCTTGAAAATATAATCGACCGCGCCGATCTCGGCGGCTTTCGAGGCGTACTTGTCCTCCTTGGAGATCGCCGTCACGAAAATGATCGGCACACCCGCCATGCTTTCGTGCTCCTGCATCAGCATGGCGGTTTCGAACCCGTCCATCTCGGGCATCTGCACGTCGAGCAGGACAATCGCAAAATCATGCCGCAGAACCAGCGAAAGCGCCTCGTTGCCCGATGTCGCCTTGAAGATTTCCGCTTGAAGGGGTTTCAGCACCTTCTCTGTGGCCAGTAGGTTCTCCCAGCGGTCGTCAACCAGCAGGATCTTCGGGCGGGCCTCCGCAATGGCAACCGGCCCGGTCTGCTGCGGTGCGCTCTTGAGGATCGCGGTTGTCATGTCGGGCTCCCGTCGTCTTGGTCTTTATTGTTATGAGGGGCTGTTCGTCCGCTGGCCGACAAGCCTGCCGAGCAGCGCGGCGATGTCGGACAAAGGGGTAATGTCGTCCACAGGCCCCGCATCCAGCGCGGCGCGCGGCATGAAGGGGGAGGCGGCTGTCGCCGGGTCCTGAACGATGGTGTGCCCGCCCTTGGAGCGGATATATTGCAAGCCGCGCGCGCCGTCCTTGTTGGCGCCCGTGAGCAATACGCCGATCAGGCCCGCTCCGAAGGCATCGGCCGCCGTTTCGAAAAGGGGATCGATCGCCGGACGGCAGTAATTGACCTTCTCGTCGACGGAGAGGCTCAGGCTGCGATCGGATTCGATCAGCAAATGATAGCCGGCGGGAGCCAGATGCACGGTGCCGCGCCGGAAATCCGATTTGTCTTCCGCCTCGATAATGGCAAGCCTGCAGTCCCTTGCCAGGATATCGGCGAGATAACCTCTCGAACTGGCGTCGATATGCTGGACCACCGCGATGCGCAGGTCGAACTGCTCCGGCAGCGCCGACAGCAGCAGTTTCAGCGCCTGAAGCCCCCCGGCGGACGCGCCCATGACCACGGCTTCGTAACGTGGCTCAGCCATGCGTGACCAGCCCGCGTTTCTTGTAGATCTTCTGGCGCCCGTCCAGGGCCTCATAGAGAGGTTTGACCTCCGAGAAGTTGAGGCTCTCCTTGGAGCCGAGGCACAAGTAGGCGCCGTGGCGCAGCGATTCCGTAAACAGCCGCAGAACCTGTTCCTGAAGCGTCTTGTCGAAATATATCAGTACGTTGCGGCAGGTGATCAGGTTCATCTCGCCGAAGATGCCGTCAGTCACCAGGTTATGGTATGAGAAGGTGATCCGGTCGCGGAGGAAGCCCTTCATTCGCACAAAATCGTAGCTCGAACTGTAGTAGTCCGAGAAATCGGCGCGTCCGCCCGATTGTTGGTAATTGGCGGCATAGCCGGCCATGACCCGTTCTGGGTAGATACCCTTTTCCGCGATATCGAGGGAGTTCTTGTTGAAGTCCGTGGCGTAAAGGCGGGTGCGTTCGAGATAGCCTTCCTCGTGCAGCAAGATGGCGAGCGAGTAGACCTCCTCGCCGGTGGCGCAGCCCGCGCACCAGATCTTGATGAAGGGAAAGGTCTTGAACACCGGGATCAGACGCTCGCGCATGGCCCGGTAGCATGGCGGATCCCGAAACATCTCCGTGACCGTGACGGACATGTAGCGCAGCAACCGGTCGAAGAAGCCATCGTCATGCAGGACGCGGGCGAGAAGCTCGCTGAAGTTCGCAAGCCCGGCGGAACGCCGCGCCTGATCGAGCCGGCGGCGAAGCGAGGCGTGGGAATAATGCGTGAAGTCATAGCTCCAGCGGCGGCGGATGGCTTCGAGCAGCAGGGAAATCTCGATGGATTCGATATCCTCGCGCGGGACGGGCGCGGATGCGTTTGCCGCGCTACCGGGTTCCGGCGCGGCGTCTGCGGGTGATCCAAAGGGGGCGGCGGCCAGCGTCATGCCGCCTTTTCCTGACGAAACAGCCAGACCCGCAAGAGCGTCAGGAGCCGGTCAATGTCCACGGGCTTCATCATGTAGTCGTTGGCGCCGGCTTCCATGCAGCGATCGACTTCTTCGGGCATGGCGCGCGCGGTCAACGCGATGATCGGCAATTGCGCCCACTCGCGATTGCCGCGAATTTCCCGCATGGTCTGATAGCCGTCCATCACGGGCATCATGATGTCCATGATGACGAGTTCGATCTGATCGTTTTCCTTCAGCTTCTCCAGCGCCATTTGCCCATTGTCGGCAATGACCAGGTTGAGGCTGTGCTTCTTCAGCGCTCTCGACAGCGCGAAAGTGTTGCGCATGTCGTCATCGACAAGCAGCACGGTGCGGTTCTTGAGTGACTGGTCGGGATCGTGGTGCATGCGGATCAGGGCCTGCTGGTCGCGCGAGAGGCTTGCCTCGATGCTGTGCAGGAACAGCGTGACCTCATCCAGCAGGCGTTCCGATGAAGAGGCGCCCTTTATCACGATGCTCCCGGTATATCGGGCGAGATTGCGGTTTTCCTCTTCGGTAAGGTCGCGCGCGGTGTGGACGATAACGGGCGGCCGCCATCTTCGCCAATCACGCCTTCCGCGAGTTTCAGCCATTCGAACCCGGTCATGTCCGGCAGGCTGAGGTCGAGGATCACGCAGTCGAACGCTTGCAGCTTCATCTGTTCGAACGCGCTGGAACCGGTTTCCGCTACGGTGATCTCGATATTCTTCTGGCCCAGCAGACGGCGGATGGCTGTTTGCGTCACGCGGTCGTCCTCGATCAGCAGGACATGCTTGATCTCGGCGCGCAGCATGGCCTCGATCCGGGTGAAGGCGGTGTCGATCTCTTCCTCGGCCACAGGCTTGGCAAGGAAACCCACCGCCCCCTTGCGCATGGGCGTGAACGGCTCGGCGTCGTCTGCGCCGGAAATGATGTGCACCGGGATATGGCGAGTGTTCAGCGCGTGCTTCAACTGGTCGAGGACGTTCAGGCCATCGATATCGGGCAGCCGCAGGTCGAGCAGGATGGCTCTGACGGGATAGTCGGCGGCCAGGATGAGCCCGCTCTTGCCGTCTCCGGCGGCAAGCACCTTGTAACCCCGTTTGCGCGCCGTCTTCATCAGGGTCATGGCGAATTCGGGATCGTCCTCGATGATGAGAAGGACCCGATCTCCCGGTTTCAGCGACTGGCGGTCGTCGTCGAGAAACCGTGTCGCGGGGCCGCGTTCCGTGCCTGCGGGCAGGACGGTCTCGGGTTGTGCGGGTTTCGAATGCCGGTCAGCCGTGGCCATGGATGTGCCTGCCTCGCCGAGCGGAAGGAACAGGGTGAAGGTCGATCCCTGCCCCTTGATGCTCCGCACGTGGATCTCCCCGCCCAGCACCTGTGCGAATTTGCGGGCGATGGTCAGGCCCAGCCCCGTGCCGCCATAGTGGCGATCGGTGGAGCCATCTTCCTGCTGGAAGGCCTCGAAGATATCCTTGAGCTTGCTCTCGCCAATGCCGATTCCGGTATCCGTCACCGAAAGCTCGATGGTCCGGGCCGGATCGAGATCGGCCCGTTGCAGTGTCACGCCTTCGGCGGCACGTTCCAGGGCCAGTGTGACCGAGCCTTGCTGCGTGAACTTGAACGCGTTGGACAGCAGGTTCTTCATGATCTGTTCGACGCGCTGGGCATCGGTATGGAGGCGCGCGGGCAGGGCGGGGTCGCACGCGATGTGGAAGGCCACGCCCTTGTCCCGCGCGACAGGCTCGAAGCTCTGGCTCAGATGGCTGACGATGGCATCGATGGGCGTGTCTTCGGCAATGATATGGATCTTGCCTGCCTCGACCTTGGACAAATCGAGGATATCGTTGATGAGGTTGAGCAGTTCCAGGCCGCCATTGTGGATGACCCGCGCCTCTTCAACCTGTTCGGAGGTCAGGTTGCCGGTTTCGTTGGCGGCGAGCCCGCGTGAGAGGATCAGCAGGGAATTGAGCGGCGTGCGCAGCTCATGGCTCATGTTGGCGAGGAACTCGGACTTGTATTTCGAGGATTGTTCGACCTCGCGCGCCTTTTCCTCGATCAGTCGCTTGGCTTCCTCCAGATCGCGCGCCTGTGCCCGTATACGCTCGTTCTGCTCTTCCAGCGCCCCTGTCTTTTCCTCAAGCTCCTCGTTGGACGCTTCAATTTCCTCGTTCGAGGCCTTGAGCTCCTCCTGCTGCATCTTGAGCTCTTCCTCGCGCTGTTCTAGCTCGCGCGTGTAAAGCCGCTGCTGTGCCAGCGACCGGGCGCGGCTGCGCTGATAGAGCCATACCGCCAGGACAATGGCGACGTAGGAAATCAGCGTGATGATGCCCATCAGCCATTTGTTGTGACCAAGGCTGGTGGCATCGACCTCCTGCCGCTGCCTCAGCAGGTGCTCTTCCTCGGTGGTCATGATGCTGAGCTGTTCGCGTACCCGCTCCATCAGGTACTTGCCGTGCGCCAGCGTGGCTTCGGCCACTTCCGCAGCGCCGGCCTGCTGGCCGTTCCGGAGGGTGCGCGCCCTTATGGTCGAGGCCAGATAGTCGAGCAGGGCCTGGCTTCGCAGGTCCAGCTCGTCGAGATTGGCCTGTTGGGAGGGATTGTCGGCCGTCAGGTGGCGCAGCAGGGCGAGTTCCTGCCGGATGGAGCGGCGTATCGGCGTGCGGGCGTCATCGAGCGGTGCGTTCCTGGCGTCTCGCAGGGCATCGTGGTAGGTCTGGAGAAAGTCGGGATTGCCGGTCAGGAGATAGCCGGGCTGCCCGGTCTCGGCGTTTTCGTAAAGATCCCGCAAGAGTGAGATATGGCGGCGAACCGTATAAGTATGGTCCACCCAGTTTCGCGCGCGACTGAGGGTCGCGTCCTGGCTTACGAACATCAGTGCCGCGAACAGGAAGGCGGCGGTGATCACGCCGATCGCAATGGCCGTGGCATGGCGGGCTAACAGGTTTTCCCTTGGCGGCGCAGGCGTCATTCAGGGCTCCCGGATGCTGCGGGCCGCGTTATCGGGAACCGTTGCGGCCGGCTCATATGGAACGGAAAAAATCACAGCCTGCATTCGTGCGGCGTCCGGCTCCTCCCCGGGGCGCCCGCGCTCCGGTAACGAGCTTCCGATGATGGCCCGAAAACACACTTTATTGTCTAACGACGCCTTAGGTTTTGGTACGCAGTCGCCTGAACATGCGCCTCAGTCCGGGTGTCGGGGCTCGGCGAAGTTCAGTTCCAGTGCAACGCCATGCGGGTCCATGAGAAAGATCTGGGCAAGGCCGGGCGTGATGTGATCGGCTTCCGCATACTTGATGCCGGCACCATCAAGCCGGGCCTTCATCGCCGGCCGGTTGCTGCAACGAAGGGCAACGTGATCGATCGCGCCGGTGCTTGCGGTGTCTGCGGCTTTCTCCCGGAAGTGGATCACCGCATTGCCTTCGTCATCGTAGAGCCAGTGGGACCGGTTTCCCATGACGGCCGGCCCGGGCCTGTAGACCAGGCCAAGCGCACGTTCGTAGAATTGAGCCGAACTCTCAGGATCCATGGTCCTGATGTTAACATGGTCGATTCCCGCGATCCCCATCCCCAACTCCTTCCCGCGCATCATTCCCTGATGCGCTTTGGCGGCAAGATTACCGCGAGGCGGGAGCGCCAGACCTCGGGGCGTGCGCGGTATGGATTGTCGTGATCGGTCAAGTCGCGATGGGAAATCGCGGCAATTGTCATCCCGAAGCCTGCCGTTGGACGGCATTCGCCGGCAAGCAGATATAGCCGGCAATTGGGAGATATGGCGTGAGCGCAAGCGAAACCCCGGTCCGGATGGACATCAGCGACGTAGAGTGGCGCCTTGGGCACAAGGTTGGCGGCGGCGAACTGTGGGAGCCGTGCAACAAGACCGACATTCGCCGCTGGGTCATGGCGATGGACTATGTGAATCCGCTGCACTGGGACCAGCGGTTCGCCGCGCAGACGAAGTTCGGCGATATCATCGCGCCGCAATCGATCTGCGTCGCGCTCGACTATGGGCACGGCAACAACCAGGCCTGCGTCGCCGGATCGACGGCCAGCACATGATCTTCGGCGGTGAGGAATGGTGGTGGTACGGCACCCATGTCCGCCCCGGAGACCATCTGAGCCATGAGCGCATCTTCACCGGCTACAAGCTGACGGATACCAAGTTTGCCGGGCCCACCCTGTTCCAGCGCGGCGATACGATTCACCGCAACCAGCGCGGCGATCTGATTGCGAAATCCTGCCCCACGGTGATCCGCTATCTGGCGAAGGAAGCCGAAAAGCGCGGCATGTATGCTTCCACCGCCGGTACCCCGCACAAGTGGACGGCAGCCGAACTGGACGAGATCGACAAGATCCGCCGCGACTGGTTCCTCTCGAACCGCGAAGGCAAGTCGCCGCATTTCGAGGAAGTGTCGGTGGGAGACAAGTTGCCCCGCCGCGTGATCGGTCCGCACTCCATCGCCAGCTTCACCACCGAGTATCGCGCCTTCATCTTCAACATCTGGGGCAGTTTCTACTGGCAGGGTGTGGAGGGTGTTCCCGATTGCTGGGTCAATCAGGACATGGGCTGGATAGACGGCTTTTCCTTCGACGAGGAAGGCGCAATGACCGATCCGCGCCTGCGCGACGGGCTCTACCTCGGCCCATCGCGCGGACATATCGACGATGGCCGCGCCAGCGAGATCGGCATGCACCGCGCTTATGGCTACGGCGCGACGATGGCCGCCTGGAACACCGATTATCTGGCCTTCTGGGCGGGGCATGACGGCATGGTGCGCCACGCCAAGACCGAGTTTCGCGGTCCTGCCTTCGAGGGCGATGTCACGTACATCGAGGGCGAGGTGATCGAGAAGATCGAGAACTCGGAATGGGGCTTCCCGGTGGTTCGCATCGAGGTGCGCATGACCAACCAGGACGGCAAGATCGTGGTCACCGCGGTCAACGAAGTCCAGCTTCCGTACTGAGGGACGGACATTGCCTGTACACGATGCGTCTTCGCACCGCTTTGTCGCCGATCGCTCCGTTTCCATTGCGCGCGGGATTCCGCTGAGCGAGGAGACGGGCATTGGCCCCCTGACGCTTGGCGGCTTCCTTCGGGACGTGACGTCTCGCCATGGAGGCCGCGAAGCGCTGGTCCACCGGCTGGACGACGGTTCGCGGGAGCGGTGGAGCTATTGCGACTTGTGGGATCGTTCCTGCGAGGTGGCCCGATCGCTCATTGCGTCGGGGCTGGGCAAGGGGGAGCGTGTCGGCGTCCTCATGACCAATCGGGCGGAGTTCCTCTCGGCGGTGTTCGGTACTGCACTGGCGGGCGGCGTCGCCACGCCGCTCAGCACATTCTCCACCCCCGCCGAACTCGAATACCTGATCGCGCATTCGGCGGTGTCGTGCCTGCTGTTCGAACGGGGCGTGCTGAAGAAGGATTTCCTCGAAATCCTTGGCGATCTCGACCCGCAGATCGGGACGGGCGTTCCGGGAGGCTATGGTTCCAGCCGGTTTCCGTTCCTCAGGGAACTGGTTGTGCTGGGCGGGGAAAGGCGCGGTGCCGTTCGTTCCTGGCGCGAGTTCCTCCAACTGGGGCAGGCGATCGGCGAGGACAGGCTGGAGGCCCGTTCGCGAAGCGTGGTCCCGGCCGATCCGGGGGCGCTGTTCTTCTCGTCCGGTTCTACCGCGCGGCCGAAGGGCATTCTTTCCGCTCATCAGGGCGTATCGTTGCAGATGTGGCGGATGGGCCGCCAGCAAGGCCTTGGTGACGGGGTGCGCAGCTGGACTGCCAACGGGTTCTTCTGGTCCGGCAACTTCTCGATGATCATCGGCGGAACCCTGTCGATGGGCGGCTCGCTGATCCTTCAGCGCACGTTCCATCCGGTGGAGGCGCTTGACCTCTTCCAGTCGGAGCGGGTGACGTTTCCCTTCGCCTGGCCGCATCAGTGGGAACAGCTTACCGCTGCTCCGAACTGGCAATCGGTGGACCTGTCTTCCGCGACCTTCGTGGACATGGCATGCCCGCTCGCCTCTCATCCGACTGTCACCACCAGCTGGATCGAACCGCGGCACTGCTACGGCAATACCGAGACGTTCACGCTGAGCGCGGCGTTCAAGGCCATGACGACGGCCGATACCGCAGGCGAAAGCCACGGAATTCCGCTGCCGGGGAACCTCATCAAGATCGTCGATCCGCTGATGGGCCATGCAGTTGCGCTGGGGCAGAACGGGGAGATCGCGGTGAAGGGACCGACGCTGATGCTCGGCTATCTCGGCACGCCGCTGTTCGAGACACTGGACGAGGAAGGCTATTTCCGCACGGGGGACGGCGGCAGGCTCGACGAAGAGGGCAGGCTGCACTGGCAGGGCAGGCTCAACGACATCATCAAGACCGGCGGCGCGAACGTCTCTCCGCTGGAGATCGACGAGGCGATCCGCGCGCTTCCGGGCATCAAGATGAGCCAGACGGTCGGGGTGCCGCATGAGACGCTGGGCGAGATCGTGGTCGCCTGCGTGGTTTTCCATGCCGGCGCCGAAGCAGGCGAGGATGTGCTGCGCGAAAAACTGCGCACCGTGCTGGCAAGCTACAAGGTGCCGCGCCGGATTATCGGCCTCGACGAAGCGCAGATGGGCTTGACCGGATCGGCAAAGATCAAGACCTCCGAACTGCGCGCGCTTGCGGCAAACTGGCTGGCGAACGAACCTGGCTGAGGCTGTTCGGCCGGGGCCGTCGCCCGCGCCTGCGAGCCACGGGGAAAGAGGGCTGGCGCGCATCAAGCTGGGTGAAGGCGTGATGGGCTCTGGAACTGACCGGCCGCCCCATTTTCTCCAGACCGGCGACACCTGGAGCATGAACTGGACAGCTTCGGTGCGGACAATCGCGGGGGCGAAATACTTGCGGGAAACAGGCGATTGTCGCGATCGGTCAAGTTTGCGGGCGTGCTGCCCGGCACAGGGAACGACTGCGAGCAGTGCCCTGCACCGCAGCCGGGAGAGCTTGGAAATGACTGGTCGGTTCGGTCCGCAATCTGTGCCTTTGCCCGCAACCGACCATGGCGAATTCGGCCCGGCCGGAATGACCGAACGCGGCGTTGCATCGAACGCGCAAGGGGCGGATTATCGATGAAAGCGCTGCGTCTACAGGCAGGCCAGGACAGTTTCTCTCTTCTTGATTTGCCATCCCTTTCGGCAGGGCCGGGCGAAATCCGCGTTCGTATCCGTGCCGTATCGCTCAACTTTCGTGACGGGCTGGTGTTCTCGGGCCTGTTTCCCTCGCCGCCCGGCCTGATCCCCCTCTCCGATGGCGCGGGTGAAGTGGTGGAAGTGGGAGAAGGCGTCACCCGGTATGCGGTTGGCGACAGGGTCATCAGCCTGTTCCACCCCAATTGGGGCGATGGCCATATCGACCGCGCCGACCTGGACAATTCGCCGGGAGGCCCGGCCGACGGTTTCGCTTGCGGGGAGGTCGTGCGGCCTGCCTCGCATTTCACGCCGGCACCGCGGAACCTCTCGTTCGTGGAGGCGGCTTGCCTGCCCTGCGCGGGGGTGACGGCCTGGCGCGCGGTGGTGGCCGACGGCGCCGTGAAGCCCGGCGCCCGCGTGCTCGTTCTGGGAACCGGCGGGGTTTCCCTGTTCGCGCTCCAGTTCGCCAAGGCGGCGGGCGCCACCGTCATCGCCGTCAGTTCGTCGCCTGCTAAACTGGCGCATCTGCGCCGTCTTGGCGCGGATCATGTGATCGACCGCAATGAAACGCCGCAATGGGCCGAGGCCGTGCTCGAACTGACGGGAGGGCTCGGCGTGGAACATGTCATCGAAGTAGGCGGTCCGAACACGTTGCCGCAAAGCGTGCGCGCAGCAAGGACGGGCGCCCACATCGCCATCATCGGGGCGACGGCCGGTTTCGAGACGGACTCGATGCCCTTCGCGGCCGTGCAGGCCAAGCGCCTGTGCCTGCAAGCCGTGACCGTCGGCAGTCGCCGCGACCAGATCGACATGGTTCGCTGCATCGAGGCGCATGACCTCCATCCGGTGGTGGACCGTGTCTTCCCGCTTGCGGAATTTGCCGAGGCAATGGCGCACATGCGGTCGGGCTGTCAGGTCGGCAAGGTCAGCCTGGAGATATGAAGCGCAGGACCATGAAGCGCCGGGAGCGCGCCCCCATCCGCATATCCCCCCACCCCACGCAGCATGCACACGCCATGGCCAGCGGGTGAAACAACCTGGAGAAACACATGACTGATCGCCGCTTCGATGGACGGGTCGTCGTCATCACCGGCGGGGCGCGGGGCCTCGGCCGGGCTTATGCCGAGCTGCTCGGCTCGCTGGGTGCGAGAGTCGTCATCAACGACAACGGCAGCGCCTTGTCGGGCAGCGGTTCGGACGCCGGGCCTGCCGAAGAGGCCGCCCGCGCTTTGCGCGATGCCGGATATGAAGCGGTTGCCTGCTCCGACAGCGTTGCGACACCGGAAGGCGGAAAGGCGATCGTCGAGGCGGCGCTGGATGCCTTCGGCCGGATCGACGTTCTGATCCACAACGCCGGGAACAACCGGTTCGCGATGCTGGAGGAGATCAGCTACGAGGATTTCCGCGCGGTGGTGGATGTCCACCTGCTCGGAGCCTTCCACGTCGTGCGCCCGGCGTTCGAACGCATGGTCGGGGACGGCTATGGGCGCATCGTGCTGACGGGCTCGATCGGCGGCCTCTATTCGATGCCCAGCGTGGTGAATTACGCGGTTTCGAAGTCGGGCATGATCGGTCTCAACAACATCGTCGCCATCGAGGGCGCGGCGCGCGGGGTGAAATCGAACATCATCCTTCCCGGAGCCGTGACGCGCATGGCAGAGGGGCTCGACATTTCGCAATATCCGCCCATGGGACCGGACCTCGTCGCGCCCGTGGTCGGCTGGCTCGCGCACGAGAGCTGCTCGGTCACGGGTGAAATGTACGTCTCGATGGGGGGGCGGGTGGCCCGTGCCTTCATCACCGAGACCGAGGGCCTTTACCGGCCCGACTGGACGATCGACACCGTGGCCGAAAGCATCGGCGAAATCCGCGACACGAACCGTCTGTGGACGTTCCATCCCGCAGAAAACGGCTTTTCCGAGCACATCGCGCGCAGTTTCCAGCTCGTGCGGGGCGGGTGACGGGATGCGGTGATCTCCGCGCCTAAGGGGCTGACTTTCGCGTCAGGAAGCCCTGCATCGCGAGCCACGCGGTGAACTCGTCGATGAGGAGCGTGGTCGTCGTGTTCGGCTTGCCGAGGCCGAAACCATGGCTGCCCTGCTGGTAGCCGTGGATTTCGACCGGGCGCTTCGCGGCTTGCCAGGCCTGCGCGATGGGGAAGCCCATCGAGGGGAACAGGGGATCGTCTAGCGCGATGGCATCGAACATCGGGGAGGCATCGGCCGGAACGTCGATCTTGGCCTGCGGGCCATAGATGTAGCCGAAGAATGCGGGACGCTCTCCGGGTTTTGCGGCGAGTACCGTCTGGAGCGAAGTCATCGCTCCGGCCGAAAACCCGATCATGCCCACCCGCGCGCGATCGATGCCCCACTTCGCGGCATTTTCCCGCACCATGGCAAGCGCGGCCAGACCATCCTCGGTCGCCTGCGGGTTGCCCAGCACCGGCGGCCGGCTTGGATCGGGCATGCCCTCCATCATCTTGGCCCAGACGTATTTTCCGGCTTCCTTTTCGTCCTTCGGAGTGGGCAGCAACCGATACTTGAGGACGAAGGCGGCGATGCCGCGATCGGCAAGGGCCTGGGCGACATCCCAGCCCTCGTGCGACATCGACAGCGCCATGAACGCGCCGCCGGGCGCCACGATCACGGCCGCGCCGGTGGCCTTGGCCGGATCGGGTAGAACCGGGGTCAAGGTCGGCCGGGTGACGTTGCGGACGGCGTAGTCCTTGCCGAAGTACTTCGCCCACACCTCGCTATCCGCGGAGCCCGGCGTGCGGGCGCCGTAGAGCGGGATGGCACCGGCTTCCTGCGGGGCGCTGGCCGGCGATGGTGCAGGGTAATCGGAAGGCTGCGCATTCGCGGCTGCCGATGCCAGGATGCACGCCATGGCCAGTGTGAGATATCCTGTCCTGCCCGTCATGTTCCAACCTCCCCGTTCATCATGCTTTGGCACGGGAATGACATGTGCGCAGGGCGGTGGTCAAATACGCAGACCTTGGAACGGCATAGGCATTTTCTATGGCTGGCGGCTCATCTCTGCCCGGCGCGGGATAGCATCCTCAAGAATTGGCCGGGTGCTCCCGCAAGGGTTTGCGGAAGCACCCGAGGCGGCAAACGCGGCACCTTGCCCCTACCGTGAGCGGATATCGGGCTGCCGGCATGTGCTGCCTTGGGGCCGTTGCTGCACGCCGCGTTGGCTACCGCGATGAGATAGCGCGTACGCCGGTCAAGGCCAGGTCGGTTCCAGATTTCCGCAAAGATGAAGTCCCGTAAACTCGCTTCGACCGGACTTGCCGGCTGGCAAATCTCACGCGCGGTCACTGCCCGGCCAATGGCCTTTCCACGCTCGGTTCGCGCGTGGGGAACCAGCAATTCCATCGAATTCCTCGCGGTTTCCCTGTTCAGACCTTGATCGAATCGATCACGTCCTGCGTGATGCCGGGGCGGCCCGGATCGCCTGCGAGGAATTCGCGGTGTTTCTTTTCGACGAAGGCATCCGGATCGGCGGCAACCTCCACCAGCATTTCCCATGCCTCTTCGTGGGTAGGTATGAGAATGCAGCCGGCTTCCATCGCATCGGATAGGACCGTTGCGGTTTCCTGCTGGGTCTTGACCGAAAGATGGCTGCCCGGCGCGCGCATCACGTAATTCTCGCTGAAGTGCTTCATGGCATCGGGAGAAGTCGTCATGACCGGGCCTGGACAGAGGCAGCTTACCCGGATGCCGTACTGCTTGAGGTAGAGCGCGAGATTCTGCGACATCGACACGACCGCCGCCTTGGAAGCGGCATAATGGACACGGCTCGCCGCGAAGGGATAGAGCCCTGCGAAGCTGCCGGTGTTGACGATATGGCCGGACCCGCGCGCGATCATGCGCGGGACGATCACATTGTTGGCTCGCACCATGCCGAAGAGGTTCACGTCGAACATCCGCTGCCATTCCGCCATCGGAATGTCCTGCGGGTTACCGCCTGAAAGGATGCCGGCATTGTTCATGTGAATGTCGAGCGGCCCGAGCGCCTGTTCGGCGGCGTCGATGGTCGCCTCTACCGAGGCATCGTCCAGCACGTTGCAATGCAGCCCGATCGCCTCGCCGCCTGCCCGCCGGAGGATCTCGGCGGTTTCTTCCGCGCCCTCTCGGCTGATGTCGGCCACGGCGACACGGGCCCCGCGCGCCGCCCATTCCTGCGCGATGCGGCGACCGATGTTCTGGCCTGCACCGATGATGAGCGCGGCCTTGCCTGCGAAAGTCTCGGACATTCCAACCTCTCCCTGCCCGCTTTCGGGCCATTTCGTTCAGATGCGTGGGGTTTTCAGATGTTCATGGCATGGAGCAGGTCCGAAGCGGCGGAGATTCCGGCGCGCAATTCGTCCTCGTTCGTATTCGCGGTGTAGTCTGCAGGCACGACCTCGAGGTCGAAGACGCCTTCGTAGCCCGCGTCCAGCACGTCGCCCATCATGCGTTCCAGCGGCAGGTCGCCCTGGCCGATATGGGAACGGCCGCCTGTGCCGGAAATCGCGATGTCGCCGATCTGGACGAGTGCGATATGAGGCATCGCCCGTTTCAGGGTTCCCCGAAGGCCGCGTTCCATCCAGTTGTTGCTGAAGTCGGAAACGATGCCCAGCCCTGTCGCCTCGGCGATCTCCACGGCATCCGCCAGCGTCGTGCAGAACGAGGCGCTGGTTCTGAGGCTCGGCTCGAATGCCGCGATGACGCCGCGTTCGCGGGCATGGGCCACGGTCGGCGCGACCGCTTCGGCAAAAAGCGCGAAATCTTCATCCCAGTCGCAACTGACCGTCCGTCCGGTCGTGAAGTAGATCGAGTGCCCACGGTGAGCCGCCACGAGGTCGATCATCGCGCGGTGTATGGCCCGCGTCGCGCTCCAGGACGAGGGATCGCCGAGCTGGAAGCCGGCGGTGATCAACGTGCTGACGCGGATACCGGCATCGCCGAGAGCCTTGAGGTCGCGGTCGGGATCGTCGGCGATCTTGTTCATCAGCAGCCCGGCATGACGCAGGCCCATGTCCTTCCACAGTGCCAGTTCGCGCGCGAACGGCCACTGGAACGAACACATCGCATCGACCGAAAGGCGAGGGTGCACCATTATTCGCCCCCTGCCAGTGCCGCTTCGAGGCGGCGGATTTCGCTTTCGAGCCAGCGTACTTCGCTGAAATTCTCGCGTCCGGCGGCCTCGAGTATGGCGTGCTGTGCGGCGAGCTGGATTTCCAGTGCCCGGCGATCTTCAGGCGCTGCCGCGGTGACGGCTTCTGCGACATGGAGAGCCTTGAGCGGCTGGTTTCCGCCGAGATAGCGCGCGGCAAGGTCGAGCGCGGCCGCGGGTCCACCGGCAAGTTCGATGAGATCGCCGAGCACGGCCTGCGGCGGCACGGCATAGAGTTCGGTCGAGGAATCGTAGCGGAACCAGCCGAGATGCTCCTCCCAGATCGAACGGACGATCCACGAAACCTTGCCGTGACCCTGCGGGATGGCAAGGTTCTCGGGCAGCCGGATGGTTTCCATCAGTTCCCAGAGAGGCTTGCCGGCGTTCATGCCCTTGAAGGTCGCATCGCGCAGATACTGGGCCGCATCGCGCATCCTGCTGAGGCTCGTGCGCACCTTGTCGCCCCGCGAACCGGCTCGCCGTGGCCGGTTATCAGCACTTCGGCGCCGAGGTCGATCACGCGCTGGACGCTGTCGATGTACCACTGGACATAGCGGTAGCGGTCGCCGCGCAGGGTATAGAGGTTGGGAACATGGCCGAACATCGGGCCGGTCATGTTGCCGGTGAAGACGATCCTGTCGTCCGGCAGCCAGATCACCAGCGAGTCTACCGTTTCGCCGCCGGGGACCGCGTAGAGTTCGAACCGCCGCCCACCCAGTTCGAAGGCGTGGCTGTCATGGAACGTGGTCGTCAGCGTGGGTTCGGGCCGTTCTGTCAGTTCCCGCTTCTGGTCGCGGCTCCACAAGCGCCGCGAACGGGCAGCCATGGCCGGGCCGAGGTCGCGGAACTGGGTGCGCACGAAAGGCTGGTTGGCCTGTCCGATCGTCTCGATTCCGGGGGCGTTGAAGGTGGGCCATCCGCCAATGTGATCTTCATGGCTCTGGGTGAACACGATCTTGCGGATCGGCTGGTCGCTGGCCGCATCGAAGCGGCGCTTGTTCTCGGCGGCGCTGTAGACGATGCCGGTGTTGACAAGGACACTGCCCTCGGCGGTCGTCACCAGGTAGAGGTTCGAGAGTCCCTCGACATGAAGATGCCGTTGCCGAGATCGACGGCATCCTGTCTGCCCGCGCCGTCATTGATGATCTGGGCATTGAGCGGCTGGTTCGCATCGCGGATGATGGGTTTCATGGCTTGGTTTCCTGCCTGAGTGGGCATCGTCAGCAGCGCGATGTACGCGAGCTCGCTGTGCGAATTCGCATCCCACCGGCTGAGCTTGCGGGTCATTTCACTTCCTGTTTTACCGGGAAGCGGTCCGTGTAGAACGCGAAGCGCTGGCGCAGGCTCGGGATATCGAGGTTGAAGTCTCCCGCCAGGTCGTAGACCACCCGGCCGTCCTTTCCGCGCGGGTGGCTGTCCATGTAGCCGCGCATGTCCCCGACGCTTTCGGCGCTGGAAGGCAGCCCGGCGAATTCCAGCACCTTTTGCGCGGTGCCGATATCGTCCGCGATCACGTCTGCGAACAGGATGTCGAGCCGCCGGCCTTCGGGGACCCGGTCCATGTCGCGCAGGTAGGCGCGCAGCATCTGTTCTATGCGGTCCACCCAGTAGGCGACGTGAGCCTGGATTTGCGGGTGCTTCTGGTGGACGAGCACGGACAGCCCCCGCATCGTCAGCACCGATTGCAGCAAGGCCAGCGGATCGCGGTGGATCTGGACGACATAGGCATCCGGATAATTCGCGACGAGTGCGGGGAGTTGCTCGCTATGCTGGTTACCCTTGAGGATCCAGCGCCGGTCGGACGGGAACTGATGCGCGATCGCCTTCAGCATCCGCTTGCCATAGGCATAGTGCTGCGTCTGGTCGTGGCGCAGCAGGTAGTCGCGCCAGGCGGGGACTTCGGCCATCCATTCCCACTGGTATGTGGTGAAGTCGGCATCTGCAGCTCGTTCTCGCCGCAGGCATGGTCGGGTGAGTGTTCATGCATGGCGGCCATGATGGCGTTCTGCTTCATCCGGTCCCAGTGCGCGGCCGAACGGGTCCAGCGCGGGTCCAGCCCATCGGGGCCGGCCGTCTCGCCGGGTGCCAGGACCGCTTCGGAGCCGAGATAGACCGGAAGGTGCCGCAGCCGGCGGTCGGCCGCGATCAGGTTCTCGAGGTGAGTCGTTCCCGAACGCGGCAGGCCGACGATGATGATCGGACGATCGATCACCTCGTCCTCGACGCCCGGATGGCTGTCGAGGAAGGCCTTGTTCTTGAGGCGGTTTGCGGCCTGCTTCACGCAGGCGGCGCGGAACTGCGCCTTGGCGAAGCGCCACAGGTTCCCGTTTGCGGAGACTTCGCCAAGAAGCGCGCCGAGGCGCTCGGTGAAGTCCATCGGGCCGAAGTCGGAAAGGCCGGTCTGCGCGGCGGCTTCTGCCAGTACGCCTTCTACCGTCATGTCGAGAGGTTCGGCTTCGGCCGCTTCGAGTTCTGCGCGGCGTTCGGGCGAAATCTGCGGATCGCGGAACTGCTCTACGCGGAAGACACTGGTCCGCACCGTTTCAGTATCCTTTTTGACGTCGGTGCTCATGCCCTGCGCTCCGCCGAAGTGTTGAGCTTGCCGGCATTGGCCATCCACCGCCCCGTCGACGCGGACAAGGTCGCCGGTGTGATAGCGCGATGCGTCGCTCATGAAGTAGACGCCGATGCCTTCGAAATCGGACGGGTTGCCGAAGCGCGGGATCGGGCAGCGTTCGCGCACCTGGCTGCCCAGCGGTGAGTCCGGCCCCTGATCCTTCACTGTCTCGCTTTCGGTATAGCCGGGGCAGACGGTGTTGGCGCGAATGCCGTACTTGCCCATATCGACCGCGATTCCGCGTGCGAGCGCGGCCATGGCACCCTTCGAGGCGTTGTAGTGCTGCATTCCGATCGAGCCGGTCACGGCGGAAAGGCTGGCGCAGAACAGGATCGAACCGCCCGGGTCGCCGGCTTCGGCGCGGGTGCGCATGTGGCGGGCGGCTTCGCGGGCGAGATAGAACGCGCCGTGCTGGTTGACCGAAAGCAGGTCATGCCAGGCCTCGCCTGTCATGTTGGTGAAGCAGCCCTGGTTCTTCATCAGGCCCGCATTGGCGATGGCGCCGTCCACCCGGCCCATTTGCGCAGTGGCTTCGGCAAAGGCCTCCACCACGCGGGCTTCGTCGGCAACGTCGACTTCCTGGGTGAAGATGCGCCCCCCGAACTCGGCGAGTTCGCGTGCCGCCTCTTCATTCCTGTCCTGGCGGCGGCCCCAGATGACCAGATCGCCGCCCGCTCGCGCGATGCCGCGTGCGAAGCCCAGACCGATGCCGGCGTGCGCCCGATATGACGACGACGCGGCCGCTCATGTCCCAAGGAAGACGTGACATGCCTCTCTCCAAAATGAGTCCTGAATGATTGCCAGATGCCTTTTTGCACCCCGACTCTTATTGCGATAAGTCTTAAATAGGATACTCAAAGGCCGTCAAGCCGCCTATGCTTCCTTGCCATCGCCGCCACGACAGGCTGGACGCGCTCATGGCTTTCGTGTTGTGAGATGGTGGAATGAACATGCGCAAAAGCAGAACGGCACTCGACGCTGCCGCCGACAAGCTCAGGGAGATCGTCCTCGCCCGTGAGCCGGGAGCCTATATCGGGCGCGAAGAGGCGCTGATTTCCGAGCTGGGCTTCGCCCGCGCCACCGTGCGGCAGGCCGCACGGCTGGTGGAGCGCGAAGGGTTTCTGGCCGTGCGCCGGGGCAACAACGGCGGCTATTTCGCGTCCCGGCCCGACGCGACGACGATCGAATCCATCGTTTCGATGTACCTGTCGATGATGGATGTGCCGCCGGAGGATGTCACGGCAATCGCCACTGCGTTATGGGTGGAAGCCATGCGCAAGGCGGCCCGCGCTCCTCACGACAGGATCGCCGCCGGTATCGCGTCGCTGGTCGAACGGGCGCACGCGCTTCGCGACGATGCAAGTTTCGACGACGTGCGCGAACTGGAACGCGAAACCCAGGATGTCGTCTTCGAGCTTGCCGACAGCGCTTATATAAAGCTCGTCTTCGACATCAACGTGGCTTTCTCGCGCAGGACTTATCAAGGCCCGGCAGTCGACGATGTTTCGCCCGAGCATCGCCGTTTCGTGCAAAGCTGGCGAAATGCCCGGCTGATGGAGTTCGGGGCCCTGATGCAGGGTGACGCGGAACTCGCGGGCATCGCCAGCCAGTACAGCCGCAAGGTCTGGGCCCGCCGCATTCGCGCGCGCTTTCAGATGAAGGCGGAAGAAGCGGCTGGCGACTGATCGGGCCGCCGTAAGGTCAGGCTTCAGGCGGGCGCTGCCGTCGCCGCGCGCCATTCGGGATAGGGCCGCAGGCTGAAGACCAGCCCCCCGGAGATGAGCGAGATCGCGACACCGGCGAGCAGCAACGGGGTGTAGCTGCCGTAACGATCGTAGGAGAGGCCCGCAGCGAGCGGCCCGATGGCGGAGGCGAGCGCGATCACGCTGGTCATGAAGCCGAAGATCGTTCCATAGTGCCGCATCCCGGCGTACCGGGCGGTCAGGTAACTGCAGAGCTGGATCTTGGTGCCTGCCGCATAGCCGCTGATCATGATGCCGATGACGATGGTGACAGGCGTTGCGATGCCCTGCATGAGCAAAGGCCATCCCACGGCGGTCGATGCCAGGGTGATGCCGCCCACGGTGCGCGCATGGAACCGGTCGATGAGCGTGCCGGAGACCAGCTTGCCCATCACGCCCGCAACCCCGGAAAGGCTGACGAGCCAGGCTGCCTGCGAGCGGCTCATGCCCGCCTCGACCAGAATGGGGAACTGGTGGACGACGACGGCAATGGTCACGGTCAGGACGAGGAACGTCGCTACGGCGACTTTCCAGAGCGATATGTCGCGCCATGCCTCCCCGATGCCGAGGCCGGGCAGGTCCGGAGCGGCCTCGGGCGGCCCTTTGGCCTGCGACTGCCTGCGCCGCGCCTGATCGCGCACGTCGAAAAGGAACAGGGCGGAGAGAACCAGCGCCAGTCCGCCCCAGCCCAGGCCGAGGGCGATATAGGCGGTGCGCCAGCCGAATGCCTCGATCAGCGCGTTGGAAAGCGGCGGGGCGACGACTTGCGCCAGCGCCGTGCCCGACATCGTTACGCCAAGCGCCAGCCCGCGCCCCACCCTGAACACGCTGGCGATTGCGGCGGACCAGAGGGTGGATTGCACCAGAAGCGCGACAACGCCCCATATCACCCACAGTGCAAGCCATTGGGGGATGGAGCCGTTGACCTGCGAAAACGCCGCGATTGCCAGGCTCGTCAACACAAGGCCGGGCAGCGCAAGGCGGCGCGAGCCGTGCCGGTCTATCAGAATGCCGATGAAGGGAGAGCAGAGGATGGACAGCAGCGAGGCGATCGCCATGCCGGCGGAGAGTTCGGTTCGCCCCCAGTGAAATTCCGCCGCGAGCGGGTCCATGAACACGCCGGCAGCGGCCGTCATGAACGACATGAACGAAAAGCCGATGCAGGCCGCAAGGACCATCGGCCAATGGCGGCGCCACTCCGCGCCTGCCGTTTCAAGCTGTTCCAATCCAGCTCTCCCATTTCATAAGCGCCGCTTGCTGCGACATCTTGTGCAAGGCGTTGTGCGTGATTGCCGCGAATGAGTCTAACGGAAAAAGGGCACTGTTTAATCGCCCTGCCGTTCTCTGCCTAGGGCTAGTGGGTCCCATGATTCTAGCGAGATTTATGGCGGCGTTCGCCGGAATTGCGCGATAATGCTTAGAAATTCAGCGCGGGCTCGATGAGTCTGGAGGAGTTGGTGTGGGGCGCTGCGGCCGTCTGCATCCGAACGCTGTCTCTGAAGAGTGCCCTTATATGCGAAGGCACAAGGCTTATGATACCTCCTGGTCCGTGCGCGCGCGGGTCTGGCCTGGCGGCCGGGCCGTTTCCCCCAGGGTGGCAGCGGACCACGTTTCGATGCCGCGCGGCGTCAGGCTGCCTGGACGAGGCTGCTGGCGGCTTTGCGCAAATCGGCGACGTAGCGGGAGAATTCGGCATCGGCGTCGGCCTCGGGAGGAAGGCGCAGCAGATAGCTGGGGTGGACGGTGATCCAGCAAGGCGTACCGTCCGCCAGCAGCACAGCCCGGCCGCGCTCCTGCCCGATCGTCATCGCCTTGCCGGTGAGCGACCGGGCCGCCGTGGCCCCCATCGCGATCACCAGTCTGGGGCGCACGATGGCGCGTTCCTGATCGATCCACCAGCGGCAGGCGTCGACTTCGCCCGCATGGGGGGCGGGCGTGAAGGCGGCTGTGCGCGCGGCTCGAACTTGAAGTGCTTTACCGCATTGGTGACGTAGGCGCGGGCACGGTCGATCCCCGCCGCCGCCATGGCCCGGTCGAAGACTTCGCCGGCCGGGCCCATGAACGGGCGGCCCACGATATCTTCCCGGTCGCCGGGCTGTTCGCCCACGATCATGATCTCGGCATCGTGCGGTCCTTCGCCGAATACGGTCTGGGTCGCCGGTTGCCAGAGCGGGCAGCGGCGACAGGCGGTCGCCTCCTGCCGCAGCAGCTCGAGCGCATCATCTCCGCCTGCCCCCCTTGATCGTATGGTCGGAGTATCGAGCTGGCGCGGCGGCCCGGCCCGATCCTGCTCGATCATCGCCAGTTCGCGCTTGCGGGCACCGGCGATCAGTTGCGGGACCAGCGCGGTCTCGGGCATGTTTCGCCAGTACTTGCGCGGCATTTCCTTGAGCATGGCGCGCGGCATGACCCGCGCCGGATTGAAGATGGCGCTGTAATAGGCCTTCCAGACCCCTTCCACCGGATCGTCGCCAGGTGCGTCGCCGCGCTGTGCAGGAGGCCCCTCGGTCAGCAGGGCGCCATCCCAGTGGAGCGCACCCCGCGGGGTCAGGATCGACCAGCGCATGTTGGTGAAGCGCTCCACGAAAAAGGCGGCATTGCGACGCAATATGTGGTGCTCGGGCTCGTACCAGGCGACGAACCGCGTGCCGTCTCCATCCGGCAGTTCGCGGAAGCGGAGGAAGGCATGCATCTTGTGGATGTCGCGCCGCACGTTCTGCGCGAGACCTTCCAGGCGGCGCAGGGGCCGGTCGGCCCGGTCCTGCAGCAGGTGCGGCTGGTCCAGCAGGCGCAACAGCAAGGCATAGAGCAGTGCGAAACGCTCGGGCTCGCTGTGAAGCGCCGCATCACGCGCAAGATCGAGGAACGCCCTGGAAACCCGCATCGGCGGCGCCTGCGCGGCGTCCACGGCAATCGGCTCTCCCCCGAACAGGTCCACCGGCCGGTCGCCGATCTGCCAGAGTACCTCGTTCGCGGCTATGCGCTCTGCCGCGAGCATGCGGGCGGCGGCGCGCCAGCCATCGAAGTCATCTTCGGCATCAAGGCGTACCATCCGCATGGTCAGGCCGCGAACAGTTCCAGCTGCGTGGCGGGCGGAGCGACGAGCGCGCGAAGGTCGGCCCTGTCGATCAGCCCGGTGGGCCGCCAGTCTGCCGTGACGATGAACGGCCGCAGCTTCTTCACCGAAACGGTCATGCGCGCCACGTCGTCCAGCCGCAGGGTCCGCCAGCGGCGCGCCGAGACGATGGCATCCACCGCCTTCACCCCGAGGCCGGGGATGCGCAGCAGCAGTTCGCGCGGGGCGCGGTTGACGTCCACCGGAAAACGATCGCGAAAGCGCAGCGCCCAGGCCAGCTTGGGATCGATGTCCAGCGGGAGCATCCCCGTGGCCGGATCGACCGCAGCGCCGACTTCCTGCGGCGTGTACTGGTAGAACCGCATGAGCCAGTCCGACTGGTAGAGCCGGTGTTCGCGCATCAGCGGCGGGCGCTGGAGCGGCAGGACGACGCTGGCGTCCGGGATCGGGCTGAAGGCGGAGTAATAGACGCGCCTGAGATCGAAGCGGTCGTAGAGCGCGGCGGCGCGGGACACGATGTCGCGGTCGGTCGCGGCGTCGGCACCGACGATCATCTGGGTCGATTGTCCGGCGGGCGCAAAGGTGGGGGCGGAGCGGAACCGCCGACTGGCGTCGGCTCCCTCCTCGATCGCCGAGCGCATGGTCCCCATCGCACCTTCGATCCGCGCCTGCGACTTTTCGGGCGCGAGGCGCTGGAGGCCGCCGGCGGTCGGCAGTTCCACGTTGATCGATACCCGATCGGCATGGAGCCCGGCCCGCGCCACGAGTTCGGGATCGGCGTCGGGAATGGTCTTGAGGTGGATGTAGCCGCGAAAATCGTGGTCTTCCCGCAGGGAGCGGGCCACTTCGACGATCTGCTCCATCGTATAGTCGGGCGTGTGGATGATGCCCGAGGACAGGAACAGCCCCTCGATGTAATTGCGGCGGTAGAAGTCGAGCGTGAGGTCCACCACTTCCTTCGCGGTGAAGCGGGCGCGGCGCACGTTGGAGGACTTGCGGTTGATGCAGTAGTGGCAATCGAAGATGCAGCTGTTGGTCAGCAGTATCTTGAGCAGGCTGATGCAGCGCCCGTCCGGCGCATAGGCATGGCAGATGCCGCCGCCTTCCAGCGTGGAGCCGATCCCCTTGCCGCCACGCGAATCCCGCTTCCTGACGCCCGAAGAGGAGCACGACGCATCGTATTTCGCCGCATCCGCGAGGATCGTCAGCTTTTCGGCGATATCGAGCGGGGGCATTGAACCAGACCTTTTCCTCATGCGTTCAGCTAAGCGTAAGTGCAGCTCTTGCAGCCGGAGCCTGTCCCATGCCGAAGGGCTTTTCAAACGAAATGTTCCCTTTATGTTCGTTTTTGCGACGAGGCGATGGGCCTTCGCGTGCTTGGCGGGAGGGCGCTGTTGTGGGAAAGGCGGGGAAGGGCGACGTAATTTGATGCCGGATAACAGGAAAATGCCATTGCCCATTGCCGGGAAGAACCGCGCACGCCCTTCGCGTCTCACTTCATGGGCTCTCAATGCGGGGGCTCTGGCCCTGCCGATGGCCGCGATGCTGGCCTCGTCCACGGCGGTCGCCGCCGATCCCGCGCCGTTCGAACTGAACGGCCCCGGCCTGCGTATCCAGGTGACGCGCGGCAAGGAAACGCTGCCCATTGCGCAAGTGCCCAGCCTTGCCGAGGGGGACATGCTGTCGATCCATGCGGACCTGCCGGAGGATCAGGGCGCGAAATTCCTGATGGTGTCCGCTTTCCTGCGCGGCGCGACCAATCCGCCGCCCAAGGACTGGATCAAGATCGCCGAGACCTGGAGGGACAAGGAAAAGAACAAGGCGCTGGCGCTGACGGTGCCGAAGAATGCGCGCCAGATGGTCATGTTCCTGGTCCCCGATACAGGCGGCGCGGAAGGGACGCTGGTGGATGCCGTGCGCGGCAAGCCGGGCGAATTCGTCCGCGCCACGCAGGACCTCAACCAGGCCTCGCTCGACCATTCCCGCCTCGATGCCTTCATGGCGGCGATCCGGGCGCAGGACAATTATCACCCCGAGTTCCTGCGCAGCGTGGCACCGACGCTGGCGCGCAGCCTGTCGATGAAGCTGAACGAGGAATGCCTCTCGAAAGTGATCGAGCTTCAGGCGTCATGCCTGCTCGAAAACCGGGAAACGCTGGTGTTGGCGGACGTCCACACCAGTTCGGTGGCGGAAACGCTGACCGGCGCACCGACGGACCTTGCCCTGCAGTTGAGCGCCACGCGCGAAGCGGGCTATGGCTATTACAGCGCCTATATCGGGGTGGCGCGGGATATCGCGAAGATATTCGGCGCCTTTTCCAATCCGCAGTTCAGCTACCTGCCGACGCTGAGCGTGCGCAAGGGCGACCGTACAGGCCTGCTGCTGAACACCGCGCCTTCGTTTGAAAAGCCCAAATCGGTCATGGTGATCGCCATGCCGGCCATCGAATCCGGTAGCCCGCCCCGCCTGCGCACGAGCGCCAACGATCCGGTCTGCGCGGTTCAGGCCGGCGGCGCGCAGGGCACGCTGCTGCCGGTGGAAGGGGCGCCGCTGATCTATTCGACCGCTTATGCGCGGGAGATGAAAGTTACCCTCACCGCGCCTTCGGGGCAGACGGTGGACGTCCCCCTCGAAGCACGGGCGGACCGAGGCGGCTATGTCCTTGCGGGCGGGGAACTGCCTGCCGCCTTTACCGGAACCTTGCGCGCCCACGTCTACGGCTACTGGGGCTTCGATCGCTTCGAAGGGCCGGACTTCCTCCTCCAGAAGCCCGATGGCGGCGGCTGGCAGGTGGCGGGCGGCGACAAGAACGCCGAGATGCCCACGCTGGTCGTCGGACGGGATAATCCGCTGGTACTGACGGGCGCCGCGCCGTCCTGCGTGGAATCGGTGACTTTGCGGCAAGGTGGCAGCGCGCAGTCGGTCGAGTGGAAAGTGCAGGGCAAGGACGGTCTGGCGCTCACCCTGCCGCTGGCGGGCCGCAAGCCGGGCGATATGAGCGTGGAAGTGAAGGTGCGCGGCACTGCCCAGCCTTCGACGATCGCGCTGCGGGCCGATGTCCAGGCGAGCCGGGTCGACGGTCTGGTGATCCATGCCGGGGATGACTGGGGCGTGCTGACCGGCCAGCGGCTCGACCAGGTGGACAGCGCCGAACTTGCCGGTCTCACGCTCAAGCCTGACGGCCTGACCCGCGACGGGACGGTAGACCGCCTCAGGCTGGCGAGGTCCGACGGGCAGAAGTTGCCGGAGGGCGCCTCCCAAACCGTGCCCGAGATACCCGGGGATGCGGCCGCGCGCATCAGGCTGCGTGGCGGGCGCACCGTTTCGGTCCCGATTACGCTGGCCGAGGCGCGGCCGCGCGTGAACCTGCTCAGCAAGACCATCGAACCCGGGCCGGTAGCGGCGGGGGGCAGGGTGCTGGGCCTTCCCGGAGAAGACCTGCTGCCGGACAACGGCCGCATGGTGTTCTCGGTTCGCAGCGATGCAGCGCCGCTGACCCCTGCCGACGTGATCGAGGTGGCGCCCGCGAGCGGCGGCGAGCCGGTGCGGCTTTCGGCAGGCAAGGGATTGAAAGTTGCAGGGCCGCAAGTCCTGGTTGCCTCGTTCGACCCCGAAACGCTGCCGCCTTCCACGTTCGGTCCGCTTCGCTTCCGGCTGGTGCGCGGCGGCGATGCCGGCGACTGGCAGCCGCTGGTCACGCTGGCGCGGCTTCCGCATATCGACGGTGTATCGTGCGGCGGGGCGGAGCGGGACGCGAACTGCACCATCAGGGGCAGCGACCTGTTCCTGATCGATGCGGTGGGGCTTTCGCCTGCCCTCGATCCGGCGGTGAACGTGGCGCAGGGCTTCACGGGCTCTGCGCTTCAGGTGCCCGCGGCGCGCGACGGCAAGTTCTACCTGCGTCTGCGCGACGCGCCGGGCGCGCCGGTGGTGCTGCCGGTTTCCTGACGGCGCTTCCTTGCCCCCGCCTCTTCCGGGAGGCGGGGGTATCGCGCCTGCGCGTTCTGGTGCGATGTCCTTATCGGTCAAGAAAAGTGCCGGCTGCTGCGGCTAGACCCGGCCTTCGAACCGCGCGCACGACGCGGCAGAGGAAGGTGAGGGGACAAGCGGGTGAAGGTCGAGGACATCATTGCGGCGGCAAGCGCGGAGACGGGCCTTAACGACTTTGGCGACGAGGCGGTCCTGTCGGGCCTCGCGATCCTGCTGGAGGATTACCAGAACGAGGCTGCGCTTACCGAAGCGGGCCGGCAGCGCTCCATCGGCTCGCTGGTCTCGGCGCTGGCGGGCCGGATGAAAGTGGAAGACTGGCTGGCGCGTCATCCCGAACTGCTGGAGCGTCCGGTCGAAAAGCCGATGTTCGTCTTCGGCCTGCCCCGCACCGGCACGACACTGACCATCAACCTGCTGGCCGCCGACCCGGACCGCCGTTGTTTCCTGCGCTGGGAAGCGTTCGACCCGGTGCCGCCGCCGCGCAGCGACGAACTGTCAGCCGGCCCGCGTTTCGAGCGGATGCAGGCGCAGATGGCGCGCGCGATCGGCGCCGCCCCCCATATCGCCGCGATCCACCATGAAGATTCCGACAGCCCCACCGAGTGTCAGTTCGCCATGGCGCCTTCGTTCTGCGCGCAAGTCTACGAGGCGCAGGCCCATGTTCCCGGCTATCGGCAGTGGTTCCTGCACGAGGCCGACTATCGCCCGGCCTTCCGTTATCACAAGCGTCTGCTGCAATGCCTTCAGGCCGAGGCGCCCGGGCGCTGGACGTTGAAGAATCCCTGGCATCCGCTGTTTCTGGACGAGCTGACCGAAGTCTATCCCGATGCGCAGCTTGTCATGACTCATCGCGATCCGGTGGAAGTGGTGGGCTCGGCATGCAGCCTCATCCACGCGGTGCGGCGAATGTACAGCGACGCGGTAGACGCCCATGCCATCGGCGCGCAGATGGTGGAGATATTCCACCTCATGATCGCCCGGCAGGATGCATACCGCGCGAAACACGGCGCGGACGCGATCTTCGATATCCAGTACGATGCGCAGATGCGCGATCCGGTGGGCCAGATGAAGCGGCTTTACGATCATTTCGGCGAACCGCTGACGGCGCGGGCGGAAGCGGCGATGACCGCTTTCCTCGCCGACAATCCCAAGGGCAGGCACGGCCGGCATGAATATCGGCTGGAGGACTACGGCCTCGATGCCGCCGGGGTGAGGCGGGAATTCGCCGATTACGTGGAGCGGTTCCGCATTCCCACGCGCTCGTGATACGGCGGGGCTGACGCTATCGCCAAGGCGTTGCCCTCCGCGTTGACCCTGCCTTGCAGGCAGGAGCATCTCTTGCAGCCATAAGCGGCGGGGTGCGGCCCTGCGCTGAGTCGGTCGGGAGCGGCGAAGAAGATGCGGGAGCCTTTCGTCGATGGCACGCCGGATGCGGGAACGCAGGTGATCCAGGCGCGGCTGCTGCGCCATTTTCCGCAGGTCGTGCGCGATCTTGGCGGCGATCCGCAGTCCCTCTTGTGCGCGGTCGGGCTGGACGAGGAAGCCTGCGACCGGGCCGGGGCGATAACGTGCGGGCAATGGCTGAAAGTCGTGGGCCGGGCGGCGGACGTGCTGGACCGGCCGGATTTCGGCCTGCGTCTTGCGCAGCGGCAGGGCGGCGTGGATGTGTTCGGGCCGCTCGGTGCAGCCATGCGCAGCGTCCTGCGGTTCGGTGACGCGCTGTCCTATGCCGCCACGCACAATGCCGCGCACAGTCTTGCCGCGCGGGTTTGGATGGGGCGATCCGCCGGTGGGCAGCATGTCTTCATGGGCCACGAACTGCTGGCCGAGGATTTGCCGGCGCGCAGCCAGGCGATCGAGCAGGTGCTATTGGCCGGACACCTGGGCGCCCGCGCGATCACCGGGCAGCGCGTTGGCGCGCGCCGCGTCCACTTTCGCCACCAGGCTTTGTCCCCCGCGAAAGTCTACCGCGAGCATTTCGGCTGCGAAGTGCGTTTCTGCCAGAACGAGGACGGCGTGGTCTTCACGGTGGGCGATCTTGAAAGTCCGGTCGCCGATGCCGACCGGCAGGGCCTGCGCGACGTGACCGAGCATGTTTCCCGCCGGTTCCGGCAACAGCGCCCGCCGGTCCATGCGCAAGTACGCGGCGTGGTGATGCAACTGCTCTGGACCGGTCGCTGCGGGAACGACGATGTCGCCCGCCATCTCAACCTTCATCCGCGCACCCTGCACCGGCGTCTTCACGAAGAAAGCATCAGCTTCCAATCGATCAAGGACGAGGTCCGCCGGGACTTCATGCTCTATTACCTCCAGCAGACCGACCTGCCGCTCAGCCGCATATCGGAGAAGCTGGGCTTCGCCGAGCAGTCGGTCATGTCGCGCTTTGCGCGGAGCAGCCTCGCCGCCTCGCCGCGCGAGATTCGCCAGGCGGCGCGGGAAGCGTTGCCCTGAGCACCGATATCCCGGCGCCCGGTTGTTCAAGCCGGCCGAGGCCTGCGGATCGAGGCCAGCGTCAGCAGGCTTCGGGCGATTTCGCGCTCTCCCATGACGACGTGATCCGCGCCGACCTGCTTGAGATGCTCGACTTCCTCATCCGAATGGGCGCGGGCGAGAATCTCGATCTCGGGATTGATCTGGCGTGCGCGCTGCGCGATCACGCCGCCTTCGAAGCCTTCGGGAATGGCGATGATCAGCTTGCTGGCGTCCCTTATCCCGGCCTGGTCGAGTATGTCTGCGGTTGCCGCGTTGCCGGTGATCAGATCGAGCCCCGTTTCCCGCGCCGCCTTCGCCAGATCGTCCTGCTCCTCGACGATCACCAGTGACCGGTTGCCGGAGCCCATGCCGTCGGCAACCAGTTTTCCGACCCTCCCGTAGCCCACGAGGATAACATGGCCGCGACGCGCCTGGTCGCCGTTGCCGGTGGGGGAAGCCCCGGTGGGCACGGCGGCTTTCACGATGGCGTGACGGCTTGCCAGCAGGCGGAAGATCAGCGGATTGGCCAGGATGGACAGGATGGCCCCGGCGAGGATCAGGTCGCGGCCTTCCTCGGGCAGGAGATCGAGGCGGACGCCGAGGGCTGCCAGCATGAAGGAGAATTCGCCGATCTGCGCCAGGCCCGCAGCCACTGCGAACCCGGTCTGGAGCGGGTGGCCGAATGCGCGCACGATCGCGAGCGCCACGGCCGATTTGCCGATGACGATGATAAGGACGGTCGCGGCCAGGGCGCCGGTGCGTTCGATCAGCACCGCCGGGTCGAACAGCATCCCCACCGAGACGAAGAACAGCACGGCGAAGGCGTCCCGCAGGGGCAGGGTTTCTTCCGCCGCGCGGCGGCTCAACTGCCGCTCGCCCATGACCATGCCGGCGAAGAAGGCGCCCAGCGCGAAGGAAACGTCGAAGACATAGGCCGCGCCGAACGCCACGCCGAGCGCGATGGCGAGAACGGCCAGACGGAAAAGTTCGCGCGATCCGGTATGGGCCGCCCAGTGCAATGCGGCCGGGATCGCCCGCTTGCCGACGATCAGCATCAGGGCAATGAAGCCGCCCACCTTGGCGATGGTGATGCCGACGATCTTCGCGAGATTGGCGGTATCCGCCGCCGCCCCGTTCAGGATGCCGGCGAGCACCGGCAGCAGGACGAGCACCAGCACCATGGCGAGGTCTTCGACGATCAGCCAGCCGATGGCGATCCGCCCCCTTTCCGTATCGACCAGATTTCCGGCCTGCAACGCGCGCAGCAGGACGACCGTGCTCGCCACCGACAATGCCAGTCCGAACACCAGGCCCGCGGCAAGGCTCCACCCGAGATGGACCGCAAGGCCCGCGCCAAGCGCGGTCGCCACGGCGATCTGGAGCACCGCGCCGGGAACGGCGATGGCCTTCACGGACATCAGGTCGCGCAAGGAAAAATGCAGGCCGACGCCGAACATCAGCAGGATGACGCCGATTTCGGCCAGTTCGTTGGCGAGGGCGGAATTGGCGACGAAGCCCGGGGTGAACGGGCCGACGAGGACTCCGGCGAACAGGTATCCTGCTACCGGGGATATCCGCAGCCGGTGTGCCAGCGCCCCCATTGCGAAAGCCGCCACCAGCCCGGCGACGATGGTTCCGATCAAGGGCGTATGATGCGGCAAGCACTGCTCCTCGCTCCGGCGGCGTGGCGGGGTATGGCCGGCTCGCCGCCCACCTACTGGAAGGATGACACGAGAGTTGCCGCAAGTCCCGCTGCCACCATCGAACCGGCGAGCAGCAGGGGCATGAGCCATCTGGGGGCGATGTTGCGCTTGCGAGGCATCCTCTGCTCCTTCCGGTTGATCTCGGGGGCGTTCGGCCGTGGGCAGAGGGTATCAAGATATGGCGGGATTTGCAGCACCTTGGATCGCTGCCGCCGCATCTTTGTTGCAGGCGTGCCTTTCCGCGGCCCCGCGAAGCGCGGGAATTCGCGGCTGCCGGGGGATCGACGCGCTGCCCTGCCGCCGCCGGACACGCGCGAGGCAGCAGTGCAGGGCGTTCCCGATAGATCGTCAGAACGGGGCGTTGAGCCGGGTCAGCGCGCCTTCCAGCAGCGCCTTGTGTTCTTCGGGCGGCCCGTGCTCCAGTTGCAGCCTGCCGATGGCGATGCTGCTTTCGATCACGTCGCGGCACCTGTCGAAGCGGCGCTCCTCATAGGCGGCGAGACCTGCTTCCACCGTGTCGGCATTGGCCAGTTCCTCGGCCAGGACGATGCCGCTTTCCACCGCCATCCCGGCGCCCGAGGCGAGGTGCGGCGTGGTGGCATGAACGGCATCGCCCACCAGCACGATCCGGCCCCGGCTCCAGGGGCGCGGTTGCAGGGCCGCGGCGAGGGGGCGGTAATTGATCCAGTCCTCGCAGGTCATGTTGTCGCGAATCCATCCGGCATTGCCGCCGAAGTCTGCAAGCAGGGCCTTGAGCGCGGCGTGGAGTTCCTCCTCGTCCATGAAGCTCTCGCGCGGTTCGTGCCGGGTCAGCATCCACATGTAGACGTTGTCCGGGCTGCAGGCGGTGATGCCGCAGGGGTTGTCGTGGCCGAGGAAGAATTCGCCGGCGTCGAGTCCGGGCGGCTTGCGGATGGAGATGCGCCAGCAGCCCTGCCCGGTCGGCTGGGCGGGGCCCATGTGCGGGAAGGCGAGTTCGCGCACGGTCGAATAGACACTGTCGGCCCCCGCCACGAGGTCGTAGCGGCCGTTCGTGCCATCGGAAAACGTCACGTCGACACCGCTGGCGTCGCTTGCCAGATGGTTGACCGTCAGGCCCAGACGGACGGGAATCTCCAGTTCGCGTACCCGTGCCTGCATGATCCGGTGGAGCACGGGGCGCATGATCCCGCCGGTTGCGGGCAGGCCTTCCTCGATCACCGGTTCGTCGAGATCGTGCAGGTGGGTTCCGTCATGGCGGAACAGCCGCGTCCGGTTGGTGATGGCGCCTGCCTTCTTGATCTGCTCTAGCAGGCCGAGCCGCCGATAGGCGCGCAAGGTCGGCCCGGTTATCGTGATGCCGGCGCCATAGACCCGCCATTCCGGATCGAGGTCGATCAGGTCCACCCGAACGCCCCGTTCCGCAAGGCTGATGGCCGTGGCCATGCCGCCGATTCCCCCGCCCACGACAAGTGCCGTGGCGATGCTGCTGATGCTCTCCCGTGTCATGCCACGAGAGGTAGCGAGGCCGCGTCGTCACACAAATCCGAACTGTGGATGCCTGCCCATCGATACAATCGGTGTGACCAACGCCGGCCGCTTGGCTAGCCCCGACGGCAAGAACAAACACATCGGGAGGAGCGCCATGCGCAATCGACTTTTCCATTCCTCGAGTCTGGCCGTGATGATGCTCGCCGTCTTCGGCGGCGCCATGCCCGCGCTCGCGCAGGAAGCTGCACCGGCGCAGGACAGTTCCGGCCTTGGCGACATCATCGTCACCGCCCAGCGCCGCGCCGAAACGCTCCAGGATGCGGGCATCGCCATCGATGCCGTGGGCGGAGATCGATTGCTGCAGCAGGGCATCACCCAGGCGGACGCGCTGAACAAGGCGGTGCCTGCGCTTACGGTGACCAACGGCGGCGGTTCGAACACCTCGATATTCCTGCGCGGCGTCGGCAACATCACCAATTCGAGCTACAACGATCCGGCCGTCACGCCCAGTTATGACGGCGTTGTGCTGGGCCGCGCGGCGGGGGCGTTCGGTTCGGCATTCTACGACCTTGCCCGCGTGGAGGTGCTGAAGGGGCCGCAGGGCATCCTCTATGGCCGCAATGCCACCGGCGGTGCGGTGAACATCATACCCAACCGGCCCGAACTCGGCCGCAGTTCCGGCGGCTTCACCCTGACGGTGGGTAATTACGACGCCGTCGGCGCCGAGGGTTTCGCCAATCTCGCGCTGGGTGAAAATGCCGCGCTGCGCGTGGCGGCGACGCATCAGTACCATGACGGCTACAACCGCGACGGCAGCGACGATCTCGATCGCAGCGGCCTGCGCGCGCAATTCCTGTTCGAACCGACGGACCGGTTCAGCATCCGTCTTGGCGGCGATTACACGCATGTGGGCGGCGTGGGCGCGGGATCGAGCTATATCGGTTCGTTCACGCCGGGGGCGACCGGATTCACCTTCACGCCTGCCGGGTTCGACAGTTCGGAAGGGCTGAACACCGATGCCGCCAATGCCTACCGGCAGACCCAGCTCGGCGCTCCGGGCTTCGGGTTCCTCACGGCGATGAACCGCCAGCAGATGAACGACGCGACCTATTGGGGCCTCAACGCCGAAGTCACGCTGGACACCGGCATCGGAACGCTCACCGTCCTGCCTGCGTACCGCAACACCAAGGCTGAGAGCTTCTTCTACGGTCCCGCATTCAACACCGCCTACACGAATGAGAAGGACCGCCAGTTCAGCCTCGAAACGCGGCTGGCGGGCACGGTCGGCATGTTCGATTACGTGGTCGGCGGCTTCTTCTTCGATGAGAAGATCCGCAATACCGGAGAATACAACCAGGAATTCGTGCTGCCGATCCAGCACTACACGCACAAGACCCGGAGCCTGGCGGGCTTCGGCCAGCTTACCGCCAACCTGACCGACAGTTTCCGCCTGATCGGCGGCCTGCGCTATACGCGCGATCACAAGTCGATCGACGGGATCATCAACAATTTCATCGCCTTCTGCGGCGGCATTCCGGCAGTGACGCCGCCCGATTCCTTCGGGCAGGGTTGCGCGGTGCCGGGCAATATCCCGAACTTCCCGAATTTCACCTCTACCGGCGATACCGTGAACTGGCTGATCGCGAACGGCTATATCGCGCCGGGCAGCACCGATGCGGCGAGCGATCAGGTCTATCCGCTGCTCAGCGGCGCGGGCCTGATCCTCAAGACCTACTATCCGGTGGTCGATTCCGGCAACTTCAGCCGCGTGACGTGGAAGGTGGGAGCCGAGTTCGACCTGGCGAAGGATTCGCTGCTCTATGGTTCGGTCGAAACCGGCTACCGCGCGGGCGGCTTCCAGCTTTCCGAAGGCAATCCGACCTACAACCCGGAATTCATCACCGCCTATACCATCGGTTCGAAGAACCGTTTCCTCAACGACCACGTCCAGCTCAACGTCGAAGCCTTCTACTGGAAGTACAAGGACCAGCAGATCAACTACTTCACGGTCTCGCCGGATTCCGTGCTGATCAACACCATCGACAATGCCGGGCGCGCCGACATCAAGGGCTTCGACGTGGACCTGATGGTCAAGCCGATGCGCAACACCACGCTTTCGGCCAAGGTCCAGTATCTCGATACCGAATACAAGGAGCTGACGCTTACCACCGCCTCGCCGCGCAACAACATCAACTGTCCTTCTTCCGCCACCGGGGATTACCTGAGCGACGGGGTAACGCCGATCCTGGCGTTCAACTGTTCGGGCCGCCCGCTGCTGTTCTCGCCCAAGTGGACGGTCAACCTCGGCGCCGAACAGGTCGTGCCGCTGGGCGACGATTACGAACTGGTCGGCAGCGTCAACACTTCGTGGCGGTCCTCGCAATACGGCGCATTCGAGTATCTCGATTTCGAGAAGATCCGCGGTTACTGGCTGACCGACGCCAACCTGACGCTGCGCCTGTCGGACGGCGGGCTTTCGATCGGCGCCTTCGTCCAGAACATCGAGAACAAGCGCCGCGTCGCCACGCCGCAGTCCTCGCCCATCGGCTTCGCGGTGGCGCGCTACACCGCTCCGCGCACTTATGGCCTGCGCCTTTCGGGAACGTTCTGAGGCCGGGATGCTGCGCGGGGCCTGTGCTTGCCGTTACTCAAGGAGAATGCAGTGAAAGTCGTCGTCACCGGGGCAGGCGGGTTCGTGGGCCGGGAACTTGCCCGCCGCCTGCTGGAGGCCGGGCACGAGGTCTCCGGAATAGACAGCCACGCCGGCGGCATCCCGCCGGGCGTCCGGCCGGTGGAAGGCGACCTTGGCGATGCCGGGGTCCGCGCCGAAGCGCTGGGGCGGGGCTGCGACGCGCTCGTCCATCTGGCAACGGTGCCGGGCGGCGCGGCCGAGGCGGACCCGGGCGCCTCCCGCCGGATCAATATCGACGCGATGTACGACCTGCTGCAGGAAGCGGCGGCGCTCTCGCCGGGGCTGCGGGTGGTCTATGCCAGTTCCATCGCGGTGCTGGGCGATCCGCTGCCTGCCCATGTGGACGATGCCACGCCCTTGTCGCCGAAGATGATCTATGGCGGGCACAAGGCGATGATGGAACATGCGGCGGCCATGTTCTCCAACCGCGGCCTGATCGATGCGGTGACAGTGCGCCTGCCCGGCATCCTCGCGCGGCCCAAGGGGCCGTCAGGCATGAAATCGGCGTTCATGTCCAACCTGTTCCATGCGCTGAAGGCGGGTGAGGCCTTCGTTTGCCCGGTCTCGGCCCAGGGCACGATCTGGGCGCAGTCGGTCGCGCGTTGTGCGGACAATTTCGTCCACGCCCTGACGCTGGACAGCGCGCTGCTGCCGCCGACCCGCGCCGTGACCCTGCCGGCGCTGCGCCTGACTATGGGCGCGCTTGCCGAAGAAGCGGCGCGCCAGTGCGGGGTTTCGCCCGATCTCGTGACTTATGCACCCGATGCGGCGCTGGAGGCGGCCTTCGCCGCGCAGCCAAGGCTGGCGACGCCGGCAGCGGAACATGCGGGTTTTGCGCATGATGGCGATCCTGCTAGACTGGTCGCCAGTGCCCTCGCGACTTTGGAATAACCACAAGCGAAGAGGGTGCGGGAGATGGCGATGCGTTTTGGAAGACTTGACCTCAACCTGCTGGTCGCGCTCGACGCGCTGCTGACCGAGAAGAGCGTATCGCTTGCTGCGGACCGGCTCTGCCTCTCGCAGTCGGCGACGTCCAGCGCGCTGGGCCGCCTGCGCGAATACTTCGCCGACGACCTGCTCGTGGTCAAGGGGCGAAACATGATCCTCACCACCCGTGCCGAGGAACTGATCGAACCGGTCCGCGCCGTGTTGGAGCAGATCCGCACCACCATTTCGGTGGCCCCGGCCTTCGATCCCTCCACCGCCGACCGGCAGGTGCGGATCATGGCCTCAGACTATTCCACGCAGGTCCTGTTGACCGAGGCGCTGGCGGAACTGGAACGCGATGCGCCGCAGATGCGCTTCGAGATCCAGCCGATGAACGATTTCCCGATCGAGGCGCTGGAACGCGGCTACATCGACCTGCTGCTGACGATCGATTACGCGATCTCGGCCGATCACCCCAGCCTGATCCTGTTCGAGGACGACTATGTCGTGGTCGGCTGGGACGGCAATCCGGCGATGCAGGGGGCGATGACGAAGGAGACCTATTTCGAGCTGGGCCATGTCACCGCCCGCTTCGGCAAGGCTCGCGTCCCCGCTTTCGACGACTGGTTCGTGCGCCGCCAGAAGCAGCAGCGGCGGGTCGAGGTGGTGGCGCCGACGTTCCTGTCGCTCCCCGGCCTCGTGGTGAACACCAACCGCATCGCCACGATGCACCGCCGCCTCGCCGAACAGGTGGTGCAGAACATGCCGCTCATCATGCGCGAGATCCCGTTCGACTTTCCGCCGATCCGCGAGGCGCTGCAATGGCACCTCTCGAACAGCAACGACCGCGCGCTGCGCTGGATCGTCGAGCGGCTGCAACTGATCGCGACGCGCAAGGTGGAGGAGCCGGGCAACGTGGTTCCGCTCACCGGCCCCCGGATCGACCGGGACGCGCTGGAAGTCGAGTACCGGATGAACCACCCGCAGCCGCCCCGCTAGGCGGCGTCCACGCCGCCTAGCGGGGCCCCCGGGCCGGTTCAGCCGGTGAGGGCGCCCTCTGCCTCGGGTGCTTCGGCGGCGACATCGGCACGGCGCGGTTCCAGCACGATATGGCCGAGCGCGGTGTTGCTGACCGGAACGTGGTAGTGCCGGTGCAGCACGCCGGTGCCCCGGCCGAGCGCGCCGCGCATGATGAGCCACATGACCATCTCGATCCCCTCGCTGCCGGTCTCGCGCAAGTATTCGATGTGGGGAACATGCCGCAGGTGCTGGCTTTCGCCCACCAGCCCGTCGAGGAACATGTTGTCCCATTCGCGGTTGATGAGCCCCGCGCGCGGCCCCTGAAGCTGATGGCTCATGCCGCCGGTGCCCCAGACCTGTACGTCGAGATCCTCCGGGAAGCTCGCCACGGCGCGCGCGATCGCCTCGCCCAGCGCCCAGCAGCGGTTGCCCGAGGGCGGCGGATAAGTGACGACGTTGACCGCCAGCGGGATGACCTTGCAGGGCCACTTGTCCACTGCGCCGAACATCATCGTCAGCGGTACGGTGAGGCCGTGGTCCACGTCCATCTCGTTGATGATGGTCATGTCGAATTCGTCGAGGATCAGGCTCTGGGCGATGTGCCAGGCAAGGTCCGGGTGCCCTTCCACCACCGGCACCGGCCGCGGGCCGAAGCCTTCGTCGGCCGGCTGGTAGCTTTCGCCGCAGCCGATCGCGAACGTCGGGATCACCTTCATGTCGAAGGCGGAGGCATGATCGTTGTAGACCAGGATCACCACATCGGGCCGGGCCTCCTCGCGCATCCAGCGGCGCGTCTAGTCGAAGCCGTCGAAGGCGGGCTTGAAGATCGCATCGGCGGTGCGGCCGTGATCGTGCGCGAAGCCGAGCACGGGAATATGGCTGCAACCGATGCCGGCAGTAATGCGGGCCATCATGTGTTCTCCCTGATCGAGCGGACGCCGAGCGGCGAACGGCCGCCCGCCAGCATCATCGCCTGGTAATCCTCCACGCTCATCCCGGTCATCGTGCTGACCGCCTGGACGAAGCTCAGCCCGTCGGTCGAGAAGACCTTGGCGAGGAAATAAACGTTGCCGCCAAGGTCCAGCAGGCGGTTGTAGTCACGGTCGAGCACGCCCTGTTTCTGGGCCTCGGTCATCGGCCATTCGTCCAGATAGGCGCGCTCGTCTGCCTTGAAGCGTTCCCGGTTTCCCGGCTTCATCAGGCTCATCGCGAACTGGTTGAGATGATAGCCCCGCCGCGCGCGGCTGGCGGTGAAGACCCGGGTGCCGGGAATGTCGTCGAACTGCGCCAGATAGGCGTTGACGTCGGTAATCGCGGGCATGGTTTCCTCTCCTGCGTTCATGGGGCGCGGCGCACGGTCACTTCCACCCCGGCGAGACCGCGCGTGAGGGCGAAGGGCTTGTCGATGCTCACCCGCGCCTCGCGCACCGGCGCCCAGCCCAGGCACTGCTCGCCCAGGCGGCGGGCGAACGTCTCGATCAGCGGAATGTGCACTTCGGCCAGCGTTTCGGCGGCGGCGGCGATGCGGCGATAGTCCACCGTCTCGCCGATGCCGTCCACCGCGCCCGCGTCCAGCGCGAGTTCGACGGTGATGACCAGCGGCTGGCGGCGGCCGACCTCGTCGGGATTGATGCCCACGTCCGCCAGCAGCGGCAGATCGCGCACGCGCACGGTGGTGAGCACTGCCGTTTCGGTGGTGGCGGTTCGGGCGGAAACACGGTCGATCGTGGCAATGTCATCCATGGAGTGTGTCCCTTGCGGCCTTGACGGTATTGGCGAGCAGGCAGGCGATGGTCATCGGCCCGACCCCGCCCGGCACCGGGGTGACGGCGCGGGCGTGTTCCAGTTCGTGGGTGGCGCAGTCCCCGACGATGCGGGTCTGGCCGTCGTGATCGGTGACGCGGGTAATGCCCACGTCGATCACCACCGCGCCCTCCTTCACCCAGTATCCGCGCACGAGGTGCGGGGCTCCGGCCGCAGCGACGATGATGTCCGCCTTGCGTGCCACATCGGGCAGGTTGCGCGTCTCGATATGGGTGACGGTGACGGTCGCCTCGCGTTCGAGCAGCAGCATGGCCACGGGTTTGCCGACAATGTTGGACTTGCCGATCACCACCGCTTCCAGCCCGCGATAGTCGTCTATCAGGCCGTCCAGCAGCTTCATGATCCCCAGCGGCGTACAGGGCACCAGCCCCCCGGTGCCGCTGGACAGGCGGCCGACGTTGACCGGGTGGAAGCCGTCCACATCCTTGCCCGGCGCAACCCGGTCCAGCACCAGCGAAGCGTCAATCCCGCGCGGCAGGGGAAGCTGGATCAGCACGCCGTGCACGGCCGGGTCGGCGTTGAGGCGGTCGATCAGGGCCAGCAGTTCCGCCTGCCCGGTCTCGGCGGGCAGGCGTGCTCCAGCGAGCGGATTCCGGCGCGGGCACACTGGGCCACCTTGCGGCCGACATAGACCTCGCTGGCCGGATCGCTGCGACCAGCACCACCGCAAGGGCAGGCGCCACGCCCCGTGCCTTGAGCTGTTCGACCGCCTGCGCCGTTTCGTCCAGCATGGCCCGCGCCATGGCGCGGCCGTCGATGCGCTCGGCCATCGGCCTATCCCCGGAACACGACGGTGCGCGCGCCGTTGGCGAAGACGCGGTCGTCGAGGTGGAGCCGCACCGCTTCGGCCAGCACGCGGCGCTCGATATCGCGGCCCTTGCGCACCAGTTCCTCCGGCATGTCGGCGTGGGTCACGGTTTCCACGTCCTGATGGATGATCGGCCCTTCGTCGAGATCGGCGGTGACGTAGTGCGCGGTGGCCCCGATCATCTTCACGCCGCGGTCGAAAGCCTGGTGATAGGGCTTGGCGCCCTTGAAGCCGGGCAGGAACGAGTGGTGGATATTGATGCAGCGGCCGGACAGGAACGCGGCCAGATCGTCCGACAGGATCTGCATGTAGCGCGCAAGCACGATCAGTTCGGCGCCGGTCTCGTCCACCACCTGCTTGATGCGGGCTTCCTGCTCGGCCTTGGTGTTTTTGGTGATCGGGAAGTGATGGTAGGGCAGCCCGTTGATGAGCGAGGTGTGCAGCAGTTCGCGGGGATGGTTGGAAACGATGCCGACCACCTCCATGCTCAGTTCGCCGATGCGGTTGCGGTAGAGCAGGTCGCCCAGGCAATGGTCCCATTTCGAAACCAGCAGCAGCACCTTCTTCGGCGCGGCCTTGTCCCGCAGCGACCAGGTCATGCGGGCCTCGGCGGCGATCGGTGCGAATTCGGCCCGCAGTTCTTCGAGCGAGCGCCCGGCCCCGCGCTGGAATTCCACGCGCATGAAGAAGCCGCCGGAAAGCTGGTCGTGGAATTGCTGGGCATCGACGATATTGCAGCCGCGCGTCGCCAGGAATACCGCGACCTGGGCCACCAGCCCGGCCTTGTCTTCGCATTGCAGGCGCAGCGTGCAGATTTCGGAGGCATCCCCGCTTACGGGGCCGCGAAGCACTTCGGACAGGGTATCGGCCAGTAGGTCGGACACGGGGCAGGCTCCTCTCTCGTTCTTGTTTCGCCCGTTCCCGCTCAGTGGCGCCGGGCGTATTCGTTGATCCAGTCGACGGTCTTCTCCATGCCGCCGAAGGGATAGAAGTGCAGGCGGACCTTGCCGTGGGCCGGTGCCAGTCCGCGCTCCAGGGCATCGACGAGCTTGTCCGGTCCGGCCGATCCGATCAGTCTGGTGATCGAGATGCCGTATTTGGTCAGCACCGAAGCCGAGGCGCCCACGCCGCAGCGCGCGGCGAAGCGCATCAGTGTCTTGATCCCGGCGGGACCGGGCACGCCGAGCCGCACGGGCGCGTCATGCCGCGCGCGCGCAGCCGGGTGAGCCAGTCGAGCACGGGCGCTGCATCGAAGGCGAACTGGGTGACGATGAGGGGCGCCATGCCGCGGGATTCGATTTCCGCGCATTTGCCGGAAAGCACCTGCCAGCACTCCTCCTCGGTCATGTTGGGATGCCCCTCCGGGTGCCCGCCGATGCCGATGGCGGTGATGCCGTTGCGTTCGAAAGCGCCGGTGGCGATCAGGGCGGAACTGTCGGTGAAGGGGCCTTCCGGCTCTGACGGGTCTCCGGCGATCACGAAGCAGCGTTTGACGCCGGCTTCCCGCGTCACCGCGGCCAGATAGCGTTCGAATTCCTCGGCCGAAGCGATCCGGCGGGCGGAGAAATGCGGCATCGGCTCGAAGCCGAGTTCGCGCACCAGCCGCGCGGCGGCAATGCGGGATTCAAATTCCTCGCCGGGCAGGAACGTCACCGCGATCGGCGTTTCGGGCGCAATCGCGGCGGCAGCCCGCGCAGGGCCTCCACGTCCTTGGCGGTCATCTCCAGCGAGTACCCGTCGACCATGTTGAGTGCCGGCCGGGCCCAGTTCGGATGAATGATCGGGGTGGTCATTTTCGTTCTCCCCACTTCCTCTCGTTGGATTCGCTCTAGCGCGCCCAGATCATTTCGTATAGATGAAAATTCATGGATGCGAATTCATTATCCGAATCCGAAAAGACGCCGCTGGTGATCCTGCCGGGGCTGCTCTGCGATGGCCGCATGTTCGGCGGCCAGCTTTCCGCCTTTCCTGCCAGCATGACCGTGAACGGATTCTACGGCGGGGCAGACAGCATCGAGGCGATGGCGGATTACGCCCTTGCCCGCATGCCCGGCCGCTGCGCGCTGCTCGGCCATTCGATGGGCGCGCGGGTTGCGCTGGAGGTCTGCCGCAAGGCGCCCGAGCGGGTCACGCGACTGGCGCTAGCGGATACGGGAATCCACCCGGTGCGGCCCGGCGAAAAGGAGAAGCGATACGCCCTGCGAGACCTTGGACGGCGGGAAGGCTTCGGGGCGCTCGTCGATGCGTGGCTGCCGCCGATGATCGGCCCTTCGCGGCGCGGTGATCTCGGTTTCTATGCGTCTCTGCGTGCGATGTGCATGGGTTCTGGTCAGCTTGTGTTCGAGGCGCAGATCGAGGCGCTGCTCCATCGGCCGGAAGTGGGGGCCGTTCTGGCGGCACTGGAATGCCCGGTTTCGCTGATGGTCGGGGACAGCGACGCGTGGTCCCCGGTCGATCAGCACCGCGAGATCGCCGAGGCACTCGGCGGTGCTCCGCTGACGATCGTGGCCGATGCCGGACACATGGCCCCGGCGGAACGGCCCGATGCCTTCAACGCCGCACTGCGCGGATGGCTGGCTCTCCAGCCGGCGTTAACAATTCAACACAAAGCATAAACTACCTGAAAGGCATGATGGAATGACCGAAAAATCGCTCCAGCAACTGATCGACGAAAAGGGAGACATCGTCGATTTCCTGCGCAACCAGCAGACCGGACCCAACGTCTATCCCGGCGTTCCGGGCGAATACTCGAACTGGCGGGACGAACAACGTGCCTGGGCCGAAACGGCGATCCTGTTCAACCAGAGCTTCCACATGGTCGACCTCTTGGTCACCGGCCCACAGGCCTTTGAAATGCTGTCCTATCTGGCCCCGAACAGCTTCAAGGGCTTCGTGCCCAACCGCGCCAAGCAGTTCGCGCCGGTGACCCCGGAAGGCTATGTGATCGGCGACGTGATCCTGTTCTATCTCGCTGAAGAAACCTTCGAACTGGTGGGCCGCGCACCCACGATCGAGTGGGTGGAATTCCACGCCGCCTCCGGCAAATGGGACGTGAAGGTCGAACGGGATGACCGCACCGCCGCCCGTCCGCTCGATCAGCAGGGCTACCGCCGCAACTACCGTTTCCAGCTTCAGGGGCCTAACGCCATGAAGGTGCTGGAACGCGCGATGGGGATCACGCCGCCCGATCTCAAGTTCTTCCATATGGCGCCGATCACGATCGCCGGCGCCGAAGTGCGCGCCTTGCGTCACGGCATGGCGGGCCAGCCCGGTTACGAGCTGTTCGGTCCGTGGAAAGACTATGACACCGTCCGGAATGCCCTGCTGGAAGCGGGCAAGGATTTCGGCCTGCTCCCCTCGGGCGGGCGGACCTACAGTTCCAACACGCTGGAATCAGGCTGGATTCCCTCGCCGCTGCCCGCCGTCTACAGCGGGGAATCGCTGCGCGAATATCGGGAATGGCTCTCGGCGAGATCCTATGAAGGGATGACCTCGATCGGCGGCAGCTTCGTGTCCGACAAGATCGAGGACTACTACCTCAACCCCTGGGAACTGGGTTACGGCATCATGGTCAAGTTCGACCATGACTTCATCGGCCGTGAAGCGCTGGAGAAGATGAAGGACGCGCCCAAGCGCCGCAAGGTGACGCTGGCCCTCAACAACGAGGATGTGATGCGCGTACAGAGCTCGATGCTGACCAAGGGCGGCGACCGTGCCAAGTACATGGACTATCCGAGCGCGGTCTACGCCATGCATCCCTATGACGCGGTGCTGGTAGACGGCAAGCAGGTCGGCCTGTCGACCTGGATCGGCTACACCCAGAACGAGGGGCGTTTCCTCTCGCTGGCGATGGTGGACGAATCCGTGGCGGAGCCGGGCACCGAAGTCGTCCTGGTCTGGGGGGAACCTGATGGCGGAACGCGCAAACCCACGGTGGAACGCCACGTCCAGACCGAAATCCGTGCGACGGTAGCATCCGTGCCCTATTCGGAAGTGGCCCGGGATTCCTATGCCGAAGGCTGGCGCACCAAGGCTGTTGCCTGATCCGGGATTCCGCGAAAAGTCGAAGGGCCGCCGGGAAACCGGCGGCCCTTTTCGCTTCAGCGGCTGAAACCGGAAACGATCGCCTCCAGCAGCGCGCAGGCTGCCGCCTCCACCCGGGCATCGTAGCGAACGGTGGGGATGGCAACCGAGAGCGAGCCGACCGGCTCCCCGTCCAGCATCAGGATCTTCCCGATGCCGCAGATGCCAGGGGTATATTCCTCGCGGGTGATGGCGATGCCGGATTCGCGCGCCTGGTCCAGCTCGCGGCGAAGCGCGCTTTCGTCCACCACGGTGCTTTCGGTGTAGCGCTCGCGCGGGGCCTCCTCGAAATAGCGATCCAGCGCGGCGGGGCCGAGGGCGGCGAGCATGGCCTTCCCCGAGGCCAGGCAGTGCATCGGCGTGCGGGTTCCGACGCCGATCGAGTAGCGCAGGGTGTGCTCGGCGGTTTCGGTGATGACCGCTTCCATCTGCCAGTCGCGCTGGACGAAGTAGGACGAAGTCTCGTTGGAGCGCACGCGCAGGGAACGGACCAGTGGCCGCACCCTTTCGATAAGCGGCAGGCGCTGCGGCGCGGCGCGCAGCCGATCCAGCCCGGCGCCCGGCTGATAGAGGCGCCCCGATCGCGAGAGGTAATCGCGTTCGACCAGGGTGGCGAGGAGGTAGGACAGGCTGCTGACGGGAATGGCGAGGGCCTGCGCGATATCCTGCGCGACGACGCCTTCGGAATGCGCGACGACATATTCGATGATGTCCAGCGTACGCATGGCGGACTTCACCGTCGATGCCGTGCCGCCGCTTCCCGATGTTGCCCCTGTCGCCATAATTCCCTCAGAACGTGAGCAATCCGCGTCGTTCCGCGAATCGCCAGCCTTCTTCCGTGCGCACGAACCTGTCGAGGAACGAGCCGACTTTCGGCGGACCGTCACCGGTGAAGAGCAGCATTGCGCTCTCGCCCAGCGCCGTGTTTCCGTCAACCACCGTGATTTCGACGTTCGAGCAGACATGGCGGGTGGTGCGCGCCGGGCGGGCGCGGAATGCGGCGAGTATGGCCTCGCGCCCGGCGGTCCAGTCGTTGGGCGCGGTGGGACGGGCCATGCGGCCATCGGGTGCATAGAGCGCGGCTACGGCTTCCCAGTCGGCGGCATCGTTGCGATTGGCATAGCGGGCGACCAGGCGCGCGCAATCGTGCTCGATGGCGCGAATGGCGCCGGGCGAAAGCGCATGGTTCACAGGCGCGCTTCCGCGAGATCGGCACCTGCGCGCAGGGCGCGCAGCTTCTTCCAGGTCACGCCGGGGTCGATCTTGCCGTAACCTGCAAAAGTGCCAAAGCCGCAGTCCGTGCTCGCGATCACGCGGTCCTTGCCCAGGAAAGCGGCAAAGCGCTCTATCCTCTGGGCGATCAGTTCCGGATGCTCGACATAATTGGAGCAGGTATCGATCAGGCCTGGCGCGAGGATCTTGGTGTCGGGCAGCCGGGCATCGCGCCATACCGTCCATTCGTGTTCATGCCGGGGGTTCGCGGCTTCGAAAAGCACGGTGGCAGGGCGGGCCGCGATCACCGTGTCGATCACCTTTTCCAGCGCGATATCGTGGTCGTGCGGGCCTTCGTAATTGCCCCAGCAGACGTGCATGCGCATCCGCTCCGGCGCGATGTTCGCAGTGGCGGCGTTGAGCGCTTCGACATTGGCGGCGGCGGTGCGCAGGAAGGTCGCCTCATCCTGATCCTGATAACCGGTATGGCGCGACATCGCGAGGTCGGGGCAATCGAGCTGGAGATCGAACCCGGCGGCGACGATTGCCTCGTACTCGGGGCGCATCGCATCGACGAGGTCGGCAAGATAGGCCTCGTGGCTGGGGTAATGCCGATTGACCTGAAAAGCGGTGATGAGGCCCGGCGAGGCCGCGTTGAGAAAACCGCGCGCACCGTTCCCGTGGAGGTCCAGTGCGTGACGGAACCGGCGGATATCCGCGTGCAACGGCTTGAGTGTCCGCAGCCGTACCGGACCGATGCAGGAGGCGCGGGTGAATTCCTGGCTGCCCATCATCGCCGAGAGCTTGCGCGCGAGATCGGGGTGTTCGGCAAGGTCGGCGGCGGCCCTGCGCTCGATATGACCGCCGAACCCTTCGAGGCGCTCGATCATGTAGGTGGAATAGCCCACCTTGCCCAGTTCGCCGTCGCTGACGATGGAAACGCCGCTGTCGACCTGGCGGCGCACCGCATCGTTCACGGCAGCCTGCACGAGCCGGTCGAATTCGGCTGCATCGTAAGGCTCACCCTTGTCGCGGGAGAGTAGCAGCGGCGTCAACTCGTCACCGCGGGGCAGGCTTCCTACGTGTGTTGTCTCGATGGTCATGCGGCACATCCTCCCATGCGGCAAAGCGTGGCATGATTTCATGAATGTGTATAGATTCGCATTCGTGAAATTAAGATATGTGCTAACCCCGGCTTCCGGGGCCTGAAGGCAAGGAGATGGAACGATCATGACGACTGGAGCCCGCGCGGCGATCTGCCGCGGCAACACCGCGCCTTTCACGATCGAGGATGTGGAACTGGACGCGTTGCGGGATGACGAACTGCGCGTGCGTGTCGTCGCTTGCGGGGTGTGCCATACTGACATGGCCGTGCGCGACGCACAGCTCCCCGTGCCGCTGCCGGTGGTGCTGGGGCACGAGGGGGCAGGCGTGGTCGAAGCGGTAGGCAGCGGGGTGACGGTGGCCAGACCGGGCGACCGTGTCATCATGAGCTTCAACAGCTGCGGCCATTGCCCGAGCTGTGCCATCGATGCGCCGACCTACTGCTACGAATTCTTTCCTTACAACTGGTCCGGCGCCCGCCCGGATGGCAGCGCCACCGTGTTTCTGGGCGGAGAGCGGATGAATGCCAATTTCTTCGGTCAGTCCGCCTTCGCGACCCATGCCATCGCGCATGAACGCAACGTGGTGAAAGTGCCGGAGACGATGGACGGCGTGGGGCTGGACGTACTTGCACCGCTTGGCTGCGGGCTGATGACCGGCGCAGGGGCGGTGCTGCGAGCGATGAAGGTTCGTGCAGGACTGCCGATTGCGGTCTGGGGTGCCGGTACGGTCGGCATGGCCGCGATCATGGCGGCGAAGATTGCCGGGGCCGATCCGATCATCGCCGTGGACCTTCATGACCAGCGCCTTGGCATGGCCCGCGAGCTTGGGGCCACCCACGTCATCAATGGTCGGGATGACGTGGCCGCGCGCATTCGCGAACTCTGTCCGAGCGGGCTGGGCTATGCTTTCGATACGACGGGCGTGAACAGGCTGATCCAGCTGGCATTTTCATTGCTTGCGCCGAAAGGTGTGGTCGGTGTCGTCGGCGCTTCGGACCCGGCGGACGAGGTGGTGTTCAATGAGGCCGCGTTGATGGGCGGAGGACGCACCGTGATGGGGATACTCGGCGGCGACAGCGATCTCACCGGTTTCCTGCCGGAACTGATGGAATACTACCGGGAAGGTCGCTTCCCGTTCGACAGGCTCATCGGCCATTTCGATTTCGAGCAGATCAACGAAGCAATCGAGGCCAGCGAGAGCGGCCGCGTGATCAAGCCGGTGCTGCGGATTTCGCCGGAGTAGTCTTGCAAGGGAGGGGCGCCTGCAGCGGGGCGCCCCTCCCGCCGGTTCAGGCCTGTTCGAGTTCCAGCGGCACCGCGCTTACGATGTGCGCCTGCGTATATTCCATGAGCCCGGCCAGCCCGTGTTCCGTGCCGAGCCCGGACTGCTTGGCGCCCCGGAATGGAATGTTCGGGTCGATCGCAAGGTGCTGGTTTACCCAGACGGTGCCCGCGTCGATCCGGCGCGCCACGTCCATCGCGCGAAGCTGGTCGGCGCCCCAGACGGTGCCGCCCAGGCCATAGGGGGAATCGTTGGCGCGGGCGATCACGTCCTCGATATCGTCGTACTTCAGAACCGGCAGCACCGGGCCGAACTGCTCTTCGCGCACCAGCGGTGCATCGTCGTCGAGATCGGCGATCACCGTGGGAGGGATGAAGAAGCCCTTCCGGTCCGGCACGTCGCCGCCCGCAACGACCCGGCCGCGCTGCTTGGCATCCTCGATCAGGTCGCGCACTTTCTCGAACTGCATCCGGTTCTGGATCGGTCCGATGGTAGAGCCTTGCTTGGCGCCGTCGTCGAGCACGGCCTGATCGGCGAGCTTGGCGATTTCGTCGCAGAATTCCTCGTACATTGCGCTGGGCACATAGGCGCGCTTGATGGCGACGCAGATCTGGCCGGCGTTGGCCATGGCGCCTGCATAGACTTTCTGTGCGGCGATCCGGGCCGGCACGTCGTCCAGCACGATGGCAGCGTCGTTGCCGCCCAGTTCCAGCGTCACGCGCTTCACGTTTTGCGCCGCGGAGGCCATGACTTTCTTCCCGGTCGCGGTCGATCCGGTGAAGGCCACCTTGGCGATGTCGGGATGTGCGGTGATCAGCGGGCCGAGCTCATTCTGGTCGCAGATCACGTTGAATACGCCGGCAGGCAGGATGTCCGCCGCGAGTTCGGCCAGCAGAAGCGTGGTGAGCGGCGTTGTCGGCGCCGGTTTGGAAACCATCGTGTTCCCCATGACAAGGCAGGGGCCAAGCTTGTTCGCCAGCAGGATCACCGGGAAATTCCACGGCGTGATCGAGGCGCAGACCCCCAGCGGCGTGCGATGCTCCACCACGGTACTGCCGTTTTCATTGCGAAGGGTCTGTTCGGGAAGGCGCATCGCCGCAAAGGCGCGCAGCGTGTAGATGCTTCCGCCGATCTCGTAAGTGGCCTGATCCAGCGGCTTGCCCTGTTCCGCCGTGAGCAGGCGGGCAAAGTCCTCGATGCGGGCCTCCATCGCGTCTGCCAGGCGGTTGATATAGCCGGCGCGTTCATCGGCGGAGAGAGCGGACCATCCCGGAAGCGCAGCCTTGGCGGCGGATACGGCCCGGTTCAGGATAGCCTCGTCAGCGCCCGGGCACTGGGCGAAGACGTCCTCGGTAGCCGGATTGACGACGTCGAATGTGGAAACGCCGTCGATCAGTTCACCGTTGACCAGCAGCTTGAAATCGGTTTTCACGATCACTCTCCTTGGTTGGCATCCGTCCCGGCGGGCTTCTTGTCCCTCGCTGGCGGAGTCGATGCGCGCCTTGCAATGGCACGCATGAGTTTGTACGCTTGGGATACATAGAAAACAAGGCATCGAGCCAGCGGCTGAGGAGAGGTCATGAACGAGGGGGAAGAGCTTTCCGGGCAGATCGGATTCCAGATCCAGATGCTGCAATCCGTCGCTCACGAATCCGCAAGGCAGGCGCTTGAACCGCTGGATATCACGCCGGCGCGCGCCTCGGCCCTGCTGCTGGTCCGCGCCAATCCGGGATGCACCCAGACCGCGCTGGGAGAGGCGCTTAACGTGAACCGGTCGAGCGCGATGAAGATTGTCGATATCCTGGAAGGTCGAGGGGCCGTGCGCCGCGCGCCCAGCGCCGATCCGCGTGCACATTCCCTTGAACTGACAGAAGTAGGCCGAACTCTCGCGACCGAGATCGACCTTGTGTTCGAAAGGCATGAGCGGAAATTCTTCGGACCGCTCAGTGTCGCCGAGCGGAACATGCTGCTGTCGCTGCTGCAGCGCCTGCGCCAACAGGAACGGGTAGCCTGACGAACCACGCGACTTGCGCATATTGTATGCCTGAGATACAAACCGCGCAAGTCCGGCGATGACCGGATCGAGGATCGTCAGGCCGGGAGATCAAGGATGTCTGCGCAAGGTACCGCTGTGCTCGAACCGCTCGAACGGGCGGCCATGGAACGGCTTCTCAATCCACGCAGCGTTGCCATCGTCGGTGCGTCCGACCGGCCCGGAGCGCTGGGTGCTTCCGTTCTGAAGAACCTCGTCGACAGGGGGTTCTCGGGGGAGATCCACCTCGTCAATCCCAAGCGGGAGGAAATAGGCGGAAGGCGCTGCGTGCCGGATGTCGCCGCGTTGCCGGAAGACGTGGACGTGGCTGTTCTGGCAATCCCCCAGGCTGCCGTCCTCGATGCCGTGCGCGAACTGGCGCAGCGGCGATGTGGAGCAGCCGTGATCTTTTCGGCGGGGTTTGCCGAAGGCGGGCCTGAAGGACTTGCCCGGCAGGAGGAACTGGCTCGGATCGCCCGCGATTCAGGGATGGTGATCGAGGGGCCGAACTGTCTCGGCCTCGTCAATTTCGATGCCAATGTCGCGCTGACTTTCGTAGAATTGCCGGAGGCACGGGCGAGAGGGGACCGCAAGGTCGGCATCGTTTCGCAGTCTGGCGCCATGGCCGCGGTGCTCGCCACGACCATGATCGCCCGGGAGGTGCCGCTTTCCTGCTACATCTCTACCGGCAACGAAGCGGCGAGCGGGGTAGAGGACTACGTCGCGCATCTCGCCGAAGATCCGGCCATCGGCGTTATCGCCATGATCGTCGAGCAATTCCGCAAACCTGCCGCGTTTCTGGCGGCGGCGCGGGCAGCGCGGGAGCGGGGCAAGCTTGTCGTGCTTCTTCATCCGGGCTCCAGCGAAGCCGGGCGGGAAAGCGCGGCGACGCACACTGGCGCGATGGCGGGCGATCATGCAGTGATGCGGACCCTGGTCGAGCATGCGGGCGTGATCCTGGTCGATGGGCTGGAAGTGCTTGGAGACGTGACCGAGATTGCGATTCGCTGTCCGTCGCTACCTTCGGGAAGCGTGGGCATCATTTCTGAATCCGGCGCCTTGAAAGCGATGATGCTGGATGGCGCCGAGGCGCTCGGACTGGAACTGCCCAAGCTTACCGACGCCGACAGCCCCGCTTTGCGCGAGGCTTTGCCTTCCTTCGTCCCGGTGAGCAATCCGCTCGACATCACGGCGCAGGGCCTGGTCGATCCCACGCTTTACAACCGGACGATTGCCGCCCTGGGCGAGGAGCGGCGGATCGAAACCATCCTCGTTCCGTTGATCCAGACCGACACGCATACCTCGCACGTCAAATTCTCCGCAGTGGCGAAAGCGATTGCGGAGCTCGGCGGGCGCAAGCCGCTGATCGTTGCCGGTGTGGATGAAGGCGGCGGTGTTCTGGGCGACGATGTGGCTGCCATTCGGGCGCTTGGCTCACCCTATTTCCCTACGCCCGAGCGCGCGCTCAAGGCGCTGGCCTGCCTCGCGTGGTATGGCGCGCACTCTTCGGGCCTGACTGACAGGACGGCGATTTCGATCGCCGGGCCGGCGGCGGGAGAAACCATTCCCGAATATCGTGCGAAGCAATTGCTGGCACCGCACGGCTTGACCTTTTCGAGAGGCGCGCTGGCAGGTTCCCTTGAAGCCGCGCAGGAGATTGCCGCCGGCATCGGATATCCGGTCGTTCTCAAGGCGCAGGCCGCAGCGCTCAGCCACAAGAGCGATGCGGGCGGCGTTGCGATCGGGATCGCCGATTCGGCGGCACTGGCGGCCGCATGGGGCAAGATGGAGGCCGACGTGCAGGCAGCGAGGCCCGGCCTTGTCCTTGATGGCATTCTGGTTGAAGCCATGGCGCCGCGCGGCGTGGAAATGATTGTCGGTGCTCGCCGCGATCCGGACTGGGGCGCCGTGATCCTCGTTGGGTTCGGCGGCGTTGCTGCCGAATTGCTTCATGACGCCGTGCTGCTGCCGCCTGACCTTTCGCGCGCCGAGATCAAGACCCGGATTCTTTCCCTGCGGATGGCGCCGTTGCTCCAGGGTTTTCGCGGCGCGCCCATAGCCGATGTCGATGCGCTGGCGGGTATGGTGGAAACGCTTGCCGTGCTGGTTCGCGGTACGCCCGGGATCGGGGAACTCGATCTCAATCCCGTTTTGGTTCTGCCGGAAGGAAAGGGTGTGATCGCGCTGGATGCGCTGATCTCTGGCTGAGATGAAGTTCTTCCATTGAACAAGAGGGGCGCCGCAAAATGGCAATGTTCCTCTTGTTCAAGTTTCAGGCATTTTCGCCGGTCCTCGACTTGTCATAGGCGGGCAAGGCCGGGCTTGTAGCTCTTTCCGTCGATGAACTGGCGGATGCCGTCCTTGCGGCCTTGGCTGGTATCGTGAAAACTGCAGGCCTCCTGCATGCGCATAAGGTAGTCTTCCGCTTCATCGTAAGTGAGAGTGCCCACACGGCGCACCGCGCCCTTGGCGAACTTGAGCGCCGCCGGGTTCTTGCCGAGCAACATCTTCGCCACTTCCGCGCATATCGCCAGGTCGCAGCCGAAAAGCGGGAAGAAGCCACCGCCGAAGCTCTATCCGTTGACCATGGGGATCGTCGGCTTCTGGTACCAGCGCAGACGCCGGAACCAGCGCAGCTTTCGCGCTGCGACTTGCGCACGCTGCGAAGGCCGTCCGCTTCGGTTTCGCGGAAGTATTCCTTGAGGTCCATCCCGGTGGACCGGGAGCTGCCCTCCCTCCTCGCGGTGAGCCATTTTGCCTCAACCCTCGATGGTGCCGTTTATGAGTTTACGATCTAGGCGGCGCTGGATTCTTCCTCCGGCCGCAAGCGGCCGAGCAAGGCAACGATCACGATCATCGCAGTGAATCCCGTTGCCAGCACCAAGGTCAGCGGAAGCAGGGAAACGGGAGGCCACAACGTGACAGCGGCGCTCGCAAGGGCTGTTACCGCGAGCTGGATGGTGCCGAGCAGCCCGGCTGCGGCACCGATGCCGCTCCGCACGGAATCGAGGGCGCTGGTCGCCGCCGGGGTCAGGATCAGACCGGCAACCATGAACAGCAATATCGAATAAGCCTGAAACAGCGGTAGCGGGATGCCGTCGGATCCGGTGATGGCCACCAGTGCCGTTGCGCTAAGTGCTATGGCGCCAGCGCTTCCGGCCAGGCGAACGGCGCCGAACCGTTTGAGCAAGTGCGGCGCGGCTTGTGTCGCGATGATCGACATGCAGGCATTGAGTGCGAGCAGAATGCTGAACCACATGGGATCGAGTTCGTAGATCCCTGAATAGATGAACGGCGCGGCGGTCACGAAGGCAAAGGGGATCGTGGTCGCGAGCCCTGCGACGATGGCCCAGCCGACGAAGCGCGGGGTCCACAGCAGGCGGGCATGGACATGGGGCAAGGCGCGCCAGTCCGTCGTACGCAGGGCCGGCGGCAAGGTTTCGGGGAGGAAGAGCATGACGCAGCCTGCGGCAATCATGCCGGCGGCGGCAAGCACGCCGAACAGTCCTCGCCATGAAACGAGATGGAGCAATGTGCTGCCCAGCAATGGAGCGAGCATCGGCGAAATACCGATGATAAGGAACGTGAAGGCCATCAGCCGGGCGGCATGGTGTCCGCGATGGAGGTCGCGAATGATGGCGCGCGCGCTGGACGTACCGGCGCAGGCTCCCATGCCCTGAAGAAAGCGCAACAGGACCAGTTGTTCGAGCGTGGCGGCGAAGGCGCAGGCGACCGAGGCGGCGACGAAGATACAGAGTCCGCCCATCAGCGGCGCGCGCCGTCCGAACCGATCGCCGAGCGAGCCGATCGGTATCTGCGCCACTGCCAGGCCGAGGAAGAATGCCGAGAGCGTTCGTTGCACCCCGGAATCGCTTGCGCTGAGGGCGCCTGCCATTGCGGGCATGGCGGGAAGATAGAGGTCTATCGCAAAAGGGCCGAGCGCGGAGAGGAAGCCGAGGGCAATCCCGAAACCCAGACTTGGCCCTCGCGCTTCTTCATGCGCGGATGTCGCGGAAGTTGAGTTCATGCGCGGGAACCGCGCGGTTCAAGACCGATGGCGTGACTCATAGTAACGAGTGTTATTATGAGTCACGCCATCAGGCAAGTCCGTCCACAAAGCCTAGGCTTCAGCGTCGTCGGGCCTCGTGCGTTCGAGGAACAGCGAGCGGCCTTCTTCGTCCGTGGCTTCAAGCGTATCGATCAAGGTGGTGAGAATATGATCGAACATGGCGACTTCGTGCGGGTGAAGCGCCGATAACAGGTAGTCCGCCACTCTTTCGGTCTGCGGGCGCATGATCCGGTAGAGACGTTCGCCCTCCGGGGTAAGGGTCAGCCGTTTGCGGCGCCGGTTTTCCTCGTCGCGAACGACGAGAACGCGGCCGTGGCGCTCCAGCGCCGAAACCGCGCGGGATACGCTCATCGCATTGACGCCTGTCATTTCCGCCAGTTCATGGCTCGCCGATTGGGGGAAACGGCCGATCAGCATCAGCAGGCGAAACTCGTTCAGGCTGATCTTGTACTGGTGTTCCAGATTGACCGAGAACGGCGCCATGAGCCGGTTCGAGAGCTTGAGAAGCCGGTGGAGGGTTTCCGAACGCGTGCTCACCGGCATCGCCGCCGTGGTTTCGGACTCGTTGTCGATCTCGTTCGATTGTCTGGTTTCGCGCATTGACGGGATTTAGCGCAAGGGGTGCGATATCTGTCAAGATAATCACGTTTGTTACTGGGGAAGAGGGCGCCTACAGCCTCGCCGTTCGCCTCCTTGAAACGGTCTTTGCCCGGCAATCGGCTGACCGCGCGACAATTGCCGTGTTCGTGGCACGTGACGGGCATCAGGGAATCAGCGCGCATTGCACCCTCGTGAAATGGCCCTGGTCGACATGGTAATGGATGAACTGCCGCAGTTCCTGGACTTCGCCGGCACGGATCGGGAAGAACTGGAGCAACCCGTTCGCCTTCAGCGTTTCGGCATCGAGATCCCGGTGCGCCGCGATGCGGATCACGCCTTCGAGGGCGACGAGGTCTTCGCTCGCGGCAAAGCGCTCTATCGTAAGGGTCTCGTCGACATAACCGTGCAGGAAATCGTAGAAGCGCTTGAACGCCTCGCGCGATGAAAGTTCGACTCCGAAGAAGGCGAGCCGGGCACCGGGCGCGTAGAAATCATAGACTGCATCGTAATCCCTCGCGTTGAAGGCGGCCGCATATCTCTCGTAGTCGTCGCGGGTCATTGATCTCTCCACAAATGCGGACATCGTCTCGCATCTGCTTGCACAAGTAAATAACGATCGTTACGGTGCGGCGTGGCGCGCGCTGAAGCGGGCGGCTAACGGGGGAGTGGGCATGGCGGAGGCTGCGGCATGAACGTCAGATCGGCCGGGGAGGAAGCGAACCTGCGTCATGTCGCGGCCCTGTTCGACGAAGTGCTCAACGCGCTTGACGCCGATGCCGTCGATCGCTTCATCGCCCTTGACTATATCCAGCACAATCAGGGCGCTGGGCAGGGGCGCGAACCGCTGAAGGCGCTGCTGCGCGATATTCGCGCCCGGACACCCGCAGCCGTACACGACGTGAAGCGCATGTTCGCAGATGGGGATCACGTGATCGTCCACTATCACGTCCGGCGCTGGCCGGAGGATCGCGGATGGGCCGTGATCGACATTTTCCGCCTCGCGGGCGGAATGATAGTCGAACATTGGGATGTCGTTCAGGACGTGCCCGAAACGAGCCCCAATCCGATCGGACCTTTTTGACGATGGAGAGAGCGATGCGGTTCGCGGGCAGCAGGGTTGTCGTCCTGGGTGGCAACAGCGGCATCGGCCTGGCCTGCGCCCAAGCTTTCGCAAGGGAGGGCGGCGCGGTTCGCCTCACCGGCCGGGACCGGGCAACGATAGAGGCCGCCGCCTCCGGGATCCCGGGCGCGCGTGGCAGCAGCGTCGATATTTCCGATCTGGCGGCGATGGAGCGGTTTTACGAGGAAATCGCCGCGGCAGACGAGAGGATCGACGTGCTTGTCGTCAACGCGGGCGTGGGCGGTTTCGCGCTTATCGAAGAACTCTCGCACGAGTATTGGGATCAGGTCCATGCCATCAACTTGCGCGGTTGCGTCTTCGCCATGCAGAAGGCGGTTCGGCTGATGGGCGATGGCGGGGCGATCGTCGTCACCGGGTCGATCGGCGGCCATGCCTTCGTGCCCGGCAATGTCACATATGGAGCGGCGAAGGCCGGCTTGGCGCTCGCCATGCGTCAATTTGCCGGGGAGTATGTTTCGCGCGGCATTCGCGTCAACATGGTCAGCCCGGGCCCGGTGGAAACCCCGCTGCTTCACCGCAATCCCCGCATGAGCGCAGAGGCGGTGGACGTCCTGCGCGAGCAGATGATCGCGGCCGTGCCGATGAAGCGAATGGGCCGGCCCGAGGAAGTGGCCGCCGCTGTCCTCTTCCTGGCTTCCCGGGAAGCGAGTTTCATAACCGCCGCCAATCTCTTCGTGGATGGCGGCGCCCTGGAAATCGGATGAAAGGAAGAGTCCAAGATGAGCGAAGGCCCGTTTTCCACCATCGACAACCCGCGCCTCGAATTCGCGATGGAAGTGCGCCTCACGTTCCCGCGCGTGCAGATGATCGCCAATACGCCGATGGGCGGAAACCGAAGCGCTGTCTATGTCGACGGCGGAACGTTCGAAGGACCGCTCCTGAAGGGCAAGGCGGTGCCGGGATCGGGCGGTGACTATGCCTATTTCAGGCCCGATGACGTGGCCGTATTCGATGCGCGCTACATGTTGGAGGAAGATGACGGCACCTTGATCCTTCTCAACAACCGCGGATTCCTGTGGGGCCGCAAGCCCGGCACAATGCAACGGCTGAGGGACTGGGCCTTCGAGGGCGGGCAGCCGGTCGAACAGCAGGAATACTATCTTCGCGGCAACCCTTCGTTCGAATGCCCGATCGGCAAGCACGACTGGCTGACCAGGCATGTGTTCATCGGCGTGGGCGAGCGCCGGGCCGACGGCAATCTTCTGCGCTACTATGCGCTGACCTGAAGGTCCTTTCGCGGTTCAGCGTGCGGCGCGTTCGGTCGATATAAGGAGCTCGGTTCCAAGCCGATGGTAGCGCTCGCCGCGAGCAGCGCCCCGGCTTTTCAAAGCCGCGACGGCATCCCGTCGAGCAGGATCGTCTTGGTTTCGAGGAATGAGTGGAGGCCTTCCGCACCACCTTCGCGGCCGATGCCTGACTGCTTGAAGCCGCCGAACGCAGTCCGAATTCCAGCCTCATGCCGTTCTGACCGAACCCGCCCGCGCGGATCCTGCGGCCGATCCGATAGGCAGCATCCACATCGCCGGTGAGAACCGAGCCATTGAGGCCGAAGCTGCTGTCATTGGCCAATTGAATGGCGTGTTCCTCGTCTTCGGCGGGGATCAGGCACAGCACCGGTCCAAAGATTTCCTCCTGCGCGATCCGGCTGGTGTTATCTACATTGGCGAAAAGCGTGGGCTCGAAGAAATAGCCCTTGTTCATCGACGTGGGGCGCTGCCCGCCCGTGACGAGATCCGCGCCTTCGCGGCCGAGTTCGACATAGCTTTCGACACGTTCGAGCTGGCGTTTCATCGCGAGCGGGCCGAGCTGTGTATCGGGCGCATCGCTGCCGCCGATCTTCACGCCCTGCATGACACGGGCGATGGCCTCCGCCAGTTCGTCATGGCGGTGGCGGGGAACGATGGCGCGGCTGAGCATGGCGCAGACCTGCCCGCTCATCACCGTGATCGTGTTGCCCAGGATTGCGGCGGCGGCCTCTATGGGAAAATCGTCGCGCACGATGGCGGCCGATTTTCCGCCCAGTTCCAGCGTGCAGCGAGCGACACGACCCGCACAGACTTCGCCGATGCGCCTGCCTGCAACGGTCGAACCGGTGAAGCTAACCTTGTCGACGCCGGGATTGTTCACGAGATGGTCCGATGCTTCCCGGTCGCCGCAGACCAGATTTATCACGCCGGCCGGAATGCCGGCGGCTTCGGCGGCTTCGGCCATGATATAGGCCTCAAGCGGCGTTTCGGGGGAGGGCTTCATCACCACCGTGCATCCGGCAACGAGCGCGTAGGCGACCTTGCTTGAAAGGATGCCGTATGGCGCGTTCCACGGCGCGATGGCCACGGCCACGCCAACCGGTTCCTGCGCCACGATCGCGGTATCGACCTGCATGCTGGGGCGCCGCGTGACGAACTCGAAACTTTCACCAAGCGAGGCGATGAACCTGACGGTTGCCGTCGCGCCGCCGTGCATGATCGGGGCGAAGCTGGAAAGTCCGCCGACTTGCGCCGTCCATGCGCGGCAGAGTTCGGGTTCGCGCTTCGCCAGTTCGTCGGCCCAGCGGGCGACCATCCGGCCGCGCTCGGCCGGGGAAAGCTGCGGCCAGGGGCCGTTGTCGAACGCATCGCGGGCCGCGGCTACGGCGCGGTCCATGTCGGCCGCTACCGCCTCGGCCACCACGGCGACGACGTCCTCGCTGTTCGGCGAGACGATCTCGATCTGTCCCCCGGTGGAAGGCTCGACCCAGGAGCCGCCGATATAGAGCTTGTCGGGATGCCGCAGTTGCACGCCTTCGGGTGTCATTCTTCCGATCCTCTTCCGTGGCGCGCATCGTTTCGCATGGCGCCGTTTGATCTGGTTAGACGTTAACGGATGTTATCGTGTCAATCCCGGGCGGTGCCAGGCTCGCGCCGAAATCCCGCCTGCCGCGCCAGGCCGTTATCGCGGGCAGGTAATAGACCCGGTACGGCCAGAGCAGGACAGCGTTGAACACCACGGTCAGGGTGCCGAAGATCGCCTCGATCGCGCCCCATTCCAGCGCGAAGTTCCAGTAGGCGATCACCGCCGTCAGCGGCACGGCTGCCACGGCGACCAGCGGCATCATCCGGTCCGCCAGAACGAGAACGGCGATAGCGATCTCGATCACCTTGATCCAGGCAAAGAGCCCGCTGTGGATCAGGGCCAGCGTGAACTCCTGCCCCAGCGGCGTATTGCCGAGCGGTTGGAGGTCAAACGGCGTGAAGTATTCGGCGCCGGAAAACAGGTACCAGAGTCCGAAGATCCAGCGGCTTGCATGGTAGATTATCCGCATCACCCGGCCTCGACGTCAGAACGTGCGGCGCAGCGAGAGAAACCACTCGCGCGGGCGGCCGACGGCGCCGGAATTGACCCCGTAGTTCGAGACGTTCTCGCTCTTTCCGGTGTAGTAGAACCTGTCGAACAGGTTGGTGATACCGGTGGCGAGCTGCCAGCCCCTGTCCGGAGATTCGTAAGTCAGCCTCAGGTTGAACAGGCTGCGGGCCGCCACCAGGTTGTAGGCATTGTTGACCGAGTTGAAGTAGAACGAAGACTGGTAGTTCCAGTCGAGCCTTGGGGTCAGCGAGCCGATCCCGAGGGCGGCCTCGTACTGGATGCCCGCGCTGGCCTGCCACGAAGGGTTGAACGGCGCCTTGAAGTCCTTCTCGACCAGCGTGGTGGCATCGACGCGGGTGTACCGGAAATGGAGGTAGCCTACCGAACCGTCGATGGTCAGTCCGTCCACCGGCTGGGCGAAAAGTTCGGCTTCCACGCCCCAGACCCTGGCATCTCCCGCATTGGCCGGTTGCGAGCAGGTGGTGCTGACGCTTTCCGGACAGACGAAGCGGTTGATCTGGATGTCCTTGTAGTCATTGTAGAATGCGGTTCCGTTGAAGCGGATACGGCGGCCGAGGAGGTCAGACTTGAAGCCGGCTTCGTAGGCGGTAAGGGTTTCTGGCTTGAAGGAGACGATCTGGTCCGGCGTATAGGGGCGCGGATTGATGCCGCCGCCCTTGTAGCCGGTCGCGACCTGCGCATAGGCCATCAGCGCCGGGCCGAAGCGGTAGTTCACGCCGAGGCGGTAATCGATCCGGTTCCCCTTGAACGAACCGACCTTGCCGTCGAGGCCGACCAGCAGGAAGTTCTCTGTCAGGAACGCGCCGCTTGGAAGCGACCCGTCGATGTTGCTGCGGTGGAATTCGTATGTCTTCCTGTCATCGGTGTAGCGAATGCCGCCGATCACGTTGAGATCGGGTGTCAGGTGGAACTCGCTATGCGCGAAGGCCGATATGCTGCGGTTGGTCACCGGGTCGTTTTCCAGGAAATTGAACAGGACGCTGGGGATCAGCACGCGGCCCGAGATCCGGTCGTCGGCATCGTAGTAGTACCCGCCGACAGTGAAATCGACGAGTGAGCCGACGCGGCCCGACAGGCGCAGTTCCTGCGTGAACTGGCGGTGCTCGTAGTCGAACTCCTGCACGAGGATCGATAGCGGCGACCCGTCGAGGTCGATGCCGGTCTGGCCGGTGGCCTTGCGGTATGCGGTGATCGACTTGAGGCTGAGATCGTCGGAAAGCTGCCAGTCGAGAGTTCCGGCGATACCCCAGCTCCTGGCGGAACTGTCGGGGCTGGTGTCGAAGCTGCCGGGTTCTACCTGGTAACTGGTGCCGAATGCGGTGGTGTAGTTGCCGCCTGCAGCGTAATTGGCATAACTCGAATAGGAATGGGCGCCGGTCAGGAACCGGCTGTCGAACGGGATACCGCCGGCCGGATCGTCGGCCACGTAACTGCGCACCCCCGGATTGTTTGCATAAAGCAGCTTGGTGGCCACCTGCTCGGACTTGTTGAGGGCATAGTCTCCCACCAGGTTCACTTCGATCGGCGAACCTTCCGGCGCGTAGCGCAGGGCGAGCCGAGTGCCCTGCACGTCGATCCCGCCTTCGGTGCCGGTCTTGCAATTGCCGCCCGAACTGGTTGCGGGGATTCCGGAGTTCGGAAAGACGCAGCCATAGTCGAGCAGGTCCAGATATCCGTCGGTGTGCCGCGATACGCCGGAGATACGCGCATAGAAGCCGTCGGCGATGGTGAAGCCGGCACTGCCGCGAAGGTCTATGCGCCCGAAGCTGCCGGTCGTGGCTTCCACGAAACCGCCGCCCTGTTCATCCGGCTTGCGGCTGAACAGCTTGACCGAGCCGCCGATCGAATTCTTGCCCGAGAGGGTGCCTTGCGGGCCGCGCAGCACTTCCACCCGGTCCAGATCGTTGAGGTCCAGGATCGCGCCGAAAGTCGTGCCGTAATAGACATCGTCGATATAGATGCCGACGCCGGGCTCCAGCGCGAAACTGGAATCGCTTTGGCCGATGCCCCGGATGAAAGCCTGAACCGCGCTGCCGTTTAGCCCGGTTGCCGCTGAAAGGTTGACGTTGGGTGCAACCGCCGTGAGGTCGGTGACGCTTGCCACGTTCTTGGCGGCGAGTTCTGCCCCGGTCGTTGCCGTGATCGCGATCGGGGTGTCCTGAAGACGCTGCGCGCGGAACTGGGCGGTGACGATGATCTCGGGCGTTGATACCACGGCCGCGTCGCTGCCGGCCGGCCCTGTTCTTGCCGTCTGTGCGTGGGCGAGGGGCGGGATCGCAGCGGTGGCGACCAGGCCTGCGGCAAGTGCGGCCCAGGTCGTCCCGCACCTGTAAGAACCGGTACTGGCGCGTGGCATAGTTCCATTCTCCCCTCTCGCCCTCGGGATGGACGCCAGACTGCGGCGCGCCGCGTCCCCTTGGCCGCAGCCCGGCTTCTCCCGATCGGGCTTTGTTTTCGTTGTCGGCCGCTTTGGTGGGCCGTTCAGATGCGGCAGATTCGCCGGTATCGAGCGGTGCTGCCAGTCAAAATAGTAACGATCGTTATAAACATGTCAACTCGGTTTGCCTTGGGCCAGTTGCTCGGCCGAAACCCAGGCGCCATGGACCTGAGCCCGCATCGGCACCGGCATGGGCACGCGGGCAACCGGGCCTTTCGCGATGTCTGCGCCATCGACGATCCAGAGTTCGGAGGCGAAGCTGTCCGGCCCGGTCCGGCGGTCCACCACGGTCAGCAGCCAGCCGTCCTTGCCGGGGGCGCTCGCAGGAACGTGCACCGGTTCGTTTATCGCCATTTCGGGGCCGAGCGGCATCGCATCGACCCTGCCGTTGCCGGGCTCTATCCGCAGCATCATGGTGAAGGCGACCGCCGACCGCCCGCCCGGCAGCGCGGCCCGCCTTGCGGATTGACGGTCAGGTACCAGGCCGAGCGATAGGGGCGTCCCTGATCGGCATCCCGCAAGCGGGGCATGTCTCCGGGAGGGCCGATCACGCGGGATTCGAACGTGTCTCCGGGCTTTGTCAGGTCGAAGGTCCAGCGGGTGAGTCCGCCCTGGATTTCGTGCTGGGCGCGGTGCACGCCGCCCGCCTCGCGCATGAAGGCGAAGGCATTGGTATCGGTCAGGCAGATGTCGAGATGGACCAGATCGCCATCGTCGAAAGCGTTCACGAGGTGGAATGCGGAAACGCCCCTGGGGCCCTTGAACCACCGCATTTCGTCCACCTTGCCGTAGCGCGGCATGATGGCGACCCAGCTTTCCAGATCCTGCCGGTGCGCCCAGTGCGGGCCTCCGGCCCTGAGGCGATCGAGGTCGGCGGTGGTCGGGAAGATAGGGAACACCGCATGGCGCTCGGTTATGGCGAAGTCGTGGATGGTGGAGCAGTAGGGCTGCTGGAACCATTGCTCGGAAACGAGTTTGCCGTCCCGATCGGCGATGCAATAGGCGACATCGGTGCTGCACAGGCCGCCGGCTTCGTAGCCGAAGAAGAACAGTTCGCCGGTTTCGGGATCGAGGCGGGGGTGCGCGGTGAAGGTTTCGGACTTCAGCGCGCCATAATAGTCCCAGCGTCCACGGGTTTCGAGGGTTTCGGGATCGACCTCGTAAGCGAGGCCGTCCTCCTTGGTCATGAACAGACGGCCCGCGTGCCAGACCGGCGTGGTATTGGCGACGGTGCGGTCGATACCGGCTGCCTCGGGCGTATCGGTGAAGGGATTGCGGTACTGGCCGAAGAGCGCACGGCGCGCGGCCTTTTCGGCCTTGTAGCGGGCAGTTTCGACATAGCGTATCGCATAATCGACCTTGCCGTCCCGGATGGCGAATTTCCCGATCATGCCGTCGCCCGAAAGCGCGATGTCATCGCCGAACAACGGCGCATGGGCGGGTCCGGCACGGCGCGGAAGAAGGCGCCATCGATGTCAGCGGGAATTTCGCCGATCACGTCGAGATTGCGGGCCGACCACTCGATGCCGATGGGCTTGTTGAGCCCGGTGAAATGAATGGTATCCGGGAATTGGGCCATGGTTCGATCCTCTCCGGTTGTCAGGTCTTCGGTCATGCGCTGCGTTTCAGCGCGGCGAGGATATGGTCCGCGCCCTTGTCCCCCACCATGATCGCGGTGGCATTGGTGTTGCCCGCCGGCAGCGTCGGAAATACCGAGGCATCGGCCACCCAGAGCCCGTCCACGCCGCGCACCGCCAGATCCGGGTCGACAACGGCCATCGCATCGCCGGCCGCGCCGATCCGGGCTGTGCCCACGGGGTGATAGAGCGGGATAGAGGCGAGCTTTACATAGTCCCGCAGCGCCTCGGCACTATCGAGCGCGGCTCCGGGCCGGACCTCGCCGGTGATGGATCCGGCTATTGGCGATGCGGCCATGATCCGGCGTGCGATGCCGATGCCTTCCACGATCTGGTCGATGTCGTCCTCGCTGCCGAGTTGGCGATGTTCTATCGCCGGAGGGGCAAGCGGATCGTTGGACCGCAGGGATATGCGCCCGCGATGCGAGGGCCGCATCAGGCCGACAAGGGTCGAGACGGCGGCATCCTTGCGCAGCATCAGCCGTCCGCTTTTGTCGAAATCGAAGGCGAAGGCGGCAAAGGAGATTTGGAGGTTCGGCGCGGGCAAGCCTACCCGGCTGCGGACGAACGCCTGTGCATGGCCGATCGGGGTGGTGAGCGCGCCCCGGCGTGCCAGCACATAGCGGAGCACCTGCCAGGCGCCACGCAGGCCCTGCGCATCGGTGTTGAGCGTGCGTGCCGAGACCGTGTTGACGAGGTGCGTGCCGACATGGTCCTGCAAGTTGCGGCCCACGCCCGGCAGATCCTGCTTCACCGGCAGGCCCATGTCGCGCAAATGCTCCTGCGGGCCGAGGCCGGAAAGCATGAGCAGGCGCGGCGTGTTCATCGATCCCGCGCTGAGCACCACGCCGCCGCGCGCGTGGAGGGTGAAGTCCTGGCCGTCCCGCCGGATCTTCACGCCGACCGCACGGCCGTTTTCCACCAGCACGCGCAGGACCTGGCACCGGGTTTCCACGCGAAGCCTGCCGCCGTGATTTCGCCCTTCGAGATAGCCGCGCGCGGCCGAGCAGCGCTGGCCGCCACGCTGCGACACCTGTACGCGGTCCACGCCTTCGGCATCTTCGCCGTTGAGGTCGCGCGAACGCGGGATGCCGGCTTCCCCTGCCGCCTCGATCCACCGTTCGGTGATTGGATAGCGCGCCCGCACTTCGCTGACGCCGATCGGCCCGCCAGTGCCGCGCCATGCATCGGCACCGCGTTCGTTGTCCTCCAGCCTGCGGAAATAGGGCAGGACGCTGGCATAGTCCCAGCCGCTAGCGCCGCATTCGGCCCAGTGGTCGTAATCCCAGCGGTGCCCGCGTATGAACATCATGCCGTTCAGCGCGCTGCCGCCGCCGAGCATCTTTCCCGCCGGCCACACGTCCACGCGCCCGCCCAGCGAAGGGTCCGGCTCCACCTTGTAGCACCAGTCGAAATCGGGGTTCTGCACCAGCGAACTGGTAAGCGCGGGCACGCGCGACTTGAGGATGCGGTCGCTGCCGCCCGCTTCCACGAGCACGGTACGAATGCCGGCTTCGGCAAGCCGCCCGGCCATCGCCGCCCCGGCAGAACCGCCGCCCACGACGATGATGTCTGTCTCGTCCATCGCGCGGTTCCTCAATAGTTGGACAGGACGGTGAGGCTGGGCGCATCGAGCGGCTTGCCTTCCGCCCTGAGGTTCAGTTCGCGGCTGCGGACCTTGCCCTGTTCGTCGATCAGGTAGGCGTGGATGGCCTTGGCATCCTCCTTCGAGATCACGTCGTCCCAGCGGGGCATCCCGGCCGGAACGAACAGCCCTTCGAGCACGATACGGTCGAAGGCCGCGTGCGTTTCAGGCGCCATCCGGCGCAAGTCCGGCACGGGCGCGCGGAGCTGGTTGGAATGGCACATCGAACAGTTTCCGAAGAACACCGCCTGCCCGCGAGCGATCACTGCCGGGGTCACGCCGGGCGCCTGGGGTGGCGGCGGCGGAGCCACTTCCAGGGCCGGCAGCGGATCGGGTCTGGTCACCGCGCCGCCGTCCAGCCTGAACACCAGCAGCCGGTTCGCGTTTCCATACCTGTAGGCGGCCGAATAGCGCGGCACATAGCTCCAGCCCCCGCCGCCGAAGCCGGTCGCCACGGCAACATACTGCACGCCCTTGACCCGGTAGGTCATCGGTGCGGCCATGATCGAGCTGCCGGTGTCGATGGACTTGAGCACTTTGCCGCTGTCTGCATCCCGGGCCACGAACCGCCCACCTATGGAGCCGTGGAAGACCAGCCCGGCGGTGGTCGCCAACATGCCGGGGCGGTCCTGCCAACCTTCGGTGTCCACGGTCCAGCGGGCCTTCCCGGTCAGCGGATCGATGGCGCGGATCTGCGCGCTGTAGGGCTGCTTCTCCACCCACTTCCACTCGGGAAGGGCGCGAACCTGATCCTGCATCGGCTTGGGGAGCGTGGGCAGCAATGCCTTGAGATCGGCGGTGAACAGCAGCGCGGTTTCGACGTTGAGCGCTTTGGGCCGCCGTGCGTCGCCCTTGTCCAGCGGCGGTGTCGCGAACATCAGGTTGCCCATGTCCAGCACCGAGGCGAAGTAGAGCCCGCGCCCGGGATCGTAAGCGGCAGGATACCAGTTGCGCGCGCCCGGAGAGGCGGGGAAGACGATCTTCGGACCCTGCCAGTAGGCGGAGCCTTCCGGCGTCTTGTCAGGCCGGCCGGTCTTGAGGTCGTAGCCCTTGGCCCAGCTCGTGCGGACCAGGGCGTTGACGGCGAGCGGCTTGCCGGTTTCCCGGTCGATCACGAAGAGGAAGCCGTTCTTCGGCGAATGGATCACGACCGGGTGCCGCCTGCCGTCGATGTCCAGATCGGTGAACAGCATCGGCTGGGTGGCAGTGAAGTCCCAGGCGTCGCCCGGTGTCTCCTGATAGTGCCATTTCACCCGTCCGGTCTTGCGGTCGAGCGCGACGAGCGAGGACAAGTAGAGGTTGTCGCCCCCGCCGGGGGACCGCCGCATGATATTGTAGGGCCCGCCGTTGCCCACGCCGAAGATGACAGTGTCGAACCGCGCATCATAGTTGATGGCATCCCACACGGAGCCGCCGCCGCCGATGTCCCAGCGGCTGTCCGGCGACCATGTCTTTGCGGCCTTGTCCAGCGCGGCATTCTCCTGTGGGCCGAGCCGGGGATCGTGGGGCACGGTGAAGAAGCGCCAGGCCTGTTTGCCGGTTGCGAGATCATAGGCGGTAACGTAGCCGCGCACGTCGTACTCGGCACCGGCATTGCCGATGATCACGAGGTTGCCCGCCACTTCCGGCGCGCGGTAATGGTATAGCCGCGCGAGCGTCGGTGATCGTGTCGACTTTCCATGCGACTTTGCCGGTCTTCGCGTCGAGCGCGTAGAGCCAGCCGTCCAGCGTGCCGACCATGACCTTGCCGCCGGCCACCGCGACACCGCGATTGGCCTGGTCGCAGCAGGCGGACCGGTTGGCCTGCATGTCCACCTCGGGTTCGAAGGACCAGAGCGGCGTTCCGTTCGCCGCGTCCAGTGCATAGACGCGGCCCAGGTTGCCGCTGGTGTACATGATCCCGTCGATCACCACCGGCGTCGCTTCCTGCACGCGGTTTGTGCCGAGATCGTGGGACCACGCCAGGCCCAGGCGCGAGACGTTGCCCTTGTCGATCTCGGTAAGAGCGGAGAAGTGCGTGGCCTCGGCATTGCCCTTGGGGGAAGGCCAGTCGTCCCCCGTGCCGGCGGCGGGTTTGGCGCCGGAACAGGCTGCGAGCAGCGTGGCGGGAACCAGTACAAGTGAAAGGCGGATCATTGCGGCCATGCTCCCCGGTGCTGCAGCATCACGTCGCGGAGCGAGCGGGGCGGACGGCCTGAGAGACGCTCGACGTGATCGGTGCAGCGCGCGAAGAACCCTTCACGGATCGCGGTGCCGAACGTCACCATGTCGTCGCTGGACCATGGGATCGGGCCATCGGGAACGATATCGGAGGCATGGCGCGGCACGCCCAGGAAATCGAAGTAGGCGAACATAGCCTCGTCATCGACGTGCTCGACTGTGATGGGCTTGCCGGCGATCCCGCTTGCCATCGCGAGCGCTTCGGGGATGGAGAGCAGCTCGGGACCGGTGAGGGTATAGGCGCGGTTCCCGTGCCCGTCCTGCGTCAGCACGCCGACGGCGGATGCCACGCAATCGTCCCGGCTCACGAAGCCGACCTTTCCATCGGCACAGTTGTCCGGCTTGTGGCCGGCCGCGAGCGCGGGAATGACCATGGCGAGGGCGATGGCCTCGGAATACTGGCTGTCTCGCAGATGGGTCCACTGCGCGCCGGACGCCTCGACGATCTCTTCCGTGGCACGGTGATCGTGCCGGACGATGGCGGGATTGTCAGGCGCGTCGGCAGAAATCAGCGAGGTGTAGACGATGTGACGCACCCCGGCCTGCACTGCCGCTTCCACCGCATGGCGATGCTGGCCCACGCGCGTGCCGACGCGCGCGGTGCTGATGAGCAGCATCCTCTCGCCGTCCGCCATGGCGCCGGGCAGGGAGGTGGGATCGTCGAAGTCCGCCGCGCGGACCTGCGCACCTGCCTCGGCAAGGGACTTGAGCTTCTCCGGCGTCCTGGTCAGGAATATGAGGTCTTCCGGCGCGCAGCGTTCGAGCAGCAGCCCGGCCGCGGCCTTGCCGAAGGCGCCCGAAGCGCCGGTAACGATGATCTTGCCCACGTGTCCCTCTCGCTCGCGCCCCGATTCCCGCGAGGTCGCTTGCGAACAATAGTAACGAGTGTTACGGTGTGGTCAAGGCGCACAAATCAGGGAGAGAATGACATTGCCGCTGCTGCCGATTGAAGACCGACTGGCGCTTCAGGACCTGATCGCCGATTATAGCTGGGCGCTCGACACAGGCGACGTCGAGGCGCTGGTTTCCTGCTTCACGCCGGATGCCCGGATGGTGGAGGAGGTCTTCGAGGACCCCGATATCTGGGAAGGACACGAAGGCATTCGCGGGATTGCGGAGCATTACCGCAACGCGCCGGGGTTTCCGGGGCGGCAGCATCACGTCACCCAGATCCAGTACCGCCCCCAGGAAGACGGTTCCGTGAAGATGCGCGCCTTTGCCTTCGTGACCGAGTGCGAAGGCGAGCCGCCCTATGTCCTGCGCTTCACCGGCTGGTATGACGATCATGCGGTGCGCTGCGAGGACGGGCGCTGGCGCTTTCATCGGCGCACGGTGCGGCTGTGGGATGGGGAAGTGCTGCGCAACTTCCCGGGGCGCGGCGAATGGGTTGCCCGCAAGCGGCCGGAATCCCTTGTTATCAGGCCGTTGGCCGCAAAACCCAGCTGAAGGCGGGCTCCGGGCGGGGTACAGGCCGGAGCGGTGATGGCCCTGACGCTGTGCCCAGCGCCAGCTCCGCGAAGGCTTCGGGCCAGCAGGGCCCGGCGGCGCGGGCGAGCGAGGCCAGCGTTTCTGCCGCCACGGAACAGCGCGTTCTTGGCCGGCGAGCTTCCCGATGCTGGATCGAGGCCAGTTCCTCGTATCCCGCCTCGCCTGCCACTTCGGCAAACAGCAGGTGGTCCGCATGGCGGGTCAGGCCGAATATTCGTGCGGGGCGCCGGGCCAGCAACTGGCGGACGAGGCGCACCCGTTCGCCATGCAGCGCCACCGAATGGGTGCCCAGCGCCGCGGCATGGGCGGCGAAGCGGCGGCCGCTCGCCATCGTGTCGTCGTGAACCAGCAGCACGGCGCCTTCTGCGGGCCGTCCCGCCAGCGCGGTGCCGAGCACCGCCAGCGGCGCTGCCGCGGCTGCACCGCCGATCAGGCGGCGGCGGGTAATCCCGGCCGTCACTGCGCTTTCCCCCCATTTGCATCACCCTTGGCGAGGTAGCCTGCGATCAGCCCCATCTGCTCGTCGCTCACTTCGCGCGCGGGATCGCCGGCATGTTGCCGATGCCGATGCGCGCGGCCTGCACCACGAAATCTGCGCTGAGATCCTTGCGCTTTTCCAGAGCCGGTTCGTCCACCCGCCGCGCGAGCAGCCCGGTGCCCATGCCGACCGGGCCGTGGCACATCGCGCATTTCTCGATGAAGAGCCGCTCGCCCGGGCCGGCATCCGGCCGCGATGCCAGCGTTACCGGCGGGGGCATGGGCGGCGGTCCCTTGACGGCAGGCCCGGCGGAGGCGCCGTCCTTCGTGCCGCCGCAACCGGCGAGCAGGGAGAGCGCGAGCAGGGGGGGCAGTGCCTTCCTCATGCCGCTGCCTCCGCCGCTTTCGCGGGCCGGATGCCGCTCTTGCCCGGCGCGATGATGCCCATGGGATCGAGCGGCGTCTTCACGCGCTCGTTCAGCCGCAGCAGCGCGTGGTCGTTGAAATCGTAGGTTCCGGCAACAAGGTCCATATAGTCCAGATGCGTGCGATATTCGCCGTAACCCTGCGCTCTCGCGTCGGCGATGAGCTGGCGCAGGAAGGGATCGACCTTGCGCATCATCGCCTCGTCGTCCTTGTTCAGGAGCACGGCGTTGACGTTGATGAGGTGGCGTTCTCCGAAGGCGAAGCTGGCCTGATAGTCCATGCCGTGTTCGCGGTAGCGCGCGTAAGTCCGCTTGAACTGCGCCATGGCGGCGCTGCCCGATTGTGGCAGCACCGGGGAGAAGCCCAGATGCCCGCCCCGGCCGCCGTGCCAGTTGGCGTTCTGCATCGGGAAAGTGACCGGCGTGCCCGTCCAGCCCGAGGCTTCCAGCGGTGCCCCGCGCTTCCATTCGGCAGGCCGCAGGCTCATCGGCCTGAGGCGCTGCATCTCCTGCTCCAGCACGGCATAGGCGGCCTTGTTCACGCTTTCGCGGCCATAGAGCCGTAGGCTCACGCCCCACCAGCCGACCTTGTACTTGTCGCGGATCGCCTGGATCACGCTGTCGCTGATCGCGCCGGGGTCCTTCGTCCACTGGTCGCGCGTGGTCAGTACGGCGGCGGCGCGCAGCCAGTTGCCGATGGTGGGCGATTGCTGGAGCAGCCCCTCGCGCCGCAGCGGGGCGATCGCGTCGATCAGCGGGCCTAGGTCTTCCGGGCGGTCGAACTCCACGTCCATGCCCATCAGCGATTCCGGCTCCGGCATCAGCCAGAGCCCCATCTTGGTGACGACGCCGAAGTTGGACTGGACGAAGAGCTGGTCCCAGGCCGGGCCGAAGCCGTAGCGATAGAGCTGCCATGTCGGCGAACCGTCCATCGCGCCCATGCCGGTGCGCAGCAGGGTGCCGTCCGCCAGCACCACTTCCATGCCGCAGATCTTGCTCGTGTTCTCGCCATATGGCGTATAGCCGACCCCGCGGTCGAGCGCGTTGCCGACCACCGAACCCCACGAATTTCCGGGCGTGGACAGCCAGTGCTTCATGCCGCGCGCCTGAAGGAAATCGTAGAGATCGTAGAAGCCTACGCCCGGTTCCAGCAGGACGGTTCCGTTGGCCTCGTCGTATTCGATCCTCTTCATGCGGGAGAGATCGAGGATCACCGACCCGGCAAGCACCGGCGCGCTGCCGCCATAGCCCAGGTTCTTGCCCCGGCTGATCGGCCAGAGCGGGATGCGGTGCTCGCGGGCGATCCGCATCACCGCCTGTATCTCCTCGACCGTGGCGGGGGCTACCGCACCTGCAGGATGGTGCAAGGCGTCGTCTACCGCGAACTTGTCCTGATAGGCCGCGATGTCGGTTTCATCGAAGTAGACGTGAGCGGCACCTAGAGCGGACTGAAAGGCACCTAGCGCCTGCCTGGCACGCGCGGGATCGAGCGCGGGAAGGGGCAGGCTCATGGCAGCCTCGCCCACCGCGAAACACTGTCGCGAACCCCGCAGCCACCCTTCCCGTAGCCGCCGTTCATACGGGCACGCGGCGCGCGCACGCTCTCTTCGCCCTTCGAATCCATCTCGCTCCACCGCCCTTTGCAGGCTTGTAATTCATAACGATCGTTATCGTTTCAGATGGAGTCGCGCTTGTCAACGCAGGGATGGAATGCCATTCGCGCAGGGCTCCGTGTCCAGGCGGCATGGACAGGTTTCAGAAGGTTGCCTTTTCAGTCGCTCGATCGAAAGCCGCACTTACGGACACGCCAACGTTCCAGGCATTATTGCTGCCTCGCGCTGGTCATGGCATGTCGTCATGATGATCGAGCGCTATGAACCTCCCTCGGAATTTCTGAAATCGGTCATAGCTGAGCAAGTGCCGCTGGCCGATGGACCGTTTGCTGCTGCGAACCTTGAGAGGCTCATAGAACTCACTCGTGACCCTGATCGCGCAAATCGCGATTGGGCCGTCTTGCTTCTAAGCCAAGAGGGCAGAGGCACATCCGCCGTGCGAGATGCGTTATTTCTTGCCGCATCAGACCCGGACGATTGCGTCAGAGGCGAAGCGATATTGGGGCTTGCCGGTCTTGATCCCATTACCGCGCTCCCATTCTTACAAGCGGAACTCAGAAGGGAATCAATTACGATCCCTGCGCTGGCAGCAGCCAGCATTTGTGCGGACCCTTCATTGATCCCTGATCTGAAAGTATGGGCGGAGCCTTCCGACCAGCCTTACGCAGACAAGCTGGCTGCGGAAGCGCTGGCAGCCTGTGAGCGGGCCGTTCGCTAGCCCGCAATTTTGGTCATTCCGGTCGTGTGCTGGCCTTCCCGAACCGGAACGACCGGATTTCACGATTTTAATCTGAAACTTGCCGTTCGGCGAACGCTGACATTGCGGTCGATGGGGCGAACTGTATTTTCAAACCATGAGAATGATCACAGGCTTCTGGGCAGCATCTCTCACAGCATGCGTGGGGTTGGCAGCATGGTATCAAATTGATCGAACAACCTTGTTGAAATCGGCCTGCGAGGTAGGCTTTCCCAATTTTTCGCGCCCTGCCGATGTCGCGCAATCTGATCTTGGTTGCGCTATACTAGGTCCCAAAAGCGTTTATTCTGGAGTTATCGTCACTGGCTTCGAGACTTCGAGGTTTTCAAGTCCCGATTTCACCGCTGGAATCGCTTCGTCAAAACAAGCTGACGATCGATCATGGTTCCATTGCCCGAAGGACGGATGTGGTAAGGATCTGACAGGCGAACTCAGCCGAGAATATGTTTGTATTGGAGCAGGTTTAGCCAGCATTACCGTTGAAGGTCGACCTACGGTTTCGAAGGGAGCGTTTGGTCACCTTGGAGCCTACCCTCGCGAATTCTTTGCCACGCGCATAATAACGGTGTCGCCCGCACCAGACGAGATGGTCCGAGATTGGGTCACTGCTTTTCGCGTACGGGGTCTTTGCAGATGACCGCTTCCCACCACCTGCGGTCATAGAGGTTCGATGCGGATGTCTTCAAGATCGGAGTAATGGATCAGTCCCGCTTGATCATCCCTGACAAGAATACCCGTCCCAAGAACATCCGCCCATTCGTCCGCAGGATACTCTGCGTCAAACTGACGGTCGGAAAGGATGCCGATCACGGTCGCTGGATACCCGTCGATAAGATACCGGCCGCCAACGCGAATCTTTGTCATTGATTGATCCAACCTCTAGCGGCCCAGTGTAGTCAGCTTCGCGACTACCGCCAATGAGAAGCTGCCCTTCCGCTAACCCCGGTGGGTTCAACGGGTGGTGGCAACACTTTAATCTTTTGAGGAAGATGGAGTGTCGCGATGAAGCAGCGTCGTCGGATATATTACACGGCCAGCCAG
>NZ_LGJH01000149.1 GCF_001298105.1 Novosphingobium sp. ST904 | reverse complement strand
ATATCCAGACCGATTGTGGTAACCTGTGACACGGACGCCTCCTCAGTGGTGCTTCAACACCTCCACTTTGCCATAAAGGCTGTCGGGGGCGTCCACCCCATCAGCTATAGCCGCAACCCGGCCCGGCGTGGGCGTATGGGATGGGCAAGTGGACAGGACTGCACCGGGGAACGGGAATTCGACCGCTGAACGACCGAAGGGTCGCGAGCCGCTGCAGAACCTATCCTTGTCAATTTCTGGTGGCATTAGTCTCGGGAAGGCGCTTCTGGCGTAAAGCACGATCCCGGCTCTTGCGCCGCGGCAGCCAGGGCGTCGATCACTATGCGCAGGCGCGGCTGCTCATAGCGGGAGCTGGGCCAGACGAGGTGGATCGGCATTTGTGCGCCGGCAAATTCCTCCAGCACCGGCACAAGAGCGCCTGAAGCAAGCTCCTTGCCGATCAACCAGGTCGGGAGCTGGGACAGGCCTTCTCCCGCCAGAACGGCCGCGACGATCGCTTCGCCGTCGCTGAATTCATGGCGTACCTTCACTTCCTGAGCGATCTCGCCACCGGCCTCATCCTTCAGCAACCACACCGGTCGGGGAACGCGCCTCCAACCGATGATGCAATCACGCTGTGTCAATTCCTCCGGAGTTGTCGGGGCGCCATGGCGCGCAAGGTAGTCCGGGGAGGCACAGATCAGGAGCCGCTGGGTGCCGAGCCGCCGCGCGGTCAGGTCCGCGTCGTTGCCGAGCGCGCCGATGCGCACGGCGAGGTCGATGCCCTCATCGATGACGTTGGCCGTGCGCTCGGTGAACATCACCGAGAGGTGGAGGTGGCGGTACCGGGCCGTGAGATCCAGCAGGATCGGCATCACGTGTTTGCGCCCGAACGCCGCAGGCAGGTTGAGATGAAGCGTCCCTACCGGCGTGTCCCGCCCCGACGCCATCGCCAGTTCGGTCCCTTCCAGGTCATCGATGATCCTCTGGCACGCATCGAGGTAGAGCTGGCCTTCGGCGGTCAGGGTCAAAAGCCGCGTTGTCCGGTGCAGCAATTTGGTCCCGAGGCGCGCCTCCAGGCGCGTGATACTCTTGCCGACCGCGGAACCCGTGACACCCAGCTCCCGGGCGGCGGCCGCGAAGCTCCCCTGGCGCACGGTCGTGACGAATTCCATCAGTCCGGAAAATCGGTCTTGCGTGTCCATTCGGGAATTGTGGGATCGGCTGGCTGGAATGGCAAGGGGATTATCAGCCCTCAGTTCCACTCTAATTAGGAGCAACGCATCGCTCCAATTCCAAACCCGTACTTTCCAGGATTCCCATGACCAAGCTTTTCGAGCCCTTCGACCTCTCCGGTCTCCAACTGCGAAACCGCGTCGTCATGGCGCCGATGACCCGGGCGCGGGCGCTCGACACCGTGCCCGACGACCTGACCGTGAAGTACTACAGCCAGCGCGCTGACGCAGGCCTCATCATCAGCGAAGGGGCCCCGGTCTCGCTGGAAGGCTGCGGCTACCTGTTCAATCCGGGCCTCTATACGCGCGAGCAGGTCGCAGGCTGGCGGCGTGTGACCGACGCGGTTCACGCGAAAGGTGGCCGCATGTTTGCCCAGCTCTGGCATGTGGGGCGTGTCTCGCACACCTCGATCCTGGGCGAGGAACAGTCGCCGGTTTCGTGTTCATCAAGCGTGGGCGAGAACGTCTGGGCTTTCGGGCGCGACGAGAACGGCACCGCCAAGACGCTCGCTGCCAGCCCTCCGCGCGCGCTTGAGACCGAAGAAGTCGCCCGAATTACCCACGACTTCGTGCGGGCGGCGCGCACGGCCATCGATGCCGGTTTCGACGGCGTCGAGCTCCACGGCGCCAATGGCTACCTCTTCGAGCAGTTCGTCAACGGCGCGTTCAACAAGCGCGAGGACCGCTATGGTGGCTCGATCGCGAACCGCCTGCGCTTCATGCTCGAAACGCTCGACGCGATCAGCGCGGAGATCGGCAGCAACCGGGTCGGCGTGCGCGTCTCGCCGTTCGGCCGCCTGTTCGGCATGAAGCCCTACGAAGACGAGGCCGAAACCTGGGTCACGCTGGCGGGCGAGTTCGAGAAGCGCAGCCTTGCCTATGTGCATCTCAGCGATCAGCTGACGATTGGCGCCGAGAAGATGCCCGAAAACTTCGCACGCGATTTCCGTAACACCTATACCGGCATCCTGATTGCCGCAGGCGGCTTCGAGAAGGACACCGCCGAGGCGGCCCTGCAGTCGGGCGAGCTCGACCTCATCGCCTTCGGCCGCCCGTTCATTGCCAACCCCGACCTGGTCGAGCGCATGCGCGCCGGCCATCCGACCAACGCTGCCGACCGCGCTACCTGGTACGGTGACCTCGGCGCGCGCGGCTACACCGATTACCCCACCTGGGAGGAAGAGGAAGCCGGCAAAAATGGCTGAACCAAGCACCAGGTCGTAAACTCATAAACGCACCATCGAGGCGCCCAAATGGCGAACAGCTCGGGCCGAAGGTGCCGTTTATGAGTTTACGACCTAGTTCCCCACCAGCACGAACGGCGCCCAGATCGCCGGATGGGCCGCGCCCGCCACGCTCCGGTCGCCCAGCACATCGAGTTGGGCCCGGCGCAGCGCTTCGGCGCGGCGGGTATGTCCACGCGCGCCTTTCACCGTGGCCAGTGTCAGCCGGCTGGCGACATCGTCCCGCACCGGCCAGTGCGACAGCAGCAGCGAACGGGCGCCGGCGGAAATGAAGGCCTGTGCCAGGCCGGAATAGGTCGGCGCATTCTCGCTGTCGCCCGCACTGGTGTCGCAGGCGGAAAGGATCACCCAGTCCGCGTCGAGCTTGAGCCGCGCGATTTCCGAGGCCGTGAGCAACCCGTCTTCGGACCCGCCCGCATCGGCGGGAGGCGTCAGGACGAGCGCGGGTTCGAGCATGTTGCGATAGGCGCCGCCCACCAGTCCGTGCGTGGCGAAGGCGATCACCCCCGCCCGGTCCAGCGGCGCGGCCTTGACCGCTGCCTCGGTGGCGCCGGAGCCGAGGAGCAGCCGGCGTTCGCCCCTGAAGGTTGCGGCCATCGCGGCAAGCTCATTCCCGGCGCCGGGCAGGCTCGGCAGGCCGGGGAGGGCGGAGACTACCGTGGCGACGGCATCAGAGGCATCGGCATCGGGATTTCGCAGCACTGGAGCGCCGATGCGACGAATCCGCGCCGGCCGGCTCTTCGCGATGTACCGGATGACAGCGTGGAAGCGCTTATCAGGGTGCCGACGGCGTGAGTCCTGACCAGCCACGGGGTTTCGCGCAGGGCTTGTGGATCGCTGTCCGATCCGCGGGGCGGTGCGGTGACGAGCAGGTCGAACGGCAGCGCGGCCAGGGTGCCCTGCGCGAGGACAGCCAACTCTTCGCGGTCATGCACGGCGCGTGCGATAGGGGTAGGGAACAGCAGCGTGTAGAGTTCGTGGGCAGCCTGCCGGTCGAAAGCGGATCGGCCGTCCGTTAGCACGCCTTCCTCGATCGATCCGCGCAGGCGGCGTTGCAGGTCGAGCAGGCGGCGCGGTGTCACCGGCACCAGCGCGGAAGCGATGCCCCCGCGCGTGACCGCAAGCACGACCAGACCTTCGGCATCCTGTCCGTAAAGGAGAACCGCCTGATCGCCGCGCAAGTGTGCGCGGGTGGCGATGAGCCCGGCGGGGGCCAGGCTGGACAGCGCGGTATGGCCGGGGACAAGCCGCGCGATCTCGGCATCGAGCCGGACAAGGCGCGTTTCCGATGCGGCGAGCTTTTCCGCAGCATCTGGGGACAGGCTTTGGCCGTCGCCGGTCGCCCGGTCACGTTCTCGGCGCAGGGCGCGCAGTTCGGCGGCTTCGTTGCGGTAGGCGCGAATGGCCTCTTCGGCTTCGGGGCCATGGCCGCCGCGATAGGGACCTGCGCCGCCAAACGCGGTCTGGAGGTCCCCCATTCCCGCCATCTGGAGGGCGCCGAACGCGGTTTCCATGTCCCCGGCGGCAAGCGCCACGCGGCTTTCGAGCACGAAGAGCCCCGAAGCCTGATCGCGCAGGCGCACCGAGCCCGCAGCCGGGGATGCCCGGTCCAGCAGATGTTCGCGCAAGGTAGCCAGGACGGGTTTCAGCCGTTCGAGCGCACCGACCGGATCGCCCTGACGCGCATCGATAAGACCCCGCAGCGCGAGACCGGAGATGCGATCGAGGTTGGCGGCCTGCGCCCGCTTCGCATAGCCCGCGTTGACGTGATCGAGCAGCGCCAGCGCGCTTTTTGGATCGCCCGTCAGATTCAGCATCTTGGCGAGGCTGAATTCGGCCCACAGCACTTCGGGATCGTCGGGAGAGGCCGCGTTGCGGCGAGCCAGCGCCAGTGCCTTGCGATAAAGGGCCAGCGCGGTTTCGGTTTCTCCGTCGTCCCGCGCGATGCGTGCGATCTGGCCGAAGATGTTGGCGCCCGACATCGACTGGCCCGAAGGTGGCAATGCCTCGAAGATCGCTGCCGAGCGCTCGTAGAAAGGACGCGCTTCTTCGGAAAAACCGGCGAGGTCGAGCGAGTAGGCCAGCGCATTGAGCGAATAGCCGACGTCGCGCTGGTCAGGCGAAGGGTTCGCCATGCGCAAGTCCAGCGCGCGGCGCAGGATCGGGGTGGCCCGTCCGTAGAGGCCGGCATCGTTGAGCGCGGCCCCCAGTGCATTGAGCGATGCCAGCGTGATCCGGTGTCCCTTGCCAAGGCGAGCCTCGGCCCAGCTGGCGGCATCGCGGGCAGCATCGACGGCGGAGGCGGAATCGCCTGCCTGTATGCGAAGGGTCGACAGCGTGATGCCGTAGATGGCGGGATTTTCGAGGTTCGTTCCCGTGCGCTCCGCAGCGGCGCGGCTGATGGCGAGGGCCTGCTCGACTTTCGGGATCGCCTCCAGCGGCAGGCCGCGTCGATAGTCGATCACCGCGAGCCCGTAGAGCGCGGCGGCATATTCGCTGCTGCCCGGCCCGGAGATCTCCTCGGCGATCGCGAGAGCGCGCTGTTTGTAGCCGTGGGCCTCGTCGAGCTTTCCGAGGCTGGAGAGCGCGGAACCGATATTGTTGACGATGTCGGCCCGGCGCGGTGTCATCGGTTGGCCGCGAGCGGTCATTTCCGCATCGAACCGGCGGAAGACGGCGAGCGCTTCCGCGTAGCGGCCGAGCCAGAACAGGGCTTCGCCGCGCGTGGCATCGGCAAGAAGCAGGTCCACAGGGTCGAGGCCCCGGGTTTTGCGCGCCTTTGCGAGCAGCGCGTCGATCCGGTTCAGCGCGGCTTGCGGGTCGCCCGAGGTGTCATAGTCGGCAAGGGCATGAAGCTCGCTGGCGAGCTGGCCCGGCAAAGGTGCAGGACGGGCCATGGCCGTGCCTGACCCGCCCATTGCCGTCCCCGCCAGGAGGCATGCTGTCAGGCCTGCCCAGAGCCGCATCGTCATCGTCGCCCCCGACCGGAAGAATTCATCGCTTCGGGGCCAGCCCCCGATTTCCGGTACGATGTTCGTCAAGCACAGGAATGCGGCCTGACGGCAAGGATGTAATTGTTCTTCGGCGGGAATTGCAGCTTTCGAGAGCGGCTTCGATGCGGCCGGCCGTCAGTCACCCGTGGCGACGGGACGCGCCGGATCGGCGATCCACTCGCTCCACGAGCCGGGATAGAGATGTGGTTCGGCCAGCCCCGCCACGGCCATGGCGAGTGCATTGTGGCAGGCGGTTACGCCCGAACCGCAACTGAGTATCGCGGGCCGGCCGCCGAGCAGGTCGCTGAAGCGGGCAGCTAGTTCATCGGCAGAACGGAAGCGTCCGTCCGGGCCGAGGTTGTCCCGGAAGAACCGGTTTCGCGCGCCCGGGATGTGCCCGGCAACGGGGTCGATCGGATTGGGATCGCCCCGGAACCGCGACGGATCGCGGGCGTCGAGCGTCTGCGCGGCGCCGGTTTCGATATTTGCGAGCACTTGCGCGGCATTTACCGGGGCGGGCACCAGCGGTTCGCCCGCAACGAAAGTACCCGGTGCACAGGGGGCAGGCTCTCCGGTTTCGATCGGCAGGCCTGCCGCGAGCCATGCCTGCTTGCCGCCGTCCAGCACGGCGACCGGGGCATGGCCGACCCAGCGCAGCAGCCACCAGGCGCGGGCGGCCCAGGCCCCGCCGCTGGAATCGCAGGCGACGACCTGCTGTCCCGGCTTCAGTCCCTGTCCGCGCAGGAACGCGGCGAGCGCGACCGGGGCGGGCAGCGGATGGCGACCGTTGGTACCGTCCGGCGGCCCGGCCAGGTCGTCGTCGAGATGGGCATGGCGCGCGCCGGGAAGGTGCCCGGCGCGATAGCTTTCGCGGCCCTTGTCCGGCTGGCCCAGCTCGAAGTCGCAGTCGAGGATCAGCACGTCCTCCCCGGAAGCCAGCAGGTCATGGAGTTGGGAGACGGAAATCAGCGTTTCATATGCCATGGGTCAGCCTTGGGTCAGCCACGGAGAATGGCCGGTGCAATCGTGCGGCAGGTAGGACGGGGAAGGCGCGATGTCGACGCCTCCCGTCCCGAATTACGGTCGGATCGCCGGCTTAGCCGAGCAGGGATTCGATCTCGTCTATCGTCTGGCCGAACCCGGCGATGAGATCGCGGTAGGGCTGGGGGCTGGTCATGTCGAGACCGGCCCGTTTGAGGATCGCCGTGGGATGGTCCGAGCCGCCCGCGCGCAGCACGTCGAGATAGCGTTCGCGCTCTGTGTTTCCTCCCTTGAGGATGGCATTGGCGAACCATGTCCCCGCAGTGATCGAGGTGGCGTACTGGTAGACGTAGAAGAAGCTGAAGAAGTGCGGGATATAGGCCCATTCGATCGCATAGGGTTCGTCGATCACGAAATCCGGGCCGTGATAGCGTTTCAGCAGATCGAGATAGACCCTCGTCAGGCTCTCGCCGGAAAGGCCCTGACCGGCCTCCGCCATCTCGTGCATCTTCAGTTCGAACTCCGCGAACATCGTTTGCCGGAAGTAAGTGCCGCGCAGCCCTTCCAGCCGCATGCCGAGGTAGTAGATGCGCTCCTGCTTCGTCTTGGCCTGGTCCAGCATGTAGTCGGTGAGCAGCAGTTCGTTGCAGGTCGAGGCGATTTCCGCCGTGAAAGTGGGATAGTCCGCCAGTTCGAACGGCTGGGCGGACTTCGCCAGCAGGCTGTGCATGGCATGGCCCCACTCGTGCGCGTAAGTGGACAGACCTTCGTAGTTCTCGCCGAGGTTGAGCAGCAGGTAGGGGTGCACGTCGTAGACGGAGCCGTTCATGTAGGCGCCGGACGTCTTGCCGGGCCGGGGAAGCGGATCCATCCAGCGGGCCGCGGTCGCCTCGCCCAGCTGCTTCACGTAATCCGGCCCGAGCGGGGCGACGGCTTTCAACGTGATGTTGCGCATGTCGGCGAGCGTAAACTTGCGGTCGAGGCTGACCAGCGGCGGGTAGATGTCGTAATAATGGATATCCGGCAGCTTCAGCATCTTGCGGCGGAGCTGGAAATAGCGGTGAAGCTGGGGAAGCCCTTCGTTCGTGGCCGATACGAGCGTGCGGTAGACGGTCTCGGGCACATCGTCGTCCGCCTGGGCCATGGCGAGCGAATTGGGGTATTTGCGGATGCGCGCCTCGAAGACGTCGCCCTTGAGCTTGGCGGCCATGGCGGCGCCCAGCGAGCTTTCGAACTTGCCCATCTCTCCGAAGTAGGCATCGAACACCTTCTTGCGGTCCTCGCGGTTCGCGGCATCCCGGGTAAGCGAATAGCCCTGGCTGTCGAGCCGGGTTTCGCGTCCGTCCGAAAGGGTGATCGTGGGCCAGGGGATGTCCGAGTTGAACAATTGTTCGCGGATCGTGCCGGGACCGGAGAGCGGCGACGATGCGGCCGCGAGGATCTGCTCGCCCTGTGTGTCGAGCGTGTGGTCGGCCTTGCGCAGGGTATTGCGCAGCGAGAAGGCGAAGCGGCGCTTCAGCGCATCGTTGGAGGCGATGAAGCGCTCCACCTTGTCCTTGCCCGCGGCGAGGATTTCCGGGCTGGTCCAGGCGGTCGCCTCTCCGAAGGCGGCGAACATGTCCTGCACCTGGGCCTGGCGTTCCTGGTTGGGGGCGATGCGCAGGTCCTCGTCGGCCTTGAGCGCGGCATAAGTGTAGACGCGGATCGCCTTGAGAGTGACGGCGGAGATGTCCTCAAGCACTTTCGCCATGGCCTCGGCGCTCTGGCCGAGCATGCCCTTGTATGCGGCAAGGCGGGGCAGGGCATCCATCACCTGCTTGCGGGCGGTTTCCCAGCTTGCAAGGTCGGGATAGAGATCAGTGAGATCCCAGGCGGCAAGATCGTTCGTGGCGGCGGCGGCGCTGCTGGCGAGACCGGGCAATGCCGATACGAGCGGAAGCGCGGCAGCCAGTCCCAGGGCGCCGCGGCGGTCGAGTTCGATCATGTGGAGTGTGTCCCTTGATGCCTGCCGGCAAGGCGCGGCAAGCCGATGCCATGAGGCTAGGTCGTAAACTCATAAACGGCACCATCGAGGTTTGAGGCAAAATGGCTCAGCGCCAGGAGGGAAGGTGATGGAATATGTCGATATTTCAAGCCTTCCCGACGCAGCGCTGGGCCATTTGGGCGCCTCGATGGCGCCGTTTATGAGTTTACGACCTAGACCGCTTGCCGCGCAGTGCAAGCCGGAAGCCGTCGTTGGTCGATCAAGGTTGGCGGTTCATCGATGGCGAGGGCCGGACCGGCTCCGCGCCAAAGCGAACGGGCCGGGCTTCCTTTCGGAAACCCGGCCGTTTCAATGCCTTCGAAGGTGCGGCCGGTCAGGCCAGTGCGGCCTTCAGCGCATCGGCAAGGTCAGTGCGTTCCCAGGGGAACAGGTCGCCCTCCGGCTTGCGGCCGAAGTGGCCATAGGCCGCGGTCTTGCCGTAGATCGGCTTGTTCAGGCCAAGACCGACGCGGATACCGCGCGGGGTCAGGCCGCCAAGCGCGTCAGCCGCGACCTTGGTGATCGCCACTTCGAGTTCGGCATCGCTGGCCTTGCCGGTGCCGTGCGTGTCGACGTAGAGCGAAAGCGGCTCGGAAACGCCGATCGCATAGGCGATCTGGATCGTGCAGCGCTTGGCCAGGCCCGCCGCGACGACGTTCTTGGCGAGGTAGCGGGTGACATAGGCAGCCGAACGGTCGACCTTCGTCGGGTCCTTGCCCGAGAAAGCGCCGCCGCCATGCGGGGCCGCGCCGCCGTAAGTGTCGACGATGATCTTGCGGCCGGTCAGGCCGGCGTCGCCGTCAGGGCCGCCGATTTCGAACTTGCCGGTCGGGTTGATGTGGAACTTGGTGTTCTCGGTGACGAAGCCCGCGGGCAGGATCTCGCCCACGGCCTTCTTCACGTAAGCCTTGAGTTCCGCGTCCTTGGCGCCTTCGTGGTAACCGGCCTTGTGCTGCGTCGAGACGACCACGGCGGTCGCCTCCACCGGCACGCCGTCCTTGAAGCGCAGGGTCACCTGGCTCTTGGCGTCGGGTTCGAGGAACGGCGCGGCGCCCGAATGGCGGTCCGCTGCGAGGCGTTCGAGGATCTTGTGGCTGTAGTCGAGCGTGGCCGGCATGAGGTCCGGCGTCTCGTCGCAGGCGAAACCGAACATGATGCCCTGGTCGCCCGCGCCTTCGTCCTTGTTGCCGGCCGAGTCCACGCCTTGCGCGATGTCCGCGCTCTGCGGGTGCAGGTGGTTTTCGAACAGCAGGTCCTGCCAGTGGAAGCCGGCCTGTTCGTAGCCGATGCGCTTCACGGTTTCACGGACGATGTGCTGGATTTCCTCCTGCGCGCCGTCTTCCCAGTGGCCGTCCTTGTCGATCATCCCCTTGCCACGCACTTCGCCGGCGAGGACGACGCGCTGGGTGGTGGTCAGGGTTTCGCAGGCGACGCGGGCTTCCGGGTCCTTCGACAGGAAGAGATCGACGATGGCGTCGGAAATCTGGTCCGAAACCTTGTCGGGATGGCCTTCCGAGACGCTCTCGGAGGTGAAGACATAGTCATTGCGCATCGTGACACCACATATAAAGAAATCTTTATGTGGTTACGGGTCTACCCGCGCCGACGCCGGAGCGCAATAACGGAAACCGCAACAAGCCAGAAACCGAGGGCAAGCGTCAGCGGCAGCAAGTTGCCGAACCGTGCGAACGGCGTGGGCTCGTGAGGCGGCGGAATGCTTCCGTCGAGCCTTCCTGCGCTATGCCAGGGGACATACGAGCGCACGATACCATCGGCATCGATCACGGCGCTGATCCCGGTCGTGGTCGAGCGCATGACGGGCAGGCCTTCCTCGATAGCACGAAGCCGGGCCTGGGCGAGGTGCTGCGGCGGGCCCCAGCTCCCGAACCAGCCGTCGTTGGACGGGTTGAAGATATAGTCAGGTCTTACGCGGGGATCGACGACCTGCCCGCTGAAGACGATCTCGTAGCAGATCTGGATGCCGGCCTTGCCCCATTCGCCGAAGTCGACGGTGCGCGGGCCCGGGCCGGGCCAGAAGTCTAGGTTTCCGGCTACGAAACGGGTGGCGCCAAGGGGTTCGAGCAGCCAGCGCAGGGCAAGGTACTCGCCGTAGGGGACCAGATGCGCCTTGGAATAGCTTGCCAGCAGGTTGCCATTGCCGTCGATCGCGGAAACCGAGTTGCGCGCGGCCACGGCCTGATCGCCCTCCATCACCAGATCCACCGCACCGGTCATCAGCAGGCCGTAAGGGCCGATTACCCGCCCGATCCGCTCGCGGGCGAGAACCGGGTCTCCGGCATATGTGTACATGCGGTAGAGGAAGGGGGGATAACCGTCGCGAATATAGTCCCCAAGGCCGGATTCCGGCCAAAAGACCAAGCGCCTGTCCCCCGGCGAGCGGGGAACGGAAAGGCTCGCCAGTTGCACGAAATTGGCCTCGTAAAGGCGCGGATCGTCGATCCGTTCCTGTCGGATGTCGGGCTGGACCAGCGTGAAGCGGATCGCTCCCTCGCTGCGCTGTGCCCAGGGATCGGGCTGCGCCATCAGCATCGTGAGCGGGATGTAGACGGCGAATCCGGGCAGCACCCAGCTCCAGCGCGCAGGGCCTTTGAAGCTGCGGATCATCCGCCAGAGGAGGCCGGGGAGGCAGGCGATCAGGACCAGCAGGCCGGAAAGACCGTAAGTCCCCACCCACGGTGCCGCCAGCGCGAGGCCGCGGCTTTGGAAGCCGCCGAGCAGAGCCACGCCGAGCGGGTTCCAGGCAAAGCCGGTGAAGACCCAGGCGCGCAGCCATTCGCTCACGATCCAGGCGGCGGCGAGTGCCAGCGCGAGAATGAGGAAGGCGCCCGGCCCCGGCACATCACGCGGACCGTCCCTGCGGCCGCGATCCAGCCTCAGCAGCAACCAGCCCGCCAGCGCGGCGAGGCCGGGATAGATCGCGAGGTAGAGCGACAGCAGGAATACCGCGATCATCCCCAGCCAGGCGGGCATGGAGGCCTGGTAAGTGAATGCCGTGGCGATCCAGTTGTCCCCCAGCGTGAAGTGCCCGAGGCCGAAGCACCAGCCGATCAAGAGGGCACGCCGCCATCCCGGCGCACGTGTGATCAGTTCGGCAAGCCAGGCCACGCCGAGCAACGTCAGCGGCCAGAGTGCGAGGGGCTGGAAGCCGCAGGCCGCCATGGCCCCGGCGAGAATCGCTGCAAACCCCGCCGCAAGGCGCAGATGGCGGTTCAGGAAGTCCATTGCGGGTTTCAGAACCGGGCCTCGCGCCGTAGGGAATCCATTGCTGCGGCTATGTACGGGCAAGATGGCCGGAAGCAAGCGGAGTTCGCGCCGGGTTCGCTTCTTGCCGGCGGGATGAAACGCCAACGCACGTCTCGCCTTGTGGCGGGACGTGGGCCGTGGATCGGAACGTCAGCGAATGCGCGCTAGGCGCATTCGCGTTTCGTTTCAGGAGTTGACCGCTTCCAGCGGGCTGTCGCCACCTTCGTCGGCCGGGGTAGCGGCCTTGCGGGTACGGCGACGGCGCGGTTTTTCCTCGGCGGTTTCATCGGACTTCACATCGTCCGACTTTTCAGCCGCGGGCTTTTCCGCGGCGGCCTTGGGCGTCCGCTTGGCGGGCGCAGCCGAAATCGCGGGAGGCAAGATGGCCGGGTCGAGGTTGGCCGCAGGTTCGGCAGCAGCAACATAGGCGGAAGCCGCGTTGCTTTCGCCTTCGCCGCCGGCCTCGTCACGGGTGCGACGCGGCTTGCGCTGCTTCAGGCCGCGCGAAGGGCGGTTGTCACGCACGAAGGGGTTTTCGGCCGGTTCGTAGACCGAACGCTCGGGCTCGGCTTCGTTACCGGTCGCCTCGGCGGTCGGTTCCTCAGCCTGCTGCTCGGCGCGCGGAGCACGGTCCTGACGCTGCGGACGGTCCTGGCGGTCGAAGCTGCGTTCCTGACGTTCAGGGCGCTCCTGACGTTCAGGGCGCTCCTGACGTTCGGGACGTTCCTGCCGCTCAGGTCGATCCTGGCGTTCGGGACGTTCCTGCCGCTCGGGACGTTCCTGCCGTTCCTGGCTGGCAGGCGCATCGTAATCGCCATATTCGTCCGTGCCGTAGTCGTCGCCGTAATCCGACGAACGATCGTCGCGGCGGGGCTGGCGCGAATCTTCCTGGCGCTGCTTCTGGTCGGCGATCACGCGGAAATAGTGGTCCGCGAACTGAAGGTAATATTCCTCAGTCACGCGGTCGCCATTGAGATGCGCGTCATGTGCCAGCTTGCGATACTTCTCCAGCAGCTGCGGCGCATTGCCGCGAGCCCTGCTGTCGATCCGATTGGTCTGCTGGCCGCCTTGCTGGCGATTATTACCGCGGCCACGCCGACGGTTGTTACCACGATTATTATTCAAGGATTTATTTCCTCAAAACCCAGGGCACCGGCCTGTTCCCGTCGGGCCGATCTGCCACACGTCACATGATCACGGATCGCCCCCGAGTGCCGTGAACTCCACTGTTGCCCGGTCGAGGCGTTTCCGTCCGCGACTGTCTGCAAGTGATGGAGGCGAACCGTCCGCATGGGAAATTCCATCCATGTACCGGTTCGCCGTAATCCTTAGGCATTCCGGACGGCGATTCCAAGTGAAAACTTACGCGGCTGTTGAAAACTCCAACACTCTCGGACGATTACCGAGGTCGCGGTGGAGACGGCTGGCGAGGCCGGCAAGCTGGCCGATCTCGGCGACGGATTTTGCCTGTTCATGACCGATCTCGACGAGGGCGACGCCGCCGGGCGCCAGCAGGCTGGGCAATTGCGGTATCAGAATCCGGTAGTCATCAAGGCCCAGTTCGCCGGAATAAAGGGCGCTGGCAGGCTCATAGGAGGCGACCGAGCGATCGAGTTCCACCGTCGTCTCGACATAGGGCGGATTGGCCAGCACGAGATCGAAGGGGCCGCCGAGGGCATCGGCCCAGTCGCTGAGGAGCCAGTCCGCCGCAACCATGCGCGCGCGATCGGCAAGGCCGAGGGCTTGTGCATTCGCCTTCGCGGTTGCGAGGGCGCCGGGCGAACTGTCCATGCCCACGCCGCGGGCCTGCGGGAGGTTCGCGAGCACAGCCAGGAGCAGCGCGCCCGATCCGGTGCCGCAGTCGAGCACGGAACGGGCATCGGGGCGGGCCGCAAGGGCGGCTTCGACGAGAACTTCCGAATCGCCGCGCGGAATGAGCACGTCGGGGCCGACCGTGAAGGGCAAGCCGAAGAATTCCTGTTGGCCGGTGATATAGGCGACCGGTTCGTGCTCCGCCCGGCGTGCAACCAGCGCGGCGAAGCCGGCGGGGGCATCGTCGCGCATGCGGGAAAGCAGCAGGGACGAGCGCGAAGTGTGCAGGGCATGGGCCATGAGCACTTCGGCATCCAGCCGGGCGGTGTCGCTGGTCGCGGCAAGGCGCTCCGCTGCGTCGCGGATCGCCTCGCCGACTGTTTTTTCAGGCATCCATCGCGGCGAGGCGCTTGGCCTCGTCCTCGGCGATCAGCGCGTCGATCATTTCGGCAAGGCCCGGCCCTTCGAGGATTTCCGGCAGGCGGTGCAGCGTCAGGTTGATACGGTGATCGGTGACGCGCCCCTGCGGGAAATTGTAGGTACGGATGCGTTCGGAGCGGTCACCCGAGCCGACCATGGCCTTGCGGGCCTCGGCCTCGGCGTCATGGGCCTCGTCACGCATCTTCTCGTAGAGGCGCGCGCGCAGGACCTGGATGGCCTTGGCCTTGTTCTTGTGCTGGCTGCGCTCGTCCTGGCAGATCACCACGAGATTGGTGGGCAGGTGAGTGATGCGCACCGCCGAATCGGTCGTGTTGACGTGCTGGCCGCCCGCGCCGGAAGCGCGGTAGATATCGATCTTGAGGTCCTTGTCCTCGATCTGGACATCCACCTCGCTCGGTTCGGGCAGCACCGCGACCGTGGCGGCGGAGGTATGGATCCGGCCGCCCGATTCGGTGACCGGCACGCGCTGTACGCGGTGGACGCCGCTTTCGAACTTGAGTTTGGCGAAAACGCCCGAGCCGGTAACGTTGGCGACGACTTCCTTGAAGCCGCCGACGTCGCTGGCGTTGGCGCTGACCATTTCGACCCGCCAGCCCTGCTCGGCGGCATAGCGCTCGTACATGCGGTAGAGATCGGCCGCGAAAAGCGCGGCTTCATCGCCGCCGGTTCCGGCGCGGATTTCCAGCATGGCCGGGCGGACGTCGGCCGCATCGCGCGGCAACATGGCGATGGCGAGCTGACGTTCGGTTTCGGGCAACTGGCCCTTGAGGCGGAAGATTTCCTCCTCGGCCAGTGCGCGCATGTCGGGGTCCGGGTCTTCCAGGGTCTGGAGCGATACCAGTTCGCCGCGCATCGACACGACTTCAGCGGCAACGCGCGCCACCGGTTCCAGTTCGGCATAATCGCGGCTGGCGGCGACGAAGGCGTCGCCTTCCAGCGTACCCGAGGCAAGGCGTGCCTCAAGTTCCGCGAAACGCGCGGCGATCTGGCCGAGGCGGACGTCGGAAATGCTCACGGGTGGACCGACTGGAGAACCTGCTCGACCGCGAGGTATTCGGCGGTCGGCTCGGCCGCGCGCAGGTTCGCGCTCGGCAGGCCATCCTTCGTGCCGAACGAGACGAGCACCCGGGCGCCCATCTTCACGGCCTTGTCGAAGCGCTTGCGGGCGCTGCCGGTGGCGACCATCTCGGCGTCGAGGCCCTGGAAGCGCAGCGCGGTGATGACCTTCTGGGCATAACCCAGCGCGGCATCGTCCTCCACTGCGAGAACCACGGTCAGCGGGGCTTCGGTAAGCGTGCCGGCATCGGCGACGAGCATCGACAGGCGCTCGATCCCCGCAGCCCAGCCGACTGCTGGCGTAGCCGGGCCGCCAAGGCTTTCCATCAGACCGTCATAGCGGCCGCCGCCCAGCACCGTGCCCTGCGCGCCAAGCCGGTCGGTCACGAATTCGAAAGCGGTGTGGCGATAGTAGTCGAGCCCGCGAACCAGCGAAGGCGCGCGCTCGTAAGCCACGCCGGCAGCGTCGAGGCCGTGAGTCACCGCGCCGAAGAAGTCCTGTGCCTCGGCCGAGAGGAAATCGTCGATCCGGGGCGCATCGCTGACGAAGACCTTGTCGCGCGGGTCCTTGGAATCGAGGATGCGCAGCGGATTGCGCTCCAGGCGGTCCTGCGAATCTTCCGAAAGCGCATCCTTGTGGGCGCGGAAGTATTCGATCAGCGCGGCGCGCCAGGCTTCGCGGCTGGCAACGTCGCCCAGGGTGTTGAGCTGGAGCGTGACGCCGTCCGAAATGCCCAGCTCCTTGAGGAGGTGGTCTGCCATGACCAGCAGTTCCACGTCGGCGAGCGGTTCGGGCGAGCCGATCAGTTCGGCGTCGATCTGGTGGAACTGGCGGTAACGGCCCTTTTGCGGGCGTTCGTAGCGGAACAGCGGCCCATGCGTGGCCAGCTTGACCGGGGCGAACTGCTTCCAACCGTTGGTCAGGTAGGCACGGGCGATGCCGGCGGTGAATTCCGGGCGCAGGGTCAGCGATTCGCCGCCGCGATCCTCGAACGAGTACATTTCCTTGGACACGACGTCGGTCGTCTCGCCGATCGAGCGGGAGAACACTTCGGTCTTCTCGAAGACCGGCATTTCGGCGCGGCGGAAACGATAGAGCTTGCGGACGCGTTCGAACGTCTCGACAACGTGCGCGAAAGCCTCGGCGTCGATGCCGAAGATATCCTGGGTTCCGCGGATCGCCTGAGGCGTCTTGCCCAGGGGGGTGTTGCTCGGTGTGCTGCTCATGACGCGCGCGCTTAGCCCGATTGGAGCGGCGGGGAAAGTGGCCCCGATCCGTTTAGTGGATTGGACGGTTGCCAAATCCGGCAACTGTCGCAAAGAATGACGTAATGAAATATCGTTCCGCGGTCGTCACGCTCCTCGCCCTACTTTCCGTTTCAACCCCCGCCCTCGCGCAGGAATCCGCCCAGCGGAGCCGGCCGATGGCGCCCGCGTTGCCCGCGCCGCTGCCGGCTGCGCAGGACAAGGCTTATGCCGGGACCATCTCGCTCGATATCGACGCGAGCGATGTCGTCCATGGCGTCTACCGGGTCACGCAGCAGTTCCCGGTCGCGTCGGGGACCGACAAGCTGACCCTCGTCCAGCCGAGCTGGCTGCCGGGCAATCACTCGCCGACCGGCCCCGCCGCGTTGCTCGCGCAGATCCATTTCCTTGCCGACGGCAAGGAGATCAAGTGGCAGCGCGACACCGTGGCCGTGAATGCCTTCCATCTGGAGCTTCCGGCCGGAACGCAGGTCGTCACGGCGAAGTTCATCCACACCTCGCCGGTGCAGGCCAAGGAAGGCCGCATCACGATGACGCAGGAAATGCTCAACCTCCAGTGGGAGAAGATGAGCCTTTATCCCTCGGGCTACTACACCCGCGGCGTGACCGTGAAGCCGACCGTGAAGTTCCCGGCCGGCTGGACCGTCTACACCTCGCTCGACGGGAAAGTGCAGCAGGGCGACAGCGTGACCTGGACGGCGACCGACTACGAGCGCCTGGTCGACGAGCCGGTCTTCGCGGGCAAGTACGCCCAGCGCTGGGATCTGGGCCATGACGTCAGCATGGATGTCGTTGCCGACGAGGCGAAGCTGCTCGGCATCAAGCCCGAGAACATGAAGGCTTATCGCAATCTCGTGTCGGAAGCGCTGCTGACGTTCGGCGCGCGCCATTTCGACCACTACGACTTCCTGCTGGCACTGACCGACCGCATGGGCGGCATCGGCCTCGAGCACCATCGTTCGAGCGAGAACCAGATGGAGCCCAAGGTCTGGACCGACTGGGACAAGATGGACTGGGATCGCAACGTGATCCCGCATGAATTCGTCCATAGCTGGAACGGAAAGTACCGCCGCCCGGCCGACCTCTGGACGCCGGACTACCAGCAGCCGATGCAGAACACGCTGCTCTGGGTCTATGAGGGCCAGACCCAGTTCTGGGGCTACATCCTCGCGGCGCGCTCGGGCGTGCAGACCAAGCAGACGATCCTCGACACGCTGGCAGGCGCCGTCGCGCGCTATTCGGAAGCCACGCCGGGTCGCGGCTGGCGTTCGGTGGAGGACACCACTTTCGCGCCGGTCCTCAACATGCGCCGTCCGCTGCCCTACACTTCCGTCACCCGCACCGAAGACTATTACGTCGAAGGTGCGCTGACCTGGCTTGAAGCGGATCAGATCATCCGCCAGGGCACCGGCGGCAAGAAGGGCCTCGACGATTTCGCAAAGGCCTTCTTCGGCGTGCGCGATGGCGACTGGGGCGAATTGACGTATGATTTCGACGAAGTCGCCAGGACGCTGAACGGCGTCTATCCTTACGACTGGGCCGGTTTCCTCAAGACCCGCATCTATGACACCAACCAGCCGGCGCCGACCAAGGGCATCGAGATGGGGGGCTACAAGCTGGTCTGGAAGGACACGCAGAACGGCTACGACAAGGGCGTCTCGGATTCGCGCAAGTCGCTCGACCTTACGTATTCGCTGGGCGTGACGCTGGATAACGAAGGCACTGTGACCGGCGCGGTGTTCGACGGGCTTGGCTACAATGCCGGTCTCGTCAGCGGCGTGAAGGTCGTGGCGGTGAACGGCACGGCCTATAGCGGCGAAGTCGTCAAGGATGCGATCACGGCGGCGAAGACGGCGAAGGAGCCGATCTCGCTGCTGGTCAAGCGCGGCGACGCATTCAGCACCGTGGCGCTGGATTATCACGGCGGCCTGCGTTGGCCCTGGCTGGAAAGCACCACGCCGGGCAAGGTCAACGGGCTTGATCGCCTGCTGGCGCCGCGCGGGAAGTAACCGGCACGAAGTGACCGCATTCAGGTAAGTTGCGGAAACTTATAGCGTAACCCGGGGGATGGCACGTGCCGTTCTCCGGGTTACGCATTTCTGCGAGGCGCAATCCCGCGTTCCGGGCTCCATCGCAGCGGCGCAAGTGTCGCAAACGATGCGCCGCAAGTGCGAGAAGGCGGTTGCGATGCATTAACCGCAAGGCTAAGCCCCCCGGTCAAAGATGAACCGGCACGCCTGACCCGTGCCTGTAAATGAAGGACCAACATGCGCATCGACATGATTCCTGTCGGCAAGAACCCGCCGGAGAGCCTGAACGTCATCATCGAGGTTCCCGTTGGTGGTGAGCCCGTGAAGTATGAGTTCGACAAGGACTCGGGCGCGCTGTTCGTCGATCGTATCCTGCACACGCCGATGCGTTACCCCGCCAACTACGGTTTCGTGCCGCACACGCTTTCGCCCGATGGCGATCCGCTTGACGCGCTGGTCGTTGCCCGCTCGCCCTTCGTGCCCGGCTCGGTCGTGCGCGTTCGCCCGATCGCGGTGCTGAACCTGGAAGACGAGCACGGCGGCGACGAGAAGCTGGTCTGCGTTCCCGACGACGCCACCTTCCCCTATTATTCCGACGTTCAGGAAAAGGGCGATCTGCCGCCGATCGTGTTCAGCCAGATCGAGCACTTCTTCACCCACTACAAGGATCTCGAAAAGGAGAAGTGGGTGCGCGTCGGAACCTGGGGCGGCGCCGATGAAGCGCGGCAGATCGTCATCGAGGCGATCGAGCGCTATAACACCGAAGGCAAGGGCGCTCAGGCCTGATTCGAATTTAGCAGTTCCACCACCCCCCATGTGGAACGAGGGCCGGCGGTGCAAACCGTCGGCCCTTTATGTTTCGGCCGTGGGTTCAGGTAACCACGCGCCCGCCGTTGACGCCGATGGTCTGGCCGGTGACGTAGCCGGTATCCTCGTGGCACAGCCAGGCACATGCATTGGCGATATCGTTCGGTTCGCCAAGACGGCGCACGGGCACCGATTGGAGCAGGACTTCGGTCGGGATCTGGAAGCGGTCGCGATTGGCTTCCGACATGATCGTGCCCATCACCGAGCCGGGCGGGATATTGTTCACGGTGATCCCGAGAGGGCCGAATTCCTGCGCCATGGAGCGGGTCATCGTCACGACCGCGCCCTTCGAGGAGGAATAGGGGATCATGTTTATCGCCCCGGTCTGCGCACTCGATGAAGAGATGTTGACGATGCGGCCCCAGTGCGCCGCCTTCATGTCCGGCAGGCATTCCTGGGTCATGATGAAGAGCCCGCGCACGTTGACCGCATAGATGAAGTCCCAGCGCTCGTCGGTGAGTTCCTCGAACGGCGTGAAATCGGTGACGCCGGCATTGTTGACGAGGATCGAGATCGGGCCGAGCTTTTCGCGCACCTGATCCACGGCGGCTTTCACCGAGGCGCGGTTCGACACATCCGCGCCAAGCGCGAGCGCGGTTCCGCCGGCTTCGCGGATGGCCCTGACGGTGTCTTCGCAGCGCTCCGCATCGAGATCGAGCACGGCGACCGCCACGCCCTCCCTGGCCAGGCGCTTGGCGCAAGCGGCGCCGATTCCGGCGGCGGCGCCGGTGACGATGGCAACCTTGTAGGACATTATCCAGTCTCCCGTTCCGGCGCTGTGCGCCCGATTTTTCCGTGGGAGCAGGCTAGACGGGAACGGAACCCGCCAGAAGAGCCGGGCTGAACTTGTGTTCAATTATTCGCCGGGGCGAAAGGAGAAGTCCCGGCACATGATCGCCGCACTCCGCCGAACGGCCGGTTCCGCGGCAATTCATCGCGTTGAGGGGAGGGGGAGGGGGAGCAGGGGCGCCGCGCAAATCGGGCGCCCCTGCCATCGTTCTGGCGTCAGGCCGCCGGTTTGATCCCCATGCAGAGATATTTCACTTCCATGTAGTCATCGAGCCCGTAGTGCGAACCTTCGCGCCCCAGACCCGATTGCTTCACGCCGCCGAACGGCGCGACCTCGGTGGAGATGAGGCCGGTGTTGATGCCCACCATGCCCGCTTCCAGCGCTTCGGCGACGCGCCACACGCGGCTGATGTCCGAGGCATAGAAATAGCTGGCCAGGCCGAACTCCGTGTCGTTGGCCATGCGGATGGCGTCGGCCTCGTCCTTGAAGCGGATCACCCCGGCGAGCGGTCCGAAGGTTTCCTCGCGTGCCAGCTTCATGTCGGGCTTCACCCCGGCGATCACCGTGGGGTTGAAGAACGAGCCTCCGCGTTCGTTGCGCTGGCCGCCGGCAAGCACCGTGGCACCGCCGTCTATGGCGTCCTTGAGGTGCTCCTCCACCTTCTCGACAGCCTTCTCGTCGATCAGCGGGCCGACTTCGGTACCGGAATCGAGCCCGTAGCCGACCTTCATGGCCGAGACGCGCCCGGCCAGCTTCTCGACGAATTCGTCATAGACGCCGTCCTGGACGTAGAACCTGTTGGTGCAGACGCAGGTCTGGCCGCCGTTGCGGAACTTGGAGATCATCGCGCCGTCGATCGCGGCATCGACGTCGGCATCGTCGAACACGAGGAACGGCGCATTGCCCCCCAGTTCCATCGAGCATTTCTTGATGGTTTCGGCGCATTCGCGCAGCAGGTCGCGGCCGATCTCGGTCGAGCCGGTGAAAGTCAGCTTGGACACCTTCGGGCTCGAGGTGAGCGCGCCGCCGATCTGCCCGGCGCTGCCGGTGACGACGTTGACGACTCCCGCCGGGATGCCGGCCATCTCGCAGAGCTGGGCGATGGCCAGCGCCGAATAGGGCGTGGCCGATGCCGGTTTGATAACGATGGTGCAGCCCGCCGCCAGCGCCGGGCCGAGCTTGCGGGTGATCATGGCATTGGGGAAGTTCCAGGGCGTGATCGCGGCGACCACGCCGACGCCCTGCTTGATGCAGACGATGCGGCGATCCGGGGCATGGCCGGGGATCACGTCGCCATAGGCGCGCTTGCCCTCTTCGGCGAACCATTCGATGAAGCTGGCGCCATAGGCGATCTCGCCCCGGCCTTCGGCCAGCGGCTTGCCCTGTTCGCGGGTGAGCAGTTCGCCAAGGTCGTCCTGGTGCTGGAGCATCAGCTCGTAGAGCTTGCGCATCAGCTTCGCACGCTCTCCGGCCGTCTTCGCCCGCCAGGCCGGGAGGGCCTTCTCGGCCGCGTCAATCGCGCGGGCGGTTTCGTCACCCGCCATCTTGGGAACCGTGCCCAGGACGGCGCCGGTGCCGGGATCGGTCACTTCGAGAGTCGCGCCGGAATCGGCATCGCACCACTTGCCGTCGATGTAGCACTGCTGCCGGAGGAAGTCGGTGTACGCCATTTCGTGCAGGTCCTCGCTGGTTGTGGCGGCGCTGGCGCGCCGGCCTCTCGTTGCGGGCATGGAATAGGGATCGCCCGCCGAAGTGACAACCGCCGGCACGGCGCGAGGCTGCGCCAGCGTGGACGCGATTGACGCACCGAAACTCCTCGGTTAGTCTCATCTGCGAACATAAATTCACAATAATGAATAATGGAGAGAGGCTCTGGACTGCGCAGGCCCCCTGGTAGGCACGAACGCCAGCCCCTCAGCCGGCTACGTCGGCGGTGTGTTCCTTGCCGGAGAAGGCGCCCGTTTCGAGGTGCTGGACCCCTCCGACGAAAGCGTCGTGGCGGACCTTGCCGGGCTGTCGGCAGGGCAGGTGGAAGCCGGGATTTCCGCGGCCGCGCGGCTTTTGACAAGGGTGAATGGCCTCATTTGCCGATGGCGGCGCGCGCCGCAGTGATGACCCGCTTCGCTGCGTCGCTGGAAGATCGTGCCGACCGGCTGAAAGACCTCGCGATCCGTGAAGCGGGCTGTCCGGTCGGCTCGACGGTGATGGGCGCGCAAGTCCAGGCGCCGTTGCGGATGGCGCGGGAAATCATCGATCTGATTCTCCGCCTGCCGGAGATCGAGGACAACCCCTTGCCCCTTCACGAGCGGGTCAACGCCCATTTCGCGGTGCAGAGCGTGAAGCGCTGGTCGCCGATCGGCGTGGTGGCGGCGATCTCGGCGTACAATGTGCCGTTCTACACCGCGCTCTGGAAGGTCGTGCCTGCGCTGATGGCGGGCAACACAGTCATCCTGCGGCCCAATCCGCTGACGCCGCTTTCCGCGCTGGTCTTCGCCGAGGCGGCCGAGGAAGCGGGCCTGCCGCAAGGTGTATTCAACCTCGTGATCGAAGCGGGCGTCGAGGGCGCTCAGGCCCTGACCAGCGATCCGCGCGTGGACATGGTGAGCTTCACCGGCTCCTCCGCCGTGGGCGTGGAGGTCGCGAAGCAGGCGGCGGCTACGTTGAAGCGGCTGGTGCTCGAACTCGGCGGCAAGTCCGCGCAGATCTACCTGCCGGATTCGGTGGACCGCGCGGCCATGGCGGCGATGAGCGTCTGCACCTCGCACGCCGGGCAGGGCTGCGTGCTCGGCACCCGCGTCTTCGTGCCGCAGGAAAGCAAGGCCGAGGTGCTGGAGGCGATGGCGAAATTGCTGTCCGGCGTGAAGATCGGCGCGGCCAGCGATCCGGCGACCCAGCTTGGCCCGGTCGTCAGCGCCGCCCAGCGCGCGCGGTGCGAGCACTTCGTTGCCGCCGCCGTCGCGGGAGGCGGCCGCGTGGTCTGCGGAGGCAAGCGACCCGATGGGCTGGAGAAGGGCTATTTCTTCGAGCCCACCGTGCTCGACCTGCCCGACAATGCCAATCCCGCCGCGCAGGAGGAGATCTTCGGGCCGGTGGTCTCGGTGATCGGCTACCGCGACCTCGATCACGCGGTGGAAATGGCCAATGACAGCCGCTTCGGCCTGTCCGGCTGGGTCCACGGCAAGGACAAGGTCAAGGCGTTGGAGGTGGGGCTGAAGATCCGCAGCGGCGCGGTGAACGTCAACGGTGCGCTCGCTTCCAGTCATGCCAGCGGCGGCGGCATCAAGATGAGCGGCCTTGGCCGCGAGCGCGGCATCGAGGGGCTGCGCGAATTCCAGATCATGACCACGCTGAATATTGGCGGGTAGGAGAGGACCGGGATGCAAGGACTGCTCGAAGGCAAAGTCGCACTGGTTACCGGGGCCGGATCGGGTGTGGGCCGCGCCGCCTCTCTGCTTTTTGCGGAACACGGCGCCAAAGTGATCGCGGTGGACGTAAACGCGGACGAAGCGGTCGCCACCGCTGCGATGGTGCGGACTGAGGGCGGCGAGGCCATCGCCGTGGAATGCGACGTTTCCGATCCCGCCTCGGTCGATCACGCCGTGGCGGCGGGCGTGGAGGCGTTCGGGCGGCTGGACTGCATCTACAACAACGCCGGCATCACCATCAGCCCGGTCCCCGGCAAGGGCCTGCGCAGCCTGATCGAGTGCGAGGACGAGGAGATGCGCCGCGTCTCCGAAGTCAACGTGATGGGCGTGGTCCACGGTTGCCAGTCGGCGATCCGGCAGTTCGAGAGGCAGGCCAAGGACGGACTGGGCGGCGGGGCCATCGTCTCCACCGCCTCGGTTGCCGGGCTGATCGGCTATGGCGGGGTGTTCTACGGCGCCACCAAGGGCGCGGTGGTGCAGCTTACCCGCGCGCTCGCCATCGAAGTGGCGGAAAAGGGCATCCGCGTGAACGCGGTCTGTCCGGCGGGCATGCTCACCCACTATGCCGGGATGGACCCCGACAGCGAGCACCGCGACCGCATCCTGGAAGGCATGGGCCGCGTCCATCCGCTCGGCCGCGCCATCGATCCGCGCGACACCGCTTCGGCGGCGCTGTTTCTCTGTTCCGATCTCGCCAGCAACGTGACCGGCGTGAACCTTCCCGTGGACGGGGGGCTCTCGGCCGGCCGAAAGGTAGGAGGCTGACCATGGCGACCTGTCCCTATTCGGGTAACGATTCCCGCTCCAACGCGCTCGCATCGCTGCTGTCCGACAATCCGCGCTATGCGGAGATGTTCGATGTCGACAAAGTGGACGCCAATTCCGGCGTCGATCCCACGCGCGATTATACCGAGGACATGAACCGCCTGCGCGAGGCCGGCGCGGTCCACAAGGGCACCTTGCGCGAACTGCTGGGCGTACCGGAAATGGTCTCGATGCTCGGGCCCCCGCGAGAGAACATGACGTTCTTCTCCTATCGCGCCTGCGAGATCGGCTTTCGCGAGAACCAGCTCTATTCCTCCGAGGGCTATAACGAGAGTGCCGGGGTGCGGACGATCGGCACCACGATCCTCTCGATGGTCGGCAAGCCGCACAAGCGCCTGCGCTCCGCCGCGCAGCCGCTGTTCAAGCGGCCCAAGGTGCTGGACTGGTGGAACAAGCGCTGGATCGAGGAGACGGTGGACGTGCTGCTCGACCAGATCAGGGACCGCGAGACCACCGATCTCAACACCGACCTCTGCGCCCGTTTGCCGATGGCCACCGTCACCCGCGCCATCGGGCTGGAGGGCGAGGACGTGATCGAGTTCCGCTACCAGCTCAACCGCGCCACGTTTGGTGCGCGCAATCTGCCGCCCGAGGAAGCGGCCGAGGCACGCGCCTGGGTCGACGGCACCTTGCGCCGCCTGATCGCGGAGAACCAGCGCGAGCCCGGCGACAACCTGATCGCCGGCCTGATCGCCTGCGAGATCACGCACGAGGACGGCTCCAAGCGCCCGCTCACCGAGGATGAGCTGTTCGGTTACTGCAAGCTCGCCATCTTCGCAGGCGGCGGCACCACCTGGCGGCAACTGGGCATCACTATCGACGCGCTGATGACCCACCGCCATTTCTGGGAGGCCTGCAAGGAAGACCGCAGCCTGATCGACCTTGCGGTGGAAGAGGGCCTGCGCTGGCGTGCCACCGATCCGGTGTTCATGCGGCTCTGCATGGAGGATACCGAGATGGAGGGCGTGAAGGTCCCCGCCGGAACCCGCATCCACTTGTGCCTCGGCGCCGCGAACCACGATCCGGCGGTGTTCGACAAGCCTGAGGAATATGACATCTTCCGCCGCAAGGAGCATCACATGGGCTTCGGCTTCGGCCCGCATCGGTGCCTCGGCATGGATGTCGCCCGGCAGGAGATGGTGGTGGCGATCAACGGACTGCTGGACCGCTTCCCGAACATGACGCTCGACCCCGGCAAGCCAAAGCCGGAGTATCGCGGACTCGACCATCGCGGCATGTCGGCGGTGACGGTGAAACTGCGGTGAGCGGCACCATGAAGCAGGTCGTGCTGGCACGCTATGCGCAAGGCAACCCAAAGCCTTCGGACTTCCGCGTGGAGGATGCGCCAATCCCCGCGCCGGGCGAGGGTGAGGTGCTGCTGCGCACACTGTGGCTGGGTCTCGACCCGCTGATCCGCTTCGCCATCGACGAAAAGCGCCTTTCCGGCGTGACGCAGGTCCATCCCGGAGAGGTCATGTATGGGCCGACGGTGAGCGAAGTCGCCGCCTCCAACCACCCCGGCTATGCGGTGGGGGACGTGGTGGAGGATCGCACCGGCTGGCGCGAATATGCCCTTGTCGCGCCGGACAGGGCCGATTGGCGCGGGCCGCCACGAAAGCTCGATCCCGCGCAGGCACCCGTCTCCACCGCGCTGGGCGCGCTGGGGATGCCGGGGCAGACCGCCCATGCCTGCGTGATCGGCATCGGCCGGGTCGCGGCGGGGGAGACGGTGGTGATCTCGGCCGCGGCCGGCGCGGTGGGCAGTCTTGCCGGACAGATCGCAAAGATACGCGGCGCGCGCGTCATCGGTATCGCCGGCGGGCCGGACAAGTGCCGGTGCCTGATCGACCTCGGCTTTGATGCCGCTGCCGACTACAAGGCGCCGGATTTCGCCGAGCAATTGGCCAAGGCACTGCCCGAAGGCGCGGATGTCTTCATCGACAATGTCGGCGGGGACGTGATGCTGGCCGTCCTCCCCCACCTCAAGCGCAGTGCGCGGATGCCGGTCTGCGGTTTCATCGCCTATTACGGGATGGGCCTGGAAGGTCCGGGGCCGGACCGTCTGCCCGGTTTCTTCCGCGCGATCATGTCCAAGGGTCTGGAGATCAAGGGCTTCGGCGGCTTCCTCGTCGGCGGGCAGCAGGCGCTGGACGACATCGCCGGGTGGATTGCCGAAGGGCGCATCCAATGCCCGGAGGCGGTGGTCGAGGGGCTGGAGGCTGCACCGGCCGCATTCGCCGGGGTGTTTTCTGGCAACAACCATCTAGGCAAGCTGCTGGTGAAGGTGTCAGGCTGATCGGCGAAAACAAAAAATCGCAGGATGCCACCATGACGACCTCAGTTCCAACAGGGCCAATTCCCTCCGCGTCCTACCCGCCGCCCCCGCGCCAGACGGCCAATCCGGCCCCGTTGCGCTCCGTGAACTCGCTGCGCCGCACCTCCAGCATCGATGTCGCCTGGCCCGATGGCGTGGACGGCCAACGCCTCTTCGTCGGCCGCGCGCGCGACTATTTGACCGGCCCGGACGGCACGGGGCGCTCGCTGGCCATGGGCGAATTCTCGCTGCGGATGACCGAGGACAAGACGATCACCCAGATCGCCGCCGATCCCGCTCCGGCAAGCATCGGCGCACTTGTGGGTGCCCGCGCCGGCGGCCATTTGCGCATGACTCTGCGCGAGATCATGCCCGAACTCATTGCGCAGGCCGATCCACTCTATCTCGTGCTCGACGATCTTTCCGGCACAGCGCTGGTCTCGTCCTTCGCATGGGGCCAGTGGTTTCCCGAGCGGATGGAAATACTCAGGCAGCGGCTTGGCGGGGGTAATGAAGACAACCCCGTGCTCGCCCAGCGCGCCAATGTCTGCTGGGGGCTGCAGGAGGGGAACAGCGGTGTCACCGGTGATGCCGCGCTGGACAAGGTGGCCGATGCCGATGCAGGCCAATTGCGCAACCCGGCCGATCCGGAGGCTGGCACGAATTCCTCGAACATGAAGGCCCAGGTTTCCGCCGCGCCCGCCGCATCGATGTGACGCGAGACGGCAACCTGATCCACATCGCCTCCGCCTTTCAGGACAGCGCCAGGCTGCGCGAAGGTGGCCGTGTCGCCATCCACGAATACAACCTTGGCGCAACCGTCGATGCCGAGACGCTGGAAGTGCTGAGCCTCGATCCCGAAGCGCGCATCCTGCCGTTCCGCGAATGCCCCGGCGCCGTCCATAACGTCGCGCGGCTCGTCGGGCGTAATCTGGGCCAGGTGCGCGAGGACGTGCTGGAGATGCTGCGCGGGCCGGAAGGCTGCACGCACCTCAACGACGCCCTGCGCGCGCTGGCCGATGTGCCAAGGCTTGTGGAGGAACTGCGCCAGCCGGCCTGAACTGATCGCGCAAAATCAAGCTCGTCATCCCCGCGCAGGCGGGGATCCAATTGTTCTCGAGGTGCGCGCAACCAAGGCGGGGCTCCCGCCTTCGCGGGGGCGACGGAGTGTTGATGGGTATAGTGTTTTGAACGGCCCGAAACACCCGGTTCCCTACCCCAACCGCAGCCCCATTTGACCCCCACGGTGCACCCTGCGTTCCCTGCTTGCTCCCCCGCCCGGCATCTGAAAGGCCGCGAGCAAGGACATGAAAACCGGGGGTTCGAGTGACCAAGACGGTCGTCACGCTGCAAGACAAGTACAGGCAGGGCGAGGGGCAGGTCATGCTCTCGGCGCTGCAGGGCGTGGTGCGCCTGCTGCTCGACCAGTCGCGGCGGGACCGTGCGGCGGGGCTGAACACGGCGGGTTATGTCACCGGCTATCGCGGCTCTCCGATCACCACGCTCGATGCGCAGTTGTGGGCCTCCGAAAAGCTGATCACCGAACATCATGTTCGCTTCGAGCCCGGGTTGAACGAGGAACTGGCGGCGACCTCGGTGCGTGGCACCCAGCAGCTCGACTGGTACGGCAAGCCCAACGTCGATGGCGTTTTTGCGCTCTGGTACGCGAAGGGCGTCGGCGTCGAGCGCGCGGGGGAGGCGATCAAGGCGGCGAACTTCGAAGGCACGCACCCGAAAGGCGGCGCGCTGCTGCTCTGCGGGGACGACCATGCGGCGAAGTCCTCGCTGACCGCGCATCAATCCGAACACGTGCTGATGACCGCGATGGTCCCGGTGCTCTACCCGGCAACGACCGACGAGATTCTCGGCTTCGGCCAGTTCGGCTGGGCGCTGTCGCGGGCCAGCGGGCTCTATGTGGCGATGAAGGCGGTGACCGACACGCTGGACCTGACCACGACCGTCACGCTGCCCGGACACAGATTCCCGATTGCCCTGCCGGAGATTCCCGCCGGGCCCTCTCCGAATTTGCGCATCGGGATGTCGGCGCTCGATCAGGAGAGAATGGTGATCGAGCGGCGCCTGCCGATCGTGCCACTTTTTCACCGCGCTCAATCGCATCGACCGCGTGAGTCACGAGGCGCCCGGCGCGCGGCTGACGGTGGTGAGCGCGGGCAAGGCCTGGCTTGATCTCTGCCAGGCGCTGGCAGATCTGGGGCTGGACGAGGCCGGATGTGCGGCGCTGGGGGTCAGGGTCGTGAAGCTCGGCCTTGTCTGGCCGCTCGACGTGACGTTCGTGCGGCAGGCCTGCGGGGGCAGCGCCGAAGTCATGGTGGTCGAGGAAAAGCGGCCCGTTATCGAGGACCAGATCGCCCGTCTGTTCTATGGCCGCGCCGATGCCCCGGCTCTTTCGGGCAAGACCACTCCGGGTGGCTCCGCACTGCTGTCCGAAGTGGGTGTGCTCGATGCGGCATGGTGCGGCGCGCGCTGATCGCGCGCATGGCGGCGCTGGGTATGCTGCACGATGACATAGCCGCGCGGGATGCCATGCAGCGTGAGCGGGAAGACTCCGCAGCCGTGCTCGAACGCACCGCGATCCGGCCGGCCTATTTCTGCTCGGGCTGCCCGCACAATACCTCGACCGTGGTGCCCGAAGGCTCGGCGGCGATGGGGGCGACCGGCTGCCACGGCCTTGCCCACTACATGCCCGAACGCAGCACCATGCAGACGGTGAGCATGGGGCAGGAGGGGATGCCCTGGATCGGCGCGCAGCATTTCGTCGATACGCCGCACATGTTCCAGAACCTCGGCGACGGAACCTACACGCACTCCGGCCTGCTGACGATCCGGGCCGCGGTGGCGGCGAAGAGCCGGGTGACGTTCAAGATCCTCTACAACGATGCCGTCGCCATGACCGGCGGTCAGCCCGCCGAAGGCGCGCTCAGTCCTGAACAGATCGTGCGGGAACTGGTGGTGGAGGGTGTCCACCCGGTGGTGCTGGTGAGCGAGGAACCGGCGCGCTTTGCTGCGTCCGATCTGCCCGCCGGAACCCGCGTGCTGCACCGCGATGAACTGGATGCGGTCCAGCGCAGCTTGCGTGATCTCCCCGGCACCAGCGCCATCGTCTACGAGCAGACGTGCGCCAACGAGAAGCGCCGCCGCCGCAAGAAGGGCGCCTATCCCGATCCCGACAAGCGGCTCTGGATCAACCCCGCGGTCTGCGAAGGCTGCGGCGATTGCTCGACGCAGTCCAACTGCCTCTCGGTCGTGCCGATCGAGACCGAGTTCGGCCGCAAGCGCGCCATCGACCAGTCAAGCTGCAACAAGGATTTCTCCTGTATCAAGGGCTTCTGCCCCAGCTTCGTCGAGGTTTCGGGTGGTACGCTCCGGAAACGCAGCATGGACGATGCCGCGCTGGCGCACATGGTCGCCGCTTTGCCCGAACCGGCGGTGGCGGACTTGTCGGGCGGAGCCTCCGCCATGCTGGTGGCGGGCATTGGCGGTACCGGCGTGCTCACGGTCGGCGCGGTGCTGGCGATGGCGGCGCAGCTGGAGGGCAAGGCCGCCAAAGTGCTGGATCAGACCGGCATGGCGCAAAAGGGCGGCGCGGTGGCGAGCCATATCCGGATCGGCGCCGATGCAGCGGCGATCCCCTCGGCACGGCTGGGTGCGGGCATGGCGGATCTGGTGATCGCCTGCGATCTGGTGGTGGCCTCATCACCCGAAGTCATGGCATTGGCGGGGCCCGATACGCGGGTGCTGGCGAACGAGGACGTGGCGCCTACCGGCGAATTCCAGCGCAACCCGGACCTTGATCTGACCGCCAGCCGCTTCCTGCGCGCCATCGGCAAGCGCGTCGATCCGGCGGGAATCGCCTCCCTGCGCGCGGGCTCGCTGGCGACGCGGCTCCTGGGGGACTCGATCTTCACCAATCTGATGATGCTGGGCTTTGCGGCGCAGAAGGGTCTGCTGCCGGTGCGGCTTGCCTCGGTGGAGGAGGCGGTGCGGCTGAACGGCGTAGCGGTGCGCGCGAACCTTGCAGCGCTGTCTGTGGGAAGATTGGCGGCTGCGGGCGGTGAAGACCTCTTGGCGCTGGCCGATGCGGGGCCTTCGGCGCCCGAGCCGCCGCGCGATCTGACCGCCCTGACCGCGCGTTACGAGCGCCTGCTGACCGACTGGCAGAACGCCGCCTATGCTGCGCAATACCGCAGGTTCATTGACGAAATCGCGGGCACATTTGCAGCGCGCGGGCTGGAGGACAGCGAACCTCTGCTGCGCGAGATCGCGCGCCAGCTTGGTCGGCTCATGTCCTACAAGGACGAGTACGAAGTTGCCCGTCTCTACAGCGCACCGGCCTTTCGCGCGGGCCTGTCTGACGCATTCGGCGGCAAACCTCGCCTAAAGGTCCACCTCGCGCCGCCGCTGTTGGCTTTCCGCAAGGATCGCAAGACCGGCCGCCCGCGCAAGATCGCGTTCGGAAGCTGGATTTTCCCGGCTTTCACGATGCTGGCGAAGGCAAGGGGATTGCGGGGAACATGGCTAGATCCCTTCGGCCACACCGCCGAGCGGCGGATGGAACGCGCCCTGATCGGCGAGTACCGCGACCTTGCCCGCCGGATCGCGGCGCAAGTGGAGGAGGCAACAATGGACACTGCCCTCGCGCTCGCCGCTACCCCCGCACGAATCGCCGGCTTTGGTGCGGTAAAGGAGGCCGGTGTCGCTGCCTGCCGCGCCCGCGTGGCCGAACTCTCGCCCGAACTCGAACCGGCCTGACCGCCGGGGCGGTATCTACCCGCCGAAAATTGCCGTGCGAAAGCGATTGCCGCACGACCGGGCCCATCGCCGCTGGAGGGGAATCGGCCCGTGAATAACATCCGCATCAACGTCTCGTTCGACATGCGCTCGCCCGATTGGGCAACGCCGACGCACGAACTCTACCGCGCGGCGATCGAGATGGCCGCCTTCGTCGACAGGATCGGTGCCGACCAGATCGGGCTGATGCAGCATCACGGTTCCGACGACGGCTACCTGCCGCAGCCGTTCACGCTGGCTGGCGGCATGGCGGCGGTTACCAGCCGCATCCGCTTCCTGCTGGGTGCGGTGGTGCTGCCGCTGCACGATCCGCTGGAACTGGCCGAACAGATCGCGATCGTGGACCAGATGTCCAACGGCCGGCTCAACGTCATCTTCGGTGCCGGCTATGTCCCGTTCGAGTTCGCCATGTTCCGCAAATCCCTGAAGGACCGGGCGCGGCTGATGGACGAAGGGTTGGAGATCATCCTTCGCGCGCTTCGTGGCGAGAAATTCGAATTCGACGGCCGCCCGATCTACGTGCGGCCGCTTTCCGTGCAGGCGCCGGAGGACATCGTCATGGTTGGCGGCGGCGTTCCCGCATCGGCCCGGCGCGCCGCGAAGTTCGGGGTCGGTTTCGGGCCGATGAAGGCAGAACTCGTGGACCTCTACCTGGCCGAATGCGAACGCCTTGGCCACCAGCCTCGCACCTATTTCCGGCCTGTTCCCGGCATGCCGCTTGCGGTTCACTTGTGCGAGATCCCGATGCCGGCTGGGAAGCGATCGCGCCGCATGCGGTCCACGTCATCACCGAATACGCCAAGTGGGCAGCGGCCGAGGGTGAGGATTCAAACTCCCCGTTCAAGGGGCTGACAGACCCGGCCGTGCTTCGCCACGCAGGCATGTTCGCGGCGTGGACGCCGGATCAACTCGTCGAAAAGGTGCGTTCGATGGGCGGCGCCGGGCAAATCGGATTCCAGCCGCTGTTGGGGGGGCTTTCACCGGAAGAAGGCTGGAAGAGCCTCAGGCTGCTGGAGGCGACGATGCCGCGCTTGAAGGAAGCGATGGGCTAGGGCCGGTACCGCTTTCGCAGGATTTCGAGGAAGGCGCTCGGCTGCTCGCCTGCGGCGTGCAGCAACCCGACCTCGCGGGCGAGTTCGAAGTCCCGCACCGGCACGAAGCGGACCGATCCGTCGGCAAAGCCTTCCGGCATCATTCCCACCCCCGCCCCGCTGCGGATCACCGCGAGGACGCGCTCGTCGCTAGTGGTCTTGAGGACGAAGCGGGGGCGGACGCCGCGCTGGGTGAAGAAGCGGTTGATCTCCGGCAGGGCCTCGCAGTGGCGGCGCAGTGCCATGCGGTCCTGCGCCAGTTGTTCGGCGAGAATTTCGGCCTCATCGGCCAGCGGATGGTCTGGCGGCAGCACCATCATGTAACGTTCGCGGGCGAGCACTTCCGGCCGATAGCGCGCATGGTGCGGCCGTATGACGGTAAGCGCCACGTCGATCCGCCCGCGTTCGAGACGCTCGGCAAGATCGCGTTCGCTGCCATCGAGAAGTTCGAGCGCCTCCCCCGAGCCTTGCAAGCGGTGCTGGGCCAAGGCGCTGCCGATCAGCTGTGTGGGAATCGTGTTGAGGACGCCCACGCGCAGCAGGCTCGCTTCCGCGGGCTGCGCGAGTTCTACCAGAGCATGCTCATACTCGGCGGCGATGCGGCGGGCACGGACGAGGAACCGGCTACCGGCGGGGGTCAGGGCAACGCGTTGGCGATCCCTGTCGAACAGGCGGGCGCCCAGTTCCCGCTCCAGCTTGGCGATACCGGCGGAAAGGGTGGGCTGCGTAACCGCTACGCTGCGCGCCGCACGGCTGAAATTGCCGGTTTCCGCCACGGCCAGGAAATAGCGCAGGAGATATTGGTCGATCATAGACACGATCTATTACGAAGGGCGGCAACTTTCAATTTCCGCTGCGGTCCTGGCATGTCTACACGGGAATGATAAGTCACTCGTATTGGGAAGAGGCCCGTTGGCCCGACTGGAGAATGAAGCATGAGCGCACCAGTGCTCCAGACCAGCCTGAATCTCGACAGTCCCGAAGCGCAGGCGCGCGATCGCCACAACCGGGCGCTCGTTGCCGAATTGCGCGGTAAAGTCGCCAGGGCGGCGCTGGGCGGTAACGAGAAGTCACGCGAACGCCACGTTTCCCGCGGCAAGCTTCTGCCTCGCGAGCGTGTCGAACGGCTGCTCGACCCCGGTTCGCCTTTGCTGGAACTGGGGCAACTGGCCGCCGAGGGGCTCTACGAGGACGACATTCCCGGCGCCGGACTGATCACCGCGATCGGCACCGTTTCCGGCCGGCAGTGCATGATCGTGTGCAACGATGCCACCGTGAAAGGCGGCACCTATTACCCGATCACCGTGAAGAAACACGTCCGCGCGCAGGAGATCGCGCAGGAAAACAACCTGCCGTGCGTCTACCTCGTCGACAGCGGCGGCGCCAACCTGCCGCACCAGGCCGAGGTCTTCCCGGATCGTGACCATTTCGGCCGCATCTTCTTCAACCAGGCGCAGATGTCCTCGAAGGGCATTCCGCAAATCGCCTGCGTCATGGGAAGCTGCACCGCCGGCGGCGCCTATGTCCCGGCGATGAGCGACGAATCCATCATCGTGAAAGAGCAGGGCACGATCTTCCTGGCCGGCCCGCCACTGGTGCAGGCGGCGACGGGGGAGGTGATCTCTGCCGAGGATCTGGGCGGCGGCGACCTGCACAGCCGCAAGTCTGGCGTGACCGACCATCTTGCCGACAATGACGAACATGCGCTGACCATCGTGCGCGATATCGTCAGCCACCTTGGCCCCGCCCATAATCACGACCAGCCGCTGCGCGAACCGCGGCCGCCCAAGTACGATCCCGAGGAACTCTATGCCGTAGTGCCCGAGGACGTGCGCGCGCCTTACGGCGTTCACGAGGTGATCGCCCGCATCGTCGATGCGTCCGAGTTCCACGAGTTCAAGGCGCTCTACGGCACCACGCTCGTCTGCGGTTTCGCGCATATCCACGGGCAGCCGGTGGCGATTCTCGCCAACAACGGCGTGCTGTTTTCGGAGAGCGCGCAGAAGGGCGCGCACTTCATCGAACTGGCCTGCCAGCGCCGCATTCCGCTGCTGTTCCTGCAGAACATCTCCGGCTTCATGGTCGGTGGCAAGTACGAGGCGGAAGGCATCGCCAAGCATGGCGCCAAGCTCGTCACCGCCGTGGCCACCGCCACGGTGCCGAAGATCACCGTGTTGATCGGCGGCTCGTTCGGCGCAGGCAATTACGGCATGTGCGGGCGCGCTTACGATCCGCGCTTCCTGTTCACCTGGCCCAATGCGCGCATCTCGGTGATGGGCGGCGAGCAGGCGGCCTCGGTGCTGGCCACCGTCCACCGCGACGCCGCGAAGTGGTCGCCCGAGGAGGCCGAGGCGTTCAAGGCCCCGATCCGCCAGAAGTACGAGGACGAGGGCAACCCCTACTACGCCACCGCGCGCCTGTGGGACGACGGGGTGATCGACCCGGCGCAGACCCGCGACGTGCTGGGCCTTGCGCTGGCGGCGTGCCTTGAGGCACCGATCCCCGAAAGGCCGCAGTTCGGCGTGTTCAGGATGTGATGGCGATGGCCGATAAGGATACTCTCTTCGTGCTCGATACCGACTATGCCGATCCGGCATTCGGCGGAGCGCGTCGCTTCTACTGCAAGGATTGCGTGACGGTGGAGGGCCTGCTGGCGCTGTTCCCGGAGCGGGCGGGCAAGATCGAAGTGGTCCGCGTGGGCTGGCCGCGACCGCGCGCGGCGGTGGTCGCCATGCTGGGCGAGGAAAACCAGAACCTCCCCGCGCTCGCCTTTGCCGAAGGCGGCTTCGCGGGCGATATCGAGGGCGTCCTTGCGGCGCTGCACACCCGTCACGGTTTCCCGGAGCGTCACCCATGATCCAGTCGCTGCTGATCGCCAACCGCGGCGAAATCGCCTGCCGCGTCATCCGCACTGCCCGCCAGATGGGCATCCGCACCGTTGCGGTCTATTCCGACGCCGACGCCGATGCGCTGCATGTGCGCGAGGCGGACGAGGCCGTGCATATCGGGCCCTCTGCCGTGCGGGAAAGCTACCTTGTCGGCGAGAAGATCATTGCCGCTGCGAAGCAGACCGGCGCCGAGGCGATCCATCCAGGCTATGGCTTCCTCTCAGAAAACGCCGCGTTCGCGCAGGCAGTGATGGACGCGGGGCTGGTCTGGGTCGGGCCGAACCCTTCGTCGATCACCGCGATGGGCCTCAAGGACGCGGCCAAGACGCTGATGGCGGAGGCCGGGGTTCCGGTGACGCCGGGCTACATGGGCGCGAATCAGGAGCCTGCCTTCCTGGCAGAAGAAGCCGCAAAGATCGGCTATCCCGTGCTCATCAAGGCCGTTGCCGGCGGCGGCGGCAAGGGCATGCGGCTGGTCGAGGCACCCGAGGCTTTCGTTGACGCACTGGCATCGTGCAAGCGCGAGGCGGCGTCCTCGTTCGGCAACGACCACGTGCTGATCGAGAAGTACATCGCCAGTCCGCGCCATATCGAAGTGCAGGTTTTTGGCGATAGCCACGGCAACGTCGTCCATCTGTTCGAACGCGACTGCTCGCTCCAGCGCCGCCACCAGAAGGTGATCGAGGAAGCTCCGGCGCCCGGCATGGATGCCGCAACGCGCGAGGCGCTCTGCGCGGCGGCGGTGCGTGCGGCCAAGGCGGTCGATTATGTCGGCGCCGGCACTATCGAATTCATTGCCGACGGTTCGGGCCCGCTTTCCGCAGACCGCATCTGGTTCATGGAAATGAACACGCGCCTGCAGGTCGAGCATCCGGTGACCGAGGAGATCACCGGCGTCGATCTGGTCGAATGGCAGCTTCTCGTCGCCAGTGGCCAGCCGCTGCCGAAATCCCAGGAAGACCTCACGATCGACGGCTGGGCGATGGAAGCGCGCCTCTATGCTGAAGACCCGGCCAAGGGCTTCCTGCCCAGCATCGGCAAGCTCGAACTGCTGGAGTTCGGCGATGCCGAAGGCGGCCGCATCGACACCGGCGTTTATGAAGGGGCCGAAGTTTCGCCCTTCTATGACCCGATGATCGCCAAGGTCATTGCCTGGGGCGAAGACCGTGACGAAGCGCGCGAACGACTGGGCGAGATGCTGGAGGACAGCGCCGTCTGGCCGGTGCGCACCAATGCCTCGTTCCTCGTGAAGGCCCTGCAGCATCCCGACTTCGCGGCGGGCAAGGTCGACACCGGCCTGATCGCCCGCGACGGCGAGGCCATGGCGCAGGCCCCGGTGCCTTCGGACGAAGTGCTGGAGGCTGCTGCCAATTCCCTGGTACCGGCAAATTCGTTGCCCGGTTTCCGCCTCAATGCTGCACCGGCGCGTAGCGCGTGGTTCTCGCTCGATGGCGAAAAGGTCGAGATCGCGCTGACCGGCGATGGCAGTGATGAGCCTGATGAAGGCGTGCTGGTCACCGAGCAGGGACAGGCCTGGCTGCTTACGCCGTGGCGCCGTGACGGTGTGCATGGCGGCGTCGATGCCTCGGGCGCGATCCTTGCGCCGATGCCGGGCAAGGTGATCGCGGTCGATGTGGCCCAGGGCCAGATCGTCACCAAGGGCCAGAAGTTGCTGACGCTCGAAGCGATGAAGATGGAACACACCCTGACCGCGCCGTTCGATGGCACGGTTGCCGAACTCAACGCCACTGCCGGGGCACAAGTGCAGGTCGAAGCCCTGCTCGCCCGGATCGAGGAGAGCGAATAATGCCGGGCAGGTTTTTCGACGAATGGACCGTGGGGGACCGGATCACGCACCAGCCCGGCCGCACGGTCACCGAGACCGACAACCTGATGTTTTCGGCCATGACGCACAACATGCAGCCGCTCCATCTGGACGTCGAATTCGCCAGGCAGAGCGAGTTCGGCCAGATCCTCGTCAATTCCACTTTCACCTTCAGCCTCGCCGTCGGCCTCTCGATTGCCGACACCACTGTGGGCACGCTCGTCGCCAATCTCGGCTTCGACAAGGTGGTGACGCCAAAGCCGACCTTCATCGGCGATACGCTCACCTGCCATTCCGAAGTGGTCGAAATGCGCGAGAGCAAGTCTCGGCCCACGCAGGGCATCGTCGTGTTCAAACACGAACTGACCAACCAGCGCGGCGAGACTGCGCTCTCTATGCTGCGCACCGTCCTCCTCAAGAAGCGCCCATCCTGACGCCCGGGCGTAATTCATCCGGTCGGCGAAGCTGGCACGGTCCGGGGAATAACCAGCATTACAACCTAGAATTCGGACCAATCCTCACCGGAGTTCGAGGGGCTGACCGCCAGGTTTCGGCTTACCGGCATAAGCGCGGGGCGTAGCGGGGCGGCCACCGGGGCGGGCGCCGCGCGCCGTGACAGGAGACGCACCGGTGCATTTGTACCCTGGTTCAGCCTGAAGCGCGCGGTCAGTCCGGCAAGTTCTTCCGCTTCCGAGGCCAGGCCGCGTGCCGCGGCGGCGGTTTGCTCGACCATGGCGGCGTTCTGCTGGACCATCTGGTCCATGCTGGCGACGCCGCCGCTGATGTCGGTCAAGGCCTCGGACTGCACTTCCGCCCCTTGGGCGATCGCATCGACCAGCTTGTTGATCTCGGCGATCCGGGTGCCGATCCGCTCCAGCATGCGGCCGGTCCGGCCTACCAGATCGACCCCTTCCGCGACTTGCGTGGACGACGTGGTTATCAGCCCGCGAATTTCCCGCGCCGCATCGGACGATCGCTGGGCCAGCGCCCGCACTTCGTTGGCGACGACGGCGAAACCGCGCCCGGCATCGCCAGCGCGCGCGGCCTCCACGCCCGCATTCAGGGCGAGCAGATTGGTCTGAAAGGCGATGCCGTCGATCAGGTCGGTGATCTGGTTGATCTGCAGCGAGCTCTTCTCGATCGCGTCCATCGCGGTAACCGCATTGCGCACGACTTTGGCACCGTCATCGGCGTCCCCGCTGGCCGCGCCGACCGCGATGCGAACCTCACCGGCGCTGCGTGCGGTGACTTCCACCATGCCCGTCACATGCTTCATGGAAGCCGAAGTGCGTTCCAGCGTGGCCGCCTGGCTTGCCGTGCGCTGCGCGAGATCATCCGACGCGGCGCGGATTTCGGCCGAACCGGTGCGCACGCTTTCGGCGGAGGACACGACTTGCGCCATGCTCGCTTCCAGACCGGCGACAGTGCGGTTGAAGCTGGCCCGCAGGCTTTCATATTCATCGGCGAAGGCGGTCTCCAACTTGACCGCCATGTCACCGCCTTCGAGCGAGAGCAGGCCGCGTTCCAGCGAGTCCACCATCTGCTGGCGGGTGGAGTTGAGCTGGAGTTCGACCGCATTGTCCCGGAATACCGCCATGGCCTTGGTCATCCGGCCCACGCAATCGCTGTGATCGGTGAAACGTATCGGGCTGACAAGATCGCCGGCAGCCAGCCCTTCCATGCGAACGACCGTCTCGACATAGGGATCGCAGATCAGTTTGCCGCTGATCTTCACAGTGACGAGCGACGCCGCGAGCGCCACGACCGCCAGACCGATTCCGGCCACGGTAAAATGTCGGGCGGCGAGGACCGAGCCGGCTGTCGAGAGCAGCCCCCACAGACCATGCACATAGAACAGGGTGCGGAACTTGAGCCGGATCGGCGCGTATTTTTCGAACCAGTTGAACATTCTCGGCCTCGCTGACCATTTTCCGCGAGGACATGTGCCTCCGGCGAGCCCGTGATGTACGCGGCATTTGCGAAGGATTGGCGGATGGCCGCTAAGGGGATTCAACTAGCGGCGCGGGCACCGCCGTGAAGGCGGGATCACGGTCCGGCACCGGAAGTACAAATTTTTCGGGGTGGTGGAGCCGGGGCGCCTTACATAGTCGGCGGAAGGTATGAACATGCCGGTGCAACACGCTTCCTGGGGCCTTACCGAGAAGGAGAAGCAGACGCTTCGCCTGATCGTGAGGGGGCATGACGCCAAATCCATTGCCCGCACGCTCGACCTTTCGGTCCACACGATCAACGAGCGGCTGCGCGATGCGCGGCGCAAGATGGCGGTGTCCAGCAGCCGGGAAGCGGCACGCCTGCTGCTGGAGGAGGAGAGTGACCGGACCGGCTTTCCGACCCCCGAACTGCTTGTGGACGCGCAAATCGGGGCAGACGCGGCGGCGCGCCCGGCGGATGGGGCAGAGGCGCCGATCGGCGGCGCAGGGTGGCTACATCGCCATCCCGGGATCAGCATCGGAGTTCTGCTCATGACCATTGCCCTCGGCCTTCTGGCGCTCGCCAGCCTCACGCAAGTTTCCGCGCCCCCATCGTCAGCACCGACCTCTGCGGTCAATCAGGAGGTCGTCGATGCGGCGCGCCAATGGTTGACGCTGGTGGATCAGGGCCGCTGGGAGGATAGCTACAAGGGCACCGGCTCCGCATTCCACAAGCTGAACACCCTGCAGGTATGGGCGGAAACTTCCGAACGGGTGCGGGTGCCGCTGGGGGCGGTGATCTCGCGCACCTTGCTCAGCCAGGAGAACCTGCCCGCGCCGCCTGCCGGCTATGAAGTCGTGAAGTTCCGCACCAGCTATGCCAACAAGGCGGATGCGGTGGAGACGGTTTCATTGGCGCGCGAAAATGGCGAGTGGCGCGTGGCGGGTGTGACCATCGAGTAGGTTGGGCGCGCGTACGGGGGCGTCCCTTTGGACTTCCCCTAGCCCGCCAGATGCTCGCTGAGGGACCGCGCAGCGCCGACCAGCGCCTGCTTCACCCGGTCCATCTCCCCGCGCAAGGTCGCGCCGATGCCGATGGCGACCAGCGCGTGGGAGGGGGCGCCGCTGCCGCGACCGCCTTTCCACACCGGCGCCGCGATCACGGTGACCCCGGCGATATAGTGGCCGTCGTCCACGGCGATCCCGGTCAGCTTCGCTTCGGCGACTTGCGCGCACCATTCCTGCCATGACGGCGCCTCGTCCCAGCGCAGCGTTTCGAACCGGGGGCGCAGCGCTTCGAGGTCCGGCGCCCCGAAGGCGGCGATGCAGCGGCCGGTGGCGGAGACAAGCGCGGGGAAGCGGCTGCCGACCTGGGTCGAGAGTTGGAAAGCCTCGCCCGATTGCGCCATCGCGGTGACGATGATGTGGTCGAGCCCGAAGATCTGCACACCCAATGTGGTCAGTCCGAACTCGCGCGAGATACGGTCAAGCGGGGACTGCGCGAGGTCGTTGAACTGGTCCCGTTTCAGCCAGGCGCGGGCGAGGGTGAGGACCCCGGCATCGAGAGCGTAGCGCTTGGTGTCCGGGTCGAAAGCGACCAGTTCCTCGGCCACAAGCGCCCGTAAAACATAGAGACAGGTGCTGGGCACGAGCCCCAGTTCACGCGCCACGGCCTGTACCCCCATGGGCGATCCACGTTTGCCGAGCAGGCGCAGCACGGCTGCCGCCCGGGCGATGGCGGGGGCCTTGCTGGCGCGCACGGGGTCTTCGAGAGGATCTGTGGGGCTAGTCATTCAATATATAGAATAACATTCAATATTTACAAAACAAGCCTGCTTCATCACATTTGCTGAACACAAGAACAAACGGTCGGCGCCGAATCGCGAGAAGCGAATCGTGCTGGCGCGGAAGCGGGATGAGCGATGGTGAAGTTGACCGACCTTTCGAGCTATGCCGATGCGCAGGCGCACGCCTCTTCGGCCGCGCTGTGGGACCTGTTCGACGGCGACCGTGAGGTGCTGAACATCGCGCATGAATGCATCACCCGCCATGCCGATGGTTCGGGACGGCCGGCGGTGCGGATTGCCCACGCAGATGGCCGCGATGAAATCCTCAGCTTCGATCTGATTGCCGCCGGGGCCGCGCGGTTCGCGCACTGGCTCGATGCCGAGGGCGTGCAGCCGGGTGAGCGGATCGCCTTTATGCTGGAACCCTCGCTGCCGTTCTACGTCTGCCTGTTCGGGGCGATGCAGACCGGGGCGATCTCGGTGCCGCTGTTCACGCTGTTTGGTCCCGACGCGCTCAAGCTGCGGATCGACGACTGCAAGCCATCGATCCTCATCACCAATGCCGAAAAGGCGGAGCTCGCACGCGGGGCGGTGACGGCGGAAAACGGGCTGCGCGTGATCGTCGCGGACGATGGCCTGCTGGACGAGATCGCGAAGTATCCGGCGACCTATGAGCCGAAGACCAGGGCGGGTGACCTCGCCGTGTTCCAGTACACCAGCGGCACCACGCGCGAATTGCCTGAGGCGGTGAAGCACACGCACAAGGCGCTGGTTACGCTGATGTTCGCGGCGCTCTACGGCACCGGCATCCGGCCCAGGACCGCAAACGGGGAAGGCGACGAGTTCTTCTGCCCGTCCTCGCCCGCATGGGGGCACGGTCTGTGGCACGGCACGCTGGCGCCGCTCGGTCTTGGCGTCACCACTGGCACTTTCGCCGGACGCTTCGATCCGGTGCGGCTGATGAAGGCGCTGGACGATTATGGCATCACCAACATGTCGGCCGCGGCTACGCACTACCGGATGATGAAGAACAGCGGCGCGGCGGGGGACTTCAAGTTCCACTTCCGCAAGCTGTCCTACACCGGGGAGCCGATCGACCCGGCGACTCTGGAATTCATCGACGGGGCATTCAAGGTGCCCGTCTGCTCGATGTACGGCACCACCGAGATCGGCGTCGTGCTGGTGAACTATCCCGGCGCACCGGACTTCACGGTGAAGCCGGGATCGCTGGGCAAGGCGGTTCCGGGCCAGAAGCTGGAAGTGCAGCGCCCTGACGGCACCCCCACCGCGCCCGGCGAGATCGGTGAGCTGATGCTCTGGCGCGGCGGTGCCTGGATGACCACCAAGGACCGCGCGAAGATCGATGAGGACGGCTATTTCTACCACTGCGGCCGCGCCGACGACGTGATCATCTCGGCCGGCTGGACGATGTCCGCCGTCGAGATCGAGAACACCATGCTGCGGCATGAGAACGTGCTCGAATGCGGCGTGATCGGCGTGCCGGACGAGAAGCGCGGGCAAGTGGTGAAGGCCTTCGTCGTGGCGAACCGCGCCGGAGACGATGCCTTCGTCAAGGAGCTTCAGGACTTCACCCGCCAGAAGCTCGCCCAGCATGAATTCCCGCGCATCGTGGAGTTCGTGGACGAGCTTCCCAAGAACCCGGCCGGCAAGGTCCACCGCAAGATGCTGCGCGATCGCGAAGCGGCGAAGGCCGCCGAAGCGGTCGGCTGAACCCAATCCGAAAATTCAGGAGAGTACCGAAATGGCAACCACAGCAGAGTCCAAGTTCCCCAAGATCACGAGGCCGGCCTCGACGATCTGCGCGCCCGCATCGGCGTGAAGATCGAGAACACCGTCGAGCCGTGGAACTACGAAGCCACCCGTGACGCGATCCGCCACTATGCCCACGGCATCGGCGACGACAATCCGCTGTGGTGCGATCCGGAATATGCGAAGAACACGAAGTACGGCTCAATCGTCGCGCTGCCTTCGTTCCTCTTCACCACCAGCCGCATCGTCTCGGGCTACTGCGGCGGTCTTTCGGGCGTGCACGCCATGTGGGCGGGTGCGGACTGGACCTGGCAGAAGCCGGTGCTGCGCAACGACACCATCACCACGGTGGCCTATCTCAAGGATCTGGTCGAGCATCAGACCAAGTTCGCCGGTCGCTCGTTCCAGCAGATCTACCACGTCGACTTCTTCAACCAGCACGGTGAGCAGGTTGCCGGCGCCGATTCGTGGGTGTTCCGTACCGACCGTGACGAGGCCCGCGAGCGCGGCACCAAGTACACCGAAGCGCGCGGCCGCGTTGAGCCCTTCACCCAGGAACAGCTCGACGAATTCTACGACATCTACGACCAGGAAGAGATCCGCGGCGCCACCCCGCGCTACTTCGAGGACGTGAACGTCGGCGACAAGCTGCCGCCTATGATGAAGGGCCCGATGACCGTCACCGGCTTCATCTGCTACGCGCAAGGCTGGGGCGGCCTCTACATCCGCGCCAACAAGCTGGCCTACAAGATGCAGAAGGCCCACCCGGGTCTGGGCATCCGCAACCGCTTCAACGTGCCGGACTGCCCCGAGCGCGTGCACTGGGACGAAGCTTTCGCTCTCGAAGTGGGCGCGCCGGGCGCTTACGACTACGGTCCGGAGCGTTGCTCGTGGCTGACGCACCACATGACCAACTGGATCGGCGACGACGGCTTCCTCACCAGGTCGGACTGCCAGATCCGCCGCCACAACCCGGACGGTGATGCCATCATCATCACCGGCGAAGTGACGCGCAAGTTCGAGGAAGGCGGCAAGAAGTTCGTCGAAGTGTCGCAGAAGGCGACCACCCATCGCGGCGAACTCTCGGCCTTCGGCACCGCCGTTGCGGAACTGCCCAGCAAGGGCTGATCGCAAGAGGCATTGCCGCCGATAGCGGCATGGCGATTTCGCCCGGACCTTTGTCAGAAGGTTCGGGCCGTGTCGTATGAGTGGCCGTGAGAAAACGGGAGAGCAGGCAGTGGGACAGGATGCAGCAGCGCCGCAGTTCGAGGCCAATGGCAATGTGCGGGTTCCGGCCTTCACCTTGCCCGTTTCCAGCCTGCTGAGCGAGGAAGCCGCAGCCTTCCAGCGCATGCGTGCCACCACCCCCGCTTTCGATGCCGCCGGTGAGAACGAAGCGGACATCGCCGCCCGGCGTGAACAGATCAATGCCTATGCCGCGCAAGGCGTCGCCCGTCTGCGCGACAATTTCGCGGTAGAGATCGTCCCCAGCACCATCGGCGGCGTGGAGGTGCTGGACGTCACCCCCGCCGACGGCAGCCACGATCCCGAGCGCGTGCTGATAAACCTGCACGGCGGAGCCTTCACCGTCGGGTGGGACGGGATCGCGCTTCTCGAGGCGATCCCCATTGCCGCGCTTGGCAGATATCGCGTCGTCAGCGTCAACTATCGCATGGCGCCCGAGCATCGCCATCCGGCAGGCGTGGAAGATGTCGCGGCGGTCTATGCCGCGCTGCTGGCGGACTATGCCCCCGGCCGGATCGGCATCTATGGCGGTTCCGCAGGCGGCGCGCTGACGGCGCAGGCCGCCGCTTGGCTGCCGGCGCATGGACTGCCGCAAGCGGGCGCGGTGGGCATCTTCGGCGCGGGCGGAGTGCCGTTCGGAACCGGAGAGTCTGCCTATGTCGCAGGCTATATCGACGCCTCTTTCCCGCCGCCGCCCGCTGACGGCAGCACGCCCATGGATATCACGCGCGGCTATTTCGACGGCTGCGATCCGCGCGATCCCAGCGCCTGGCCGGGCTATCACCTGGACGTGCTGGCGACCTTTCCGCCCACGCTCATCATCACCGGCACCCGCGCGATGGACCTCAGCCCGGCGATCTTCACCAATTCGCAGCTGCTCAAGGCCGGCATCCGTTCGACGCTGATCGTCGGCGAGGGCATGGGCCACTGCTACCACTACGGCCTCCACATGCCCGAGGGGCGCGATGCCGTGGCGGCTATCCTCTCCTTCTTTCGCGAGAACCTGTCCCGATGAATGCAGACGAACCGGTAAACCGGGCTTGGGCCGGGCCGCTCGCCGGTGTGCGCGTGATCGACTTTACCCGCGTGCTGGCAGGCCCCGCCGCCAGCCTCGCGCTGGCCGACATGGGCGCCGAGGTTTTCAAGATCGAGCCGCCCGGCACGGGTGACGAAACCCGCTCCTTCCCGCCGCTTCGCGATGGGGAGAGCCACTATTACCTCGCGGTCAATCGCGGCAAGCAGTCCATCGTCGTCGATCTCAAGACGGAGGAAGGGCTGGCTCTCGTTCGCGATCTGGCGGCCAAGTGCGACGTGCTGGTGGAGAACTATCGGCCGGGTGTGATGGAGCGGCTGGGGCTCGGCTACGATACGATGAAGGCCATCAACCCGCGCCTGATCTACTGTTCGATCTCGGGCTATGGCCAGACCGGGCCGCTCAAGGACCGGCCCAGTTTCGACATCGTGCTGCAGGCCATGTCCGGCGCGCTTTCGATGAACGGAGAGCCTGACGGACTGCCAACCAAGCTGGGCATTCCGCTGGGCGATCTGGTTGGCGGGATCAACGGGCCGATCGGCATCCTTTCGGCGCTCTACGAACGCGAGCGGACCGGGGTGGGGCGGCATATCGACGTCAGCCTGATGGACGGGCTGATCGGGATGCTCGGCTATATCGCGCAGCTTTCCTTCTTCAACGGCACGGACCCGAACCGGGTAGGGTCGCAGCATCCCAATCTCGTGCCTTACGGGATTTTCCCGGCGCGGGAGGGCTCGATCGTGGTCGCCTGCCTCACGCCGGGCTTCTGGAGCCGTATCTGCCGCTCGATCGACCGGCCCGAACTTACCGAAGACCCGCGCTACGACACCCTGGAGAAGCGCCGCGATGCGCGGGCCGAGGTGAACGCCATCGTCAGCGCCTTTACCGAGCGGCACAGCGTGGACGAACTCGTGGCGATATTCACCGCGCACGAAGTGCCGCATGCCCCGATCCTCGGCGTGTCGGAAGCGCTGGCGCAGCCGCAGGCGGTGGAGCGCGAGATGGTGGTGGAAACGCAGCACAGCACACTGGGCCCGATCCCCATCGTCAATCGCCCGATCCGCTTCACCGACGCGCCCCAGCCCGTGCCCAGCGCGCCGCCGGTATTGGGCGAGCACACCGATGCGATCCTTGGCAACGTGCTCGATCTTTCGCCCGAGCGAATTGCGCAGCTGCGGAACGCCGGAGTGGTTGCCTGAGCCCCCACATCGGGCAAGGCTGGCGGGACAAGACTTGAGAGGATTTCCAGATGGCAGACCTGCGCTTCGACAATAGAGTCGCCGTGATCACCGGCGGCGGGCGCGGGCTTGGCCGGGCTCATGCCCTGTTGCTGGCCAGCCGGGGCTGCAAGCTGGTGATCAACGATCCTGGCGTCTCGATGGCGGGCGATGCCACCGAGGAAGGTCCGGCGGAAGCGCTTGCCGCCGAAATCCGCGCGGCCGGCGGAGAGGCGGTGGCCAATACCGACAGCGTCGCTACGCCCGAAGGCGGCAAGGCCATCATCGGGGCCGCGCTCGATGCCTTCGGGCGGATCGATATCCTGATCCACTCGGCCGGCAACGTGCGGCGGGGCAGCCTTTCCGAGCTTTCCTACGAGGATTTCACCAGCGTCCTCGATGTTCATCTGAAGGGCGCCTACCACGTCGTGCGTGAGGCTTTCCCGCACATGATGGCGCAGGGCTATGGCCGCATCGTGCTGACCAGCTCGATCAACGGGCTCTACGGCAAGTCCGACAATGTGACTTACGCGATGTGCAAGGCGGGCTTCATGGGCCTGTCCAACACCGCCGCGATCGAGGGGCAGCACGCCGATGTGAAATCCAACCTGATCGTTCCTGCCGCCGTCACCCGCATGTCGGAAGGGATCGACACCAGCCAGTTCCCGCCGATGGAGCCGGAACAGGTGGCGCCGATGGTCGGCTATCTCTGTCACGAAAGCTGCGAGGCCACCGGCGAAATGTTCGTGGCGATGGGCGGCCGCCTGGCGCGCGCGCGCATCACCGAGAACGAGGGGGCGTTCCGTCAGGACTGGTCGCTGGAGCAGGTTTCCGCAGATATCGACGTTATCCGGCAGGGCGGCGAGACGGTGGCGTTTCCGCCGGTGCCCGATGGGCAGCTCGAACACCTTCTCTATGGTTTCGGCGTGATTCGCGGGGCGACCACGGCCGCCTGACAATGATCTGCATTTCAAGGATTTAATGCTAGCGCATTCAGGATGCGCTTTCTCATTTGCCTGACATTCACCCTGATGTCCTTGCCCGGCGCGGTTTCGGCCCATCCGGGCGGCGTGAATGCGGCCGGTTGTCATAGCAACCGCAAGACGGGGGATTATCATTGCCACGGCAGCAGGGCCGCGCCCGCGCCCGCGCCTGTCAGGCCGCAGCGATCCCCGGGCGGAGCGGGCTATTATCCCAATTGCGCCAGCGCGCGGGCAGCGGGCGCCGCTCCGCTGCGCCGTGGCGACGCGGGATACCGGCCGGGGCTGGACCGGGACGCGATGGAATCGCCTGCGAATAGGAAGGAAATGGTGGGCGGTGAGGGGCTCGAACCCCCGACCCTCTCGGTGTAAACGAGATGCTCTACCAACTGAGCTAACCGCCCGGACGCGCTGTGTGCGCCGCAGAACGCGCCAAATAAGCGATTTTGCGGCCGCGTCAACTCCCCTCGTTTCGGAACAAAGCGGGCTCGGATGGAACAGATCGGGACCTAGAGTCCCGACATAGTCCCGACCAGATCACGCCTATCTCGCAGGCTCCCCGCAATGCGGTCTCCGAACGCACGCTCGCGCACAATTCCGCACATCGGCTTCAGACCTTGGGCAGGGTGTTAGCGATCAAGAACGCTTCGCTGAAGGCCGCTGCCTACCGTCGAATTCTCAAGGGTATGGGGTATGCGTCGCCAACGCCTAATGTTTCTAATAAGCACGAAATTTCAATGTCTTACGGTCTAATAAATTACTAATCTTGTTATAATCAAATTATAGAGAGAGAGGGTAATTTCTAGATCGATAAATATCCTTGTTTTCCAGTGACATAAGGTTTGAGGCCTGAAAATATTAGGCCAGATTAGATCGCGGTTCTAATGGCAAGAATGGCTAAATTCTGCGGGTCTTTGGCCTTCCTCGACGGCGCATTAGAAACATTAGGCCTTAGCGACGAATGGGGGTGGCTGTCGGCTGCACGCCCAGCTCGGCCAAATGCACAATTCTCGACGAAGAAGGAGAAAGCGAGGCGTGGGGGTGAGGGCGTTTCGAAGGCTTAGCCGCGGTTCCCTCGCCCAGGTGCGTCCCGGTGAGCCGATTGACGTCCAGCGACGCTCGGCGCACCATCCCCGCATGTGCAATCTCTACCGGTTGACGAAGGCGGCCGACGCGGTCGCGGCGCTATTCCGAGCCAGGACATCGGCCGCGCCGAATTTCGCGGCCGAGATCTACCCCGGCTATCCCGGCCTGGTCGTTGCAGAGGGCGAAGTCCGCGCGATGAACTGGGGCTTCCCCCTCGTGCTCAAGAGCAAGAAGACCGGCGCACCGCTGAAACCGAAGCCGGTGAACAACACGCGCGAGGACAAGCTGCACACCGGCTTCTGGATCGACAGTTTCCGGCACCGGCGCTGCCTGATCCCGGTAACCGCATGGGCGGAAGCCGAGGGCGCGAAGGGCAGCATGACGCGCACATGGTACTCGCTGCCGGATGACGATCTCTTCGCGGTCGCGGGCATCTGGCGGCCCACGGCCGAGTGGGGCAATGCCTACTCCATGGTGATGGTCGATGGCTGCGATCAGATGGCGGACGTTCACGACCGCATGCCGACCATCCTTTCCCGCGACGATTGGGACCGCTGGACCACCGGGACGCCGGACGAGGCGCTCGCCCTATGCCGCGTCTATTCCGAGCCGCTGATCGTCGATCGCACGGACGAACCTTGGTTCAAGCGATCATCCAGCGCGGCGTCGGCAACGCTGCTCTGAAGCTGCCATCCATTGGTCGCACTGCTGTTGACCGACTCGATTTCTGTTCTTCATATGTTCCATTTTGCGGAGTAGCGAAAATGGAACAGATTGCCGAAATCCGTGACGCAGTGGCGCGGGCGCTGGAGCAGCGAGGGCTAGATAACCGCGAGTTTCTGAGGCAAATCCGCACGGGGGAGCAAGACGACGGCCCCTACATGACTGGCGCCATTGCCTGCGCGACCGTACTGGCCAAGCGCCAGGGCGCGCGTTGATGTGGCACGCTGCGCCGATGGCCTGAAGATTGCGAACAGCATCTTCGAAGCGGCCGCGTGGTCCTATTCGATCAGGCTGACCTGCAAGTGCGGGCACACGGCCGTGTTCGATCCGCACGCCTTGTGGTGGCTCTTCGAACGGCGCGGCTGGAACGGGTCATTCGTCCAGGCCAAGCGGCGCTTCTACTGCAGCGAGTGCAAGAAACAGCGCTCTTGGAGGTTCACCGCGATCACGCTTGAGACGTGCAGCGATCCGCCAACGATCAGCCTTCCCATGCCGGATGAACCCGTGTGGAAGCGGGCGATCAATCGCTTTCGAGGTTAGGCCATTCGTCAGCTTCGCGCCCATTACCCCCGGACAGCAGGTATTTTCCATTGATCAAAAGAGGCCGCTCGTTCAGGCGAGGCCGCCCTATGTTACGCGAGAAAAGCTGTCGGTCCGCGACCGCCCATTCGGGACGTTCCCACGTTAGGGCCTCTAGCCTCTCGACAGATGCATGCTCAATCCGATAAAAGATTGAGGGCAATGGGGAAGCTAATTAATGACGGTTGTTCTTCTTTTAGTGGCTGCCGCCTCAGGGGTGATCTCGGCACCAACCGAGGACCAACGCCTCGTTCTATGGCAAACTCTTCGCGAAGGGATGTCGGTGGAAGAGGCAGCAAGCGCGCTTCGCGCGGTCGACGGCATTGGGGGAGTGACTGTCAAGAAGACAAGTAAAGGTTCTCGCCTCAACATTGGGTATGTAGGGGATGGCATTGAGGTTGACGGCCTCCAGTACAAGGCAAGCCTTGTATTCAGTTCGTCGGGCTTAACTACTGTTCACCTTCAGACTGATGCATGCTTGAGCCGCGCCACTCAGAAGTACGAGAGTCTTCGTGAACTGCTAATTCAAAAATATGGAAACGCTATGGCTCAGCGTGAGGTGACAGAAGATCGCCAACTCGTAGCTATACGTAACACGTTCGATACTACGCCAACGCGAGTGCTGCTAAGGCTTGAACCAGGGACGGTTCCTCAGCATACCTATGGGGCAAGTGGAAAGTTGATGCTGTTAGCACAGAATATCGCAAACAACGAAGTGGACTCGCAGATAGTCAAGTGTCCAAATGATCGAGGTCAGAGGGCAACTCTCGAGGTGAGCTACCTGAGCAATACCGCTGCTCAAGCAGCATCGTCGGCCGCAGCAGCCGAAGCTAGTGCCCAAGGTGAGCGGGATAAAAGCAAACTGTAAGCGTCATCACACTCGCTAAAGCGAACTGGCACCTTACCACCCAATTCAGCCGTTGCAGAACGATCGAAGCGCGCTTGTCAAAAAAGGCGGCGTCACCAATCTGACGCCGCCCCTTGCCATCAATTCGAAACAATTACCTCGCGCACGGCCTTGGCATTGCCCCCGCCGCCCACTGTGTAGGCCAGCTCCTCCTCCCGGAAGTCGAACCCGGCGAAGATCCGGCGCACCTCGGGATGATCGTTGAGTGACAGGATGAACCGGCCGCGCAGGCCGCGCAGCTGCAGGGCCATCTGTTCGAACTGGCTGCGATCAAACATGTCGCGGCCATAGTCGCCCTCGCTGCCGTAGTAGGGCGGGTCGAGGTAGAACAGCGTCCCCGGCCTATCGTACCGGGTGATGAAATCCGACCAGGGCAAGCGCTCGATCACGACGCCGGCAAGCCGCTCATGCACCGCCTCGATCATGGGGGCGAGCTTGGTCACGTCGAACCGCGCCCCGCCATCCACTACCACGCCGAACGTCTTGCCGCGCACCTTCCCGCCGAATGCCAGACGCTGGAGATAGAGGAACCTCGCCGCCCGCTGCATGTCGGTGAGTGAGCTGGGCTCCAGCGCCAGCAGCTTCTCGAAACCGGCGCGACTCGTGATCTGCCAGCGCAACATGTCCAGGAAGGCGAGGTAGTGGTGCTGGATCACGCGGAAGAACGTCGCCACGTCCTCCGACCAGTCGTTGATGATCTCGGCCTTGGGCTTCTGGTCGCGGCGCAGGAACACGCCTCCCATGCCCACGAACACCTCAGCATAGGCCTGATGCTCGATGGAGTTGATCAGCGCGACCAGGCGCTTGGCGAGCGCGCGCTTGCCGCCGATGTAGGGCGCGAGCGGCCGCACTGGATCCACCGGGGACAGCGCGAGCGCGGGATTCGACATCATCAATCATGTTCCTTATTTGTTCCCGCGCCGAGTCGGCAGGCGGGATGGTCCCGGGGCGGGACGATCTGGATCATGACGAACTTCTCTCGTCGGACTTGGGCGTTGCCGCGCCCCTGTCCCCCGCCTCTCGGCAGGGCAAACTCACCGCGTGCCGGCGGGCAGCTTCTGGAACCCGTTACCCACTTGCCGGATGATCTGCCCATCCGAGAGCAAGTAATCGGCGAAGGCCAGGACCTGCACGCCGAACCAGTCGTTCATGCGGAGCATGCGCCTCGCGATCGGCACGATCTCGGTCTCGTAGTAGGCGTCCCGGGCTTCACTCACCTTGCCGAACCCGCTGCTGTTCGTGGGCACGATGCCGATAAGCTGGGGCGGCGTGCGGTGCGCAGCGAGCATATCGTCACGGCTCATGGTCTTGATATTGGTGAACTCGTCCTTCGCGGTCACGTCCGAGAGCGGCACGATCTGCACACCGTCCTTCTTCCCGCCCGGAATGTGCATGAACAGGTTGCGGAAGTTCCCCCGGCCCTTGGCGCTCTTGAGCTGATCGGTGATCGCGTCCGCCATCTGCGTGTCGGCCAGCGGTTCGGAAAGGTAGAAGACGAAGCCCGCGTGCGCCCCGTTGAGGTAGTATTTCCGGCGGAACAGCGTGGCGTTCTCGTTGAGCAGGCCCGATTGCAGCGCCGACAGCCACTCCGGCATCCCGAAGATTTCCTGCGCCACGTCCGGCTGCTGCAGGTGGAAGATGCGGCCGATCGGGAATTCGTGGATGTCGCCCATCGGACCGTTCACGAACCAGTACTTGCCCGCCTCGATGCCCGGCCGCGTGTGCAGCGCCGGGGCATGGTCTGCCCGGGCAAGCCCGCCCGCCATGTTCGGCACATGTTCCAGATAGCCGTTGCCCATTTGGAGGAAGTCGAGCGCGAACCGTTCGAAAGCATCGGAGCCAAGCCAGCGAGACGGTGTCTGCTGGGCAACCAGAATGTTCACTTTCAGCGCGATCGCACTGCGGTGATAGGGGCTCATGTTGAAGGTCTGGGCCAGCTTGCCCATCGGCAGCGGCGGCTCGTACCAGCGGCCGTTGTGCCACATCTCGAAGTACTGGCTCAGCTCGCGGCTATCGATCACGCTTTCGGGATCGCCGAAGCGGAAAGCGGTCACGGTCGGGCTGGCCTTGGCGGCCTGCCCCTCTGCATGCGCCACGGGGACAACATCGGTGGTCTCGGTCATGAAAACTCCTATCAGAAGGGGACCACGCGCCCGCTGCTGCCTTCACCGGCAGTGGCGACGTCCAGCGGCTCGTTGGAAAGTGCATTGAGAAGCGCCCATGCGACGTCGGCGTGGCCGATCTCGCCATTGCGCTTGGCGACGTAGGTGACGCCCTTTTGGCTCCCGGTCAGCGCCGGGCGGATCGCCATCAGCGCAGCCATGAGGTCCGTCCACTCCTGGTCGAACTCGATGCGCTGATTGCGGAAAATGTTCTGGCCCTTCATGACCAGCGCGGATTTGACGGCGACGGAATATTCGATCCTGCGGGCCATCGGGAACCACCTGGACACGATCTCCCACACCGCCTGACCATGGCCGGTGGTGTCGATCGCAATGTCCGTCACGCGGTAGCGCTGGGCCACTTTTTTGATGAAATCGGCCTGCCCTTCGAAATCGCGCCCGTTGAGCCGGTGCTTTTCCAGCACCCGGAACTTGCCCTTGCCCGCCTGTTCGGGCGGCGCCACCACCACCAGCGCCGCGTCGTCGCGCCCCTGCTTGTTGGGGTCGTACCCAATCCAGACCGGCAGATCGCCGAACGGGCGCCCGCCCGGTATCTCGATCAGCGCAGGCTTGAAATCGCGCCACCTGTAGAAGCTGTCCACGCGCGCCGGGGCGATCCGGTTGAACGGGAAGCTGCTTTCGGAATCGTCTACGTCCTCGCACTCGTAGAGGTTGCGGAACGCCTCCTCCGAATACTTGGCCCGCTGCATCTCCACGTCGACCAGTTTGGCCAGGCCCATCTTGCAGGCGTCGTGGATCGTCAGGATCTGCTGCCAGCTTCCATCGGGCATGATGGCGCCGCGCCGCAGGTTCTTCAGGCTGATGTCGAACGGCTTTTGCGCGCGACGATCGCGGCCCGCGTTCCACTCCTCGCCAGACCACCAGGCGTAACTCGCGTGCGTCTTGGTGGACGGCGTCGAGAAGTACGTTTCCTTGTAGATCTTGTGCGTGGTCATGCCGCTGGCCACGCGGTTCAGTTCCGCGAAGCCATGCACCCATGCGTATTCGTCGAAGTAGAGGTCGCCGCTTTCGCCCTGCGCCGTCGCCGAGTTGGTCGACAGGAAGTAGAACCCGACCTGATCGAGCGCGGGGCCGGTGGCATCGCCATCCTCGTCTTCCGGGTACTGCCCGGCAAAATCGAGGGTGATGATCTTGCCCTTGAGTTCCACGCCGGTGACGCGGCGAACCCATCCCGTGATCTCGCGCCGGAACTTGAGGGCCTGCCGCTCTGATGCGGAAAGGAAGATCTGGTTGCGCGGAGCTTCTTCGAGCGACAGCTCTTCTCGGCCCACACCGGCAAGCACAGCCTCGGCCACCTTGGCCAGCGCCTCGCGGGCGAAGTACCACGTCGCGCCGACCTGACGGCTCTTCCGGATCTTGCGGGTGCGCTGATTGCGCTGTTCCCACCACAGTTCCTGGTATTCGAAATTGCGCTTGTGGAAGTCGTCAAGCAGCGCCTGCCACTGCTCCAGCGTCAGGAAATTCTTGCGCTTCTCCGCACGCTTGGCCTTGGCCTGATCGTTGTTCCGATTGCCGACCTTGGGGTTGAGATCGCCCTCCCGGCCGGTCTCGTTGTACTTGCGGATCCGCGCCGTCCGCTCAAGCTGGCGCGTCAGGAAGTCGATACGCTTCATGTCCCCTTCGGTCAGGGGCTCCTTGTCGAGCAGGTTGGCAACCTTCACCTCGATCCGGTCGTCGATGATGTCCACCGCTGGATGGGTCTCCCACCCATCCCGGCGCGACCAGCTCGCCAGCGTGTTGTAATTGACCCCCAGCTCCTCCTCGATCTGGGTCAGTTGCCACCCGCGCCAGAATAGCGAGCGGGCTTCCCGGCGCAGGGCACGCCCCACCTGACGGCTAACCGTCGCAGCGTTCTTCGCGCTTTTGGCAGGGCGGGCATTGGGCATGACCATGCCATGCACCGGCACCGCCCCCCTCGGGCATGGCCTGCGCGGGTAAAGCCCAGCGTCACCGCGCCCGCGCGTTGCGAGAATGCAGGCGGTCGGGCTTCAAGTCCTCATCGAACGCCGGGCGCCGTAATCGCCCAGATCAGGACCGAACGCGGAGCCCGAACCATGAAGACCAAAGCCTTCCTTCTCGCCACTTCCGGCCCGACCGTGGACGGCCGCAACATTGAGCCCAAGCTGCTCACTGAAATGGCGGAAAGCTACAACCCGAAGACCTACGGCGCGCGTCTCAACATCGAGCATATTCGCGGCGCAACCGGGCAGGCCCCGTTCCGCGCGTTCGGCGACGTGACCGAACTTTCAACGGCCGAGGTCGAGGTCGATTTCAACGGCAAGAAGGAAAAGCGCACCGGCCTCTACGGCGTGTTCGACATCAACGAGGATGCCAAGGCGCTCAACGATGCCGGCCAGAAGGTCTATCCCTCGATCGAGATCGAGCCCAACTTCGCGGGAAAGGGCTTCGCTTACCTCATGGGCTGCGCGCTCACCGACAGCCCAGCCTCGATCGCCACCGAACGCCTGCAGTTCAACCGCCAGCTCCCCGGCACCGAAGTCTATTCGCGCGACATCGCCGACACTATCGAGTTCGCCAACGAAGGCAGCAGTGCCAGCGGCGACAGCTTCCTGACCAAGTTCGGCGCCATGCTCGATAGCTTCTCGGCCAAGTTCACCCCTCCGAAGGCCGAAGTTACCCCGCCCAAGGAAGCGGAACCCTCAGCACCGGCCGCGTTCGATTTCAGCCAGATCAAGGTGCTCTTCGGCGAACTCGGCAAGTCCTTCTCGGACGAGATCGGCGCCCTCCGCACCGAACTCCGCTCCGAGGTCGATGCCATCGGCGTAAAGCTGAGCAAGGTCGAGAAGGTGCAGGAAGAAACCCCGTCCAACAAGTTCAGCCGCCGCCCCCCGAGTGATGGTGGCGCGGGCGATTTCGCCGGCGTCTTCTGAGCCGATCCATCCACCGCCGCCCCGCATTTTCTAAACAGGACCATAGACCATGGGTTACTCTCTCTCCGATCGCGGCCGCGAGCGCCTGGACGGCCTTTTCAATGCCATCGGGCATGCAAATGGCGTCACCAACATCGGCCGCCAGTTCTCCCTTTCGCCCACCAGCGAACAGCGCCTTGAGGATTTGCAGCGCGAAAGCGTCGGCTTCTTGTCGCGCATCAACATCATGCCGCGCCGCGATCTGATCGGCGAAGTTCTCGGCCTCGGCACCAACAACATGGTCGGTCGCCGCATTTCGCGCCCGAACCTGCCGCGCAAGCCCGCCTACGTGGGCAACCTGCAGGACCGCGAATACAAGCTCTACAGCACGCTGTTCGACACGTACCTGCCGTGGGAAGTCATCGATGCATGGTCGAAGTTCCCTGACTTCGCCCAGCGCTATGCCAAGCACGTCGCCACCTCCATCGGCCTTACCCGCATCATGGTCGGTTGGAACGGCGTCGAAGCGGCGACGGATTCCGATCCCGAGGAGAACCCGCTTGGCGAAGACCTCAATATCGGTTGGCTGCAGAAGCTGCGCGTCGAAAAGGCCAGCCATGTCATGGGCCGCGAAACTGTCACCAACGGCGATGTCACGACCGCGACCGGCGCCGCCAAGCCGATCTACATCGGCAAGAACTCGGACACGGCAGACGGCGACTACAAGAACATCGACGCGCTCGCCTATGACCTGATCGCCGGCATGCCGAGCTACGCGCGCCAGTCAACCGATCATGTGGTGGTCGTCAGCCAGGATCTGGTGGACGAGAAGTACTTCCCGATGGTCAACCGCCCGCTTGCGGACACGATCGACGGTGGAAAGTCCACCAGCGACCAGACCGTTTCCGATATCGTCATGTCGTCCAAGCAGATCGGCGGCCGTCCGGCAGCTATCGCGCCTTTCTTCCCCGAAGGCACGATGCTGATCACGCCGCTGGGCAAGCCCAATGCGGAAAACAGCTCGAACCTGTCGATGTACTACCAGGAGGAATCGCGCCGCCGGTACATCAAGGATGAACCGGAAAACATGGCGGGCCTGGTCGACTACAACTCGGTCAACGAAGGCTACGTGATCGAAGACACCGACTTCGCCGTGATGGCCGAGAACATCACCTTCGGTGACCGCCCCTAATACCACCCCGGAGAGGGCATTGATGGCGGAATGCTGGCATCCGGGCCGGCATCCGCAAGAGCCCAGAACATAGGCCGGGGGCAGATGGTTTCGCACCTTCCTGTCTGCGGCGGCCGCCGCCGGATATGCGGCCATTTCCCCAGATCATAGGAGAGCCCCGCATGGTCAGCCCCTTCCGTCGCCATCAGCAGATGGTCCGTGGCCTCAAGAGCGCGGGCCCCAACCACGTCAGCCATCGCGCTGCACCGGCCGAACCCAAGCCGGACAGCGAAGCCGGCCTCGAATACGCCACGCTGCGCGTCGTGCTGCACGACAACATCCGCACGATGCACGACATCGATTCGGTCGAAGCACGCAACCCGATGAAGGCCGAATTCGCCAAGACGTTCGCGGACTGGATCGAAGGCGTCCTCACTGCCGGCGAACAGGGACTGGCCGCGCAGGACGAAATCCTCGTGACCAACATGATCTGGGCGCTGGACTACCGCGACTACGATTACGCGTTGCGGATCGGTGCCCACGTCATCAAGTTCGGCCTCGTCCTGCCCGAACGCTTCAAGCGCACCCCCGCGTGCTTCCTCGCCGAAAGCTTTGCCGATACCGCGCTGGAGCAGCACGAACTCATCTCGCTCGAACAGCTCTTGCACGTCCTGGCACTGGTGGACGGCGCCGACATGCCCGATCAAGCCAAGGCCAAGCTGCACAAGGCCATCGGCCGCGCCTACGACCGCAAGGCCGAGGATCTCGATCCCGCCGCCGACAATGCGCCCGCCGGTGGGAAGGCGGCTTTCGTCACGGAAGCGCTCGTCCATCTCAACCGTGCCCGCGTGCTGGATCCCGGCGTCGGCGTGAAGACCGATATCAAGCGCCTCGACGCCCAGCTCAAGAAGCTGACGCCCACAGGCGCCCCCACCGAATAACGGACCGCCCCACGGCGCTCGGGGGGCGGACGGTCTGATCGGGATCCGCTTGCGGCCATGCCGAACCAAACCGTCCCCACCCCCCGAAAACCGCTCTCGCCCTCGCCAAAGGATCGCCCATGACCGGCCTGATCGCCTTTCCCGCCCCAGAAGCCGATTCGCCTGATGCGCAGGTTGTGGCCGATGGCTGGTTCCCCCCGGTCAAGCTCGCCGCCGTGCGCGACGTGATCCGCATTGGCGATGGCACCGTGCCCGAACCCCGGCTCACCGCCGCAATCGAAGGCGGGATGCTGCATGCCTTCCGCGAATTGTCGCAATGGCGCAGCGCCCGCGTCGCCGAGGGCGCCGCCTCGCTTGCCGCCGTCACCACCACCACGATCAACGACCGCAACATCGCGGAGGTCCTGTGGGAGCGCGTGGTGCGCTATTTCGCCGGGGCCGAGCTGTACGACCAGTACCGCGATATCTCGGCCACTGACGACGGCCTCGACCGCGCGGCCGAGAAGGATACCTCGGCTGACGATCAGCGAGCGCTGGCGCTCGGCGCCGTGGCGGACCTCCGCAGCATCGGCGCCGACAAGCCGGTGCCGCGCAACCGGGTGGAACTTATCTGATGAAGAGCATGCGTATTTATCGCGTCGGCTCGAAAGCCATCGTGATCGAGGAAATCTCGCACTGGTGGGTCGCGCCGATGGCAATTGGCGGCCCCTCTCTGTGCATCTCCATGCGCAACGGCAAGCAGATCAGTCTTGAGGTCACGGACACGCCAGACGGCTCCGATGGTTATGCGATCGAAGCGGCCCTGATCGAATTTATTAGCAGGTTTTGACATGATGTCCGGCGATGAACGTTTGACCGATGAGGAACACGCTCTGGTCACGATGATTGGCGAAGTCTGGAACGCGTTTCTAAAACTACCCGAAGAGCATGTGCGGGATCGCGCCGAATTCTGTAACAAGGTCCATGATCTGCAGTACATGATCCTCGGTCGCCCGGCTCGCCGCGCGATCAATCACCCGGCACAGCAATGACCACGACCGCCACCGCGCTCGACGGTGACACCGTGGACGCCATTTGCTGGCGCGAGCTGGGCCGCACGCGCGGCGTTACCGAACAGGTGCTGGCGCTCAATCCCGGCCTTGCCGCGCTCGGCACGCGCCTGCCCGCCGGAACCGTGGTCACCTTGCCGGACCTCGCCACCGCCGCGCCCGCCATCCTCGAAACCGTCAAGCTCTGGGACTGACCCATGCGCAAGATCGAAACCCTGCGCGACGCCATCTATGGCGCGCTGCCCGAACTGAAGCGCGATCCTGATCGCATCCGCATCTGGATCGAGCGCGGCTCCGCGAAATCCACGCTGACCGAGAATCGCGGCCTCTGCTTTGCATTCCAGCTCAACGTCCTGGTCGTGGAGATGGCCACCGATCTTGCCGTCCTGGCGCTGGCCGTGTTCATGTGGCTGCGCACCAATCAGCCGGAACTGATGGTGCCGAACGCCGAAGGTTTCAGCTTCGACGCTGATATCCTCGACAACAAGACTGCCGACGTTCTGATCCAACTTCAGCTTGATCAGGTGGTGGTCGCTACGCCCAATCCCGATGGCAGCGTTGCGCTTGATTATCGCGGCGAGCCCGATCCGCTGTTCACGGATCCGCTCAGCATCACTGGCACGCAGCCGCCCCCGGCGCTGACCGGCTTCGAGGCGACCGAAGACCTGCCACCTTGGGACGATTGAGCCCGTGGCCGAAGACCTGAACCAGTTTAGCGAGTGGTTTGGCCGCATCCTTGCGGGGCTGGAACCTGCACAGATGCGGCGCGGCTCCCTCAAACTGGGACAGGCGCTACGCCTCGCGAACGTGAAGCGCATTGCCGAAAACGTGGAGCCGGACGGCCGCCCCATGGAGCCGCGCAAGCCCCGCAAGGACAGGCGCGGGCGCCTTCGCAGGCGCCAGACCGGCAAGATGTTCAAGGGCCTGCGCCGCCTCCGAAACTGGAAAATCGACGCGGACGAGGGCGGAGTCGAAATCCGGCCCGCATCCGGCAACGTGGACCGCGTCGCATCGGTCAGCCAGTTCGGCGAAACCACGACGATTGGCTACCGCCCGAACCATTCCCCGATCCGCGCCCGCTACCCCATCCGCCGCCTGCTCGGCTTCGCGCCAAGCGATGAGCGCATCGTGATGGAAGTCGCCGAATCCCTGATCGAACCGGGTAAATAGTTCAAATTGTATTTACGATTAGTGCTTGACGCCATGTCAAATCGTAACTACAAAAAACCCATGATCATCGTATGGGACGAACCGAAGCGCATCGTGAACCTTGCCAAGCACGGCATTGACTTCGCGGACATTGGCGAGGATTTCTTCGCTTCGGCGCTGGTTCGCGAAGCCAAGGATGGCCGCTTCGCTGCCATCGGGCGCATGAACGGCGTTATCGCGGTGATCTTCGCCACGCTGGGCACCGAAGGCATCTCGATCATTTCGGCCCGCCCCGCCAGCAAGAACGAACGGAGGCTGATGTCATGACCGAACCCAAGATCACACAGGCCGACATGGACGCGGTCAGCGACAACCCGGAATGGACGGAAGCGGATATCGCCAAGGCCGTACCCTTCGCCGAAGCGTTCCCGCATCTGGCGAAGACCATGCGCGCACGCGGAGCGCAGAAGGCTCCGACGAAGGTCAGCACCACGATCCGGCTTTCGCCCGAGGTTGTGGACTTTTTCAAGAAGGGCGGGCCGGGCTGGCAATCGCGCATCGATGACGCCCTGCGCGAAATAGTCGCCAAACACTGAGTTTTCACGCGGTGATCGGGGGAGCCCCGATCCGCAAGCCGGTCGGCGCATGTTGTCTCGCCCGGGCCGCTAGGTAGCGCCAGCCTCTACCCCCACATACCCTACCGCGCGCGTGTGAAGCTGGACCATGCCATGGGCCATGGTCGGATCAATCGCCTCCTCGCCCTCGGTGGACCTTTCCGCGCTGCCCCCGCCGGTATCGGTCGATACGCCGGACTATGAAACGCGGCTCGCGGGCAAGCTTGCCCGCCTGATCTCGTTGATGCCCGAATTCTCCGCGCTGGTGGAAAGCGATCCGGCAATGATCCTGCTGGAGTCGGACAGCTACGACGAAACGGTCCTTGTCCAGTCGTTCGCCGATACCGGCCGCGCGCTGCTGCTGGCCTTTGCCACCGGGGCGAACCTCGATCATCTCGCGCGATCGTGGACTGCCCGCGCCTGGTCGTCACCCCGGCCACGGACACGGCGGCCGCCGTCATGGAAAAGGATGCGCCCTACAAGCTGCGTATCCAGCTTGCGCCGCACCGCTTCTCCGTTGCCGGTCCCGAGCTGGCCTACAAATTCCACGCCATGTCGGCGCATGGTGATGTCGCAGACGTTTCGGCCGAATCCCCGGAGCCGGAGGATATCCGGTCGCTGGTGCTGGACGTGCTTGCCGCCCATGCCGCATCCGATGCTCTCGTAGCGGACATGACCGCCGCGCTGGACGCGGCAGACTGGCCGGGCGATGTGAACATCACCGTGATGTCGAACAGCGGCACGGGCGTGCCCCCGGCCGCAGTCGTGGCCGCTGTGGACAGCGCGCTTCAGGGCGACGTCCGCCCGATGACCGATCGCGTGCGGGTCCGCCCGGCAGAACGGATCGGCTACGATATCGAAGCCCGCATCTATCCCTTCGCCGGGCCTGACCAGGACTTGATCCTTGAAACGGCCCTGGCGAAGCTCGATGCCTACCTGAAGGAAGCCCGGCGGCTCGGCCGCGATATCGAACCGTCAGCGCACACGGCGGCACTGTTCGTGGGCAATGTCGCCCGCGTCGAACTGATCTCCCCGGCCGTAGACGGTCCTATAGACCTGTCGCAGTTCGCCGACGCGGACACGATCGATGTCTCCATCGGGGGCACTGTCTGGTGACCAGCCTGCTTCCGCCCAACTCCACTGCCGCCGAAATCGCCCTTGAACAGGCGCTTCTGGTCCGCGTCGATCTGTCCAGGGTTGCCGCGCTCAAGAACCCGTTTGCCTGTCAGGCAGACGTCTTGCCTTTCCTTGGATGGGAACTGGCGATCAGCCATTGGGATACGACGTGGACCGTCGCCGAAAAGCGTGCAGCAGTGGCGGGGGCCGTGGCCTTCCACAAACGCAAGGGCACGCGCGCCGCTGTTGAGGAAGTGCTCGCCCGCTTCCATCCGCTGCTGTCGGTTGTCGAATGGTGGCAGATGGACCCGGTGGGCGTTCCCCATACCTTCGAAGTGCGCGCCCCGGCGCTGGAGATCGGCGCCGAGTTCCTGACCGCCGAGACGGCAGAATCCATCATCCGCGATGTGGCCGCCGCCAAGCCGCTGCGCTCCCACTTCGATTTCGTCCAGTCGCTGGAAGCACAGGCCACTCTGTTCATGGCCGCTGGCGGGCTCGCCGGGGGCACGCACCGCGCCGACTACCAGGCGCAGCACGATGCAAGCCGCGACTGGTCGCTCGTCCTTCAAACCGAAATCGGTGAGCCCGTTCTGACCGAGGACGGGCTCGATTATCTGGAGACCCATTGATGGCCTCGCTTGCCCTCAAGCTGACTGACGCGGGCCTTGCCGCCGTGCAGGGCGCCGCCGGCTCCGACAAGGTGGTCCTGTCCCACCTTGGCCTCACCGCCACCCCGTTCGACTATGCCCCCACGCTCACCGTGCTGCCGGGCGAATTCAAGCGGATCGATGTGACATCCGGCCTCGCGGCGGCGGCAAACATCACGCACCTCACCGCCTACGACTATTCCGCCGATGTGTGGTCCGCCACCGGGCTTGGCCTGTTCATGTCGGACGGCGTGCTCTTTGCGATCTATACCGGCGCCGACGTGATCCTGAGCAAGGCGGCGCTGGCCTTCGCCCTGCTGGCTTTCGATATCTCGTTCGGCAGCGACGTTGCCGCGAACATCGAATACGGGAACGCCCTGTTCACGAACCCGCCCGCCACCACGGAAATGCGCGGCGTGGTGGAACTGGCCACGCTGGCCGAAGCCAAGGCCGGGCTGGACGAACTGCGTGCGCTCACGGCCGCCGTCGCCAAGGCATCGCTGCTCGATTGGCTGGGCTTCACGCCGCTCGATGCCGATGCCTACACCGCCGCCGATGTGCTCGCGAAGCTGCTGACCGTCCATGGTGCCGGGTCCGCGCTCGATGCCGATCTTCTCGATGGCTTCCACGGCTCTGCATATGACCGGATCGTCGAAAGAAGCCTGATCGAGAACGGCGGCTATGAGGTCTACGCCTCGGGCAAGAAGGTGACTTGGGGGAAAGTCGATATCCCCCAGGACACTTACGTCACCTTCAATCTGCCGGTGGCCCACACCGAATGGGTCAATCCATCGCTCGCCGTCAGCACGGCGGGCGGCATCACCGACGTCCAGGACAACACCGGCATCACCGCCATCGTTGGCGCCCCGCCCACCGGCATCCGCCTTTGGAATGCCGACAACCGCACGATCACCGTGTGGATCCGCACGATCGGCGTCTGAGAGAGCGATACGATGACCAAGATTTCCCTGCTTCCCAATGCCGACACCGTGACCGGCACCGAACTCGTCCCGTTCGTGAAGGACGGCGCGATGGTGAAGGCACCGCTCGCGACGGTCTTCGGCTCGCGCCAGCTCGATGCGGCGGCCACCTTCGATTCCGCACTCCAGTCCCTGATCGAAGGGCCGCTGGGCGAAGTCCATCTGGCGGTGAACGCCAAGGGCGAAATGGTTCTGGTGGGCAACCGCAACCTGACGACCGAACTGGACGGCATCGTCACCAGGTTCGCGGCCGTCGATAACCGGCTGAACGACAGCGCATATGCCGCCCTGCCGGACGGTAGCCCCCGGTTCTTCTGTGAAGACGCGCTGGGCATGGTCGTGGGGCCGAACGGCGAGGACATTCACCGCAAGGTGACGCTGCCGAACGGTACCACCGAAGACCAGCGCCGCTACAATGACATGATCGAGGGCCTGCTCTACCGTTCGCGCGAATTCCCGATCCTGTTCTCGTCCAACGCGCAGTGGCCCGCCTCCATCCGGGGCACCACCAGCTATGTGCGCATCCCCGCCTTCGCGGTGGGCAAGGACAAGGTGCTGTTCGTCGGCGAAGGCCGCGTGGGCGCCAGCAGCGATGCCGCCACCCGCCGCGTGATCGCGCGCGTGCTCACCTTCGAACAGGTGCGCTGGATCGAAAAGACGATCCGCACCGATCCCACCGCCAGCTTCCTGACGATGCTGGAAACCCTTTCGGCCACCAACCCGCAGTTCGAACTGATGCGCGAAGCGGACGAGGTTTCGACCCTTGGCTATGGCTTCGCCGATCCGGCGCCGGTTTATGACCCGGTGGCGGACGTCTGGTGGCTGATGGCGGGCCGCCGCATCCCGCAGCAGATCGTGGGCATCTACAGCGATGACAATCTGCTGACGTGGAAGGGACAGGCGGATACTCCGCTGGCCCTGCCGATCAGCGGCGAAAACGCCAAGCAGATGCTGACGCTGGGGCAGGACAACCTGTTCTGCCCGGCGCACGGCATCGCTACCCGCGAAGGGCGGCTGTTCTATCCCATTCGCGGCAATCAGGGCCTGAGCCTTGCCACGCTGGACCGCGCCGACACCAGCGAGACGCCCCACGGCACGTGGAAGCGCTCGTTCACGATGCCTTCTGCCGATGCCGCGCTGGCGGGCATCCCCACGTCCGAACAGTCGATCTGCCAGCTTCCCGAGGATGCCGGGCGCCTCATGGTCAATTCCCGCTATGCGGACGGCCTGCGCTACACGATCATCTACAACGCCGAAGGCACGCAGATGCTGGATCATTACCCCGAGCCATCGCTGCCGGACATCGTGGCGGCCGGGGCGATCCTAACCTTCGACGGCGGGGACGGCGTGCCGCGCGTGATCGTGTCCAACAACCAGGCGCCGCGCGTGGACGAAACCACGTCCGAGCTTCGCTACAACCTCACCCTGTCGATCAGCTACCGGTTGGGTGCGCAGGGCTCATGGCTGAACAATGGGCCGCTCTACCGGCCGTCCGACGTGGCGTACCGGGATGTGCTCAACCGCAACGACACGAACTCCGATCTCGCCCGCAACACCGGGTACAGCGATCTGGGCCAGCTCGGCGATCGCATCCTCGACTTCAAGGAAGCCCGCGGCCTGTTCAGCAACGGCAACGCCGGCATGCACCACGCCTTCTTCCTCTCCTTCCATACCGTCCGGAGCCTCCTTGCATGAGCGTCCTGTCCAAGATCATCCGCAACCGCCAGATGCCCGTGGCGGGCGCCTTGGAAAAGGTCGGCCTCACCCGCTGGGAAATCGCCAATTACAAGGCCTCGCTCAAGACCGGCGTGCGCCTGGCGCTGGACGCTGGCTGGCGCGGCGATGCCAGCAACATGGACATGTCCGCGCAGATGCAGATGGCGCTCGATGCCGCCGCCGCAGCCGGGGATGCGCTGGCCAGCTGCTATGCCTTCGTCGATCCGTGGCTGTGCAATCCGCGCGCGGCGGGGAGCGTCTACATGAAGAACATGTACAGCCTGGCGCCCTATGCGCTGAGGCTGGATCAGGCGACCGAGGCCAACCAGCCCGGCGCGGCCACCGTGTCGCAGCGACCGATCATCGACATGACGATCAACGGGCAGGCCGCCTCGGTGCTGACCGGCGCGCTGCCCGGCGCGCTGGCGCTGACCAACGAATGCACGATCATGCTGGCCGTGAAGCCCAAGACCGCGATGGGCGCGAACCGCACGATGTTCGCCCTGCGCACCGGCAACGCCAAGGACTTCCTCCAGCTGGGCATCACCGCCGATGGCTCGACCTACTATGCCGTGATCCGGCGCTTGGGCGGCGGGACCAGCTGGACACTGACCGAAGCCGCGCCGGTGGCGCTGGCCAACCGCAAATGGGGCATCCTTGAAATCGCGGTGGACTACCTGAACGACAACGCCACCCTGCTGATGGACGGCGTGGCCATCGCCACGGTCGCGGGCTTTTCGGCGGCGCCGGGCGCGCTGGTCAATCAGGTGACCATGGACATGCTCTATGGCGGCAACGGCGGATCGGGGAAGGCGAACTGCCTGTTCTCCACTTTCGCGATCCTGCCCACGATCGATGCCGCCACCCGCGCCGCAGTGCGCGCCGCCATCAGGGCCGCCAACCCGCAGATCGGAAGCTGAGCCATGAAGCTGGACGATTTCCTGCTCTGGCTGATGTCGCTGTTCGGCGGGATGGCCCTGTGCGGCGCGCGGCTTGGCTGGATGCTGTTCGGCGTCGCGCCCGAACCGCCATCGGACCCGGTGGCGTTCGGCCTCTGGCAGCGCAAGCGCCGCTGGCTGGTGTTCTCCGAACTGTCGGCCCTGCCAGCTTTCGCCACCCTGTCCGTCGTCATCGGGCGGCTGCGCGATTGGCCGATGGAGGGCGTGGTCCTGCTCTCCATGGTGCTGGGCGCCCTCGGCTTCGCCTTCTTCCTCGATGCGCTGCAGACGATCGTTCGCAAGCGTGTGGGCATGGACGAAGGCGCGCCCAAGGATGCCACGCCGTGAACGACCCGTTCGCCCTCGTGGTCACGCTTTCGCTTGCCGCGTCCGGCTTCGGATACTGGCGGGTGCTGCGGCTCCACCTTCGCATGACCGCGCTCGATCCGCTGGCCCGGCCGCTGATCTCCCACCTCCTCGACTACCTCGCGCACCGAAAGGAAAAGCGCCATGACTGACGCACGCACCCTCGGCCCGAAGGGCAAGGCCCTGATCCACAAGTGGGAAGGCTGCGCAAAAAAGCGCGCCGATGGCCGCTTCGAAGCCTATCCCGACCCCGGCAGCAAGGATGGCAAGCCCTGGACGATCGGTTGGGGATCGACCGGGCCGGACATCGCCAAGGGCACCGTCTGGACACAGGCGCAGTGCGATGCGCGGTTCGAGCGCGAAATCGTGCGCTATGTGAACGAGGTCGCCAAGGCCATCGGTTCCGCCCCGACCACGCCCAACCAGTTCGATGCACTGGTCTCGTTCCACTACAACACCGGGGCCATCTTCAAGGCCACGCTGACGAAGCTGCACGTCGCCGGGAAGCATGCCGGGGCAGCGGCCGAGTTCGGCAAGTGGATCAACAACGACGGCAAGCCGCTGGAAGGCCTGCGCCGCCGCCGCGCCGATGAGGCCGCGCTCTATCAGGCCGCCGCGTGATGGGGGCGCTGCCTCTCGCCGCTATCGCGAAATCTGTCCTCTCGTGGGCATGGGGCGCGATCTGGCGGCATCGCGGGGTGATCGCCCTTGGCATCGCCGCAATCGCTTTGTGGGCCGAATGCGGGCAGCTGACGGCAGAGCGCGACGCGGCGAACCAGAAGGCGGCGGCCGAGAAGACTGCCCACCAGAGGACGAAGGACGATTATCGCGCGGCCCAGGCAGAGGCGGCGCGGCTCGATGCCGAACGGATCGCGCGCGAAATGGCGCGCCAGCAGGAGATCAACGATGCCGCTTCGAAGGATTATGCGCAGCGCCTTGCCGCTTTGCGCGCTCGCTATCAGCGCCTGCTCGACGGCGCCAAAGCCGGAAGCCCCGCTGGCAGTGCGAGCGCAGGCATCGCAGTGCCCGGCCTACCCGCTTCCCCCGGCGGAACTGCTCAGGCGCCCGACATACGACTGGCTGGCGCCCCTGCGGAATGCCTCGGCCCAAGCGAACGATTGATCGCGGCAGAACAGGCGATGCAGCTTGATGCGCTGATAGCTGCCGTAGTGGCATTGGGGGAGGGCCGACTCTGAAGCTTGATTTAGTTTGTACGCTATTGCCCGACTCTGGGGAGCCAAATTTCAAGCTGCCCCGAAGGTGATGGCAAAGGGACGCGCTTCATGATCGCGTTGGAGTATGTCAGCTTAAGTATTGTAAGTGCCTGCTGAGCCAGTCCTTCGTCAGCGACGTTAAAATATCTTACCTGTGCCAATGTTGGCATTTTCTGAGAATCAATTGCTTCGATGCCCTGCGCTACCTGCGAGGGCAAAGCACCCAGAGCAGCTCGAACAGCAGTTCCGTTGCCGGAGGTGTCCGCTTTGTCGCGTTGGATGTAGATTTTTCCAGCTTGGCTGGCACTAGGTCCGGGAGACGGAATGGCACTTTGTATGGTTCCGCTCTGATCGATAGTCAGCTGTGATACTACTTGTAGGAACTGAGTTGGCTCTTCGTCAGTAAAACTTAATGATGCGTTGCCTGATCCAAAATTTAAATCAAACGAACCTATCTTATTGAATCCGATTTTCACTTCTTTGTTGGACTCTTTCTTGAGTTCAAATGTTCTTTTTCCTTCTATGTAGCCTCTTACTAGCCACGCATCTGTCGAAGAAATTGCGTCGCGACATTCTTTTGAGGACATTAGGCGTTTTAGATCGTTATCTGACAGAAAGCCGGTCTGTGTGCCGCTGAATGTTAAAGTGCTATTATCGGTATTGCTAAAATCCACACCCGCAGAGGCAACCTTGGCAACGGCGTTGCTATCAAGGCCAAAATTGAACCCGGTCTTCTGCATCAAAAGGTAGTCGGGAAAGATATTGGGCGAGGAGACTTTCGGTGGCTCCGCAATCTGACATGCATTGTAATCCACGGGAATCGATGTCCCCCGTCGGATAAGCGTTCCAATGGGATATGCGTTGCCAGTTACGATGACCTGAAAGTCGGGCGACCCTGGTCGATCTCCGTTAAATTTTGTCGCCGCGCGCATGGCGAGGCGCGCCATCAACTCATCTGCCGTACTTACGGTTTCCAGATAATTCTTTCCTCCTCCTTTAGCTCCGGGGTTAGGCGTGGTGCAGGAGGTTGATAGCGTGGCGGCCATAAGGCAGGCAGCGATAGCTGGCAGTCTCTCCATCACAATGATCCCCTGATATATTATCTTTTTATAAAGTGCTCCGGGGGGATTTAAATCAATTACCAATTTTGATTATAAGAAGGAAATTTGGAAACTTATAAAAAATACTGGTAATTAGGTGTCTTACGCGGTTTTTGGCGGTCCGCTCACTGCAGTGCCCGCCTGAACGTCCTTGTGCCGATGGTCCTTCAGGCTGATGCCATCCGCCACCACGTCGCCGGTCACTGTCACCGTGCCCTCGATAGTCACTGCGCCCGTGATCCTGATCCCTCCCGTGGCTATGATCGCAGCCGTCGCGCCGGCCGGCAGCTCCGCAAGCAGGGCGTGCCCTTCCGGGTCATACGAGATCCGCGCGCCGTCCTTGAACTTCATCCCTTCCGTCAGGCTGGACCATCCGGGAGGGAACGCATCTTGCGTCAGGCCAAGCAATGCCACGGCCGCCGCGATCTGTCCGTCGGGCACCAGCAGCACGACCTGTTCGCCTACCGTTGGCGGGGACCACACCTGCGTGTCGCCTGCGCGGGGCATCAGCCAGCGAATCGGCGGCGTCACGGCAGCGCCTTCTCCATCTTCCTCGTCGCCATAGTCCACCGTGCAGCGCGGCGGATCCAGCGTGACGCTGGCGATCGTGCCCAGACGGATCAGCTCCGACACGTCGGCGGGGATGTCTTCCTGGTCTTTCATCGGTGCGCTGTGCCTTGTGATGGGGCGGGAAGGGCAGGATTACCCCGCCGAGCGCCGACAAGCGCGGGGGGCGGCAGGTAACGCTGCCCTCTACCCCGGCGGCCTCTGGTTTTCGCGCCCGCGACCGGGCTTGGTGCTTCCCATGATCGGGATGAACGCCACGACCGGAAAAGCCCTGGACGGTACCGCGCACCTTGCGCAGTCCATCGGCAAGATCCTTTGCACCCCGCTGGGCACCCGGGTGATGCGCCGCGACTTCGGCTCAATGCTGTTCGACCTGATCGACCGTCCCATAAACGCCGCCACCGTGATGCTGCTGCGTGCGGCTACGGCCGTGGCCCTGCGGCAGTGGGAACCCCGCATCGCCATCAGCAAGGTCGACATTTCGGGCACCTTCGCGGCGGGCAATCTCACGATCTCGATTTCGGGCAAGCGCACGGATGTGGCTGCGCCGAATTCGAAGGTCACCCTTTCCATTCCCATCGCGAGCTGAGGAAGCCCTGATGACCCACGGCCTGACCATTACCGAATCGTCCGACAGCACCGTCTCGGCTTCGCCCGCCAGCATGGCGGTGATCGGCCTGATCGCCACCAGCATGGCCGGCGCCGGGGACGTTGCCGCCGATATCGATGCAGCCTTCCCTCTCAACACTCCGGTCCTGGTCACCAGCGTCGATATCTCGGCGGGCAAGGCCGGGAGCCTCGGCACGCTGAAGAGGTCGCTTGAGGCTATCGGCGACCAGTCGAGCCCGATCGTCGTCGTCGTCCGCGTGGAAGAGGGCGATGATCAGGCGGGAACCGACGCCAACGTGATCGGCACCACCACCGCCACCGGCCAGAAGACCGGCATGCAGGCCCTGCTTGCGGCCAAGGCGCTGCTCGGCGTCGCTCCTCGCATCCTCGGCGCACCCGGCCTCGATACGCAGGCCGTCACCACCGAACTGGTCATCGCGGCCAAGAAGCTGCGCGGCATGGCCTATGCCCGCGCGATCGGCGAAACCGTGGCCGCTGCCGTCACCTATCGCGACAACTTCTCGGCGCGCGAGCTGATGCTGTTCTGGCCGGACACCAACGACTGGAGCGGCGATGCCGTTGCCCGCGTCCTCGGCCTGCGCGCCCGGATCGATGAAGAGACCGGATGGCACAAGACGATTTCGAACGTGGCGATGGACGGTGTGCTGGCGATCACGAAGGACGTTCACTTCGATCTGCTGGATTCGTCTACCGATGCCGGCGTTCTGAATGATGCCCCGGTCACCACGTTCGTCCGCACGGACGGCTATCGCCCTTGGGGCAACCGCACCACGGCGGGCGATGATGAACCGGACTTTGCCTTCGAAAGCGCCGTGCGTACCAGCTTTGCGCTGCAGGACGTGATCGCCACCACCATCCAGCCCTTCGTGGACAAGCCCATGACTGTGGGCCTGATCAAGAACCTGCTGGAAAAGATGAACGCCGCAGCCCGCGCGCTCAAAGCCGCCGGGAAGATCGTCGGCGCAGAATTCTTTTTCGATCGGGACAAGAACTCGTCCGCGCAGCTCGCCGCCGGCAAGCCCAACTTCCGTTTCCGCTACACCCCCTGCGCACCGATGGAGAACCCTACCATCGATCTGCAGATCACGGACTATTACTACTCGGACTTCGCCGACCAGTTGGTCTGAGCCCGAGCCCATCCCCTCTTTCTGAAAGGATTCGGCCATGGGCCTGCCGCGCAAGCTCGTGAACATGAATGGTTTCGTCGATGGCGAGGGTTACCTCGGCGTCATCTCGGAATTCGAACAGCCCAAGCTGGCCATCGCTACCGAAGATCATCGGGGCGGCGGCATGCTGGGGGCGGTCAAGCTCGATATGGGGCTTGAGGCTCTGGAAGCCACGATGACCATGGCTGGCCACGTTGCCGCGCTGATCCGCATGTTCGGCACCGCGGCTATCGACGGTGTGCAGCTGCGCCTGGTCGGCGCCTATCGCGCCGATGACGGCACTGCCGCGCAAGCTGTCGAGATCTACCTCGGCGGCCGTTTCTCCGAAATCGACGAAGGCAAGGCGAAAGCCGGCGATGCCACCGAGCACAAATACACGCTCCCGGCCTCGTACTATCGCCGCGAGGTGGACGGCGTGGTCGAGGTGGAGATCGACATGATCAACGGCGTCTTCCTGGTGAACGGCATCGACCGTTACGCCGAGATCATGGCCATCCTCACCGGCTGATCCATTCGAGATTCACCGGGCGGTCCTTTGCGGGGCGCCGTCGCGGTGGTGGGCCGGGGAGGATCGGTAACCTCTCCCCCTCTCCGGCCTGATGCCCCGCCCGATCCACCGCAACGCAGGAGCCCCGCACATGGCAACCCAGCCCGATACCGCCGCTCAAAACGGCCTCGTCTTCGAAACCGTCACGCTCGCCACTCCGATCATCCGGGGCGAAACGCATATCACGTCGATCACGCTCAAGAAACCCATGGGCGGCGAGCTGCGCGGCCTTGCCCTGCAGGACTTGCTGCAGACGGACGTTACCGCAATCCTCAAGGTCATCCCCCGCATTTCCAATCCGCCGCTGCTGCAGGATGAGGCGGATCGACTGCCTGCGGACGATCTTGCCCAGATCGGCGGTACCATCCGTGGTTTTTTTCTGACCCCAGCGGAGCGGACAGCTCTCGAGGCAATGATCGCGGAACATCTGCCGAAGACCTGATGGCCGATATCGCGGCCGTCTTTCACTGGCCGCTTAGCGAGCTGTCCCGATTGCCGATCGACGAACTCTTCGATTGGCGTGAGCGCGCCATCGCGATCTGGAACCGAATGCAGGGCAAGGAAGGCGAGGAATGAGTAACAAGCTTTCCCTGATCGTGAACTTCCTCGGCGTAGACAAGATGTCCGGCTCGCTGCGCAACATCGTCGGCCTCGGCAACAAGGGATCGAAGTCGATCCGCTCGCTCACTGGCGAATCGAAGAAGCTGGAGCGTGAACTGGCCAAGGTCCGCCGAGAGCTGGGCAGCGCCGCCGGCAACATCACCGAACTCACGAACCGGGAGCGCGCGCTGGAACGCCAGATTGCCGGTACAAACGAGCAATTGCGCAACCAGCGCCGGCTCGCCGTGATCAACGCCGATCGCATGGCGATGCTGGGCAAGGCGCAGGAATGGAAGAACAAGGGCAAGGATAACCTCCTGGCGGGCGTGGCCATGTCGCTGCCGCTGGTCATGGCCACGAAACAGGCCATGACCTTCGAAAGCGCCATGGCCGATGTGCGCAAGGTGGTGAATTTCCCCAGCCCCAAGGCCTTCGCCCAGATGTCGGATGAAGTGCTGAACCTCAGCACCCGGATTCCGATGGCGGCCGAGGGTATCGCCGCGATCGTCGCCGCCGCTGGCCGCGCCAATATTCCCCGCAAGGAACTGCTCGGTTTCGCGGAAGACGCGGCGAAGATGGGCGTCGCCTTCGATATCTCGGGGGACGATGCCGGTAACATGATGGCGAAGTGGCGGACGGCCTTCTCCATGGGGCAGGGGGACGTGACGCGCCTGGCAGACCAGATCAATGCGCTGACCAATGCCTATGGCGGCAACGCCACTGCCGTTTCCGGCATCGTTACCCGCATCGGCGCACTGGGCGAAGTGGCCGGTGTCACCGCCCCGCAAGTCGCGGCCATGGCCCAGCTGCTCAACAGCGTGGGCGTGGAAGAGGAAGTAGCGGCCACCGGCATCAAGAACATGATGCTGGCGCTCACCAAGGGTGAATCGGCCACCAAAAGCCAGACCACGGCGCTGGACTCGCTCGGCCTGAAAGCTACCGACCTTGCCGAACGCATGCAGAAGGATGCCGGCGGGGCCATCACGGACGTGCTGCAGCGGCTCGCCAAGGTGCCCAAGGCCCAGCGGACGGGAATCCTGACCAACCTGTTCGGCTCAGAATCGGTGGGCGCGATCGCGCCGATGCTCACCAACCTCGGCAAGCTGCAGACGAACCTGCAACTGGTCGGTGACAAGGCGCAGTACGCCGGGTCGATGCAGGCCGAATACATGGCCCGCATCGCCACGACTGAAGGCGCCACCGGGCTGGCCCTGAACGCCTTGAAGGCGCTCAACATCACACTGGGGCAGGAACTGCTGCCCACGGTCATGTCGGCATCCACGAAGATCGTCTCGATCGCCAATTCGGTACGCGCCTGGTCCAAAGCTCATCCCCAGCTTGCCTCCGGCATCACGACCGTGCTGACCAGCCTTGTCGCCTTCCGCATCGGCCTTGGCGCCGCGCAGTTCGCGCTGGGCGGCCTGCTGGGGCCGTTTGCCAAGGTCATTCCCTTTTTCCGCAAGGTTGATGGCGCATCGCGCGCCGGGGCCCTGCTCGGCAGGTTCGCCAATGTCGCCATCAAGAGCGCTGGCCTTGCCGTGCGGGCCTTTGGCATGATGCGCGTGGCCGCCATGTTTCTTGCCCAGGGCGTGATGCGCGCGGGCATGATGATGATGGCCAACCCGATCGTCCTGGTCATCAGCCTGATCGTCGCCGCGCTCGCGGGAGCCGTGTACCTCGTCTACGCCCACTGGAGCCAGATCAGCGGCGCGTTCATGAAGGGCGTGGCTTGGGTGAAGAACGCCGTGCAAGGCCTGCCGGATTGGCTCAAGTCCATCGGCAGCATGATGATGCAGGGCCTGCTCATGGCGATCAACCCGATGGCGCTGGCGTGGAAACTGGTGGAGATGGCGAAGAACGGCGTCACCGCCTTCAGGAAGTACCTCGGCATCAAGTCTCCCTCCCGCGTCTTCATGGCCATGGGCGGGCATGTGGCAACCGGCCTTGAACATGGCATCGACAAGAACCGCCACGGCCCCACCCGTGCCGTGCGCCGTATGGCTACGGGCGTTGCCGCTGCCGGCGCGATCTCGCTCACCCCGATGGCCGCAGCCGCGCGCCCGGTCCAAGGTTCCGTTGGTGGTGCCGGAGCGGCCCCGATCGCGATCCATATCCACGCTGCGCCCGGCATGAACGTCGATGAACTGGTCGATGCCGCATTACGAAAGTTCAAACGCTTGCAGGCTCAGCAAGCTCGCAGCGAATATGTGGATCACTGATGGCTTCCGTCCCCTTCCTCTCGCCCGCCAAGCTGCTCACGCTGGGCATGTTCATTTTCGGCATGGATTCTGCCGCCTATTCGGAATTCCAGCGCTCGCAGGCTTGGCGGCATGAAGGCAGCGATCGGCACATGGCGCGCCCCGCCAGCCAGTTTACCGGCCCGGGAGAGGACACGATCACGCTGGCCGGCCTGCTCGTTCCGGAAATCGCCGGAAGCTACAGCGCGTTGGAACGCCTGGTGGAGATGGCGGACACCGGCGGCAACTGGCCGCTGATCGATGGCACCGGCCTCGTCCTCGGCCATTACCGGATCGACCAGCTCGACCGGGAACACCGCATGGTGCTGGCCGGCGGTATCCCGCGCGCCGTCAATTTCTCGCTCAAGCTCACGCGGGTGGACTGATGGCAGACGCCAACGTCGCGGCCGTGCGGCTCACGCTGGACGGTGTGGACCTTGCCGATAAGATCGAACCGCGCTTCATCGATCTGTCCCTTTCCGAAAAGCGGGATGGCAGCGCGGATGAACTGTCGCTCACCCTGCACAACAGCGATGGCAAGATGGCACTGCCCGAACCGGGCAAGGTCATCACGCTGGCGCTGGGCTGGACCTCGGGCACGGACGTAACGCTCGGCCTGGTCGAGAAAGGCCGTTTCACCGTGGACGAGGTGGAAGCCACCGGGCCGCCGGACGTCATCCGCATCACCGCCCGATCGGCGGACCTCAACGGCGACTATCGCAAGCGCCGCACCCAATCGTGGAAGGACACCACACTCGGCGCTGTGCTGGGCGAAATCGCGCGCCGCAACAGCATCACGGCACAGGTCCATCCCGATCTCGCCGGCAAGCCCATCACCGCGCTCGATCAACACGGCAAAAGCGACATGCTCTTGGTCAAGGATCTGGGGAGCCGGTATGATGCGGTGGCGACGTGGAAGGATCGCAAACTGGTCTTCATGCCCGTGGGCAGCGCTACCACGGCGGGCGGGAAGACACTGGCTGCGAAGACTCTGACTAAGCGGGATGGATGGTCCTGGCGCTTCACCCGCGCCCAGCGGGATGAATACGATGGTGCGGAGGCATCATGGCACGATCAGGACAGCGGGAAGAAAAAGACCACGTCGACCGGCGGCACCAAGCGCAAGCGCCTCAAACGCGCCTATGCCAGCGAAGCGGATGCGGAGCAGGCGGCCGAGGCTGAAGCGGCCAAGCGGAAGCGCGGCGCCTACCAGTTCGAATACGAACTGGCCTTCGCGGATACTGCGCTCCAGCCCAACCAGCAGGTAACGCTGTCGGGCTGGAACACGACCGTCGACGGGATCAAGTGGCTGCTGTCCTCAGTCGATACGTCCGTCGCGGGCGGCGGTGGGATCAAGCAGCGGATTTCGCTTGAGAGTGCTTAGTTAAGGACAGGCGAAATAGCAGCGATTTCCCGCCAAGGGTATGCAGACCAACCGGAAATATTTTCCCGTCGTGCAAGCACCACACCGGTAGCATCGACACGAAGCATGATCCGTTCGGAGCTATTTTCTGAATCATGAAAGCGCACCGTCACTGGCGCATGATTTGCTCTCATGGAGAGCCATTCGGTCAATATTGAAAGCACGTGTTGATCTCCTCAGTCCCATAGTTTCGTGGTTTCGCGAACAGGAGTTTTCGGCCCCTGACTAGGCGTGCGGCAGGCTTCCAACTTCTTGTCGAATTCGCGGATGAGGCCATTGCGTGCGGCTATGGGCAAGTTCGGTCCATACTTCCCCGCTTCCGCACCAGATTTCAGCGCAGAGAGACATGCGTCAGACATGCTCTTGCTGTCGAACAAGTCGATTTTGACGCCCGAGGAATCGCACGCCGCCTCCGCCCCCGGCAGGTTTGAATGGACCGCTTTTGCGCATGCATCGACGTCGGCTGTCACGGCAGCCAGATAGATCAGCAGCATCTCAGCAAGCCCCAGCCTGCTCGGCCCCATACTTCGCCTGGCTCGCAGTGTATTTTTCACCGGCGCTAGACGAAAGCTGCTGGATTAGTCCCTTGCAGGAGAAGCCGGTCATGCTGAGGTACTGCTTTGCAGACCTGACTGCCTGCTCGTTCCAGTCGATGTTCAAGCTATCAACGGCGACGGTCGCGTCTCCCACATCGTATCCTTCCCCCGCGTCAGACGAGAGTTGGCCGATCAGCCCCTCTCGAGAAAATCCGGACATGCTGATGTAGTTCGCCGCAGTTCTGGCAGCGTTGCTCTGTGGGCCCGTCAAAGTGCTTGCGGGTTCCTCTTCAGACTCTTGAGGTGTTTCGAAAGCAGGCTCGCCACTAGATGCGCCAGCGGGGGCAGGCGCGGATTCGCTACTGGCCGTTTTGTTTCTGTCGCCCACGATCGCGCCAAGCACGGCCAAGGCGATGAAAATGCCCAGAATAATAAGGCACCCCATACCGATCTTCTTACCGAAGCCCGGCTTCTTTTGTTCATCACTCACTGAAAGTCCCCTGTATTCATCATCGGTGCGACCCGTAGACGGCAGGGAAAGAGCAGACCTGTGGCCTCAGACCTTTCTTATCACCGCAACAACGCGGCCTATTATTTGCATTTCTCCGTCGTAAGCGATTGCGTTTGGAACGTGCAGGTTGTCTGCCATCATCTCCACGCCGCCAGTAGGTAGCGGCCGCAGACGCTTGATTGCGCTGACCCCGCCGTAGGTAATCACCCAAATCTTTTCGGAAATGTTGAGCGACTTTTGCGAACAATCGACCAAGAGAAGGTCGCTATCTCGTAATGTCGGCTCCATGGAATCGCCCATGCCGTGCGCGAAGAATAGCAGGTCAGGCGATGCCCGCGTGTAGGCGCGCAGGAACTCTATCGGGAAAAGGCGAATAGTTTCAGTGACCGGTACGTCCAGATAGGTCGCGCCCATGCCGAGCGTCAGGTCCAACTCTCGTACGGGAACCAAGCCCAACTCTTCCGCAACATCTTGCGCAGAAGGCGCTGGGACGTATCCCTCGGCCACATCATCGGTTGCGCCGGTCAGGTATTCGGGCGTCGTCGAAAGTACGCGAGCGATTTCAATAATCTGCCGAGGGTTTCGGGTTCCCCCGGTTTCAAGGCGATTCGCAGACGATTGCCCGATCCCGACACGTCGGGCCAATTCGGCCTGGCTCAAACCGACAGCTTTGCGCCGTTCAGCCAGTCTTTCAGGGATCAGCTTTGCCACGCGCAATCACCTACCCAAAAGTGAATAGACAAGCGCGATGCTTTTTCGGGTTGACCACATATCCATAAATGGGCATCTACCCGCTTATGGATATGACGCTGACCCGCTATCAGGCACTGCTCGCTTGTCGCGATCAAGCTGGTTCGATTAGCCAGCTCGGCCGGGACCTCCGCATTCCGCAATCTACGATGTCGCGGATCATCAACCAGTCTAAGCAATTGCCCGCCGAGTACGTGCTTGAGGCCGAACGCCTTTACGATGTGTCTCGTCATCTACTCCGTCCTGACATCTATCCCATTCAAGCAACCGAGCGGTGCTCGCGCTGGACGGGTACCGATGAATGCATAAGCAATCGCTCGAGCGGGGTAGATCGTCGCGCCCAGCGCGTATCCTTCGATCTCGGCGACGGATCGCAGGGAGTCGTCGCATGAGCTTCAGTCGCGTCCGCCGCAGGCTGGTTGATCAACCAAAGCCTTTCCCCGTCGAACCCGATAGGATCGTCCTGCAATGGAAGGATTCGCCGCCCTCGCCGTGCCTCACGATTTACGTGGGCGCGCAACTGGCGCGATCTGCCGGCCTCAAAGGCGGGCAAGCAAGCGCCCAGTTATTCATCGGCAAAGGGGATGATCTGGGCAAATGCGCGCTCCGCTTCGTCACTGGCGCGGATTGGGATTACCGCGTGCAGGCTTATCGCAATAGCTACCGGGTCCACCTTCCTAGTGTGGTTTCCCTCCAGCACTTCACGTTCTGCAACCGGACCGCCCTTGGCATAGACGCCATTGAGGTTCGCGATGGCATGATCATTTTCGCATACGAAGGCATCAAAATATGACCAAGCTGCGCGAGCCCCTCACGTACCAGCGCACGCTGACCCAAATTGCAGCCGTGATCGGATGGGATCGTTGCGCCGCCATCTGCGGCGTTTCCGAGCGCAGCGTGCGCAACTGGTCGGATCCGGACTGCGAAACCGAAATCCGCCTGATCGACGCGGAACGCCTTGATCATGCATTTATGGAACGTGGCGGCGATCACGCGCCGTTCCACCGCCTCCATGCGCTGCGCCTTGACCTCGCTGCCCGCGATACGCCCGATCACTGCCTCGTTTCCGTGGCAGGCAAGGCGGCAAAGGAAACGGGTGAAGCGGTGGCTGCGCTCATCACCGCCAGCGGATCAGGCGATCCTCGCGCCCGCCGCCGGGCGCGAAAGGAAGTGCACGAGGCGATCGACAGCCTGACGGATGGACTCGCCTCCCTCGACCGCGCCGAACAGGGGGACAACGTATGAGCGGCGAAGGCATCCTTCACGGTAAACCGCTGATCTATGCGCCGCTGGAATTCCGCCTGCGATCGGGCGGTGCCCCGGCCAAGGACAGCGCGCTGATCATCTGCCCGGTGTGCGAGGCCCCGGCCTTCATCCGCCGCAGCGTGCGCCATACGCCCACGGTGAAGCACATCCATTGCCACTGCACGAACACCGGGTGCGGCATGACCTACATGGCCGAAATCGCCTTCGTTCACACGTTCAACCCCAGCCTGATCAGGCGCGAGGGCTTGGACCTGCCGCAGTGCCCCAGCGACCAGATCCCGCAAGTGCTGCCCCCCACGCGGGACAGTAGCGACGGCGATCCCGACCAGTTGAGCATGTTCGGCACCTAGCCCGCCGCCAGCCCGGCCCACCCATCCCACAACCCGTAAATTTTAACGGCCGCGATCCGGCCGAGGGGGAACCTTTGCGTATTTTCCGCACCATCAGTCGCCGTACAGGGCGCACCCACCGCGAGATGAAAGGCTATTCCGAATGCCTTGAAATCTACGTGACAGCCGGCGTGGCGATCGTCGATCGCGTCATCGCGCTGCACAAGGCCGGCAAGCTTGAGAACGATGATGCGGCTCGGATCATCGCCGAGGTCGTTCACGCGGAAGGTCGCTGCAAGGCGATCATGGAGGGCCTCCTCCAGTGAGCCTCCAAGACGACATCATCAAAGGCCTGCAGGCACGCTTCAAGTTCAAGAAGACGTCCGGCGAATGGATGCAGGAGGGCATTTGCCCGGATTGCAAGAAGGCCGAGGTCTTCTGCGCCGCGAAAGAGCCGAAGATCGTGCGCTGTGGCCGGCAGGGCAATTGCCGCTGGGAAGACAGCGTCCGCAACCTGCTGCCCGATCTGTTCGAAGATTGGTCCAAGCGGTACCCGGCCACGGAGAAGGATCCGCACGCCGCCGCCGATGCCTATCTTTCCAACGAGCGCGGCCTCGATCTGCGCCTGCTGCGCGGTTCCTACACGCAGGAACTCTACCGCGACAGCAAGACGCACGAAACCAGCGCGACCGTGCGCTTCCCGGTGGGCGATACCTATTGGGAACGGATCATCGACAAGCCGGGCCGCTTCAAAGGCAAGGCGCATTTCGCCTACGGCGGAAAGCCGGGCGGCCATTGCTGGATTCCGCCGAAGATCACGCTGGACGAACTCGCCCGCGCTGATGACATCTGGATCACAGAAGGCATCTTCAACGCCGTCGCCCTGCACCAGGGCGCGCACCTGACCGCCGTTTCGGCGATGTCGTGCAGCTTCTGGCCCGAACATTTCCTGACGATGCTGCGCAGCGCCCTGCAGGAGATCAAGCGCGCCACCCGGCCGCGCCTGGTCTTCGCTTTCGATCCCGGAGAAGCGGGCGTCCAATGGTCCCGCCGGTTCGTGAAGCGGGCCAAGGCGGAAGGCTGGGATGCCACCGCCGCACAGGTGCGCCCCGATGGCGAAGGCACGACCAAGGACTGGAACGATCTTCTCCTCGATCATCTGGAATGGCGCGGAGAAAAGGACCGGGCGCCTTTGGGGCCCGATGCGATCGACACCTTCCTCTGGAACGGTGCGGTCACCATCGCCGAATCGCCGCGCGAAAAGGCCAAGATGCTGCACGAGCGGCGCGCGCTGGCCTCGTTCGACTTCCGCCACAAGAACACCCTGTGGTGGTGCAAGGTCTCCTACGAAGAGGGCGAAAAGCGCAACCTGCTGATCGAAGAGATCGCGAATTGCGCCTTCCGCCTGCTCTATCGTGAGCGGGACGAGATCGCGGACGAGACGAACTACTTCCTCCAGATCGATTTCCCCGGCGCCGAACCCACCGTGAAGGCGCGGTTCTCATCCTCGGCCTGCGCCAACTCGGGCGAATTCAAGAAGCGCCTCATGGCGTTCGCCGGCACGTGGACCGGCAGCGGCGATCAGCTGGACCGGATCATCCGGAACCAGACCCGCGCGCTCAAGGTGGTCGAGCCCATTCCCTTCACGGGTTACTCGGCCGCTCACCGGGCTTGGCTGCTGGGCGATATTGCCGTGCGCGAAGGCCGCCTGGTGGCGCTCAATCAGGAAAAATACTTCGATTTCGGCAAGCAGGCCGTGAAGCTCCGCAGCTCGGAGCGGATGCTCGATATCGATTACGATGCGGACAAGATCGCATTCGATTGGGTTCCGGCGCTGTGGACCGCCTTTGGTCCCAAGGGGCTGGCCGCGCTCGCATTCTTCACGATGTCGTTCTTCGCGGTGCAGATCCGCGAACGGCACAAGTCCCTCGGCTTCCTTGAAGTCACGGGCTTGCCCGGCGCGGCAAGTCCACCCTGATCGAGTTCCTGTGGAAGCTGGCTGGCCGCGCCGGGTACGAAGGGTTTGACCCGAACAAGGGCACCGTCGCCTTCCTCGCCCGCAACCTGATGAAGGTGGCGAACCTCCCGGTCGGCCTGATCGAAGGCGGCCGCGACGATGACAAGGGGAAGGGCTTCAAGCAGTTCGACTACAACGAGCTGCTGGTGCTCTACAACGGCCGCTCGCCGCGCGGCACCGGCCAGAAGACCGGCGGTTTCGAGACGGTGGAACCCCCGTTCCTCGGTTCGATCTACCTCATGCAGAACGAGCGGATCGATGCGATTCCCGCCGTGCTCGAACGCCTCATGTCGATGGACGTCGATAAGTCGCGCTGGTCGGCCGCCACCAAGACGGCAGCGGTAAAGCTGGAAAACTGGCCCATCGAAGAACTGTCGGGGACGATCGTTCACGTGATCCGGCAGGAGGCCAAGTACCTCTCGTACTTCTTCGAACGCTTCACCCATCACGACCAGGACATGCCCAGGCGGGTTGAGGGCCTGAACAACACGCGCCCCATCAAGTGCCACAGCCAGCTCGCCGCCGGGGTCGAAGCGCTGCAGGGCCTGTTCCCCGTGATCCAGCCCGAATGGATCGAGGAAACCCTGCAACTGGTCGATCAGATGGCGCTCGATCGCCAGAACGCCTGCGGCGGCGATCATCCCACCGTCTCCGATTTCTGGGAAAAGGTGCAGTGGCTGCTCGGCCGCGAAAAGCCGGACGATCACGTCGATGGCAAGTCGGTCAACCAGAGCCGCACCCCGGACAAGCTGATCGCCATCAACCTGGTCGATTTCGAAGCGCGGTGCCGCAACGCCGGTTTTCCGCCGCCGAACATGGACCAGCTCAAGAAGCTGCTGCGCAATTCGAAGTCGCGCAAATGGATCGCGAACAAGAACGTCAACAACCCTGCGGACAAGGTCATGTCCTGCTGGGTGTTCGCGCAGCCTCTCGACGCCGGGAGGGTCATCTGATGCGCCGGCAGGATCCTTTCGAACCCATCGTGATCTGGCGCAGCGACGACTGGCGGCCGGATGGCAGCGAGGACGCCCCGATCTTCCGCCATGACTGGCCGGAGCTGTTGGGCCAATGCCGCCGCGCCGTCGCCCGGCGGGAGGAAATGTACCCGCAGCTCGTGGCGGCCAAGCGCCTGGACGAAGCCGATGCCCGCGCCGATCTCGACGCGTGGAAGCTGCTGGCGGCCGAATGGCACTGGATCGTCACGGGCGAGGGCGAAGCGCCCGGCCTGCCTACGCTCGCCGCCCGGATCGAGGCGGTGTCCGTCGCCCTCGGCCGCGCCGAAGCCGAGCTGCAGCGCAACTACAGCCACGACCTTCTCTACCAGCGCCACCTGCTGCTCGCACTGGCCTGGCACCTTGGTGACGGCCGCGCCGGTCCCGCCATCCACCACACCGCCCGCATCAACCACGCCTGGCAGGCCGAACGCGCTGCTCAGGCCCTGAGGAGTGCTGCCTGATGAAAAGCACCATCCACCCGTCTGACTGCCCCTGCCTCCGCTGCGCGCCCCGCCACCCGGCTGCGCGCCGCCCGCTTTCGCCCGCCAAGTCGCTCGCGCTGCACGCCTTCATCGCCGCGATCGCGGCCATGGGCCTGCTCGCCATGGCGATCGGCATCACCGCCCACTTCGTCTGGAACGGCCTCTGAGCCGGGGAGAATGCACATGCGCCTGAAACACCCCGCCCTTGCCCAGCGCGCCGCCGCGCTTCCGATGCCCTTCGAATTCGAATGCAGCGCCTGCGGCACTGTGGAGCGCCGCTGCGTCCATGCCCTGCCGGATGGTTGGGGCACCGAAGTGATCGGCGATGTCGTCCACGCCTATTGCCCTGATGACGCGCAGGATCTGCCCGGAAGGTCCGTCCAGTGAGCCGCCGGCACCGCATCGCGGTTCAGGGATGGGCATGGGATCAGGAACTTGATCCCGCCGCCCCCGCCGAAAATGCGCGCCTTCGCCGTATTGTTCGCCCCTTCGCCACCAGCGTGACGCGGGCATACTTCGCCGCAATCGCTTTGCTCGGCTTAATCTGCGCCTGCGCCCAGCTCGCGAAGTGGATCGGCGCATGACCACGGCCCGAATCGTCCAGCGCGAAGCACGCGACGCCGTCATTGCCGCCCGCTTCCGGAACGCGCCGCGCCGGCCAACCCCTACCGCAAGGCGACCCGCCGCCATCTCTGGTGGAACATGGGCGCGCGCCGGGCCGAGCTGGCCGTCGCCGATCTGATGCGCGTGGGGGCCTGACCATGGAAACCCCGCTCCCTCCACTCGCAGAAGTCTCGACCGCCGCGCTCGCCGTCCTGGCCGAACGTCAGCGCCAGATCACGCGCTACGGCCACACGGCCGATGCCGATGACGCGGCGCCCCGCCAGCATCTGCTGCGCCTTGGCCATGTCTTCCTGCTGGACGCGGCCGACCTGCTCAGCCGCCGCCCCAATCCCGCCGAACTCACCCGCGTGCGCCGCAAGGCCGTTCAGGCCGCCGCGCTCTGCCTCGCCGAAATCGAACGCATCGACCGCGAACTCGCGGCCGGCGCCGACTGACTTTTCCAACCAGGAGTGCCCCGCAAATGACACACCAAGAATGCACCTGCCTCTCGAAATTCAACGAGATGCTCAAAAAGCATAACACCGAGATCGACGTCACCTTCACGATCCCGCGCGATGGCGGCCCCATGCGGGCCCTCCCCAAGATCGCGACCAGCAAGATCGAAACCCGCAAGCGCGTCGGCCCTGTCATCGCGGCCCCGACATTCTGCCCGTTCTGCGGCCAGCGCTACGCGCCTCAGCCCGCGAAACCCGCCGAGGCTGACATCTACCAACGCCTTATCGACGCCAGCGTGCGGATCGAAGGGATGTGGCCATTCCCTGTGTCGCCCGCTCCGGAAGCTATCGCCGAGATATTCGAATACGCGGATGAGCACGAAGACTTCCCGGAACCTCTGCGCGCATTGGTGTCCAGCCTGGACGAACGCACCAAGGACGACCTGTATAAAGGTGGTCAGGCCGACTGGGATATGGCCTTCGACGAACTCTGCGCCGCTGCCGCGCGAAAGCATATCAGCGGATGGATCGGCATTGCCGCCAACCCGATGATGAAGCCGCTGGGCGGTGGGGGCGGTGTGCAGTTCAGCTGGGGTCACTATCAGACAAAGGTGATGTTCGCTGAACACGCGGAGCAGCTGCTGCGCAACGCCGCGAAATGGGGCGAGACGAACTTCATGATCGCGTCCGCACCGGAAGGCGGTGCCGCATGAAGCGCTCAAGCATCTGGATCGAAAATCTTGGCGGCGGAGATATCCAGATCTCCGCCTTCCGGGATACCGGCGAACCCGCACACGGAAAGTGCCTTATCCTTGGCATTCCGAAGCGTCAGGCCCGCGCGATAGCCAACCGCATTCTGCACGAAATCGATTTCGCAGAAGGCAAGCGGGCACGACGCCCGTCCGAGCCGCACATCCATTTCGAGGAATTGCTTACCTGCATGGACTGCGGCCGGAAACGCCCGCAACCATGTGAAGGGCGAGGTGGGCGCCGCTGCCCTCTCGCGCCGGCAGACGAGCGACCTCGTATGATTCGCTGCCGCTTCCAACTTCCCGTTGACGATTCGCGCCCGGTGAATTGGCCCATAAAGCACCCGTATTGGGTGAGTGGCGAGGGCTTTGGATACCATATCGTCGTCGCCTACGCCGATGATGAAGCGGAAATTCTCGCCAATTGGCCCGAGGCTGAAAATCTCGATTCGACCGAAAGCGAAGGATACGTCTTCACCAGTCGCTTCCCCAAGCCGGAGTGGTTTGCCGGGGAGGCCTCGCGATGAAAGCGCTCACCGTCCACCAGCCATGGGCATCGCTGATCGTCACGGGCGCCAAGCCCTATGAATTCCGAAGCTGGCGCGCCCCGCGCTCGCTCATCGGACAGCGTATCGTCATCCACGCCGCGCCCGCGAGGTCGTTCGCACCGAGGCATGCAACATCTATCACGCAATCCGCGCCCGCCACAGCGACGCCGACATGGCACTCGCCACCGCGCAGACGTGCCTTAAGGCCCGCGCTGCCCTCCCGATCCTGCGCCGCGCGTGGATGCCATACCAGGACCATCTGCCGATCGCCGCCGGCATCGGCACTGCCATTCTCGGCGAGCCCCGCCCGGCGGCCGAGATCGCTGAAGAATTCGGCGTCCCCTACGTCAACGACAGCGACCGCAAGGAACACGCCCTTTTCGGATGGCCAATGCTTGAGGTCGAAGAATGGGCGACCCCCGTCCCGATGCGCGGCGCGCAGGGCTTCTGGAACTGGCCGACCCCGGCCCAACTGCTGGGAGAAGCCGCGTGATCGAAATGCTTGATCTGTTCAGCGCCGCCACCATCCGTCGTCCCGCTGGCCGGAGCACTCGACCATGTCGGCCGTGAAACTATCATTCGACCAGCTGACCATGCTCCGCACTTCCGGTTTCGACCGGAAGGACGGCTGCGGTTTCGGCGTCCAGCTCATGAGCGCACGCAACTGGCGCACCGCCCGCAGTCTGGAGAAGCGCAAGCTTGGCTGGATTGAGGGCGGGCGCCCGAACGGCTCGGAGCTGCCCGGCTATTTCTTTGCCAACCAGGACGGCACCGCGATCACGCATCCCGACAAGCTTGAGGAATTCCTCGAGCGGGCGCGGAGGTTCTGATGCAGGCTTCTTTCATCGGCTTCGATCCCGGCGCGCCGGGCGGCGATAGGACTGTTGTCAAGATCGGCCCGCACACGCTGTACTGCGCGGATGCATACTGGATCCGGGATAGCCTCGGCCGCTTCGACGCCGAGTTCATGGACCCGCCGTATAGGTTCGACAACAGCGGCGGCGGCGCGTTCCGAAAGGCGCGCGGCGCCAGCGACCAGATCGTTACCGAAGAACTCGACCAGGGCTTCGAAATGTCGATCATCAACCCGCTGCTGGCAGGTTCCATCGTGGTCTTCTGCCATAACGATCAGCTTCCCGAGCTGCTCGGCTACCTCAACCCGCGATACAAGCGGTTCTGCCTGCTGGGCTGGATCAAGAAGAACCCCAGCCCCATGCGGAACAAGCACTATCTCGCGGACGTGGAGCCGTTCGTTCACGCATGGAACCCGGGCTTCCACCCGGTGGGCGAGCATCACGATATGCACCGCTGGGTGTCGTCGGGCACCATGCCGGCGAAGGTGTTCGGCCACCCTACGGTCAAGCCGCTCGACGTGATGGACAAGATCATGCGCAATCTCGCGGGCCGCACCTTGATTGATCCCTTCATGGGCACCGGCTCAACCGGCGTTGCCGCGATCCGCCAAGGCAAGATCTTCACGGGCATCGAAAAGAACCCCAGGCACTTTGCCACCGCTGTCGAGCGCATCACTTCGGCGTGGGAGCAATGGCAGGCATGAGCGATCAGCTTCTCCTTACCGAAGCCGAAGCTGCGGCGCGATTGCGAGTTTGCACGCGCACCCTCCGCAAAGCCCGTCAGAATGGGCTGTTGCACTACGTTTTGATCGGACGCGCCATTCGGTACACTATGTCCGACCTCGAATCATACATCGAACGCCTCAGACAGGTTCAACCGACATGCCCGCCGCGCCATCCAACCCGCCGATCTACGTCGCCCAAGGGGCGAGGACAGATCGTGCCGTTTACGGTGCGCAACGCCGATCGGTGATTCGTTGAGTGTCTACAAGCCTGCGGGCAAACCCCATTACCTCTACGATTTCCAGTTCAAGGGCCGTCGCTATTACGGCTCCACTGGTTGCCCCACCAAACGCGCCGCCGAGGAATTCGAGCGGCGCGAAAGGCGTAAGGCTGCCCTGCCGAACGAGCAGCTTCCCCCGATCACGATGAATGAAGCGGCGAGCCTGTACCAGGACCATGCCGAACTGCTGCCGAGCTGGCCGACCATCAAATACATGCTGGCCGAGCTGGTCGATGGGCTGGGCGCGAACAAGCTGGTCTCGGAAGTCAGCCAGCGCGACCTTCAGGTCTACTTCGCGAAACGGCGCGATGAGCGTTCGAGCGCATCGGTGAACCGCGAGATCGAGAACGCGCGCTCGGTATGGCGCCGGGCCAACGAGACCGAATACGACATCGGCAAAATGCCCAAGTGGTCGCAGCTCATGCTGAAAGTGCCGAATAGGCCGCCGCGCGAGTTGGAGGTGCTTGAGGAAGCCAAGCTGTTCCTCGCCCTGCGCAATGACGTGTCCGACGCGGTCGAATTCCTGCTCAAGTCCGGATGGCGTAGAGGCGAGGTGCTCGGCCTCCGCTGGCAGGACGTGAGCATTCCGCGCAAGGTCGCGGTGACGCGCATCAAGGGCGGGGACATCGTCACCCGGCCGCTCACCACGGCCTTGGTCGAAATCATCGCCCGGCAGGAGCAATGCGAGGACGAGGAGGGGAAGCCCTTCGTCTTCACGTACATTTGCCAGAAGAGCAGGGGGAACCGTCGGAAGGGCAAGCGCTACCCGCTCACGCCCACCGCGCTGCGCAAACCTTTTGCCAAGGCTCGCAGCGACGCCGGCGTCGACAACTTTCGCATCCACGATCTGCGCCACACGCGCGGCACTCGCATCGTGCGCGCCACCGGCTCGCTGGCGGCCGCGAAGGAGGCCCTGAAGCACAAGCGCATCGAGACCACTCTGCGCTATGCCCACGTCCTGGACGACGACGTCCGCAACGCGCTCGAAGCGAGCGAGTCCCGACATAGTCCCGACCAGATGGATGATGTGAAGAAGAAAGCCTAGCTTTCCTGCGGCTCTCGGGGCGATAGATGATCGCCGTGTAAACGAGATGCTCTACCAACTGAGCTAACCGCCCTGAGCACTTCGTGAAGTGCTTGGTGGACGCCGCTTTACGACAATTTTCGGCCGGGTCAACCGGGTGAAGCGTGGTTTGTGCCGTTTCCTTTCGCCTCGCGCGAAAGGGGGATCGCCGTGCGGAACAGGCTGTTCTCCGCTTCCCAGTCCATCCGCACGCGGCGATGGGCGATAAGCCAGCGGCCATCCGCCTCCTTGCGCAGCCGGTCCAGGTAGATTCCGGCATGGTCGGGGCCGATGTTCGTCCAGGCCTGCCAGTAAGTGCGCGCCGCCGCGTTTCCATCGCCGGTGATCTCGATCTGCGAGGTCGTGAGGTGATGACGCACGAAGGTGGCGGCGTGGACCGGGGTGCCGGTGGCGGCGCTGTCCAGCCAGCCCTGCTGCCAGGCGCGGATTTGCGAATGGCCTTCGAAGCGGAACGCGCGGTCTGCCGGAACGTGCTCGCTTTCCAGGATGGCGTCGGCGGTGAAGCAGGCGGCGAAGTCATCGATCTTCAGGCGATCGCCGGCCATGGTGTAGCGGGCGATCACGTCACGGATCGCCTCGCGCGCGAGCATGTCTTCCATTGTCAATTCCGCCCTCCCGCAGTGTGCTCCTACAAGGAGTCACGAATGCAGGAAGGCGGGTCAAGCGCAACTACCAGTCGAACCAGCGGCGACGGCGGACTTCGGGAACGCCGTCATGGTTGTAGTCGGTAATGACGGTGCGCGGTGCGGCCTCGACATAGCCGGGGGCCACATGGCCATCGGTCATGGCTTCGGCCCGTGCCTCGGCCCGCGCGGCGCGCAGTTCGGCGTCGCGGATACGTTCCTCGGCATCGCGCGCGGCCAGTTCTCCCCGGCGCTCGCGGGTAATCGCGTAGTAGTGGTTCCACATCTGGCTGTGCGCGAAGGCCAGGCACAGGCCGCCGATGATCGCGACGTTCTTTAGCGCCATGATCTGCTGCATCGGGTCGGTGAAGCGGTTGTGGAAGAACAGGATCGTCGCCGCGGTAAACAGCGCCAGCAGCACCGCGACCAGCCGCACCATGAAGCCGGCGGCGAGGCAGAGGCCGGCGATCAGTTCGAACAGGCCGGTGGGAATCGCGAGGCCGGCAGGCAGGCCGGTGGCGACGATCATGGTTTCGGTAGAAGCGACGTCCATCAGCTTGGAGGCGCCGGAAATCACGAAGATCAGGGCGATCAGGAATCGCCCGATTATGGCTGCGATCTTGGACATGTCTTCTCTCCCGACATGGCATTCATGCCCGGAGAAGCGGATATGGCGGCGGATTGTTCCCTGGGCCTTAACCTAGAGCCGGGGCAGGGTCACGCCGCGCTGGCCCATGTATTTGCCGGCCCGGTCGGCGTAGCTCGTCTCGCAGGGTTCGTTCCCCTTGAGGAAGAGGAACTGGCAGGCGCCCTCGTTCGCGTAGATCTTGGCGGGCAGCGGCGTGGTGTTCGAGAATTCCAGCGTGACGTGCCCTTCCCAGCCCGGCTCCAGCGGGGTGACGTTTACGATGATTCCGCAGCGGGCATAAGTGCTCTTGCCGAGGCAGATCACCAGCACGTCGCGCGGCACGCGGAAATATTCGACCGTGCGGGCCAGTGCGAACGAGTTCGGCGGAATCACGCAGACGTCGGTATGCCGGTCCACGAAGGAATTGCTGGCGAAGTCCTTGGGATCGACCACCGCCGAATCGACATTGGTGAAGATCTTGAACTCCGGCGCGACGCGGGCGTCGTAGCCGTAGGACGAAAGGCCGTAGGAGATGCATCCATCGCGGCGCTGGGCCTCGACGAAAGGCTCGATCATTCCGTTTTCGAGCGCCTGCTCGCGGATCCACTTGTCGCTCAGGATAGACATGGGACAAGTCTTTCCCGATGCGGGCAAGCGCGACAAGTCCCCGGGAAATCTTGTCCACGAATGCGGCGGGGACTCTCTTTTAACCGCAACATTAACCACTCGCTGCTATGCCCGCCGCCATGACCGCTCAGACCCGCATCCTCGTCGTCTTCGGCACGCGCCCAGAGGCGATCAAGCTGTTCCCCGTGATCCATGCGCTCAAGGCCGATCCGCGCTTCGAATGCGTCGTCTGCGTTTCGGCGCAGCACCGCCAGATGCTGGACCAGGTCCTGGAGATCGCCGGGATCGTGCCCGATCACGATCTCGACGTGATGCAGCCCGACCAGACGCTCGACTCGCTCACCGCGAACCTGCTGACCGGGCTGGGCAAGGTGATGGACGCGGTGCGGCCGGACCGGGTGATCGTGCAGGGCGACACCGCCACCGCCATGGCGGGCGCGCTGGCGGCCTATTACCGCAAGCTGCCGGTCGATCATGTCGAGGCGGGTCTGCGCTCGGGCAATATCCACCATCCCTGGCCGGAGGAGGTGAACCGCAAGATCATCGGCGCCATGGCCAGCCTGCACTTCGCGCCGACCGAGACCTCGCAAGCCGCGCTGCTGCGGGAGAATGTCGATCCCGCACGCGTCCACGTTACCGGGAATACCGTGATCGACGCGCTGCACTGGGTCACGGCGCAGATCGGGCGCGATCCCTCGCTGGCGGCGGGCCTGGCCGACCTTGAGGCACGCTTTGCGGGCAAGCGGATCGTCGGCGTCACCAGCCACCGGCGCGAGAACTTCGGCGAGGGCATGGAGCAGATCGCGCGCGCGGTGCGCACGATCGCGGAGCGGCCCGACACGGCGGTGATCTTCCCCGTCCACCTCAATCCCAATGTGCGCACGGTCATGAACGAGCGCCTCTCCGGGCTGGACAACGTGGCCCTGATCGAGCCGCTGGACTATCCGCACTTCGCGCGGCTGCTGGCGATTGCCGAAATCATGCTGACCGATTCGGGCGGCGTGCAGGAGGAGGCCCCCGCGCTTGGCAAGCCGGTGCTGGTCATGCGCGAGACCACCGAGCGGCCCGAGGGGGTCGCCGCGGGGACGGCGAAACTCGTCGGAACTTCGGCCGAGACGATCGTTACCGAAATATCAACCTTGCTGGACGATAAACAGGCATACGAGACCATGGCGCGCGCCCACAATCCGTTCGGGGACGGGCAGACCTCGCGCCGAATCGTGGAGCTGCTCGCGCATGAAATCGGAATCGAAGCCTGACGTCTGTGTTGTCGGTCTCGGCTATATCGGACTTCCCACCGCCGCCGTGATCGCCCGGGCCGGGTGCAGGGTGCTCGGCCTCGACGTCTCGCAGGATGTCGTCGACACCATCAACCGGGGCGAGATCCATATCGAGGAAGTCGACCTTGACGGATTGGTGCAGGGTGTCGTTTCGCGCGGGCTGCTTTCGGCTTCGACCGCGATCGCGCCGGCGGATGTCTTCGTGATCGCGGTTCCCACGCCGTTCGACAAGAATCACGCGCCGGATATCTCCTATGTGCTGGCGGCGGGCCGCTCTGTCGCTGCCGTGCTCAAGGCGGGCGACGTGGTGATCCTCGAATCCACTTCGCCGGTGGGGACGACCGAGCAGCTTCGCGACCTGATCGCCGAACTGCGCCCGGACCTGAAGATTCCCGGCCTGACCCGCGATACGCCGGACGTTTCGATCGCCTATTGTCCCGAGCGCGTGCTGCCCGGCCGCATCCTTGAGGAACTGACCAACAACGATCGCTCGATCGGCGGCATCACCCCGCGCTGCGCGCGCAAGGCGCTGGCCTTCTACAAGCGCTTCGTGCGCGGCGAATGCGTGACCACCGATGCCCGCGCGGCCGAGATGACCAAGCTGGTCGAGAATGCCTATCGCGATGTGAACATTGCTTTCGCCAACGAGCTTTCCATGGTGGCGGACCGCATGGGGCTGGACGTGTGGGAAGTGATCCGCCTCGCCAACCGTCACCCGCGCGTCAATATCCTGACGCCCGGCCCCGGCGTGGGCGGGCACTGCATCGCCGTCGATCCCTGGTTCATCGTTCACGGCGCGCCGGAGGAAACCCCGCTGATCCGCACTGCGCGCGGCGTCAACGATCACAAGATGAGCCATGTCATCGCCAAGGCCGAGGCTCTGGTGGAAGCCAACCCGGAGGCGAAAGTCGCCTGCCTCGGGCTCGCCTTCAAGGCCAATATCGACGATTTCCGTGAAAGCCCGGCGCGCTTTGTCACCAGCCGGCTCGCCCGCAAGTTCGGCAGCCGCATCCATGTGGTGGAGCCCTATGCGGCGCAGCTGCCGATCGAGTTCACCGATACCGGGGCTGTCCAGATCGATATCGACGATGCGCTGGAGACTTGCGAGATCCTGATCGTATTGGTCGATCACGACGTGTTCCGCGTGGTTCCGCTGGCGGAGCGTTCGGAAAAGCTGGTCTACGATACCCGCGGCATCTGGCCCGACCAGCCCCGTGTCGTGCGCGAGGACGAGGCCCGGATGGCGCTCGCGGGCTAAGACTGGCGGCTAGGAAACCGGGGCAGGCCGGGAACGGCCGGCTCTCGGAACTTCTCCCAGCCTGGGCCCCCGCCGGAACGGGGGCCGGAAAGCCTTACTTGCAGACCTTCACCTTCTTGCCATGCTGCATGACGTAGCGGCAGGTGACCTTCTTGTGCGTGGTCTTCTTGACCGTGGTCTGGCGCGTCGTGGTCTTCTTCACGACCGCGCCTTCGTGGGATGCGCGCTGGGGTGGGGAGCCGGCTGCTGCGCCATGGCGCCCGAGGCGGGGATGAGGGCGCCGAGTGCGAGGGCGGCGAGGAGGGTGGTGCCGGTCTTCTTCATTGTTCCTGTCCTTTGAAATTCGACATTCAGGCGGCCTTGCGGCCACAGCGTCGCACCCGCTGCATGTCGATCAAAGCACCGGCCCGGCTGAAGTTGCCGTGAACGTGGTAAAACAGGCTGTGAAAAAGGTGCGGACCGCATGAAACGCGGCCGGATTGCGGGGAAGCGGCGGAGCGCCCCGCATCGACGTTCCGTCCGCCCCAGCGACGGCTTTTCGGTGCGACCGAAAGCCTGAGGGGAAGGGGCATGCTCGCCCTCAGCAGGCCACCACGTTGATGGCGAGGCCGCCCTGGCTGGTTTCCTTGTACTTGCTGGACATGTCGAGCCCGGTCTGGCGCATCGTCTCGATCACCTGGTCGAGCGAGACGCGCGGGGTCTCACCCGCGTGGAGCGCCAGCTTGGCGGCATTGACGGCCTTGACCGAGGCGATGGCGTTGCGCTCGATGCAGGGGATCTGCACGAGGCCGCCCACCGGATCGCAGGTGAGCCCGAGGTTGTGTTCCATGCCGATCTCGGCGGCGGCGCAGACTTGCTCCGGCGTGCCGCCCCAGACCGCCGCGAGCCCTGCCGCCGCCATCGAGCAGGCCACGCCCACTTCGCCCTGGCAGCCCATCTCCGCGCCCGAGATCGAGGCGCGCTGCTTGTAGAGCAGACCGATCCCGGCTGCGGTCAGCAGGTAGCGGCGGGCCTTGGCGGGAACCGCCTTGCGCCCCTCGCTGCAATACTGGCGCAGCAGCGAGGGCACGATGCCCGCCGCCCCGTTGGTGGGGGCGGTGACGACGCGGCCGCCGCTGGCGTTCTCCTCGTTCACCGCCATGGCATAGAGGTTGAGCCAGTCCATCAGGGTCTCGGCCTGGTTGTCCTGCGGGCGCGAGATCAGGTTCTGGTGAATCGCGCGGGCGCGGCGGCGGACCTTGAGCGCGCCGGGCAGCAGCCCCTCGCGTTCGAGGCCGCTGTCGATGCACTGGTTCATGGCTTCCGCGATCGCGTCCAGCCCGGCCAGCGTCTCGTCCTCCGGCCGGCGCGCCGCCTCGTTGGCGAGCATGACCGAGGCGATGTCGAGCCCGCTGGTGGCACAGACTTCCAGGAGCTGCGCGCCTGAGCCGAACGGGTAGGCAACCGGTGGGCCGTGAGTCACCTGGTCGTCCGGTGCGGGCTGTTCGAGCTGGTGGCGGCTGGAGAAGAAGCCCCCGCCGGTCGAGAAATACTCATTCCGGGCGATTTCGCCGCCCACCGCGTCGAAGGCGGTCACGACCATGCCGTTGGGATGGAGATCGGGAATGTGGTCGAAGTCCAGCACGAGATCGGTCGCGGGATCGAAGGCGACTTCGCGGCGGCCGAGCAGGGCGATCCGGCCGGTCGCGCGGACTTGGGCGGCGGCCTCGTGCGCTTCGGCCGGATCGGCGGTTTCCGGCTGGAACCCGATCAGGCCCATGAGGCAGGCATCCGGCGTGCCGTGGCCTTCGCCGGTCAGCGCGAGCGAGCCTTGCAGTTCCACCCTTATGCGGGCGATCGATTCGAACTGCCCGGCTTCCTCGAGCGTCTGGAGGAAACGCGCGGCGATGCGCATCGGGCCGACAGTGTGCGAACTGGAAGGGCCCAGGCCGATGCGGAACAGGTCAGCGCCGAGATCAAAGGACGGACTCGCGCTCGCTGGCGGGGAAGGGCACGGCATACTCTCCGATTACAACAAGGCAGCGTGGATAGGCATCGCGTGGGCGGATGCAATGGTCCAATTCAGCCGGGCCAGATAAAGCGCCGGCGATTGCGGCAGGTGTGGGAGAATCGCCGCAGGTTCGGCGTCAGGTCCCGATCAGATGGAGCGCAACCTGCCGCCGGTGCGGGGCGCGGCGATGCTCGGCAAGGTAGATGCCTTGCCAGGTGCCCAGCGCCAGGCGTCCGCCGATAACCGGGATCGAGAGGTTCACGCCGGTCAGCGTTGCCTTGAGATGGGCGGGCATGTCGTCAGGGCCTTCGTCGTCATGGGCGTAGTGGCGGCCTTCCGGCGCCATGCGGTCCAGCCAGTCGACGATGTCGCCCCTCACTTCGCGCGCGGCGTTCTCCTGGATCAGGAGCGAGGCGGATGTGTGGCGGCAGAGCAGGGTGAGCAGGCCCTCTCCGATGCCGGTCTCGCGATGCCAGTCGGCAATCGTGCGGGTGATATCGCAAAGCCCGCGGCCGGGCGTGTCGAAGGAGAGGATCGCGGTGGCCTGTTTCATGTTCTACCCCTTCTGAACCCCTCCAGGCCCACCTTCAACCGCGCTCCGAAAGATCCGAAGCGTGCTCCAAAGGCCACGAATTCCGCCTTGACGTAATGGTAAAGGGGTGAAAAAAGCCTGTTTTCGCCGCTTCCACTCATCTTTTGCGGGGGTGCCGATTAACCTGTCGGATTCGCGGATTTCTGCGCCTTTCAGGCTCCTCGTGCACCGCCGCGGGGCACTTTTTGCGCATGCCGGAGTGTACTGGCGATTGATCTACCCATATCTGCCGCGTATTGCCGCGCTCGGCGGCGGGCCCGACAGGCCAGCGCGGAGCACGTCGCACACAGAGATCGTTCGGTCGCAAGGGGCGCTGGAAAACAAGCCCTCGATACTGCGCCCGGTCGATCCAGCATGCGAGCCCGGACTCACCGGGCCGCACGAGTTTCACGCAAGGGTTCGTCATGAGTTGGCTTAGCAAGGTACGCAATTCCCTCGGGAGCCTGAAGAAGCGGGACACGCCCGACAACCTGTGGACCAAGTGTCCCGGTTGCGGCGAGATGCTCTTCACCAAGGAGTTCGAGGACAATCTGTCGGTCTGCCCGCGCTGCCAGTACCACGGCCGCATCGGTGCGCAGACGCGCTTCGACCAGTTGCTCGACGCCGGTTATTCCGTCCTGCCTGCCGCGAAGGTTCCGGAAAATCCGCTGAACTTCCGCGACAGCAAGAAGTATTCCGACCGCATCCGCGCCGCGCGCGCCGCCAATCCCTTCCCCGATGCGCTGACCAATGCGCTCGGCGCGATCGAGGGGCAGAAGGTGGTGCTCGGCGTCCAGGACTTCGCCTTCATGGGCGGGTCGATGGGCATGGCGGTGGGTGAGGCTTTCGTCGAGGCCGTCGAACGGGCCATCGCCGAGGATTGCGCCTACGTGATCTGCACTGCCGCCGGCGGCGCCCGCATGCAGGAGGGTATCCTCTCGCTCATGCAGATGCCCAAGGCGACCGTGGCGATCCGCCGCCTCGCACGGGCGGGTCTTCCCTATATCGTCGTCCTGACCGATCCCACCACCGGCGGCGTCACCGCCAGCTACGCGATGCTGGGCGATATCCAGATCGCCGAGCCGGGCGCGCTCATCGGCTTCGCCGGCCAGCGCGTGATCCAGGACACCATCCGCGAAAAACTCCCCGACGGCTTCCAGCGCGCCGAGTACCTCCATGCCCACGGCATGGTGGACATGGTGGTCCACCGCCAGGACCTCAAAGGCACGCTGGCCTCGCTGCTCGGTTATCTTGAACGAAAGGAAGTTGCGTGAACATCGACAGCGCGCTGGTACGCGAGCTCGCCGAGCTCCTCGCTGAAACCGGCCTGACCGAAATCGAGGTCGAGGACGGCGAACGCAAGATCAAGGTCGTGCGTCAGGTTGCACAGCAGATCGTTGCTGCCGCGGCCCCGGCACTGCCGCAGGTCGCCGCTCCGGCTGCAGCCGCCGCTCCGGCAGCCGAGGCTGCGCCTGCCGCCCCGGTTGACGCCGTGAAGTCGCCGATGGTTGGCACCGTCTATCTCGCGCCCGAACCCAGCGCGGCGAACTTCATCAGCGTTGGCCAGCAGGTCAAGGCTGGCGACGTTCTGCTCATCGTCGAGGCCATGAAGGTCATGAACCAGATCAACGCCCCCAAGAGCGGCACGATCCAGGCCATCCTCGTCGACAACCAGCAGCCGGTCGAATTCGACCAGCCGCTCGTCGTTATCGCCTGAGGACAGTAGCTTCATGGCCATCAAGCGCCTCCTGATTGCCAATCGCGGCGAGATCGCGCTGCGGATCCATCGCGCCGCGCGCGAAATGGGCATCGAGACCGTCGCGGTCCATTCCACCGCCGACGCCGAAGCCATGCATGTGCGCCTTGCCGACCATGCGGTCTGCATCGGCCCGCCGGCGGCGAAGGATTCGTATCTCAACGTCGCCGCGATCATTGCCGCGGCCGAGATCACCCAGGCCGACGCGATCCACCCCGGCTACGGCTTCCTCTCGGAGAACGCCCAGTTCGCCGAGATCGTGGAGGCACATGGCCTGATCTGGGTCGGTCCCAAGCCCGAGCACATCCGCACGATGGGCGACAAGGTGGAAGCCAAGCGCACCGCAGGCGCGCTCGGCCTGCCGCTGGTTCCGGGATCCGACGGTGCGATCGAGGACTTCGACGAGGCTCGCGCCCTGGCTGAGACGATCGGCTACCCGGTCATCATCAAGGCGGCTTCGGGCGGCGGCGGTCGCGGCATGAAGGTCGTGAATTCCGCCGAAGAACTCCAGAGCCAGATGGGTCAGGCCCGTTCGGAAGCGAAAGCTGCTTTCGGCGATGCCACGGTCTACATGGAAAAGTACCTCGGCAATCCGCGGCACATCGAATTCCAGGTGTTCGGCGACGGCAAGGGCGCGGCGGTTCACCTTGGAGAGCGCGACTGCTCGCTGCAGCGCCGCCACCAGAAGGTGCTGGAAGAAGCGCCTTCGCCGGTCATCACCCCCGAAGAGCGCGACCGCATGGGCGGCATCGTATCCAAGGCGATGGCCGACATGGGCTATCGCGGCGCCGGTACGATCGAGTTCCTCTGGGAAAACGGCGAGTTCTACTTCATCGAGATGAACACGCGCCTGCAGGTGGAGCATCCGGTGACGGAAGCCATCACGGGCGTCGATCTCGTGCGTGAGCAGATTCGCGTCGCAGAAGGCCAGCCGCTGACGTTCACGCAGGACGCCATCGAGTTCAAGGGCCACGCCATCGAGTGCCGCATCAACGCGGAAGACCCATGGAACTTCACCCCCTCTCCGGGGCAGGTGACCAATTATCACGCGGCGGGCGGCATGAACGTGCGCGTCGATTCGGGGCTCTATGCAGGCTACCGCATTCCGCCCTATTACGATTCGATGATCGGCAAGCTGATTGTTTCCGGTCGCACCCGTCAGGGCGCGATCATGCGCCTCAAGCGCGCGCTGGAGGAAATGGTGATCGACGGGGTGAAGACCTCGATTCCGATGCACCAGGCCCTGCTCGAGGACCCCGAGTTCGAGAGCGGCGAGTACACGATCAAGTGGCTGGAAGAATGGCTGGCCAAGCGCGCCGGCTGAGGCGCGCTGAACCAGGCATGTAAACGGAAAAGAGCATGATCTCGTTCCTTGAATTCGAAAAGCCGATCGCCGCGCTCGAGGCGCGCATTGCAGAGCTGCGCACCACTGCCAGCGACAGCGATCTCGATATCGCGGGAGAAATCGCGCGCCTCGAGAAGAAGAGCGCCGGCATGCTGGCGGGCACTTATGCCAAGCTGACGCCCTGGCAGAAGACGCAAGTGGCGCGCCATCCGCAGCGGCCGCACTTCGTGGACTATCTGCGCCTGGGGTTCACCGACTTCATCCCGCTGGCGGGCGACCGCGTCTATGGCGAAGATGAGGCGATCGTTGGTGGCCTCGCGCGGCTCAACGGCCGCAAGGTCATGGTTCTTGGGCATGAAAAGGGCCACGACACGCCCAGCCGCATCAAGCACAACTTCGGTTCTGCGAAGCCCGAAGGCTATCGCAAGGCGATCCGCCTGATGGAGATGGCGGGCAAGTTCGGCCTGCCGGTCGTCACCCTGGTCGATACCGCCGGCGCCTTCCCCGGCGTCGAGGCGGAAGAGCGCGGGCAGGCGGAAGCCATCGCCCGTTCGATCGAGGCCTGTCTTGCGGTGCCGGTGCCGATCGTTTCGGCCATCGTCGGCGAAGGCGGTTCCGGCGGCGCAGTAGCGTTGGCCGCTGCCGACCGCGTGCTGATGCTCGAACACTCGATCTATTCGGTGATTTCGCCCGAAGGCGCCTCGTCGATCCTGTGGCGGACCCCGGACAAGGCGCCTGACGCCGCCGAGGCCATGAAGGTGACGGCTCAGGACCTGCTTTCGCTGGGCGTCATCGAACGCATCGTGCCTGAGCCCGTCGGCGGTGCCCAGCGCGATGCCCCGGCCGCGGCCCGGTCACTGTTCAGCGCCATTGACGAGGAACTCGATACCCTGTCTGCCCTTACCGCCCGCGATTTGCTCGCCCGCCGTGAGGAACGCTTCCTGGCCATCGGCCGGGCGTGATTTCAGGAGAGGCGCCGGCCCCGGGTCGGCGTCTCCTCCGATGCAGGCGCCAGGCGCTTGCAACCCATTGACCACCCAGCCTCCCTGTGCCAGAGCGCGACCTTGCGATAGCGCAAAGGCAGCAGTCTTGCCGCCATCCGCGGGTGTAGCTCAATGGTAGAGCAGCAGCTTCCCAAGCTGAATACGAGGGTTCGATTCCCTTCACCCGCTCCATATCTTTGGATTTCATTAAATACCTGAAATATAACGGTAAAAATCACTAATTTTTGCCTGTGTAGGTATTGTGCAGAAAAATTTGCGGAATTGATTCTGATTCGTTCGTCGCTTGATGCCGACAACAGCGGCGGCGAGCAATCTCGTCATCACAGACACGTTGCGGCTTTGCCGCGATTCTCGGGCGGGGTTCCGGGGCTTGGGGCGGAATGGGAAACCCGCGCTGTTGGCGCGGTTTCCCCTCGTCAGAACAATTCGCCTTGGCGGCTCTTGGCAACATAGGCGCGCCATGCAGGCTTTGTCGCATCCTCGTCCAGCCATGCTGTGACCTGCGCGACAACATCGCCGCCGTTGGCTTCAACTGTTCCACAAGGGTGGAAATGCGAGAGGTAGCCCGTTTCGGTGATAGGCAGCGGGGCACGTGGCGGCTCGATGCTGCGGATTTCAAGATGGGCGATGACGCCCCATTGAACGGGACTATAGGTAGCCTCGATCTCAATGCCGCGCCATGTGAAGCGGTAGACTTGGGGTTGCTGTTCCATGGTCAGCACCCCGCGAATACGTGCACAGCGTCCCATGCGGTGCTGACGGTGAAGAGGTCGCCGTTCAATTCGGCATCCCGCGCCATAGCGGCGTAGTCGATGTAATAGCGCAGCGGCTGCGGGATGGCGGTGGTTTCCTCCGTCACCTCCTGTACATAGTCGGCAAGGCTGGGATGCTCTCCAAGGTAGCGGTCGGCCAAGGCCTCCCGCGCTTCATCAAGATCGCCGCAATAGTGTTCCAGCAAGGCCGCGCCCATCACACCATGTTCGGCAAGAAAGCTGGCAAGTGCGCTCAGGCGGTCAAAGCTGGTGTATTCCTCGATGCGGATTCCGCCAAAGCCCTCGTAATCATGGATGGCCCATTCTTCCGCTCCGGCGATGGGCGATGCTGCCAACATGACGCGCACCGCGTCATAGATCGCCCACGGCTCCTGCGCCGCGTTGATCCACGCGCCATGCAAATAGCCGTTATTGTAAGCGGCAAGACAGGCCACATAGATTCGGGGTTCAGTTTTGTGATTGAGGGTGGTTTCCATTGTTCGGCTCCATTGGGCTTGGGTTTCAGGGACGCGCTCTGAAACCCTGCCTCGTGGCGAACAGCGGGGGGCAAGCGGAGTAAGCCCCTTCGCGGGGAACCGGCTGCACGGAGCAAAGCGGAGGAAGCTGGGCGGAAGGGGCTTCGCAGCGCGCGAGGGGCAGCGCCCCAGTCTTATACGTCAGGGATCGCAACCCGGATGGGCGAAAACCCGGCACGGGGTTTCGTCGCGCGAGCGATAGAGCGCGGCCCGAAGGGGACGCCCGCGAACCTCAATATTCAATAGAGCGAAGGTGTCATTAATAGCCTACGTCACTGGAAACTGGAGCGCGTCGAGGACGGGGCATTCAGGCACGTCCTCGCCTGAGCATTTCTCCAAGGTCATCGCCAGCGTTGTCTCGATCTTTTGTAAGTCGGCAATACGGTGACGAACATCTTCAAGGTGAGATTGGGTTCGCGCCATAACCTCGCCGCAAGTTTGTGTGCCCGTGTCGGTGAGCGACAGGAGCGAGCGTATTTCCTCCATCGCGTATCCAAGCTCACGCGCGCGGAGGATAAACTGCAACCTTTGCACCAGTTCCGGCGAATAGACCCTGTAACCATTGGCGGCGCGCGGTGTCGGTGGGAGCAATCCGACCTTCTCGTAATAGCGGATGGTTTCAAGGTTGCAGCCGGTCTTCCCGGCGAGTTGGGCACGCAAGATGCCGCCTTGTTGTTCCATGAAAAATACCTCTTGAGTCTGTAGCTGCTACAGAGCTTACACTGAGAATCATTAGTCCAAAAGAAAGGAATCGCGTCGTGGCTTTAACGCCTGAAAAGGGAACTCCCGTGGTTACCGAACTCCCGAAGGGCGACCGATCGGGCTGGCTTGCTACGGGTGCTCTGATCGGCGCGGGGCTGGCCTCGGCTTGTTGTGTCGTGCCGTTGCTGTTCGTCACGCTAGGCATTTCGGGGGCGTGGATTGCAAATCTGACGGCACTCGAACCCTACAAGCCCTATGTTGCGGTGATAACGCTCGCGCTGCTCGGATTTGGCTTCTGGCATATTTATTTCAAGGCGATGCCTCCTTGCGAAGACGGGTCATACTGTGCCCGTCCGCAGTCGGCTCGCACCACCAAAGTGGTGCTGTGGCTGGGGCTTGCCATCGTCATCCTCGCGCTCTCTATCGATTGGTGGGCGCCCCTGTTCTATTGAAAGGAAATACACATGAAAAAGATATTGCTTATCGGACTTGCCGTGCTGGCAATGGCAGGGGGCGGGGTCGCATTCGCAGTTGGCGGCACGACTCAGGATCACCCTTCGACTGCTGCAAGCGCGCAAACGCAAACCACTTTCGCGATTCAGAACATGACCTGCGCCACCTGTCCCATCACTGTGAAGAAGGCTATGGAAGGTGTGACCGGGGTTAGCGCCGTCAGTGTTGATTTTGGTGCCAAGACTGCGCGTGCGACTTATGATCCGCGCCGGACCAATGCGACAGCGATTGCCGCTGCTTCGACCAATGCAGGCTATCCGGCACGCGCCGTCAACAACTGAAATCGGGCGGCAAACCGCGCACCGGAGGAAAGCGACCTGTAATGAAAGACCTTTGTAACCGCCCTGTTGGGCGGGAGGGATACGATGTGGCCGTTGTCGGCGCGGGTTCGGCGGGATTTTCCGCCGCGATTACCGCCGCCGAACTTGGTGCTAAGGTCGCACTGATCGGCCACGGCATCATTGGCGGCACCTGCGTCAATGTGGGCTGCGTCCCGTCCAAGACCCTGATCCGTGCCGCAGAAGCGGTGCATGGCGGAAAGGCCTCCGCACGCTTTCCGGGCCTTGGCGGCAGTGTCAGTCTGGACAATTGGACCGCGCTCGCCACGTCGAAAGATGAACTGGTTACGGAGTTGAGGCAGAAGAAATATATCGATCTGCTGCCAGCTTATGAAGGCGTGACCTATATCGACGGCAAGGCCCGCTTTGCCGATGGCAAGTTGCTGGTTGGCGATGCGCCGATGGAGACAAGCAAGGTCATATTGGCGATGGGCGCGCGCGCCGCTGTGCCGCCAATTCCGGGTCTCGACAATGTTCCCTATCTGACCAGCACATCGGCGCTGGCGCTTGAGCGTCTGCCGAAATCCTTGCTGGTCATCGGCGGCGGCGTGATCGGCGTCGAGCTGGGGCAGATGTTCGCGCGGCTTGGTGTTACCGTCACCATCTGCTGCCGCAGCCGCCTGCTGCCCGAAATGGACCCGGAAGTCGGCGCGGCACTGCAAAGCTATCTCGAAGCTGAGGGCGTGCGCGTGTGTTCGGGTATCGGCTATCAGCGCATCGACCCGACGGGCAACGGAATAGAGTTGATTTGCGAAAGCCTGTCTTGCGACGGCGAAGGCCATTGCGACACCGTTGCTGCGGTTCAGACCATTGCGGCCGAGCAAGTGTTGATCGCCACCGGACGTCGCCCCAATAGCGACGGGATGGGTCTCGAAGATCATGGCATCGCGCTGGGCCAGAGCGGCGGCATCGTGGTTGATGACTATCTCGAATCCAGCGTTCCGGGCATTTACGCGGCAGGCGATATCACTGGCCGCGACCAGTTCGTCTATATGGCCGCCTATGGCGCGAAGCTGGCCGCGCGCAATGCTGTCGAAGGCAATCAGGACCGCTACGACAATAGCACCATGCCATCGGTTGTGTTCACCGATCCGCAGGTTGCCAGTGTCGGCCTCACTGAAACGGCGGCGCGTGCGCAAGGGCTTGAGGTCAAGGTTTCGCTGCTACCGCTCGATGCGGTGCCTCGGGCCTTGGCGGCGCGTGACACGCGCGGGCTCATCAAGCTGGTCGCCGACAAGGCAAGTGACCGGCTGCTCGGCGGGCAAATCGTGGCCCCCGAAGGCGCAGATTCGATCCAGACGCTGGTGCTGGCGATCAAGTGTGGAATGACCGCAGTCGATCTCGGCGCGACGATTTTTCCCTATCTGACCACGGTTGAAGGCTTAAAATTGGCAGCGCAAACATTCGACAAGGATGTGGCCAAGTTGTCCTGCTGTGCCGGGTAGAGCCATCCATCGCAATCTGGCAAAGCAAGACGGTGCAACCTATCTAAATCCAAATGCCCACCTATTTGAGCCTGTCCCCGAGAGTTTTTAGGTTCACTGCATCTATGGCGGTTTGAAGAAGTGACGGGCGCGGAATCGTGCCCGTAAGCGGCGGCGCGTGGATCGCGGCCGTGGGCTGGGTCGGGGCGCGAACGGCGGGGACAGGAACATTGACCTAAAATCTGCTCCGTCAACCGCGCCTTCGGACGCGCTGCCGGAAGTTGAAAGGAAGCTGGACGTAACCTCGCTATGGCTGGCACTACCAGCGTCACCTTTGCCCTTCTTGGCGCGTCGGGCAAACGCCATGAAACGCGATGTAAGGCTCGGTATAAGTGCAAGCGCCGTTGAGCGCACAAAGCGCGAAACCGATTTCGCGGCCTGAGGCACAAGGCTGGCAATCTGTTCTAGCAGCAGGCCCGGTTGTGATTGCAAGAAACGCGAGCCTGTCAGCGTGCGCGGTCATCTCGCCCCGGGCGTCACGGGCCATGTCTTGTGCGCGCTCCTGGCGTGTTTGCCGGGAACCAGCTCATGCCCGAACTCCTGTTCAAGCCTGAGACTGGCCCGCTCATGGGCATGATAATTCTGGCTGTCGGATCGCAACGTCATCGTATCGAGGTCGGTGCGCGCCCACACAACATGGATATGCTCGCGCCCATTTTTCTGGTGCATGACGACGGCACGGGGCTGGCCCTGCAATGGGCTGCGGTAGAACAAGCGTTCCTTGCAAAACTCGCCGACTATGACGTTGACGAGGAAGCGAAGGAAACGATGAACGAAGCATTGGCGGCGCACCGGCAGGGCATGTTCCGTGTCGCACCTCGGCTACTATTCCCAGAGATTGAACGGGTATGCAGCGATGCGTTCTTTGACGGCAAGCGGACGATCACCGTCCCTACAAAGAATGGCAAGCAATCCCGCCTGCGGATCACGCGGCTGAAAGAGGTTTGGGAAATGGTCCGCGAAATGCCGCTCGGCGATCTGGCGGCATATGAGTATTCATGGCAGTTGTTCAGGAAGGTGGAAGATCACTTGTATGACGAGGTTGGCGATGATGATACGATGCGCGAGAAATACCGCGCCGACCCCGTTCCCAACCGACATGGCGCTTTGCACGGCATCATTTGCTACAAGACACAGCAGACGAGCCTGAACACCATCATCATGGCGGACTTTATCTTCCACCTCGTCAGTCAGCTTAAAAAATATGCTGTCGAGGACACCACGGTTGATGAGGCCGGATAGCCGGGGGCGCGTTAGCGCCCACCGGCCTTCTTGGCGGTCGCCCGCGCCTTCGGAACTGCCGCGTCCGCTGTGGCGTCGCCTTTGGGTTTTGGCGTGTATTCCCTCATGACGATACGGCCTTGCAGCGGAACGGCGTCGCAGAGGATATTGAAACCCTTGCCGTCGCGGTTCGGCCATGCTGCGCCAATCTTGGTCCAGCGCGCCTCGGGGCCGTTGCCGTCTACGCGATAGAGCATGAAGGCAGGGCTGTTGGTGGTTTCCGTGATCATGTCGGTTTGAAGCGCCCCGGGTTTCCAGGAGGCTCCAACTTGTGAGAAGGAGCATCCGTTATGAGCAAGACAACCAACAAATTTTCACCTGAAGTCCGCGAGCGGGCGGTTCGTATGGTGGTGGAGCAGCGGGCCGAGTACGGCTCGGAATGGGAAGTGATGAAGTCGATCGCGGCGAAGATCGGCTGCTCGCTGGAGACGCTGCGCCGGTGGTGCCGCGAGGAGGCGAGCCGACGAGCGGGGCCAGCGGCGCTGGCGGCGGATGACCGGGAACGCCTGAGATTGCTGGAGCGCGAAGTGAAGGAACTACGCCGGGCCAACGAGATTTTGCGCAAGGCATCTGCGTATTTTGCGATGGCGGAGCTCGACCGCCCCGGGAGATGATGATGGCGTTCATCGACGTCCATCGCGAGGATTTGGGTATCGAGCCGATCTGCCGGGAACTGGCAATCGCCCCATCCTCCTACCATGAACACGCCGCGCGTAGTGCCGATCCCGGCAGGCGTCCAGCACGTGCGCAGCGTGATGACGAGATCAGGGAGCAGATCAAGCGGGTCCATGAGGCCAGCTTCGGTCTCTATGGCGCACGCAAGGTCTGGCACCAGATGCGGCGTGAAGGCATCATGGTGGCGAAATGCACGGTGGAACGATTAATGCGCGCCATGGGGCTGGCAGGCGTCCGTCGTGGGAAGAAGACGATCACCACCATCAGCAACCCGAAGGCGCCGTGTCCGCTGGACAAGGTCAATCGGGCATTTCGCGTCAGCCGGCCAAACGCCCTGTGGGTCGTCGATTTCACCTACGTGCATACTTGGGCAGGCTTCGTCTATGTCGCCTTCGTGATTGATGCTTTTGCCCGGCGGATTGTCGGATGGAAGGTCAGCACGTCAGCCACTGCCAGCTTCGTTCTGGATGCCCTGGAGCAGGCGATTCATGCCCGCAGGCCAGATCCCGATGATGGACTGATCCACCATAGCGATAGGGGAGTTCAATATCTTGCGATGAACTATACCCAGCGCTTGGCCGAGGC
>NZ_LGJH01000150.1 GCF_001298105.1 Novosphingobium sp. ST904 | reverse complement strand
AGTCCCATCAAGGACCCGCCGACAAAACAACCGGACAACCATCCGTCCCCGATCTTTACCTCGAGGAGCAAGTTGCCCGTAGCTGGTGGCGACCGCTGCGAAACCGTGTGGTCCGCTGCGGTGAGAGGCCCTCTAAGTCCCGCCCTTGATTCGGTCAACACCCCTTTTTCAAAAAAATGACACTCAGGTAAAAAAGGTCAGTTTACGGGGAGTTCGGCCTTATCGCCGACAGGATATGGGGTTTGTTCCCGAATTATCAACCGAGGCCCCGTTTGCCTCCAGGCCGAAGGGCCGCCAGAGCTGCCAAACACCGTTTGTTTACCCTGAAACCCTATCACGACCGACACGGCCACCGGTTGGAGAAGGCCGCGATCACGGGATTGCCCAAGAGATGAACTGCCCTTCCCTCAGTGTCGCCATGAGCATCTACAATGGCGAACGGTTCCTGGCGGCAGCCATCGAAAGCGTTCTGGCGCAGACCTTCGGCGATTTCGAGTTCCTTATCCTCGATGACGGCTCCACTGACGCAACCCCGCGGATCGTGCGGGAATTCGCTGCCCGCGATAGCCGCATCCGCCCGATCATCCGCGAGAACCGGGGGCTCGTTGCAAGCCTCAACGAGCTTCTTCACGAAGCGCGCGCGCCGCTGGTGGCACGTATGGATGCCGACGATATCTGCGAACCCGAGCGCTTCGCCAGCCAGGTCGCCTTCCTCGATGCCAATCCGGATTACGGCGTGATCGGGTGCCGCAGCCATGACATCGACGAGAACGATGCGCCCTATCGCGTTAGCGGGCCGGAGCACCCCGATACGCACGAGGCCTTCATCGCCGCGATCAAGGCCCGGCATCCCCTGCTCTGCCACCCCGCCGTCATGTACCGACGGGAACTGGTGCTTTCGATGGGGGGATATCACGCCGCGTTCCGGCACTGCGAGGATCTCGACCTCTGGCTCAGGCTGGCCTCGATCACCAAGCTGGCCAGCCTGCCGCAGCGCCTGATCCGCTATCGCCATTACCCCGACCAGGTTTCCCAGCGCCATGTCACCGAGCAGCAGACCGGCGCCGCCATTGCGCTGCTCGCCTGGAAGGAACGAGAGGCCGGTCTGCCCGACCCCACGGCGGACCTCGAACGGCTGCCCCCGATCGACGAGCTCGACGAGCTGTTCGGGCGCGAGGGGATCTCGCGCGCGGTTCGTGCCCGCGTGGCGCCTGACCTGCTCTATTCACCCACGGGGCTTCGAGACGAGGGGTTCGATCTGATCCTGCGTCATCTGAGAGAAGGCGGCGCGCGCGAGGGGATGTGGCGGACGGTCGTGCGGCTGCTGCGGCTCGGCGAACCGCGGCGCGCGCTCCGGCTCGCCGCGACGCTGGCGGCACATTGACATGAGCGAAGACACTGCCCCCACCGACGGCCGCGAACCCGCCGCGATGAGCGTGCGCGGGGCTGCGGCCTGGGCCATGGTGGGACAGTATCTTTCCTTCGCCATGCAGTTCGCGACTTCCGTGGTGATCTCGCGGTTCTTCCTGACACCGGCGGAAGTGGGCCTGTTCTCCATCGCGCTTGCCGCAGCCCTGCTCGTGGCGATCCTCCAGGACTTCGGACTCTCCCGCTACATTTCGGGACTCGCCGTGCTCGACGGGCGCGAAGTGGCCCGGTGCAGTTCGGTGGCGCTGCTGTTCTCGCTCGTGGTCGTCGCGGTGATCTGGGCGCTCGCCTGGCCGATGGCGCACATCTATGCCCAGCCTGCCCTGACGCCCATCCTCCTCATCATCGGGGGCAGCTACTTCTTCCTGCCGCTGACGGTCGTGCCTATGGCGCTGATGGCGCGGGCCATGCAGTTCCGGGGACACTTCGCCATCAATGTCGGCGCGCCTTCACGCAAGGCGCGGTCGCGGTAGCGCTGGCGGCTGCGGGCGAATCCTCCTTTGCGCTGGCATGGGCCACAGTGGCATCCGCCGCCTCGCGCGGGATCATCGCGCAGTTCCTGCGCCCCGCCCTGCCCTGGCCGCTGCGCGTGGACGGTGCGCGGCCGGTGCTGAGCTTCGGCGCCCGTTCCAGCGTGCTCTACCTGACCGGTGCACTGGGCACGCGCAGCCCGGACCTGATCCTCGGAAAGCTGCTGAACCTCGCCGCCGTCGGGTTCTACAGCCGCGCGGCCAGCCTGTCCGACCAGTTCCGCACGCTGATCTCGGGCGCCATCGGCAGCGTGTTCTTCCCCGCCTTCGCCCGTATCCGCGACCGGGGGGAGCCGCTTGGCCCCGCATATCTCAGGGTCTGTGCAGGCTATTCGGCCGTCATCTGGCCCGGCATGGCGGGGCTCGCACTGGCAGCAGACCCGCTGGTCCGCATTCTTTACGGCGAAGCGTGGATGCGCACGGCGCCGCTGCTGACGATGATCTCGCTCACCGAAATCATGCTGATCGCCCTGCCGCTGGTGAGCGACCTGCCGATCCTGCTGGGACGGCTCAACCGCCTGCTGGCCTTCAACATCGCCGATACCGTGCTTTCCATCGCGCTTCTGGCGTTCGGCTGCCTCTGGGGGCTGGAGGGCGCGGCAGCCTCGCGCCTTGTCTACGGTACGCTCTGGCTCGGCCTCTATGCGCGCTTCATTCACGGACTGGTTCGCTTCGACGTGCGCGCCCTGCTGCACATCTATGCCCGCAGCGCCGCCGCGACGCTGGCCGCAATCGCCCCGCTGACGCTGTGCTACCTGTTCTGGACGCCGCCCGCGCAGCTCGGCTTCGCACTGCTGCTCGCCACCACGATCGCCGGCGTGGCGGCTTGGCTGGCGACGCTGTTCCTGCTGCGCCACCCCGCGCTCGACGACCTCCTCGGCCTCGCCTCGTCGCTGCCTTTCGCGCGGACCGTCGCCAACCGCCTTCAGGCCGCTCGTTGAGCGCGGCCGCACAGAGACCTGCACCGATGGACGAAACGATCTCCCTTTCCGCCTGCCACGTCGCCGAGGACCGGGGGATCGTGCGCCAGTCTCCGCGGCCGGAAAACCTGCGTAACGCCGCCTATGCCGCGCAGTTCGACTGGCGCACGATCTTTTACGACGTCTATCGCTCCGGGCCGGAGGTGGTGCTTCAGGGGCCGCCCTTCCTGAACTTCCTGCCGATGCTGAAGGCGGCCGAGGGCCTGCGCGGCAAGTTCCGGCCGCTCTGGCCCAAGGCCCGCCTCGTGGATCGCAGCAAGGGCTGCGAAATCCGCCTGCGCCATGACGGCGATACCCTGTTGCTGGACGGAGCTCTCGGCCGGTTCGACATCACCGTCCAGCCCGACCTCTCGCACCTTTTCGCAGGGCGGCGGGTGATCCACACATTGTCCCGCAACAACGACATTCGCTGGATCAAGGACTGGATCGCCTTCTATGCCGCGATCCACGGCGCCGACGGCGTGCTGCTCTACGACAACGCCTCGACCGCCTATACCCTTGGGGAACTTCGCGCCGCGCTGGAGCAGGTCTTCCCGGACATGGCTGTCGCGGTGGTGGACTGGCCCTTCATCTACGGGCCGCAGGGCGGTCTTGCCGGGGCGGTGGACGGCCGGGAGACGCCCTGGGATTCGGACTATTGCCAGACCGGATCGCTCCAGCATGCGCGCTTCCGCTTCCTGCGCCGCGCACGCAGCGTGCTCAACGTCGATATAGACGAGCTCGTCCTTTCCAGCCGGGAACGATCGATCTTCGCCGAAACCGAAGCCTCGAAGGCGGGCTTCATCAAGTTCGGCGGCTCATGGATCAGCAGCGCCAACCACCGCGCCGCCACGCCCGAGGATTGCCGCCACGGCGACTTTCTCCTGCGCGACCGGGAAGAGCAGGAGATCTGCCCCCCGAAGTGGTGCATCGTTCCCGATGCGCGCCACGATGCAAAGTACACATGGTCGGTCCACAACGTCTTCGGATCGCCCCACAACCGCACCCTCTCCCCGGAATTCGGCTATCGCCACATGAAGGGCATATCCAACAGCTGGAAGTACGACCGTTGGGAACGCGCCTCTCCAGACCCGGCGCGCTTCGTCGAGGACCCGGACTTGCGCGCGGCCTTCGAACGCAGCGGCCTGATCGTGGCAGAAGCCGCCGCGCGCTGACTGGCGCGCCGTTCATGCCGCCGCGCGGATCGCTGGCGATATTGCTGCGGAAAATGCTGCGCGAAGGCACCTCCCGATTCGGGACGCAGTCACCCCCGGAACCCGCGAGTTTCCTTTGTTCCACTCGCGTTTCATGGTAGTGTCCATGCCTGACAACAATCCGACGGGGATCAACCCCGCGGGGAGGATGACATGGCCGCAAGCATGCTTGCGAAGGCACTTCTTATCGCGGAATCGGTGATTCTGGGCGTGAGCCCTCCTGCCGTATCCGGGACGCCGGCACCCACCGGCGCCGACCCTCCGGCCCTGGCCCTGAGAGGCTCCATCAAGGATGCCTTGCAGGATACCGAAACCGTGCAGGGCCAGGCCGACATCGACGACCGGATGACCGTGGACGTCGGGCTGGAAGGCAAGGGCCCCTACCGCTTCCTGATCGACACGGGATCGCAGAACACGGTGGTTTCCAGCACGCTGGCGGGCAGGCTCGGGCTCGTGCAGGGGCCGGAAGTGCGCGTCATCAGCATGGGCGGCAGCAGCAGCGTGGCCACCGCGCAGCTCCAGTCACTCGATATCGGGCAGAAGAACTACACGGACCTGACCGTGCCCCTGCTGGAACGACAGCACATCGGGGCGGACGGGATCGTCGGCACGGACAGCCTGCAAGGGCAGCGGGTCGTGCTGGACTTCGTGCACAATACCATCGCCATCGGCGACGCCCAGAGCCTGGGCGGCAGCAGCGGTTACGAGATCGTGGTGCGCGCCCGCAAGCGCGAGGGGCGCCTCATCCTGACCGATGCGCTGATCGACGGTATCCGCGCAGACGTCGTCATCGACACCGGCGCCAGTTCGACCATCGGCAACCTCGCCCTGCAACGCGCGATCCGCGAAAGGTCCGCCGGCCAGACCACCCTGCTCAGCGTCACCGGCCACGAACTGCCCGCCGGCCTCGGCGTGGCGAAAGTGCTGAGGATCAGCGACGTCAACATTTCCAACGTGGTGATCGCCTTCGCCGATGCCCCCGCCTTCAAGGAACTGAGCCTGCGCAAACGCCCCGCGATCTTCCTGGGCATGCGCGAACTCAGGGTGTTCAAGCGGATCGCGATAGACTTCTCGACGCGCCGCATCCTGTTCGACATGCCGAAGGGATCGTGAAAAGGCCCCGCCGCGCACCGTCCACCGCGCGGGCGATAGCGGGAACCGCCCTCTTTCCGCGAATTCCCGGACGCGATTGTCTATCGACGCGAACACCCTAAATAGCAGCGATGCCGCCAGACACCGCCGTAACCGATTCCCGCGCCCGCCACGATGGCTGGCGCACCCTGCTGCGCTTCATGCCGTATCTCTGGCCCGCCGGGAATCCGGCGCTGCGCTGGCGGATCGTCTGGGCCTGCGTGTTCATCCTGCTTTCCACCGCGACCCAGCTTGCCCTGCCTTACCTGATGAAGTGGGCGGTCGACCTGATGGGCGCCACCGGCCCGAAGCTGGTGCAGCTCGCGATGCTGATGGTGCTGGGTTACGCAGCGGGCCGCCTGATTCAGACCGCGTTCGACAACTTCCGCAACATCGTGTTCGAGCGTGTGGGACAGGATGCGACCCGCGAACTGGCGGAAAACGTGTTCGGCCAGCTCCACCGGCTCTCGCTGCGGTTCCACCTTGCCCGCCGCACCGGGGAAGTGACCAAGACGATCGAGCGCGGGACCAAGAGCATCGACACGATGCTCTATTTCATGCTCTTCAACATCGCGCCCACCATCCTGCAACTGCTGGTGGTGGCGTGATCTTCTACATCAATTTCGGCCCCGGCCTCGTCATCGCCACTGCCGTGGCGATCGCCGCCTATATCTGGGTGACCCGCACGATCACCGAATGGCGCACCAAGCTGCGCGAACAGATGAACCGGCTGGACGGGCAGGCGCTGGCCCGCGCGGTGGACTCGCTGCTCAACTATGAAACGGTGAAGTACTTCTCCGCCGAGGACCGCGAACGGGAGCGTTACGCCCAGGCGACGAGGGCCTATGCGGTCGCGGCGGTCAAGAGCGAGAACTCGCTCGGGCTGCTCAACATCGCGCAGGGCGTGGTGGTCAACCTGCTGATGGCGGGCGCGCTGGGCTATACCGTCTGGGGCTGGTACAAGGGCCAGTACACGGCCGGCCAGCTCGTTTTCGTGCAGACCTACCTCACGCAGCTTTTCCGCCCGCTCGACATGCTCGGCATGGTCTATCGCACGATCCGGCAGGGCCTGATCGACATGGCGGAAATGTTCCGGCTGCTCGACGAACCGCAGGAAGTCTCGGACAAGCCCGGCGCCCCGGCGCTGGTGATCCGCCGGCCCTCGGTGGTGTTCGACAATGTGGAGTTCGGCTACGAGCCCGACCGCCGCATCCTCAAGGGCCTCTCGTTCGAGGTTCCGGCCGGGCAGAACTTCGCCGTCGTCGGGCCTTCGGGCGCGGGCAAGTCCACGCTCGCGCGGCTGCTGTTCCGCTTCTACGATCCCCAGCAGGGCCGCATCCTGATCGACGGGCAGGACATCGCCGGGATCACCCAGGCCAGCCTGCGCGCCGCCATCGGCATCGTTCCGCAGGACTCGGTGCTGTTCAACGACACCATCGGCTACAACATCGCCTATGGCCGCGACGGCGCCGGGCAGGACGAGGTGGAAAACGCCGCGCGGGGCGCCGCGCTGATGGGCCTGATCGACCGCCTGCCGCAGGGTTTCGCCACCGAAGTGGGCGAACGCGGCCTCAAGCTTTCCGGCGGCGAGAAACAGCGCGTGGCGATCGCCCGCACGCTGGTCAAGAACCCGCCGATCCTGCTGCTCGACGAAGCCACGTCCGCGCTGGACACCCGCACGGAGCAGGACATCCTCGCCACGCTGCACCGCGTTTCCGAGAACCGCACCAGCCTGTCGATCGCGCACCGGCTTTCGACCATCGCCGATGCGGACCGGATTCTCGTGCTCAATGACGGGCGCCTGGCCGAGAGCGGCACCCATTCCCAGCTCCTGCGGCAGGACGGGCTCTATGCGGAAATGTGGGCGCGCCAGGCCGCCGAAGCCGAAGCGATGATCGAAGCGGCAGAATAAGGCGGGACCGCCTGCTTGCGGGAACCATCGGAAGGGGTCGGGGGTTTCTCCGCCATGCCCCTTCCGACCCGGAGCCTCCCGCACGTGAAATGCCCCCCGCTGTCCGCAATCCTACTGCACATGGCAGCGCTGGCTCCCCTGGTCGCGGCGGCGCTTATCCCCGGTGTCGTCTTCGCCTGACGCGCCGCTGCGCTTTCAGGATACGGCGCGCCGGCACTTTATTTGACAACGTCGGCCTCGTGCCACACCACCGCCTGAGCCGCCTTCATGCAATTCTCGGCCGTATCCCACGATAGCGAGGGCGAGCCGTAGAGCCGCCAGCCCTGCGCCAGTGCTTCCGACACACGCTCGCAAAAGGCGCGGTCGTCCGCTCCGGTGAGCAGGCGGTAGATCGGGCGGTCTTCGGGCGTCTGGTACATCGGCATCTCTCTCAATTTCGAATGTCAGATGCCTAGCCACTCCAGCGGGGCTGGCAAGTCCCCGGCAGCGTAATCGACCTGGAGCACCCGGCGGCGACGGCCGGGCCGGGCCGCGTGGGAGGCATGGAGGATCGGAGTTCGATAGATCCAGACATCCCCGGTGTCCGCCAGACACGAGAACACCGGCGCACGAGCCACGATCGCGTCCACATCGGCCACCGCGATGCGTCCCAGCCGGTGCGAGCCCGGAACGATCAGCAGCGGGGCGTTTCCGGCATCGACCGGATCGAGATGAATGCGCACCGTCAGCATCCCTTCGATCAACGCGAAGGGCGGTTCCACATGGCAAATGCCCTGCTTGACGGTCCAAGGCCCGAAGCCCGGCAAATCCGCTTCGGCGCGGACCGCGATCGTCCGGTCCTGATGCCAGCCCAGCGACCAGTCGGCCCGGTCGTTCTTGTCGAACAGCACCGCCCTGACCGGGCGCACCGGCAGACCGGCCAGTTCCGCCAGTCGCGCCGACCGGCGCTTCCTGCCCGAGCAGCCGCGCCAGTCCGGCATCTCCCGCGATCCGGGTTCCGGCCCGGCCGTCCGGCCATTTCGCCAGAACCCCGGCAAGCGCATCGAGGATCGGCGAAGCCAGCCCGCCATGAAAACAGGCGCCATCACGGTCCAGACGGAGTTGCAGCCGCTCGTCTCCGGCTTCCGCAGGAGGCGCGGAGCCGTTCACCCCGGATAGCGTTCGAATTCGGGAAGATCGCCGATCTGCTTCATCCAGCCGATCCGCTCGGCAACCTGGATATGGGCTCCGGGCGGGAGGGCATCGGGATCGTCGAGCGTGGCGACCTGGATATCCACGAGGCCGGGCAGGTATTCCTCGTTCGTGTACCACAGCCCGGTGCCGCAGCGCGGGCAGAAGTGGCGCATGGCGCTGCCGCTGGAGTTGTAGACACTGGCCTGGCCTGCGGTCACCGTGAATTCCGGCGATTTGAAAGCGGCCCAGGCCACCGTCGGCGCGCCGGACGACTTGCGGCAATCGGCGCAGTGGCAAAGCGCGACGTGTTCCGGCTCACCCTCTACAGTGTAGCGAACGTCGCTGCACTGGCATCCACCTTCGAGCGTCATTGCGAATCTCCTTCTGATGCGAGGGAGACTAGCCGGCCAGCAAGAACATTCAAGGAACAAATGAACACCGCCCCGAACCGCGCCGCTTGCGCGGCAGCGATCCGGGGCGGCAGTCCGGGGCTATCGGGATTTACAGGATGTACTTCGACAGGTCGGCGTTGCCGGCAAGGCCTTCCAGCCTGTCGCGAACGTAAGTCTCGTCGATGGTCACGGTCTCGCCCTTGCGGTCCTCGGCCTCGAAGCTGAGTTCCTCGAGCAGCTTTTCCATCACCGTCTGCAGGCGCCGGGCGCCGATATTCTCGACGCTCTCGTTCACCAGCGCGGCGATGCGGGCGATTTCGCTGACCGCGTCGCTCGTGACTTCCACCGAAACCTCCTCGGTAGCGAGCAGCGCCCGGTACTGGGCCACCAGGTTCGCGCGGGTTTCCGAGAGGATGCGCACGAAATCGGCCTCGGTCAGCGCCTTCAGCTCTACCCGGATCGGCAGGCGGCCCTGAAGCTCGGGCAGCATGTCGGAAGGCTTGGCGAGGTGGAACGCGCCCGAGGCGATGAAGAGGACATGGTCGGTCTTCATCGGCCCGTACTTGGTGGCAACGGTGGTGCCCTCGATCAGCGGCAGCAGATCGCGCTGCACGCCTTCGCGGCTGACCGAGCCGCCGCGCACGTCGGACACGGCGATCTTGTCGATCTCGTCGAGGAAGACGATGCCGTTGGTCTCGGCATTGGCCAGCGCGGTGCGGGCCACATCGTCCTGGTCCATCCGCTTTTCCGACTCCTCGTCGACCAGCTTGTCCCAGGCGTCAGGCACCTTCATCTTGCGGCGCGTCAGCTTCGGACCGCCGAACTTGCCCATGATGTCCGACAGGTTGATCATGCCGACCGAGCCGCCCATGCCCGGGATCTCCATCGGCGCCGAGGGTCCGTCCTCGACCTCGATCTCGACCTCGGTCTCGTTCATGGCGTTTTCGGTGATACGCTGGTGGAAAGAGGCGCGGGTCGCCTCGGAGGCGCCCTCGCCGACAAGGGCATTGAGCAGGCGCTCCATCGCCGCCTTGGAAGCGGCTTCACGCACCGATTCGCGGCGGCGTTCCTTTTCGAGGCGGATCGCCTCTTCCACCAGATCGCGGGCGATCTGCTCGACATCGCGGCCGACATAGCCGACTTCGGTGAACTTGGTGGCTTCCACCTTCACGAAAGGCGCATCGGCCAGCTTGGCGAGGCGGCGGCTGATCTCGGTCTTGCCGCAGCCCGTGGGGCCGATCATCAGGATGTTCTTCGGCGTCACCTCGTCGCGCAATTCGAGCGAGAGCTTCTGCCTTCTCCAGCGATTGCGCAGGGCCACCGCGACGGCCTTCTTGGCTTCGGTCTGGCCGACGATGTGCTCATCAAGGGCGCGGACGATCGCCTTCGGGGTCAGGTTGTCTTTCATGTTTTCGATGATCTCAGATGGTCTCGACCGTGACGCGGTCGTTGGTGAAGACGCAGATGTCGGCGGCGACGGCCATGGCGCGCCGGGCGATGCGCTCGGCGTCCTCTTCATAGTCGTCGAGCGCGCGGGCGGCGGCGAGCGCATAGTTCCCGCCGGAACCGATCGCGGTGATGCCGCCTTCCGGCTCCAGCACGTCGCCGTTGCCGGTCAGCACCAGCAGGGTATCGGCGTCGGCCACGATCATCAGCGCTTCGAGGTTGCGCAGATACTTGTCGGTGCGCCAGTCCTTCGCCAGTTCCACCGCGGCGCGCATGAGCTGGCCGCGATATTGCTCCAGCTTGCGCTCCAGCCGTTCGAAAAGGGTGAAGGCATCGGCGGTGGCGCCGGCAAAGCCCGCGATCACCTTCCCGTCGCCGATGCGGCGCACCTTGCGCGCATTGGGCTTCATGACGGTGTTGCCCATGGAAACCTGCCCGTCACCGGCAATGACGGTCTTGTCACCCTTCTTCACGCCGATGATGGTCGTTCCGTGCCACTGGATCAGGCCGTGGCTCGCCCCGCTATTGTCCATGCCGCGGGATATATGGCCGCGTTCGCACGGTTCAAGCCGTGAGCGTTCCGCCGGACCGGCAAAAACACCCGAAGACCGGACGAAAGCGGGCCGCTGCGGAACACAAAAAAGCCGCGCGACATTCAGGCATGTCGCGCGGGCTTTTTGCAGCGGCAGCTTTCGCTGCCGGCATCAGCTGCCGTTCGGGCCGGGGCCGGTCGGTCCGGTGCTGCCGCCCATGCCGGCTGCGCCGACGGCGCCGATATTGCCGAACAGGTCTTCGAGCAGGCCGCGATGACGGCCCAGCGTCGGCGTCTTGTCGCCATCGGGGTTGATCCGGGCGACTTCCTCGATGCCGCGCTTGTCCACGCCCACCACGTTGCCGGCCGGTCGAATCGCACGCGCAGCACCGTCTGCTCAGAGGTTTGCGGGCGGCGGAACGGCGGGGTCTTCACCGTCTGCGAGATGTAGTAGTAGTCCTTCTCGCCGAACTGACTGATGAAAGTCGGGCGGCCGAGGGTCTTCTCCACCGAGAGGCGATTGTCGATGCCGGGCTGAACCGAATCGAGAAGCGTCTGGTCGACGAGGTAGCCGCGGTGATCGCGGATGGAGGAACAACCTCCCGTCAGCGCAGCCAGCGCCAGCGCGATGCCTGCCGCTTTAGCCATGTGACCGTAACTGCGCATTTTCCCACTCCATTCGGGGCCTGGACCTGCGCCGGGCATTGCCACCCGGCACAGGGCCCATATATCGGCCAGATAACGGCACCGAGCCTTAGAGCCCGCCAGCCCGTCACGCAATGGGCGTTGGGGCAGGTCGATTGAATTGCCGATGAACGAAAGGTCAGACTGTCCCGTGTCCATACTTTCCCGTCTCGTCGGCAAGCGATCCGATACCCGTGCCGAGGTCCGTCCGCTGTGGCACCGCGTAGTCGAGATCGCCCGCGAGAAGCCCTGGTATGCCGAATTCGGCGTGGCCGACAGCGTGGCGGGCCGGTTCGACGCGGTAACGCTGGTGCTGGCGCTCGTGATGCTGCGGATGGAGCGTGACGGGACGCTGATCGAACCTTCCGTGCGCCTGACCGAGCTGTTCGTCGAGGACATGGACGGGCAGCTTCGCCAGTCGGGCGTGGGCGACCTTGTGGTGGGCAAGCGCATGGGCAAGCTCATGAGCGTGCTGGGCGGCCGCATCGGCGCGCTGCGCGAGGCGCTGCCGCTGGGCGCGGAAGAACTGGCGGGCGTCCTGGAACGCAACGTGACGCTGACCGGCACCGCCGACACCCTCAAGCTGGCCGGGCACGTCCAGGCACTGGCCGCCCGGCTCGATACCCTTTCCGATCAAGAGATCCTGAACGCGAGCATTGCGCGATGACCGATACCCCCAACATCAAGCCCGAATTTTCCCGCAGCCTCGACATCCGGCAGGTTGAAGGCAAGGCCGCGCATCTCGCCGCCGATGAGGCCGAGCGCGCCGCCCTGGCCAAACGCTTCATGCTCGTGCGGATCGATTCGCTGTCGGCCGACCTCGAACTCTCGCGCAGGGACCGCAAGGTCGATGTCCGCGGCAGGATCAAGGCGGAATTCGTCCAGGCCTGCGCTGTCTCGGCAGAGGATATCGCCGTCTCGGTGGACGAGCCGGTGTTCTTCCGCTTCGTCCCCGAAGCGACGGACCATGCGCCTGACGAGGAACTGGAACTGGCCGCCGAGGATTGCGACGAGATCGAGTATTCCGGCACGCACTTCGACCTTGGCGAAGCCGTGGCGCAGAGCCTTGCGCTTGCGATCGACCCGTTCCTGACCGGGCCGGACGCCGATGCCGCCCGCAAGGCCGCCGGGATCGGCACGCCCGAGGACAGCGGCCCCTTCGCCGCGCTCAAGGGACTTGGCCTCAAGGAATGAGCGGCTTCGGGGGATAGCCCTGACGGACCTGACGGATACGAAAAAGGGGGCCGAAAGCCCCTTTTCCATGATGTGGTTCGCGAACGATCAGAACGGGATATCGTCGTCGAGATCGTCGCCGAAGCCGCCGCCGGTGCTGCCCGTGCGGCCCCAGTCGTCACCGCCCGAAGACGCGCCGCCCGCGGCGCCGCCGCTGCGGCCCCAGTCTCCGCCCGAACCGCTGCCCGAACCGCCGCCCGAACGGCTGCCGCCGCCGAAGCCGCCCGACGAACCGCCGCTGCTGCCGCCTTCGCCCCAGCCGCCGCCGGAACCGCCGCGCGCGCCGCCGCCGCCAGCGCCGCCACCCTGGGCGCCGTCAAGCATGGTGAGCACGCCGCCGATGCCGCCGACCGAGACTTCGGTGGTGTAGCGATCGTTGCCGTTCTGGTCCTGCCACTTGCGGGTGCGCAGCTGGCCTTCGATGTAGATCTTCGAGCCCTTGCGCAGGAACCGTTCGACCACGCCGACCAGGCCTTCGCTCTGGATCACCACGGAGTGCCACTCGGTACGCTCCTTGCGTTCTCCGGTGGCGCGATCCTTCCAGTTTTCCGAGGTCGCGATGCGCAGATTGGCAATGCGCCCGCCGTTCTGGAACGACTTCACTTCGGGATCGGCTCCGAGGTTGCCGATCAGAATGACCTTGTTGACGCTGCCTGCCATGAGGGAATCGCTTTCCTGTATAAATTCGGCGAACGGGGTAGCGAATGGCGAGCCCGGGCGCGAGTCTGCCGAGGCGGGTTTTCTACAACCCAGCCCCCACCGCGACCCAGTAGGTCACGCCCGCCGCCACGTAGGCAAGGCCGAACAGGTAGGCGAGCATGAAGATCGGCCACCTCCAGCCGTTGGTCTCGCGGCGGGTGACGGCGATGGTCGACATGCACTGCGGCGCGAAGACGAACCAGGCCAGGAACGCCAGCGCCATCGGCAGGGTCCAGCGGCCCTTGAGCCGGTCGCCCAGTTCAACCGCCTGCGCATCCTCGTCGTCCCCGGCATCGACGGCATATGTCGTCGCCAGCGAGGAGACCGCCACTTCGCGCGCGGCCATGGCCGGGATCAGTGCCAGTGCCATGTCGCGGTTGAAGCCGATCGGTTCCACCACCACGGCAAGGCCATTGGCGATCTTGCCCGCGATCGAGGCGTCGACCTGGCTCTCGCCGGGCTTGGCCTGCGGGAAGTTGAGCAGCACCCAAAGCACCACGGTGACGGTGAAGATGATCGTGCCGGCGCGGCGCAGGAAGATCCACGCACGTTGCCACAGGCCAATCGCCATGTCCTTGAGACGGGGCAACTGATACTTCGGCATCTCCATGATGAAGCCCGAAGCGGCACCCTTGGTAACCGTGCTGCGAAGGATCAGCGCCACCACCATGGCCCCGACGATGCCCGCGACATACAGCGCGAAAAGCACGAGGCCTTGCAGGTGTACGCCTCCACCGATGTCGTTGTTGGGAATGAAGGCGCTGATGATAACCGCATAGACCGGCAGGCGCGCCGAACAGGTCATCAGCGGAGCGATCAGGATCGTGGTCAGCCGGTCCTTGGGATCGGTGATCGAACGGGTGGCCATGATGCCGGGAATGGCGCAGGCGAAGCTGGAGAGCAGCGGAATGAAGCTGCGGCCAGAAAGCCCCACGAACGCCATCAGCCGGTCCATCAGGAAGGCCGCGCGGGCCATGTAGCCCGAGGCTTCCAGCGCCAGAATGAAGGCGAAGAGGATGACGATCTGCGGCAGGAACACGATCACCGCACCGACGCCGGCGATCACACCGTCGGTCAGGAGGTCGCGCAGCAAGCCGGGGGGCATCGCGCCCTTCACGGTATCGTGCAGCCAGCCCGCGCCGGCATCCAGCGCATCAGCGAACGGCGTCGCCCAGGCAAACACCGCCTGGAACATCACGAAGAACACCGCCATCATGATGAGGAAGCCGAACCAGGGGTGCAGCAGCACCTTGTCGAGCTTCGCGTGGAGGCGGTGGCGCTTCGATTCGGACAGGATCGCGGCGTCGGCCATGGCATGGGCGGCAACGCGGCGCTCGGTGGCGCCAAGCGCGGTCAGGCCCGGCCCCGGATGGCGGGTTTCCGCCGAGGCGATCGCTTCGGCAAGTTCGACGAGGCCGCGGCGGCGCACGGCGACGGTGGAGATCACCCGCACGCCCAGTTCTTCCTGAAGCACCGCGGGATCGATCACCAGACCGTCACGCTCGGCAAGGTCCACCATGTTGAGCGCGACCACGGTCGGCTTGCCCAGCGCAAGAATTTCCTGCGCAAAAACAAGGTGCTGCTCAAGGTTCGAGGCGTCGAGAACGACCACCAGAACATCGGGCGCGGCTTCCCCGGTGAAGTGACCGGCAATGACCTTGGAGGTCACTTCCTCGTCGGGGCTGGTCGCATCCAAGCTGTAGGCACCCGGAAGGTCGGTCATTTCCACCGGCTCGCCGGTCGGCAGCACGAGGCGGCCCGACTTGCGCTCCACGGTAACCCCCGGATAGTTCGCGATCTTCTGGCGCGCGCCGGTGAGCGCGTTGAACAGCGCGCTCTTGCCCGCATTGGGGTTGCCGACGAGGGCGATCTTGCGCTGGCCGCTCATACCGGCGCGACCTCCATGGCATGGGCGTGAGCCCGGCGCACGGCGATGGTCATGCGGCCGATGGCGATGGCGATCGGGTCGCGCCCTCCGGCGACGCCGCGGTGCGATACCGAGACGATCGCCCCCTCCTCCAGTCCCAGCGCGCGAAGGCGGCGGGCTTCTTCGGGAACGAGGGCATTCCAGTCCACCGCGACGATTCGAGCGCGCTGGTCGATGGGGAGCAGATCGAGAGTCATGCGGCTCCGCTGCCAGATCGGCAGAGCGATTGCAACTTGTTCGCAATAACTAACAATGCAGGCAGGCCCGGAAGACCGGCCGAGGCCGCGCGGCCGCGCCGGCGGGTATCGGGCAAGGCGCGCAAGGCCCCCTGGAAAGTCCGGTATTTCCTCGAAAAAGGCGCCGGGGATCGCCTTCGCGCAGTTCCCCGGCGCTTTTTCGTGAAAGATCAGCGCGCCGGGTAACGCAGCCGGCCCAGCAGCCGCACCAGGCTGATCCGTTCTTCCGGCGCCCGCAGGAACTGGGCCTTGGTCTTCTCGAAGCGGATGATTCCTTCGATCCGGCGGTCGAGGAAGGCGCGGGTCTCGGCCTTGTTCTCGCTCTTGTCGGTGGCGAAGACGCGCAGCGTGGCGGCGTAGATGCCGCCAAGGATCGTGCGCTTGGTATAGTGGTTGTAGTCCGTCGCCGTGTCTCCGGCGAGCCGCCACATGGCATCGGCGCTGTGCCAGCCGAGGCGCAGCGTGGCCTTGAGGTTCTGCGGCATGGACATGATGGTGAGCGCCCGGTTGAGCGCCTCCTCGCGCCCGGCCACGGCATCGAGACGCGCCATGACGAGGCGGCGGATGCGTTCGCGGATGGATACGCCGGCCAGCGAGGCGGCGGGCACGCTGCGCGCCATCTGCTCGTCGACATGGCCGATCCACGCGGAGATCATCGCCATCTGCCCGTCGCGGAAGGCGAATTCGGCCAGGGCCGGATCGACATCCGCGACATGGGCGGCCTGCCGCACCGCATCCATCGTCCAGCCGTCGAACGCGGCGGCATCGGCGATGGCGGGGGCAAGCTGGCGGCGCAGCGCTTCGAGGGTATCAGCCTGTTCCATCATGGTGCTCAGAAGCTCGGACCGTAGACCGCCTTGGCCTTTCCGGTGTTCTTCTTGGCATATTCCTCGAGCAGCGAGACCAGCGAGCTGCCGCGGGCCTCCTGCCCGGCATAGTCGCGCGCGCTGCGGCCCGAATTGTCCGCCCGGCTGGGATCGGCGCCCGCTTCGAGCAGCGACTTGACCATGTCGGTGTCCTTGCGGTGAACCGCGAAGATCAGCGGGGTTTCGCCGGCATCGTTCGACGTGTCGGCCACGGCCTTCTTGTCGAGCAGGAGCGCCACGCCCTCGCGCCAGCCGAGGCTGACCGCAACGGCCAGCGGCGTGCGGCCGCGATCGTCCGAGGCGTTGACGTTGGCGCCCTTGTCGATGAGATAGCTGAGCCAGGTGATGTCGCGGCGGCCCGTCACGATCAGCAGCGCGGTTTCGCCGGTGGTCACGTCCTTGGCGTTGACGATCTGGCCGTTCGCCATGAGCGCCTGCTCCACCTTCTCGCCTTCCTTCTTCTTTACCGATTCGAGGAACTTGTACCCGTCGGAAAAGTCGGCATGGGCGGGGGAAGCGAACATCAGGCCTGCCGCCATCGCCGCGACGACGATCCTGACCGGCCCCGTCTTCAGGATCCTGCGCGAAAGCTGCGACACGTTCCCGGACATGGTCTTAGGCACCTTCATTACCTCCAGATAAACAGGGCGACCGTGAAAACCGGCCTTCCCTTCCGGCATCGCACCCTTGCATGGCGGGCTCTAGCAGAGCATGAAGCGGCGCGCCATGACATACCTGTTCCGCCGGATTGCACCGATCGCACTTGCCCTTTCCATGGGCATGTCCCTTGCCGCGTGCCAGCAGGCCGCAACCGAGGCGCCGCCGCTCGAAGGCGCGCAGATCGGCGGCCCCTTCACGCTGAGCGACAAGGACGGCAAGGCCGTGACCTGGGATACCTTCAAGGGCAAGTGGCGCATCGTCTACTTCGGCTACACGTTCTGCCCGGATGCCTGCCCGATGGACGTGCAGGCGATGATGCGCGGCTTCACCCTCTTCGAAAAGGCCCATGCCGCGCAGGCCGCCGGGGTGCAGCCGATCTTCATCACCATCGACCCCGAACGCGACACCCGCGAGATCGTCGGCCAGTGGACCGCCGCCTTCGGCCCGCGCCTCTACGGCCTCACCGGCACGCCCGCGCAAGTCAGGCAGGCGGCCGATGCCTTCGCGGTCTACTACAAGAAGGGCGAAGCCACGCCGGGCGGCTACCTGATGGACCACAGCCGCATCGCCTACCTCATGGACCCGGATGGCAAGCCGATCGCCATGCTGCCGGTGGACAAGGGGCCTGAGGCCGTGTCCGCCGAACTGGCCAAGTGGGTGAAGTGAGCGGCACCCGGCCCTTCTGGGAACGTCCGATCGAGACGCTCAACCGAGAGGAGTGGGAAGCGCTCTGCGACGGTTGCGGCCAGTGCTGCCTGCACAAGGTGGAGGACGCCGATACCGGCGAAATCTACCACACCAACGTCGCGTGCAAGCTGCTGAACCTCAAGACGGCGCAGTGCAGCGACTATTCCCGGCGCCACAAGTTCGTGCCGGACTGCATGAAGCTGACCCCGCAGACGGCGGGCAACCTTGCATGGCTGCCGCCAAGCTGCGCCTACCGCCTGCGCGCCGACGGGGAACCGCTGCCCGAATGGCACTACCTCGTCTGCGGCGATCGCGACGCGGTTCACGCAGCCGGCATCTCGGTGGCGGGCAAGGTCATCAGCGAAACGGTGGCCGGGCCGCTCGAAAACCACATCGTCTGGCCCTATGGCGACGAGGAGGACGGGGACGAGTATCTCGAACCCGAAGGCCCCGCGCCCTGGGAAACCGACTGAACCCGTGCTGGACTGGCTGCGCCGAGACCCTCGCGAGGAACCGGTGATCGAGATCGCCGGGCGGCAGGTTCCGGTGGTGATCCGCAGGCTCGCCCAGGCGAGGCGGATGACCATGCGCCTGGCGCCTGACGGCAGCGAGATCCGTATCTCGATCCCCCGCTGGACCCCCTCGGAAGATGCGCTGGAATTCGCGCGCTCCAAGCAGTCCTGGCTGGCGATCCAGATCGAGGCGCTGCCTCAGGCCGGCCCCCTCGGCAACGGCGCCGCGCTCGATTTCCGGGGGCACTGCTTCACGATCCGCCATGACCCCGCCCTGCCCCGCCGCCCGGTGCCCGACGATGGCGAACTGCTCGTCGGCGGCCCGGACACTTCGCTGGCCGCGCGCCTGAAGCGCTGGCTGGAAAGCGAGGCGCGGGACGTGCTCTCGGTCGATCTTGCCGAATATTGCCACCGCGCCGACCAGCCGACCCCGCCGCTCTCGCTGTCGAGCGCCCGGCGGCGCTGGGGAAGCTGCGCGACGGACGGGTCGATTCGCATCAACTGGCGGCTCATCATGGCTCCCGATGCCGTCCGCCGCTCCGTGGTCGCGCACGAGGTCGCGCACCTTGTCCACTTCGATCACTCGCCCGCATTTCATGATTTTCTGGGACGAATCTTCGAGGGCAGCGTGCCTTCGGCCAATCGCTGGCTCCGGGAAAACGGCAGGTCGCTCTATGTGCCGTTCGGGTAGCGTTCCGCCCCGTTAGGCACTACATAGCCGGGCATGGCTCTGTTCAATCGTTCCGGATACTGGAAGCACGTCAGCCCTACCGGCATGGTCGCGGATTTCCGCGCCGTGTGGAAGGAAGCAGGACAAAACCGCTGGCGCATCGCCGCGGTTTCCGCCGCTTGCACGTTCTCGGTCTTCTATCTCATGTCCACGCAGGAAGCACGCGGGCCGCATCCGCCGCCGAAAGTGACCTATATCTCGGTCCTGCCGGCGCATCGCACCGATGCCCAGATCATGGCCTCCAACGTCGAGAACCAGAAGCGCAAGGAAGCCTGGGCCGCCGAGCTTGCCCGGCGCGACAAGGACGTGCGCGAGATGTACAAGACCATCGGCCGCATGTCCGGGATGGACGTGGACAAGATCGCGCACGACGCCGAGGTCGAGGAAGCCGCGCGCAAGAAGGCCGAGCTTGAAGAGATCGGCGCGCCGCGCCTGCCCGAAGGGCGCTCGCTTCCGCAGATCGACCAGCAGCCCGCGCGGGAGCCCGCCGAACAGTGATCCAGGACGCGCGCTGGCTCGCCGCCGCCGCCTCTCTCTCCGCGCGTGCACGGCCCGCGAGCCGCCCCAATCCGGGCGTCGGCGCGATCCTCGTCAAGGAGGGCAAGGTCATCGCGCGGGGCTGGACCCAGCCCGGCGGCCGCCCCCATGCCGAGGCGGTGGCGCTCGCCGCCGCAGGCCACGCCGCCCGCGGGGCGACGCTCTACGTCACGCTGGAACCTTGCGCGCACGAATCCGCGCGCGGCCCCGCCTGCGCCGATCTCGTCAGCGCCTCCGGCGTCGCGCGGGTGGTGATCGGGTGCATGGACCCCGATCCGCGCACCTCCGGCTCCGGCCTTGCGCGCATCCTGCGCGCCGGGATCGCGGCACGCCACCTGCCCTCGCCCGCCTGCGAACGGAGCCTTTCGGGCTATCTGCTCTCGAAGCGGCTCGGCCGCCCGGAAGTCACACTCAAACTGGCGCTGTCGCTGGACGGGTGCATCGCCCTTGCCGGCGGCGAAAGCCAGTGGATCACCGGCCCCCAGGCCCGCGCCCACACCCACGCCATGCGCGCCAGGGCCGATGCCATCCTCGTGGGCGGAGCGACCTTGCGGGTAGATCGCCCCCGGCTCGACGTGCGCCTCCCCGGCCTCGAGACACGCAGTCCCCGGCGCTGGGTTCTCACCCGCGGCGCGGTGCCGGAAGGCTGGAACGCACTGCCCTCGCCCGAGGCGATCTTCGCCATGGAAGGCACCCAGCACCTCTTCGTCGAAGGCGGCGCGGGCGCGGCCTCCTCGTTCCTGCGCGCCGGGCTGGTCGACCGCCTGCTGATCTACCGCGCGCCGATCCTCGTCGGCGGCCGCCCCGCGCTTGCAGACTTCGGCCTGCTGCGCCTTGCCGATGTGCATGGCCAATGGCGGCTCGCCGAGCGGCGACAGCTTGGCAGCGACACGCTCGAAGTCTACGAGACCGCAAAATCATCTGAGCAGCCGCTCGAAAGGTAGCCATGTTCACCGGAATCGTCACCGCCGTCGGCCAGATCCGCGAAGCCCGCCAGACCGGCGACCTGCGCGCGGTCATCACCTGCCCCTTCGACCCCGCCGGCATCGCCATGGGCGCGTCGATCGCCTGTTCGGGCGTGTGCCTGACAGTGGTGGACAAGGGCGGCGTGGCGGGAGACGCCTGGTTCGCGGTAGACATCTCGGCCGAATCGGTATCGCGCACGGTGGACGGCCGCTGGGCGCAAGGCACGCAGCTCAATCTCGAACCGGCGCTCAAGCTGGGCGACGAACTGGGCGGCCACATCGTCACCGGCCATGTCGACGGCGTTGGCACCGTGGTCAGCGTAACCCCCGAAGGCGATTCCAAGCGCTTCGTGATCGCGGCCCCCGCCGAACTGGCGCCCTATCTCGCCCCCAAGGGCTCGATCACGGTGGACGGCGTCTCGCTGACCGTGAACGACGTGGCCGACCAGAGCGACGGCAGCTGCCACTTCATGCTGAACATCATCCCGCACACCTCGGAAGTCACCACCATCGGCGCGCTCAAGGCCGGTAACGGGGTGAACCTCGAAATCGACGTGCTGGCGCGGTATCTGCAGCGGATGCAGTCGCTTCGCGGGTAAGGGATTGAAGAGTAAAGGCAGGGGAGCATAGCCCCCCCTGCACCCCCGGTACCGTCCAGGTCACGCGGACCAACCGCGAAGCGCGCCCATGGCTGCGCCGGGAGACTTGTTGACTGCGCCGCAAGGCGCGCGGGACATATAGGCTGGGTACAACGAAGACGTTTCGAGGGTCTGGGGGATCATCCCCCAGAACTTATCCCTTGTTCTTCAAAGGCCCCGCCGCGAAACTCTCGCGCGTGATCTCGTAGATCACATGGACACCCACCACACCGCAGGTCTCGCGCTCGAATGAGCGGTCGGTCAGCCGCCCTCCGATATGCTCCATGGCCTTGCGTGAGATCAGATTTTCCGCGCCGACCTTGAAGATCACCCGCTCGAAATGCGCCAGCGCGTGCTCCAGCATCAGGCGCTTCATTTCGGCGTTGAGGCCGCTGCCCCAGTGGGCGCGGGCGAGGAACGACCAGCCGATCTCGATTTCGCCCGCTTCGGGCACGCCATAGCGGCTGGAGCCGATCACGGCGCCGCTCTCTTTGCCGATGATGGCGAAAGCGCCGCCGCCATCCAGTGCGTCGGCAAAGAACTGGCGGAACACCGGTTCCTGCCAGCGATCGTGGGCGGGGTGAACCGCCCAGATCTCGCGGTCCGATCCGGCCGCGTAGAGCGCGTCCCAGTCATCCGCGCGAAGGGGACGCAGGACCAGCCGGTCCCCTTCGAGGACCGGCTGTCTGTTCATGATCAGGCGGTCACGTCCGCAACGGCGGCGATGAACTTGTCGATGTTGCCCATCGTCAGGCCCGCCACGTTGATGCGGCCGGAACCGGCCATGTAGACGCCGTGCTTGGTGCGCATGGCAAGGACCTGGTCCTTGTTCAGCGGCACGATCGAGAACAGGCCGTTCTGGCCGCCCATCGGCGTCAGGTCGCCGACCCGGCGGTGCCGGCCTCGGCCAGCTTGGCGCGCACTTCGCGCATGCGGTCGCGCATCTCGTCCAGCTCGGCGAGCCAGTCTGCGGTCAGCGTCTCGTCTTCGAGGACGAGGCGGACAGCGGCGCCGCCGTGGTCTGGCGGCTGCGACCAGTTGGCGCGGGCAAGGTTGTGGCCGTTCGACATGACCTTGGTAAGGTCGGCCGGATCGCCAACCATCGCGTAGAGCGCGCCCACGCGGTCACGGTAGAGACCGAAGTTCTTGTCGCACGAATAGCAGATCAGCGCTTCCGGCACGGCAGCGAGCACGCGGCGCAGGCCATAGGCGTCTTCTTCCATGCCCTTGCCCAGGCCCTGATAGGCGAGGTCGAGGATGGGGAGGATCTTCGAAGCGGCGATCAGGCCGGCAATCTCGTCCCACTGCTCGTTGCTGTAGTCGATGCCGGTGGGGTTGTGGCAGCAGCCGTGCAGCAGGATGGCGTCGCCTGCCTGGGCATTGGCGATGGCGCCGCGCAGCGCGTCCATGTCGGTGGTGCCCGAAGCGAGCGCGTGGTTGAATTCAACGACTTCAAGGCCGAGGTCGGCGCAGATCTGGGCGTGGTTGGGCCAGCTGGGAACGCCGACGATGATGCGGTTGTAGCCGGCGCGCTTCACCATGGCGAGCGCGAGGCGCAGCGAGCCGGTGCCGCCGGGGGTCTGCATGCCTTCGATGCGGCCGCCCATCGAGGGGTCGGCCTTGCCGAAGACGTAGGGCATCAGCGCTTCGACGAAGCCCATGTCGCCCTCGGGGCCGAGGTAGGCTTTCGAATCCTGCTCCGCGACGAGTTTGGCCTCCGCGGCCTTGATCGAGCGGAACACAGGCGTGTCGCCCTCACCGGTGCGGTAGACGCCGACACCAAGGTCGATCTTGTCCGCGCGCGGATCGTCGTTGTGGAGCTTGATCAGCGCAAGAAGCGCGTCGGCGGGCTGTTGCTGAAGGTTCGTAAGCATGGCGCGCGGGGCCTTAGACCGGGCAGGGAAAGCGCGCAATGGCAGATCGACAGGGAATTGCCGGGATGCCGGAATTTATCGCGCCGCGCAGTCCCGGAAAGCCTGTACCGCGAAATTTTGTGCAACTTGCCGGAAAGGCGCGCAGCAGGGAAAATCGCATTCCCGACAGGCTCTTGAAACGGGTTCGCGCGCTCGTCCGGCCCCGGTGGACTCGGGGGACGGACGAGCGACGACGCAGGCTAGAACGGCATCCAGCTCTGCTTGTGCGTGAACTTCATGTAGCCGATGTTCGCACCCAGACGCAGGCCCGCACCGGCCCGCACCGGGATCAGCACCACGTCGCCGCGACGCAGGTAGCTGACGGTGAAGCCGCCCACGAGATAGGCCTGCCCCTCGCCCGCGCCGAACCGGTGATAGAGGTCTTCGGTGTCGTTGAGGTTGTAGACCAGCACGAAGGCGTTGCCCGCATTCGCCCCGGCATCGAAGCCGATCGAAGGCCCGGTCCAGTAGACCGGCTGTTCGCCCTCGATCTTGTGGTAGAGCGTGCCGGAGCCGTAGCGCAGGCCCACGGCGATGGCGCCGCCGCCTTCACGGCCGACGATATAGCCATTGGGCTCGCCCTGCTTCTTGAGCAGGTCCTCGATCACGCCGGCCAGGCCCTTGGCGCCCTTGCCGAACACGCCCTCGGCCGCGCCGATCAGATCGTCCTCGTGATAGGTGGTGCTCTGGGCCGGCGGCGCCTGCATGGGCGCGGGGCTGCCGTTCCAGGTCGAACCGTTGCCGGACGAATCGACCGGCGTGCCGTTGCCGGGATAGGCCGGCTGGGCCTGCGCGGTCTGGGCAGGGCTGGATACCGGCGGCTGATAGCTGGTTCCGGCATTGTTGCCGCTGTTGATGTCCGCGTCGATCGCCGCATCCGGATCGACGGTGGTCACTTGTGCCACGGCCGACGTCATCGGCGCGACGAGCACGAGCAGGGGCACGAGCAGGGCCGCGGCCGCTCCGCCCAGCTTGCTCGACAAGCGAACCGGCGCCCCCCTGGCGGCGATTTGCATGGTGACTGGCATTTTCTGGCCCTCCAATGGCGATCCCGAAATCAAAAAGGCAGGCGCCCCCGCTGGGCGCACTACGGCATGTCACTAGAGAATCCAGTGCGCCTGACCCCGCAATGAACGGTCGACAGGGCGACTCGGTTTTGCGGCGGGCCGAACCCGCAGGAAACCTCGCATCTGCCCACAAGCGTTTCGAAAAAGCGAAAAACCTGCATTAGCCCCCCTTGCCGCCCCCGATACCCCTCGCTATAGGGCGCGCCTAGGCCGCATCCGGAGACGTGGGTGAGTGGCTGAAACCAGCGGTTTGCTAAACCGTCGTACCCTTAAGGGGGTACCGAGGGTTCGAATCCCTCCGTCTCCGCCATTTCAGACCGCCTCTGGGCACGCCAATTGCCGCCGATTGCCGCCCTTGGCCGGCAACAAGCGTCTTCAGCAGCTCCGTTTTCGATCCCATGATGCGAATTGCGTCGTCCGCGACCTCAACGCGCTGCGCCAAGGCGCGCAGGTGATCCCGCCGATAGCCGCCCTCATGGCCGCGAATGCGCTCCCGCGCGCGGTGTGCAAATCCTTCGATCATTGCGGGGCTGAGGGCACTGTGGCCGGGGCTTTCGAGCATTGCCTGTGCCCGGTCGGCGTCGGCACGGGCTTGATCGCGGATGACCTTGAGGCCGGCTATTCGCTCCTTGAGCGCCGGGTCGTCCAGATCGGCGACGCCGGCCTCAATGGCATCATAGAGCCGCTTGAGGCGCGATTCTGATTCGGTGGCCTGCCGCTGCAAAGAGGCGATGTGTTCGCGTCGGCGCTCGGCCTGATCCTCGCGGCGGCCGAGGATGCTGCCAAGCAGCGTCTCCAGACGGGCGGGATCGAGCAAGCGGTCTTCGATATGATTTACTACCATATTATCGAGCTTGTCCATGGGGATCGCGCGGCCCTTGCAGCCGGTCTCGCCCTGCCGCGCCTTGATAGAGCAGGCATAGTAGCGGTAGCGCCCGCCCTTGCCGGTGCGGATGGTCATGGCGCCCCCGCAATTGCCGCAATAGCAGATGCCGGTCAGCAGGGTCGGTCCGATCACCACGCGGGCGGGCAATTCGGTCTTGGGGTTGCGAGCCTGCAAAAGAGACTGAACGGCGTCGAAGGTCTCCCGCTCGATGATGGCGGGCACCGGAACGATGACGATTTCACCGGGAGCGCGCGGGTCATTGTGTTTGCTGCGCTTCCCCCACTCATGCTCGCCGATATAGGTGCGGCGGGTCAGGACGCGATGGACCTGGCCGATGCCCCACCGCCCGCCGTCGCGGGTGAAGATGCCCTTGGCGTTCAGATGCTTGACGATGGCCTTGACGCCCATCTGGCCGCTGTCGCCCTGACCTTCCAGAGCGAGCCGATAGATCAGACGGATCGTGTCAGCATGCAGCGGGTCGATTTCCAGCTTCTTCTTGGTCTTGGCCCCGCGCTGCTCTGCGGCGGCGATCCGGTAGCCGATCGGTGGCAATGCGCCATTCCAGAAGCCCTGCCGTGCATTCTCCTTCAGGGCGCGCGTGACGTGCTTGCCGTTCTCCTTCGACTGATATTCGTCGAAGAGCGACATGATCCGCCGCATCATGTCGTGGATCGGATCGTCCCCCAGCTCTTGCGTGATGGAGATGAGCCGCACGTCGTTCTTGGCGAGCTTGCGATAGTAATATTCCATGTCGAAAGCGTCGCGGAAAAAGCGCGAGAAGCTGTGGACCAGCACCACGTCGAACGGCGCGGGCTTCGACGTGCCCGCCTCGATCATCCGCTGGAACTCCGGGCGGCGGTCGTTGGTAGCCGTGTTACCCGGCTCCACGAAGATTTCGACGAGCTGATAGCCGCGCGTCGCGCACCAGGCTTCGCCCTGCTTGCGCTGGTCGGGGATCGACACGTCATGTTCGGCCTGCCGTGCGGTCGAGACGCGCAGGTAAAGGGCAGCCCGCAGAGCGACGTTGGGGGATTGTGCGTTCATTTGCGGGTTCCTTTCTTGGGGCGTTCTATCAGGGGCAGGACCAGTTCCACGCGGTCATGAATCACCTTGGGAACCAGCTTGAGACCCTTGCCCTTCTCCATGCGGACAAGGCCGAAGCTCTCCATCTTCTTGAGAGTGCGCGAGACATTGGGTGTCGCGCGGCCGGTGATCTGCGCCAGTTCTTCCAATGAGCCGGGTTCCTGCTCATGGATGACGCGCAGCAATTCGCGATTGCCTGCCGAAAGAAGCCGAGCGAACGACTCCGTAGATGCAAACCAGACGGTCGATCGCCGGGTGCAGGTTTTTCCTCGCCACGCGCGATCCGCATGGTGCGGGCCTTCATTTCCTCCGGGTCGGCGATCCCGACTTTCAGCGTCGTCATGGCATGTCCCGATGCTACAAATCAGGGTATATCCTTATCATCACGAGATAATATCTTCAAGCCCTCCGGCAGATCGAGCGAACCGAACATCTCGTCGAAAACATCGGCAAACCAGCGCTCGAACACCTGAATCTCGGCCTCGGTGATCGGCACTTCCTCGGGCCAGTCGTCGATGACGGGCAGTTTTTCCACGTCGAAGACATGAGGCGGGCTGCCGCGCGGCGGGCTGATGCGCGGCGCGGGATCGTCGTCATAGTCGTAGAGGTCGTCGGGGAGCGTTCCAGGAACCGGCTGGCGTGGGCGGCCCCTCCTCGCGCTACGGCGTGCTGCGCACATGAAATCCTCCGTGTTTCGCTGGTGTCTTCCGGGGCGGCTAAGGCTCACGGAATTAGGCGAAGCATGGAGGGGGATCGGCGGCTTGTAGCGTGCCGTGTTCGCGTCTGTGCGCTGACGGCACCCCCTAACGACAGTGCAATCAAATATCCGGGTTTGGCGCCGCATTCGTCTGTTTACTCAAAACACAAAGCGCACTTAGATTTGCCTGCCCTCAGAACTTTCATATCGAGCGCGCGCCTCGGCGACCTGACTCTTGTAAAGAGCAGCCCATTCGACCAGTCCGAGGACGGGCTTTAGCAACGAGCGTCCAAGGTCAGTCAACGCATAGTCGACACGCGGTGGAATGGTTGGCGTGACGCAACGGGTAATCAACCCATCTTTCTCCAGATTACGAAGCGTCAGCGTCAGCATTCGCTGAGAGATTCCGTCGATCGTCCGCTTCAACTCGTTGAAACGCATGGTACGGGCTGAGAGATAGACGACGATCAGCACGCTCCACTTGTCTCCCACGCGGCTGAGAAGATCGCGCGTGAAGCCGGAACAGTCGACCCCGGGCAAGACAACAGGTCGGTTATCGGCAGACGGTAACATCAATGTGCCTTCTTGTTCGATTTTTCCAGTTACTGATATAGTGTGAGTTACTCTTCGGTACCACATAAATTCATCCTGACCAGGGTTTGAGGAGATTACGCCTATGTCAGCGCTCATTGTAGAAATCTGGTCAGATGTGGTCTGCCCCTGGTGCTGGATCGGACTCACCCGGTTCGAGAAGGCTTTGGAGCGCTTTGCCCATCACGCTCAGGTCGAGACAAAACACCATTCCTATCGATTAATGCCCGGGCAACCGCCGCTCCCGGTGGCCGAGATGGTCAGGCGTAAGATGGGCGGCGGTCCGGCCGAAGCCGCACGCATGTTCGCTCATGTGGAAGCAACCGCCGCGGCCGACGGCCTCACCTATCACCTTGCCGACAGCGTTACCGGTGACACGCTCGACGCCCATCGCCTCATCAAGCTCGGCTCCTCCGAAGGGCTTGGAATCGCGATGTTGAAGCGTTTGTATCGCGCATATCTGACCGAGCAAATGTCGGTGTTCGACCATGACATACTGCTGCACTTGGCCGCTGAGACGGGGCTGGACCCCGCGCGTGCGCAAAAGGTTCTGAATGGGGATGAATTCCACGCGGAGATCGAGGCCGACCAACGCGCATTAAACGCGCTCGGTGGCAACGGGGTGCCCTTCTTCCTCATCGGTGGCAAATACGCGATTTCTGGTGCGCAGCCTGTGGCGGCCTTCGCTCAGGCGCTTGATCGCGCATGGGCCGAACGCCCCCTCCAGCCCTTGATCGTCGCGGAAGGCCCCGTCTGCGGCCTTGATGGCTGCCCCTGATCCGATCCTTCATCAATCTGAACTCTCAAGAGAGAAACCAATGATCGACAATCGCACAGCGCCTTACGCGCTTCTTATTCTCCGCATCACCCTTGGCGTGCTGTTCCTGGCCCATGGCGGCATGAAACTGTTCGTGTTCACGCCTGCCGGCACGGCACAATTCTTCATCAGTCTCGGGCTGCCAGGCCTGCTCGCCCATGTGACGATCGCGGCGGAGATCATTGGAGGCATCGCCCTGATCGTCGGATTCATGCCGAGATGGGCGGCGCTTGCGCTGATACCCTTCCTTCTGGGCGCGATATTTACTGTCCATGGACCGGCGGGCTTTTTCTTCACGAATGCGAACGGCGGCTGGGAATATCTCGCGCTGTGGATCGTGGCGCAGGTCGTCATCGTGCTCTCCGGCGATGGCGCATATGCCGTCAAGTCGAGCTGGATGCCCCTACGACCGCTATCGCGCGTTGAAGCCTGACAACGGGGCGCACTGCAAATGGAAATCGGTCTCTACACCTTTGCCGATATCGGTATCGGTGGCAAAGGAGTGAGTGCGGCGCAACGCATTCCCGAAATCATTGAAGAAGCCGCACTGGCCGACGAGGTCGGGTTGCATGTCTTCGGTCTTGGTGAGCATCACCGTGACGGGTTTGGAACACCGGCGCCTGCGGTGGTTCTCGCGGCTATCGCTGCGCGCACCCATCGCATCCGGTTGACCAGCGCGGTGACGGTCCTCAGCTCGGATGATCCTGTCCGTGTATTCGAGCAGTTCGCTGCGCTGGATCTCGTCTCGCAGGGACGGGCCGAGATCATGGCCGGGCGCGGTGCGCTGCTCGATTCCTTCCATCTTTTCGGCCATGATCTCACCGAATACGAGGCCTTGTTCGAGGAGAAGCTCGATCTCCTCTTGCGCTTGCGCGGCAACGATCCCGTCACATGGTCGGGCCGCTTTCGGCCGCCGCTGCACGATGCGTTGATCGTGCCTCGACCGGTGCAGAACCCCCTGCCAATCTGGCGCGCGGTCGGAGGCAGTCCGGATTCGGCGGTGGGAGCGGCCAAGGCAGGCGTTCCGATGGCGCTCGCTATGTTAGGAGGCCGAGTTTCGCAATTCGCGCCGCTGTTCGATCTCTACCGCCGTGCACTGTCTCACTATGGAGGGCAGCCGAAGCCCACAGCAATTACCATGCATGGTTTCGTCGCGCGAACCCGCCAGCAGGCGGCGGACACGTATTTCCCTGCCGACGCCGCCCTGTTCAACTGGATCGGGGCCGAGCGCGGCATGCCGCCGATGACGCGCGCCGACTTCGACGAGAAGATTCATCCCGATGGCGCCTATCTCGTCGGCTCGCCCGAGGAGGTCGCGGAGAAGATCATCCGCATGCGCAACCTGTTCGGTCATCAGCGGACGCTTGTTCAGATGGCAGTGGGCACGATGTCACATCGCGATCTGATGCAGGCGATCGAGTTGCTGGGAACCCGTGTCCTGCCCCTGGTCCGACAGGAGATTCCCGAGACGGCGACCATCGGCGCCTGAGACTGGCCGACGTATCCACGAAGGTTTTCAACCAGGGCCATAGCGTTCTGATCAAATTGCATCGGGGACTTCAATGAGTTCTAGCGCCAACGAAGCCAAATCTGTCGCCCGCGCCTTTTACGAAAGCTACAATGATCGTGACCTCGTCGCATCGTTCGAGACGTATGTCGGGCGGGATCTGGTCAACCACGCCTATGGTGGCACAACCGATCGAGCGGGCTGGCTGGAATGGGATCTCGGTCTCTTTGCGGCTTTTGAGGATTTCTCCTGCACGGTTCTCGACCAGATTGCGGAAGGCGACAAGGTCGCCACCCGCTGGACTCTCGGCGGCACGCAGACAGGTATGTTCTCAGGCGTGGAGCCAAAAAGCAATCGAGCGTTTCTGACTGGCACGGCCATTGACCGCATCAAGGATGGCAAGATCGTCGAGCATTGGGTTGATCTCGACTATTCAGGCTTCCTTGACGCGCTGCGCGCCTGACTGCCGGCATGGGGTGGAGACCGAATGCCGGCCCGGATCAGACCTGCCGCATGCCTCCGTCGACGAAGAGTTCGATGCCGTTGATATAGGCGGCGTCCTGCGAGGCGAGATAGAGGGTCGCGGCGGCGACGTCCTGCGGCTGCGCGACGCGGCCGAGCGGAATGGCCTGATGCAGATGCGCGAGGACCGCTTCTCCCTGCTCCCGGACATAGTCCTGGAAGGCATCCGTATCGACAGGGCCTGGACTGACGACATTCACCCGGATGGCGCGGTCCTTCAGGTCAAGTATCCAGCTCCGCGCGAAGCTGCGCACGGCCGCCTTGGCCGCGCTGTAGACGCTCATCCCCGCAACGCCGCTGGAGCCCTGGGTCGATCCCAGGAGGACAATGGAGGCGCCGTCCACAAGGTGGGGCAACGCGTTCTGGACCGTGAACAGCAACCCCTTCACGTTGACGTCGAACTCCCGGTCGAACTGCTCTTCCGTTATCGAGCCGAGAGCGGCTGTCGCGCTGCCGCCGGCATTGGCGACGAGGATATCGAGCTTGCCGTGGCGTGCAACGGCTTCGAAAAGGGTGTCGAGATCGCCGAGCCTGGATGCGTCGGAGACGATCGGCACCACGCTGTCGCCGAGTTCGGAAGCCGCCGCCCGAAGCGGCGCCTCCCTGCGTCCGGTGATGAAGCCTTCGCCCCTTCGGCGACGAAGCGCGCGGCGATGGCCTTGCCGATGCCGGCGCGCCACCGGTCACGAGGGCGGTCTTTCCAGTGAAGCGTTCTGTCACAGGCGGTTCCTTTTTTACTTTTCCGGATTTCTTGCGTGACGAATGTGGATGCCTCTACTGACCCGCGCTCCCGGTGATGCCGTTCAGTTCGTCTATCACGTCCGACGGCAAAACCAGTTCCGCGGCGGCGAGGTTCTCGTTCAGGTGATCGACGCTCGACGTGCCGGCGATCACCAGAATGTTTGGCGCGCGCGCCAGCAGCCATGCCAGCGCCACCTGCCGGCCGGAAGAGCCGAGCTTCGTTGCGATGGCGGCAAGCGTCTCCGACTGGATCGGTGAGAACCCTCCGAGAGGGAAGAAGGGTACATAGGCGATCTGCGATTTCGCCAGCGCGTCGATCAGCGCGTCGTCCGACCGCTGCACGATATTGTACTGGTTCTGCACGCAGACGACTGGCGCGATGCGCTGTGCCTCGGCAACCTGCGAGGCCGTGACATTGCTGAGCCCCAGATGGCGGATCAGGCCCTGCCGTTGAAGTTCGGCCAACGCCGTGAACCGTTCCTCGATCGAACCATCGGCAGGGGCCATTCCGCTGCCCTCGATGACACGGAGATTGACCACGTCTATGGCGTCCAGACCCAGATTGCGCAGATTGTCATGGACTGCCTGCGTCAGTTCCTCGGGCTTCTGGGCAGGAAGCCACGAGCCGTCGTCGCCGCGCTTCGCGCCGACCTTGGTGACGATGACCAGATCGTCGGGATAAGGATGCAGCGCCTCCCGAATGATCTGATTGGTGATGTGCGGCCCGTAGACGTCGCTCGTGTCGATATGATCGACACCGGCGGCGATGGCCGCGCGCAGGACGGCCACGGCTGCATCGCGATCCTTCGGGGGACCGAACACGCCGGGTCCGGCAAGCTGCATCGTGCCATAGCCCATCCGCTTGACCTGTCTGTCGCCGAGCGTGAACCGGCCCGCTTTGGAAATATCTGTCATCTGAAGTTCCTCTTGAGGTTTGATAGGCCGGCAATCGTTCACCGGCGAATGGAAGACTTCGTGGAGTGCGGCGATAGCCGCACCGGCGCCTGCTCAGTCTTGCGAGACGACGATCTTGCCGCGCGCCCTGCCGGATTTCTGGCGTTCCAGCGCGTCGTTGAACGCCTCGAACGGAACCGTGCGATCGAACACGACCTTCACACTGTCACGCACCACGGCATCCACGACTTCGCCCAGGCGCGGCGCGTAGGGGCCGACATAGATAATGGAGGCGATGACTCCGTGCGCCTTTGCAACGTCTTCTTCCGGCGGTGTCGTCGAAGACACCAGCCGTCCGCCTCGTTTGAGGACCGCATAGGATCGCGCCTGCGTCTCGCCGCCAACCAGGTCGAGCACCAGATCGACATCGGCAAACACCTCGGCGAAATCCTGGCTCTTGTAGTCCACGACGTCATCGGCCCCGAGCGAGCGCACCAGATCGACGCCATCGCCGGAGGCTGTGGCGAGGACGCGCGCGCCGGCCTTGTGCGCGAACTGCACGGCAAATATCCCGACGCGCCGGCGGCGGCATGAATGAGCACGGTTTCGCCGGCCTTGAGCTGCCCGACACTGAACAGGGCGTGCCACGCGGTGCTTCCGGCTGTCGGAATGGTGGCGCCCTCGGCCACCGAGAGCGATGCAGGCAGCGGAACGCAGAGTGCGGCGGGAACGGCGGCATATTCCGACAGGCCGCCGCCCGTCAGCGGATCGGCCCAGACGATCACGCCGTCGCCGGGCTTGAAACCGGTCACAGCCTCTCCGACGCGCTCGACCACGCCGGCGAAGTCGCTTCCAAGCGTATAAGGCAGAGTGATGGGGAAGAACCGGGTCGCGTAGCCGGAGATAAAATGGATATCGAGCGGATTGAGCGCCGCAGCCTGAATGCGGACGAGCACCTGTTCCGGCGCGATTTCGGGAACGGGCACCTCATCGAGGGTGAGGGGCTCGTTATGGGCATGAAGACGGACTGATTTCACGGATCGACCTTTTCAAATGATATGGTGGGCCACGCGCGACTGCGGAGAGTGGCTAGGAACCCTTGCCGCAGAATGCTATGCTAACGCATAATTACTCTCGCGCGAGCATTTTTGCAATATGTCCTCCATCCGCCTCTTCATCCTGTCATCCTTCGACGAGCTTGGTCCCATGCACGGACACAAGTTGCGACTCGAGGCTGACAGTAAGCGCGTTCCGCTCTGGACCGACATTTCTGTCGGCGCGGTCTACGGCGCGATGAAGCGGCTTGCGGCCGAAGGGCTGCTGCGCGAGGCCGGACAGGAGAAGCAGGGCAACCGTCCGACGCGCCAGTTTTATGAGATCACCGACGAGGGGCGGCAGGCTCTGGCCGAACTGCGCGAGCAGGGCTTGACGGAGATCTGGTTCAAGTATGATCCCTTCGATCTCGCCTTGACGAAGGCGAAGCCGACGGGCCTCGATGCGTTCACGGCACTGCTGTCGGACCGGCTGTCACGCCTGACGGCGCTTCTGGAAGAACGCCGGGACATGATCGCAAACACGATGCCTTATCTCGGCGTGGTCGAGGAATGGCGCTGCGCCACACCCTGCACCGGCTCGAATCCGAGGTCGCCTATCTCACCGATCTGATCGAGGCTGCTCCCGCCATCGTCGCGGACGAGAAGAACCCCCGTCCGCGCCAGGAGAAGGCTTTGCGTACGGTCCGCGCAGGTAAGAAGCAGCGTTGACGGCTGAAAGCGCACAGCAAGCCCAGAGAACATAGCGCGGGCAAGGCCGCCGAGCTGACGCCCCTTTCCAGCAGCCCTCAATCATCCGGGCGATCCCTTGCCAAAAAGGGTATGGTACGATACCATATTAAGATTGCAGATGTTGATCTGCCCAAACGGCAGGAGAGTCACCCATTGCTCAAACTTGGATTGATCGTCGGATCGACCCGCCCCAACCGCTTCGCGGAAAGGGCCGCCGCATGGCTTCTGGAAGGCGCTGCTGAGCGGGCCGATTTCGAGCTGGAGGTCCTTGATCTTCGGGATGCCGACTTGCCGTTTCTGGATGAATCCATTCCTCCGGCAATGCTCGGCGGCAACTATTCGAGCCCGAGGGCGAACGCATGGCGCCATCGCGTGGGCGCCTATGACGGGTACATCGCGACGGTCGCGGAGTACAATCACGGCCCCACTGCGGTCCTGAAGAACGCGTTCGACAGCGCCTTCCTCGAGTGGCAGCGCAAGCCGATCGGCTTTGCGGGTTATGGCAATGTCGGCGCGGCCCGCGCGATCGAGCAGCTTCGTGGCATCACCGTCGAACTTCAGATGGCGCCGATACGCCACGAGGTGAATATCGGGCTGGAGCCCTTCATCGCCGTCCTCAACAACGACAAGACGCTGAACGACTACGCGTATCTGATCCAGGCAAGAACGGCCCTCTTCGACAATCTCGTCTGGTGGGCATGCGCGCTCAAGACGGCCCGCAACAAGTTGCGGGTGGTTGCATGACGCGCGAGCATCATCTGACGGCGCGCGGCTCGGCGCGGCTGGAAGTCCTCACCGATACGGCCGCCGCCCTGTTTCTGGAGCGCGGCTATGAAGCCGTTTCCCTCGATGAACTCATCGCGCGCGCCGGCGGATCGCGCCGCAATATCTACAGTCACTTCGGCGGCAAGGAAGGGCTGTTCATCGAGGTCGTGACCCGGCTTTGCCGGGAAATCAGCGAACCGCTCGAAGCACTGGGAATCGGGGGCGATGACATCCGCACCGCCCTGATCCGCCACGGCCGCGCGTTGCTGCAAACAGTGCTTCAGCCTCGGACACTGGCGCTGCATCGCCTGATGATCGCCGAGGGCCAACGGTTTCCGGAACTGGCGCAGGCGGTCTGGCATGCCGGTCATGACAACGCGGCGCGCACGCTTGCCCCCTCGATCGAACGGTGGCGCGGCCATGCCGGCGTCACCAGTACCTTGCCATCCGACGTGCTGGCGGCGCAGTTCGTCGATCTCGTCGTCGGCGGCCCGCAACTGCGCGCGCTTGTCGGGCTCGAATCCTTACCCCTGCCTCCCTCGACGATGTCCCGTTACGTCGATGAGGGCGTCGAAACATTCTTATGCGGCATCCTTCCGCGGAAAGACCTCATCCATGCGTAAGTTGAACTGGAAGTCCCTGCTGGCATGGGCGCTCGCCGCCTTCTTTGTCGTCGGCGGCATCGGCAACATCTTCGTGTCGGCCGGGATCGCCGAAGACTATCGGCGTTGGGGCTATCCCGACTGGTTCCACTATGTCACCGGCATTCTGGAACTGACGACGGCTGCGTTGCTTGCCATTGGATCGACGCGCCTATGGGGCGCGCTCCTCGGTAGTGCAGTCATGCTGGCGGCGGCCGGAACGGTCCTTCTGCATGGTGAATACACCCACGCGATCGCCCCGATCATCGTGCTTCTGGCAACGCTGGCGGTCGGCTGGATCGCCTGGCGCACGTCGCGGACATCTTGAGCATGCGAGTCCTCAAAGACGTGACCTCGCTAGACAGTCTCCCATGCCGGGGAGAAGCCGGACGGCGCTTCCTTGTCCGCAGGCACCGCCACGGCATCGAACTTCTGTCGCGCAATGCGGATATCCCCGTGGCGCTCGTCCGCCCAGGCGATCAGAATGCCCAGCGGATCGAGCAGCGACACGCCCAGAGGCGCCAGCCGATATTCGACGCTCGGCGGTTTCGTGGGAAACACCTGGCGTTCGATCAGCCCATCCCGTTCGAGATCGCGCAACGTCTGCGTCAGCATCCGCTTCGAGATGTCGGGAACGGCTTTGCGCAGCGCGTTGAAGCGACGCGGCCCACCGACAAGGGCGATGATCAGAAGAGAACTCCATTTGTCGCCGATCCGGTCGAGGACATCGCGCACGGGACACTCCGGCGGATGCGTGCTCCACGCTTCAAGCGCCTGGAACGCTTCGATGATTTTCTGCCGCGCCGGCGACGAAGGTTCCCTGTTGCTTACCTTGTCCCTCAAACCTGCCTCCTTTTCATTACTGAGAAGGTCTCTATTATAGACTTGGAAACCAAATAAAACCATAGAGGCAGCGTTCATGGCGGAATCGAAGCAGCAGAAATTACTGGTGACGGGTGCTGGCGGCCAACTCGGTCGCCTCGTGGTGGGTCATCTGCTGCAAGGCGGGGCGAGCGGCGTGGTCGCCGGCACGCGCGATCCGGGCAAGCTCGCCGATCTGTGGGACTGGGGCGTTGAACTGCGCGAGGCGACTTCGACGATCCGGCGAGCCTCGAACGTGCCTTTGCCAGCATCGACCGCGTTCTGATCATTTCGGCCCCGGACACGCCCGACGATCCACCCCGGCGGCTGCGCCAGCACCTCGCCGCCGTCGAAGCCGCAGTGAAGGCCGGTGTCGGACGGATCGTCTACACGTCCATGCTGAACCCCGAGCCCGGCTCGCCGGTTCCTTTCGCGGTGGATCATTACGAGACCGAACAGGCGATCGAGAAGAGCGGCGTTCCTTTCACCGTCCTGCGCCCCTGCTGGTACACCGACGGCGTGTTCATGTGGCTGCCGCAGGCGTTGTCATCAGGGCAATGGGTGACGGCGGCGGGTGATGGCCGAACCTCCTATGTCTGGCGCGATGATCTTGCCGCGACCGCTGCCGCCGCTCTTCTGGAAGACACGACGGAAAGCCGACGCCTCGACGTGACCGGTCCCGAGGCACTGTCGCCGGCCGACATCGTCGTCATCGTCAACGAAATCTTCGACACGCCGATCAGGCTCGTTCCCCTCAGTGCAGCGGAACGGAAAGAGGGCCTGAAGGCGGCGGGCCTGCATGAGGTGATCGCCGAACTGGTCACATCCTTCGACGTCAACGCGCTTCAAGGCCGCCTCGATGTCGTCAGCGACACCGTAAGGCACCTGACCGGCAAGGAGCCACGCAGCCTGCATGAGTTTCTGGTCGGGAACCGTGACGCCCTGATCGCCGCCGCGCAGGCGTCCAGCCACTGACCCCCAACAGGTGCGTGACGGGCCGCGCCCCCTGCCTCCCCGTCCACCGTCAGGAGGAGTGACGGACGCGCCTGGCCGGACGGGCATCGCTTCGGCGGCGCTCGTCCGGCACTCATCATCATGTTCAACACAACGGAGTCCTATCATATGACAGAAAGCCAGTATCCCTCGTTGCTCTCGCCTCACAAACTGGGGTCGCTTGACCTGAAGAACCGCCTCGTGATGGCGCCGATGACCCGCAGCCGCGCGGTCGAGGGCAATGTCGCCAATCCGCTGGCGGCGACCTACTACGCGCAGCGTGCCACCGCCGGGCTGATCATATCGGAGGCCACCCAGGTCAGCCCGCAGGGCGTCGGCTATATCCGCACGCCGGGTATTCATTCGCCCGAGCAGGTCGAGGGCTGGCGCAAGGTGACGGAAGCGGTTCATGCCGCCGGCGGCCTGATCTTCGCACAGCTCTGGCATGTCGGGCGTGTCTCGCATCCCGAATTCCACGGCGGGGAACTGCCGGTCGCCCCGTCCGCGCTGAAGGGCGAAGGCGAAGTATACGTCTCTACAGGTCGTGTGCCGCTCGACACGCCGCGAGCCCTTGAGACTGATGAGATCCCCGGCATCGTCGAGCAGTTCCGGCAGGGCGCGATCAATGCGAAGGCGGCAGGGTTCGACGGCGTAGAGATCCATGGAAGCTCGGGCTATCTGCTCGACCAGTTTCTGCGCGACGGCTCGAACATCCGCACCGACCGCTACGGCGGCAGCATCGAGAACCGCGCGCGCTTTCCGCTGGAAGTGGCGGCAGCCGTGGTCGAGGTGCTGGGCGCGGAGCGGTCGGCTATCGTGTCGGTCCGAACCTGACGATCCACGGCATGAAGGATTCCGATCCAAAGGCGACCTTCTCCTATCTCGCCACCGAACTCGACAGACTGGGTCTCGTCTATCTCCATGTCGCAGAACCTGTCGCGGGACCCGCGGCCCTGCCACCGGAAATCGAGCGCAGTGTGCCCTATCTTCGCAAGGCGTTCTCGCGCAGCCTGATCGTCAATGGCGGCTACGATGCCGCGCTCGGAGACAAGGCCATCGCGTCCGGCGAGACCGATCTCGTCGCCTATGGCGTCCCGTTCCTCGCCAATCCGGACCTGCCGAAGCGGTTCAGGCAGGATGCCGCCCTCAACCCGCCGGACTTCGCGTCGTTTTATGCCACCGAGAACGGCGACGCAGCCGGATACATCGACTATCCGACTTTGGAAGAAGTGGAAGCATGACGAGCGGCGGGGACGATCGCTCTTGCTGATGGCATTGAACTTGTCGCATCCGCCGACAGGCTCACGATCGAGGCCTGGTCCGATGTGATCTGCCCGTGGCGCTGGATCGGGCTGACGCGGCTCTGGAACGTGCTCGGCATGTTCGAACACGCCGGTCAGGTGGTGATCGTCCATCACGCTTTCCGCCTGATGCCGGGGGTGGCGCCCCGGCTCGTCGAGGAGGTCATCGTCGTCAGGATGGGGATTGCCGCGGGCAATGCCCGGCGACGTTTCGGCAGGTCGAGCAGGTCGCAACCTCTGAAGGATTGCGCTACCGGCTTTCCATCGTGACTGCCTCTCACCAGCAATCATTCTTTCCATTCGGCCTGCCAGCAAATCGGTCCCTTGTGCCGACATTTCGGGATTGGGGGCGGCATGCGCAGAAAGAAAATGAAAAGCGCTTCTACCGACCGGTTGCTTGAACTGCGAGCCGGGCGCATTCCAATGGTGTCGCTGGTGCAAACGCTGGCTGTCGCCGAATATCTTAGCTTCCACCGCGCGGCCAAGGCGCTTGGCACCAGCCAATCGAGCGTCAGCGCGCGGATCAGGGCGCTCGAGGAAGAGCTTGGCATTGTCCTGTTCGACCGCAACACGCGCGGCGTTCGCCTGACCAAAGCCGGACACCGCTTCGTTGATCAGGTCGAGGATGCTATGAACATCCTCGATCACGCCATCAAGACGGCGGGCATGCAAGCGCGCGGCGAAGAAGGAGAACTGCGCGTCGGCGTCCATGCCCTGATCTCGGGGACATTTCTCGATCGGCTGCTGGAGCGATTCCACGCAGAATACCCGAATATCCGGCTCCACCTTGCCGAGGGCACGGCGCGCGAGGCACAGATCATGGTAAGGGAAAGCCAGCTCGATGTCGCTTTCATGGCGGGCGCCCACGAAATCCCTGACCTCAATTCCCGCGTGATCTGGCGCGACGCTCTAACCGTCGCCCTATCAGCCACACACCCTTTGGCGCAGCGGGAGAATGTCGATTGGGAACAACTCACGGACGAAACTTTCCTTGTCCGACACGGTGGAACAGGCCCTCAGGTTCACGATACGATCGTTCAGCGTTCGACGGGAAAATGGCCCGCTCCAACAATCCTGCGTCATGATGTCGGGCGTGAAGCGCTCCTGTCGATGATCGCTATCGGGCACGGCATCTCACTGTTTGCTCAGGAGAACGAGGTTGCGGCGTCGGCGAAAGTGGCCTTTCTACCGATCCGCGATGAGCCTGAAACCATTCCTTTCTCGGCAGTCTGGTCGCCGGGAAATCGCAATCCGGCGCTGACCAAACTGTTGAGCCTCGCAGCGGATGGGGGACCTTCACGAACGATCGCGTGATTCGCTCGGTGGCGATCACACCAGCGTTAGCATCTCGCTCGGGGCGGTACTTGCGACGACGCTGGCCGGCGTGATCTCACGCAGCCTGTTCGTGACGGTGATCGCAGGCGTCGTAGCGTTTCTGATTGCGCGAACGCTGTTGGTCTAGGCTGGCGCAAGGGTTCTATCCGCCCGTAGGACCAGTTGTGCGCCGCGCCTTGGCGAAGCCGCGATCCGTGGCGACGAATCGCTCCAGCATCGGCACGATCAGTCTTGCAGGCTCGATGGGCGCACCGCCATCGGCCAACAGAGCGCCATAGTCTATGAGGTCACGATGGAGCTGCGCGGGCAGTTCCACCGTCACCTTCACCCGCTTGTCGTCGGCCAGGGGACCGAGTTTCAGCTTCGCCATGGTCAGTTCCTGTAGGGTTCGAGGACTAAATCTCGCGTCACAATGACCCTGACCGGGAAGCCCGGGCGGATGGTCAGCGTCGGTGCGACCTGCAACTGGCGCTGGACGATCTGCTGCCCGGCCTGATTGATGGTGTCCTGCGCGCCATCGCGGATGGCGCGGATCAGCCGGTCCTCGTCATCGGTCGCCAGTTCCGTGCCGATGCCGAGCAGCGTGGAGAGGCCAGCGGCCTTCATCAGATCCCACCAGTGATAATCGACGCCATCCTCCAGACCGGCGTAACCGGAAGCGTCCGCGCCGGGCTGCGCTCCAGCACGATGGAGCGGCCATTGGGCAGGATCAGGCGGTTCCAGACGAGAAGGACGCGGCGCTGACCGAAGGTCACGCCGGCATCATATTGGCCGATGATGCGCGTCCCCTGCGGAATCAGGAGAAGCGCGCCGGTCGGGCTGTCATAGACGTTTTCCGTGACCTGCGCGGTGATCTGGCCCGGAAGGTCGGAACGAATGCCGGTAATCATGGCCGCCGGGATCACGCTCCGGCCTGAAGGATATAGGGGGATGCCGGAGCCATGATGCGGTCCAGGGCGACGGTCTGCCGGTCCACCGGGCCATTGAGGAAGGCCGTATGCCTGTCTTGTGTTGGAGGCTGACCGCCGACGCCAAGACCGGCAAGGCCGGGTAAATTGGAACCGGGTGGTGTTGCCGTTCTCTGCCCGGACTGGAAGAACACCGTGCTGAGACGTGCAGCTTCCTCTTCGGCGAGACGACGTTCCTCGGCAGGATCGCGGGTGGGTGTCGCCATTGAGGGCGGCGCGACGGGCTGGCCCCGGTTCTGCGCGTCGAGGATAGGCCCGCCGAGATCGCCGGGCAAGGCTGGCCCCAGGACGGGTCCGGTATAGTCGCGCGGCAGGCCGGACAGTCCGTCCGCTGTGGGGCGGTTCTCGGTCGAGTAAAGCTCTTCGCCGCTGCCGCTCATGTCACGGGTCTGGAGCGCATAGATCAGCGCCCCGCCTATGCCGAGAAGTGCGACGGCGCCGACGCCCGCCAGCATCTTGCGCGACAGGCGGGTGACGCGCGGCGGCTCAGTGCGCAGCCGCATCGGTGTGGTGGTGTTCGCTGCGGCTTCTACAGGGGTCGTTTCTTCGTTCATGATGGGGATTCTCCGGTCGCCTTTGCCGGCTGTGCAGCCTGCCGTTGCTCGATGCGGACGATCCTGACCGTCTGCTGGCGGTCGCCGCTGCCAAGGCGCAGTTCGGCCGCGCCGAACAGGCGGTCCACGATCAGGATGTTCTGGTGGATGCGGCTGTTGACGATCTGGGCCTCGCCATCGGAGCCAATGACGAAGATCGGCGGCATCTCGCCCTGCACGATGCCACGCGGGAAGACGACATAGACGCGCCGGCCGTCGTCGAAGACGGAGATGGGCCGCCACGGCGGACTGTCTCCGGTCAGGCCGTAACGATAGTTCCGCGCGGCCTCGGCCGGGATGATCGGCGCGGCAGGAACGGTCTGACGCTGGCCTGCCGGCTGTGCCGGATAGGCCCAGGCGACTGACGGCATATAGAGGGCTTCACGAGCGCGCAGCTCGATCATGTAAGTGCGCCGGTCGGTGGTCACGACGAGGTTGGTGGTGATGTCGGGCCGTGACGGCTTCACGAGAATATGGACGCGGCGCGACGTTCCGCTGCCGCTCTCGGTGTCGCCTATGATCCAGCGCGCGGTATCGCCTGCTGCGATCGGTCCCGCGCCGGTCAGGCTCTCGCCGGGTTCGAGCGCAATGGTGGTGATCTGTCCCGGCGCGGCATAGACCTGATAGAGCGCGCCTTCCGACCATGGATAAATCTGGATGGCGTTATAGTAGCCCTCGCGGCGCGGTTCGACGCGCGCGGCGGCGTTGGCGTTCTCGACACGGCCTGCCGGTGTCCCGGCAGCGGTTCCGCCGCGCGCGACCGTCCAGGCGGGCGGCGTGTGCAACGGCCGGGGCCGGTCGTTAGTGACGGCGGCCTGCACGACCGGGAGCGATGGCACGTCGGCATCGTAGCTGAACTGCGGCACCTTGTTGGTCGCGCAGCCGGCCAGCATGGTGGCGGAGAGCAGCAAAGCCGGAAGACCGGATTTACGGAAAGCCGGAAACGCGGCTTTGTGGAACGGCGCGCGGATCATTGGCTCATCTCCCGCGACCATGAGATTGCATTGACGTAGATGCCGAGCGGATTGGCGCGCAGGCGCTCGGCGTCGCGCGGGGTCTGGATCACGATGGTCAGGATCGCGGTCCAGCGTTCGGTCGTGGCGAGCTGGCCGTTCTCATAGTGCCGTTCCGTCCAGGCGACGCGGAAGCTATCGTTCGATGCCCGGATGACGCTGGAAACCTCGACAGCGACCTGTTGCCGACCGACCTTCGTGAACGGATCGTTGCTGCGCGCATAGTCGTTCAGGGCGGCCGCGCCGCGATCCGTGGTCCATTCATAGGCCCGGAGCCAGTTCTGCCGGACGATGATGGCGTCAGCCGGAATCGCGCGGACCTGCTCGATGAAGCGGCCGAGGTGCCATGCGATCTGCGGATCGGTCGGCCGGTAATCGGCAACGGCCGCCGCGACGGTCTGCGCCTGGCCGAGCTTGTCTACCTGCACCACCCACGGCACGACGGTCCCGCGCGCGGATTGCCAGACAAGGGCGGCGGCGAATCCGGCCGAAAGAATCAGCGAGCCGAAGGCCATGTAACGCCAGTTCTTCGCCTGCACGCGGGCGGAGCCGATGCGCTCGTCCCAGACCTGTGCAGCACGCTGGTATGGCGTCTCGGGTTCCGGCGATTTGCCGTAATGGGTCGCTGGTCGTTTGAAGATGCTCATGAGCGGTCACTTTCGGAAAGATTGACGGAAGAGCCGCCGCCGTGGCTGTCGCCGGAGCGCACGGCGTGGGCGGCCATGGAGGTGCCGTGGTTCATGGCCTGGGATCGCTGCATCCGCTGCGCCCAGGCCGGGGGACTGCCAGCGGGGGAAGATGCTGCTGCGGCTGCGGGGGCGGCGCTGTCACCTCCGACCGTGCCTGCGGTGGAGGAACCGCCCGTCACGCCAAAACCCGCGCGTGCGCCATCGGAAAGGCTGGATTTGACGCTTTCCGACGCTTTGGAAGCGGCGTGCTTCAGGGGGGAGACGGCGGCGGAGCCGGCGGCGCGGGCCATGCCGCCAAGGCCGGAGGCGATGCCTGCCGCGCCCGACTGGCCGAGTGAACCCATGCTGTAGGCTGCGCTCGCCGCGCCTGCTGTGGCAGCACCGCCCCGGATGGCCGCGGCTCCACCGGACAGGGCGGCAGCGCCTCCCTTGACGGCGAGACCGGCCGCACCGCCTGCGGCAAGGGCTGCACCGCCCACGGCAAGGCCGGTGCCAACGGCAGCGTCCGCGCCAAGCTGCGGGCCGCCCGACACCAGACCGGAGGCGATGCCGGGACCGAAGATGCCGAGACCTAGGAGCGATAGGGCTGCGAGCACGATCGCCATCGCATCGTCGATGGTCGGGGTGGCATCACCGAAGCCTGCGGTGAATTGTGAAAACAGCGTCGAGCCGATGCCGATGATGACGGCCAGCACCAGGACCTTGATCCCTGACGAGATGACATTGCCAAGCACGCGCTCGGCCATGAAGGCGGTCTTGCCGAACAGGCCGAAGGGGATCAGGACGAACCCCGCCAAGGTGGTCAGCTTGAACTCGATCAGCGTCACGAAAAGCTGGATCGCCAGAATGAAAAAGGCGAGCAGAACCAGCGCCCAGGCGAACATCAGGCAGGCGATCTGGATGAAGTTCTCGAAAAAGCTCCAGTAGCCCATCAGATCGGAAATGGAATCGAGCAGCGGGCGGCCCGCGTCGAGGCCGGTCTGCGCCACCTTGCCGGGACGCATCAGGTCGGCGGCGGAAAAGCTGGTGCCGGAGGCTTTCAGGCCAAGACCAGCGAAGCTCTCGAAGACGATCTTCGCCAGGTTGTTCCAGTTGGAAATGATGTAGGCGAACGCGCCAACGAACAGGGTTTTCTTGACGAGCCGGGCGATGATGTCGTCATCCGCGCCCCAACTCCAGAACAGGGCGGCGAACGTCACGTCGATGACTATCAGAGTGGTGGCGATAAAGCCCACCTCGCCGCCGAGCAGGCCGAACCCGCTGTCGATGTAGGACGTGAATACGCCGAGGAAGTTGTCGATGACGCCGGTGCCGCCCATGGTTCACTGTCCCCCGTTCTGATGCGGGGCGGCGGGCACCGGCGTCCGGCCGAGAAACCTGTCGCGGTTCTCGGCCCAGGTGGCGAGGCAGTCAGGATCGCTCGCGGCAGCCTCGCCGAGGCGCTGGCAATCGCGCAGGCTTTGGCGCAGCGGATCAGCAGGACGCTGTAGTTCCGCCGCGGTCCTGCCGCGCTGCGGCTCCTCCTGCCGGGTCATCTCGATCACCGTGGCGGTGATGGCGATTGCGACGAATATGATCGCGCCCAGCCGGGCCAGCACCTTGCCGTCCATGTCGCGCCCCTCCTGTCCGGTCAGTTGTTGCCGTTGCCGAACATCTGCGCGTTGCCGGGCTGGTAGCCCGATCCCGGCGTCAGGAAGCGTTCGCGCTGGATGCGTCCCTGTTCGGCGGCGGTGGCGCGCTCGGCTTCGATCAGCGCCTCCGAACGGCCATTGGCCGACATCAGCGCGACCAGGTCGGAAAGCTGCTGCGACTGGAGGGCGAGAAGCTGATTGCCGGCCTGCGTGGCTTGCAGCGCGCCGGTCGCGTTCTGGCTCTGCCCGACAAGCTCCGACATCTGCGTGCGGTTGGTGTCGATATTGCCGACGACGCCGGCCTGCACGCGCATGGCATCCTGCAAGCCGCCGACCGTGTTCTGCCAGCGGGACCGCGCGCCGGCGACAAGCTGGCCGTCGGTCGCGGACAACGAGACGTTGCCATATTGGGTCTGGAAGATCTGATCGACCTTCTGCACGTCGAAGGCGATGTTCTGCGCCTGGCTCAAAAGCTGCTGCGTGCGCTGGACGTTCTGTTGCAACGTCTGAAGCGACGAAAATGGCAGGCTCGCCAGATTCTTCGCCTGATTGATAAGCATCTGCGCTTCGTTCTGAAGCGACGTGATCTGGTTGTTGATCTGCTCGAGCGTGCGTGCGGCCGTCAGCAGGTTCTGCGCGTAGTTGGTCGGGTCGTAGACGATGCGGCCGAATTGCGCATGGGCCGGGCTGGTCAGCATGGTCGATAGCGCAAGCGGCGCGACCAGCATGGTCGCGGCCATGAGAATGGCGCGGGAGCGGGAACGGTGAATAGTCATGATAGGGACTCCTTTTCGGTCTGGGGGATGAGATTGGTAAGGTCCGGGATCAGGTCGGCCGCCCAATCGACGCCGCGCAGGCGCAGCCAGGCGGCAAGGAAGCCGTCGCGGCCGTGTTCTGCGACAAGCCCGGCGATGCGTTTGTGGTCGGATTTCGCGGATGCGGTGCAGAGCGCCAATCCGACTTCGGACAGGCCTAGCTCGAACAGCCGGTTGCCGCGCCGAGACTGGCAGTAGTAATCCCGCTTGGGCGTGGCCCGCGCCAGGATTTCGATCTGCCGGTCATTGAGGCCGAAGCGCCGATAGATGGCGGTGATCTGCGGCTCGATGGCGCGTTCGTTCGGCAGGAGCAGGCGCGTCGGGCAGCTTTCGATGATGGCGGGCGCGATGCTGCTGCCGTCGATGTCCGACAGGCTCTGCGTGGCGAAGATGACGCTGGCGTTCTTCTTCCTGAGCGTCTTCAGCCATTCGCGGAGCTGATTGGCGAAGCCTTCATCGTCCAGCGCCAGCCAGCCCTCGTCGATGATGAGCAGCGTTGGCCGTCCATCAAGCCGGTCGCCGATCCGATGGAACAGATAGGCGAGCACGGCCGGCGCCGCGCCGGTTCCTACCAGCCCCTCGATCTCGAACGCCTGCACATCCGCTGAGCCGAGGTGTTCGGTCTCGGCATCGAGCAACCGGCCATAGGCCCCGCCGATGCAATAAGGCCGCAATGCCTGTTTCAGATCGTTGGATTGGAGCAGCACCGTCAGGCCGGTGATGGTGCGCTCCCCGACCGGAGCCGACGCGAGCGAGTTCAGCGCTGTCCAGATGTATTCCTTTGTCTCGGGCGTTACCGGCACACCTTCGCGGCCGAGAATGGCGGCGATCCAATCGGCGGCCCAGGCGCGTTCATAGGTATCGTCGATACGGGCGAGCGGCTGGAGCGAGACGGACGCCTCGTCGCCTTCCGTCAGCCCGCCGCCGAGGTCGTGCCAGTCGCCTCCCATGGCGAGCGATGCGGCCCGGATCGAGCCGCCGAAGTCGAACGCGAAGACCTGAGCGTCGGCGTAGCGGCGGAACTGCAAGGCCATGAGCGCCAGCAGCACGGACTTGCCCGCGCCGGTCGGGCCGACGACGAGCGTGTGGCCGACATCGCCGACATGAAGGGAAAACCAGAACGGGGTCGAGCCTTCGGTCTTGCCGAGGAACAGCGGGGGCGCGCTGAAATGCTCGTCCCGTTCCGGCCCCGCCCACACGGCCGATAGCGGGATCATGTGGGCAAGGTTGAGCGTCGATATGGGCGGCTGGCGGACATTGGCGTAGGCATGTCCGGGGATCGAGCCGAGCCAGGCATCGACGGCGTTGACAGTCTCGGGCATCGCCGTGAAGTCGCGGCCCTGAATGATCTTTTCGGCGAGGCGCAGCTTTTCGTCGGCAATGCGCGGGTCGGCATCCCAGACGGTGATGGAGGCCGTGACATAGGCCATGCCGGCGACATCGGCGCCAAGTTCCTGTAACGCCATGTCGGCGTCGAGCGCCTTGTTGGCGGCATCGGTGTCCACGAGGGCAGACGCCTCGTTGGTCATGACTTCCTTGAGGATCGCGGCGATGGACTTGCGCTTGGCGAACCACTGCCGCCTGATCTTCGTCAGCAGCCGGGTAGCATCGGTCTTGTCCATGAGGATGGCGCGGGTGCTCCACCTGTAGGGGAACGGCAGCCTGTTCATCTCGTCGAGCAAGCCGGGCGTCGTCGCGGTCGGGAATCCGATGATGGTCAGGACGCGCAGATGCTGGTCGCCAAGACGCGGCTCCAGCCCGCCGGTCAGCGGCTGATCCGCGAGCAACGCATCGAGGTGCATCGGCACCTCCGGCACGCGCACGCGATGGCGGTTGGTCGAGATGGTGGAATGGAGATAGGTCAGCGTGCCGGCGTCATCGAGCCAGCGGCATTCCGGCATGAAGCCAACGAGCAGCGCCAGCACGCGGTCAGTGCGGTCGATGAAGCCGCGCAGCAACTGCCATGGATCGACGCCGGATTGTTCGCGGCCCTCATAAAGCCAGGTTTCGGCGCGGGCGGCGTCCTCGGCGGGCGGCAGCCAGAGGAAGGTCAGGAAGTAGCCCGACACGAAATGCGCGCCGGCTTCCTCGAACCCGGCTTTGCGCTCGGCGTCGAGCAACGCGGATGCGGCTTCGGGAAATTGGCTCGCAGGATAGGTCGCGGCTTCGGAGCGTTGTGCTTCGACGAAGATGCTCCAGCCGGAGCCGAGACGGCGGACGGCATTGTTGATGCGGCCGGCGACGGCGACCAGTTCGGCGGCGACGGCGGAATCCAGATCGGGACCGCGAAACTTCGCCGTCCTCTGGAACGAGCCATCCTTGTTCAGCACGACGCCGGAGCCGACGAGTGCTGCCCAGGGCAGGAAATCCGCGAGGCGGCTGGCGGTGCGGCGATATTCAGCAAGGTTCATCATGTGCGCCTCCGTCAGACCGCTAGAAAAGCCGGGATGCGCAGATGCCTGCGGCCGACCTCGACAAAGAGCGGATCGCGCTTCGCGGCCCAGACGGCGGCGAAGTGGCCGATGGCCCAGATGGCGAGGCCGACCAGCCAGAGGCGCAGGCCGAGGCCCACGGCCCCGGCCAGCGTGCCGTTCATGATGGCGATGGAGCGGGGAGCGCCGCCGAGCAGGATGTGCTCGGTCAACGCCCTGTGGACCGGGACTGTGAAGCCCGGCACCGCGTCCAGTTGTTCGAGGCCGCCCGCCATCAGATGAGCGCCCCGCCGCCGAACGAGAAGAACGACAGGAAGAAGCTCGACGCCGCAAACGCGATGCTGAGGCCGAACACGATCTGGATCAGGCGGCGGAAACCGCCTGACGTATCGCCGAACGCGAGTGCCAGGCCGGTGGCGATGATGACGATCACCGCGATGATCTTGGCGACCGGCCCTTCGATCGACTGAAGGATGGATTGCAGGGGCGCTTCCCAGGGCATCGACGAGCCGGATGCGTGTGCGGCGGGCGCCAGCATCAGGCTGATGGAAACAGTGGCTGCGGCGGTCGCCATGATGCGGCAGCCGCGTGAAATCGTGCGGATCATGAGGGGTCTCCTTTCGAGGTGGTTGCGGGGGTAATGGCGTAGTCACCGTCCGATCCCAGTCCCTCGACGCGGGCGAGTTCGGCCAGCCGGCGCGCGGACCCGCGCCCGGAAAGGACGGCAACGAGGTCGATGGTCTCGGCGATCAGCGCGCGCGGGACCGTGATGACGGCCTCCTGAATGAGCTGTTCGAGACGGCGCAGCGCGCCGATGGCGGAACCGGCATGGATGGTGCCGATACCGCCGGGATGTCCCGTTCCCCAGGCTTTGAGCAGGTCGAGGGCTTCCGAGCCGCGCACCTCGCCGATGGGAATGCGGTCGGGGCGCAGGCGAAGACTGGAGCGCACCAGATCGGAAAGCGTCGCCACGCCATCCTTGGTCCGCATGGCCACAAGGTTGGGCGCGGCGCATTGCAACTCGCGCGTATCCTCGATGATGACGACGCGATCCTGCGTCTTCGCGACCTCGGCGAGCAGAGCGTTGGTCAAGGTGGTCTTGCCGGTGCTGGTGCCACCCGCGACGAGGATGTTGGCGCGTGCCGCAACGGCTTCGCGGAGAGTCATGGCCTGATCGGTGGACATGATGCCGGCCGCCACATAGTCGTCGAGCGTGAACACCGCGACGGCGGGCTTGCGAATGGCGAAAGCGGGTGCGGCGACGACAGGCGGCAGAAGCCCCTCAAAGCGCTCGCCGGTTTCGGGAAGCTCTGCCGAAACGCGGGGCGCGCGGGCGTGAACTTCCGCACCGACATGATGTGCGACCAGCCGGACGATGCGCTCGCCATCGGCGGCGGATAGCCTCTCTCCCGTATCGGCCAGACCTTCGGACAGCCGGTCGATCCAGATGCGACCATCCGGGTTCAGCATCACCTCGATGACGCCGGGGTCTTCGAGAAACCGCGCGATGGACGCGCCCAGCGCCGTGCGCAGCATCCGCGCCCCGCGTGCAATCGCCTCCGGTTTCTGGTGATGTGTCGTCATGTCGGCCCCTTGTTCTCGCGGGGCGTGACAGACGGACCCCGCAACGGGGTCGATTAAAAGAGCCTGAAATCAGGCCGATTCAACAAGTATCTAAGAGGATGCGGTGATCGGCGGCTATCGGCGGCAAATAGGATGGGTTGAAAATCTAGGCAGCATCGCCATCGGTATCGGTCTGATCTTGCGGCGGACTGTCGTGAAGCGAATCCATGTCGCGCGACAACTCTTTCAGGAACCTATCTCCGGTCGCCAGCCTGCGACCGAGATTCTGCATGAAGCCCTCGAACCGCTCATTCCCCTTGATGCGTGCGGATTGCTTGGCGCTGTCCGGCAACGGTGGGGTCATCGTCAGCCAGAAATGGACGAACAAGGAAAGGGTCTCGCCGAGCACGGCGAGATCTTCGTCCAGCGTGCCGATCTGGCGGCCGATCTTGTCCAGGCGGCGCGACATCGCCGCTTCCAGCCGATCCGATGTGTCGCCCGACAGGAAGGATGCAACCGCCGCCTCGACGATGGCGGACTTAGACACCTGACGGCGCAGCGACAGTGCCTCAACCTGTTTGAGCAGTTCCGGGTCGAAATAGACATTCATGCGAGTGCGGGTCGTCATTGGCTCCCTCTCAAAGCTCGATGCCGTCGCCGGGGTCCAACGACGCCTGCCGGGCGATCATCCGCATCCGGGAGCGCAGCGCGCGGGCCTTGGCGGCATCCACGTCCGGCTCGTCGTCCAGAATGTCGAACTCCTGGGCTGGCGGGGTCGGCGGCGGGACGATTTCCTCATGCTCGGGCAATTCCGGCTCGCGGCGGATGCCGGCATTGTCGGGATCGCCCTCCGCGCCACTGGCAGCGGTCGTTGCTGGCTTGTCCGCCCCTACGATGACGCGGCTCGTCCAGTCGTCGGTTGCCGGCTTCGTCGCCGGACCAGATGGCAATTCGGGCGGCGGCAGGATGCGCTCCTGCAACCGCGCGTCCTCGAAATAGCGGGCCTTCTTCGCCCGGATCGGCGGTGTTCCCGCTACCATGACGATTTCGTCGGCGGGCGGAAGCTGCATGATCTCGCCGGGGGTCAGCAGCGGCCGCGCCGTCTCCTGTCGTGACACCATGAGATGCCCCAGCCAAGCGCGAGCCTGTGGCCGGCATAGTTGGTGGAATCGCGCATCTCGGTCGCGGTGCCGAGCGAGTCCGACACCCGCTTGGCGGTGCGCTCGTCGTTGGTCGCAAAGGCAACGCGCACATGGCAGTTATCGAGAATGCTGTTGTTCGGCCCATAGGCGCGCTCGATCTGGTTGAGAGATTGGGCAATCAGGAAGGATTTGAGGCCGTAGCCCGCCATGAAGGCGAGCGCGGATTCAAAGAAGTCCAGCCGCCCCAATGCCGGAAACTCGTCCAGCATCATGAGCAGGCGATGCCGCTTGCCGGATAGGGTCAGTTCCTCGGTCAGCCTGCGGCCGATCTGGTTGAGGATGAGCCGGATCAGCGGCTTCGTCCGGTTGATGTCGGAGGGCGGAACGACAAGGTAGAGCGTGACCGGCTCCTGCCTGCCGATAAGATCGGCAATCCGCCAGTCGCAGCGGTCTGTGACGCGCGCTACGACGGGATCGCGATAGAGACCGAGAAACGACATGGCGGTGGACAACACGCCCGACCGTTCGTTCTCGCTCTTGTTCAGCAGTTCGCGCGCCGACGACGCGATGACGGGATGGACGCCTGCCTCGCCCAGGTGCGGCGTGTCCATCATCGCGCGCAAGGTCGCCTCGACGGGGCGGCGCGGATCGGACAGGAAGTTGGCGACGCCGGACAGGGTTTTGTCCTTCTCGGCATAGAGAACATGCAAGATCGCGCCGACCAGCAGGCTATGGCTGGTCTTTTCCCAATGGTTGCGCTTGTCGAGGCTGCCTTCGGGATCGACCAATATGTCCGCGATGTTCTGCACGTCGCGGACTTCCCATTCGCCCTGCCGCACCTCCAGCAACGGGTTGTAGGCGGAGGACTTCGCGTTGGTCGGATCGAACAACAGGACGCGGCCGTGCCGGGAACGAAAGCCCGCTGTCAGCGTCCAGTTTTCTCCCTTGATGTCATGGACGATGCAGCTTCCTGGCCAGGTCAGCAGCGTCGGCACTACAAGGCCGACGCCTTTGCCCGACCTCGTGGGAGCGAAACATAAGACGTGCTCCGGCCCGTCATGGCGCAGATAGTCGCGATCGTATCGGCCGAGCAGAACGCCATCCGGGCCGAGCAACCCGGCGCTACGGATTTCCCTGTCCTCGGCCCATCGCGCCGAACCATAGGTCGCGACGTTACGGGCTTCGCGCGCCCTGATGATCGACATGAGGATGGCGGCGGCAATGGCGAGGATGCCACCCGACGTGGCGATGGCCGCACCCTCCATGAAAATCGCGGGCGCATAGGCGTCGAAGGAAAACCACCACCAGAAGAAGGCGGGTGGATGGTAGAATGGCCAACCGGCCAGATCGAACCACGGGCTTCCGAGCTGGGGCTGAAAGCCGAGCCGGAACGCCACCCATTGCGTCGCGGCCCATGTCATCACCATGACAATGGTGATGACGACGGCAATCTGCCCCCAGAGTATTCTGCCTCCGCGCATAGTGGCTCCAATCGGCAAGAGAGGTGGAGCCGATTAGAAAATGGCCAAATTCGCAGGGATCAACAACAAAGGCGCAGTCGTAGGGCTGTCGGATACTATCGGCGGCAAATCGGACGGGTTGCGATGGCACCATTCCGGCACTCTCTTGGAATCAGGGATCGCGACTCGACCGGCAAGTAAAAGCCATTGGTGTCTGGACTTAGATTGAAGGGCGTTATGAGCGCGGAATTCCTCATAGTCCCATTCCTCGCTGCCGCCCCAACTGCCACGACACCGATCCGCCCTGCACGACACCCATGACCTCGCGGCCGAGTTGGCGGTCTATGACTGGCCGCCACGGGACAAGGGTGAACTCGTGGCTCTGCTCGACCACGGCGAACTTGCCGCTCGATAGCTGCACCGCTCCGGTGAACTTGCCGCTGATCTTCTCGCCATCCGCCGCCGCCCGGAACGGCAGCGCCTTGCTCTCGGCCATCTCCGTGCCGACGCGGGCGACTTCGCGCTCTCGCAGCGTGGCGAGAAGGCTGCGCCGATAGAAGATGCGGCCATCCCGCGCTCGGGTGGCGTCACCCTGTTCGATATGATGTTCGCGGCGTTGATCCATCGCCTCGCGGACCTGTTGCCCGAAACCGGCCGGAGCGAGATCCGATGCGTCGGGTGTAACCAGCCGCCGGTCGAGCCAGGTCGCGCCATCCGAACCGATCTGGCTTTCCAGATTGAAGGTCGAAATGACGCGGATGCTGGCCTGCCGGTTGCGGCTGGCGTCATAGGCGGCGGCGCGGCTCTCGAAATCCTCCGGTATGCGCCATTGATCGGCGTCGACCCGCTCGACGATCCCGGAGCGGCGAAGCGCTTCCAGCCGACGCACGTGGGCATCGACAAATCCCTCATAGTCGCTACCCGGAACGCCGCCGTCGAACTTCGCCTGTTCGAGATGGCGGCTCGGCCGGTAGATGCCATCCTCGGCGATGGCGGCAATAGTCCGGTCGGATGGCCGCTGCGCCGTGTCGGCCGGGCCGATCTCGATGACGCTGCCGATCCGCGCATCCTCGACGCGAACCGGGTCGATACCCGGAACATGATGCGTCCGGCCGTCGATGCCGTCCACCACAAGGGTCAGGTTCTCGCCCATCTCATCGGTGAGATACTTGTCCACGACGCGGCCGACGATGGGCGTCTCAGGCGCGGCATCATGAAGCTGGAAGGTCATCGGATCGCGCTCCAGCCCATCGGCCTTCAGCGCCTTGTGCATATTGCGGATGATGTCGCCGCGTTCGCCCAGCTCGCGCAAGGTCGGCTCCATGCGCTCGCTCAATTCCCAGACGCCAGGCGCGTGTTCTGTGGCGAGGCCCATCTGCTCCAGCTTGCCCAGACGGCGCAGGCGCAGCGTCCGGTCGAACTGGCGACGCGGATCGTCGGGTTCATGGCGCAAGTCGATGAAGCGTTCATCGGCTTCCTCGGTCATCGCGCGGTCGATGCGGGTGAAGCGGTCATGGTCGACTTCGGCCGACAGCTTGCGGGTCTGCTCGATCTCCGTGACGGGACCAAGCTCCAGCGTGGTCAGCTCGCTCGCTCGCTCGCGGATGCCGTTGGCGAGATAGTCGCCGTTGACAACCAGATTCTCGCCCAGTTCGTCCTTGCCCCGGACGATGACATGCACATGAGGATGGCCGGTGTTGTAGTGGTTGACCGCCACCCAATCGAGTTTCGTGCCAAGGTCAGTTTCGATCTGGCGCATTAGGTCGCGCGTGTGTGCGGTCAGGTCGGTCAGGTCCGCGCCGTCTTCCGGCGAGACGATGAACCGGAACTGGTGGCGATCCTCCCTGCCGCGATCAAGGAAGGCTTGCGGCTCGGCGCGGTCGTCGGTCGCGGAATAGAGCTGGCCGCGCTCGCCATCGCGGGAGGTGCCGTCGCGCTGGATATAGCGCAGATGGGCGGCGGCCTTGCCGTTCTTTCCGGCCTGCTGGACATAGCGGGTTTTCACGACGACGCGGCGCATGCCGGGCGCGCTGTGCTTCCAGCCGCCGGATAAGGTGCGGGCACGGACGAACGACGCGCCGCGCCCACGCCGCACGCCCGGCCCGCCGCTGGTCCGTGATGCCCTGCCGCCTTTTGTGGTGGCTGACGATCTGGAGCGGGGCGCGGACGATGCGGATGACCGCGACGGGCTGTTGCTGTGCTGCCGCGCCAGCTTCTTCGCCTGCGTCAGAAAGCTCTTGGCCTTGCCGAGCTTGGGGGCATCAGCGCGGATGCGGCCGGGCTTCGGCCGGAAGCGGTTCTCGTCGTCGGCGCTCATGGCTGCGCCTCCGGCCAAAATCGCGGAAAATCGCGTGTTCGGCGGCCATGGTGCCGGTCGAAACCCAGCAAAGCCAAGGCGTTGCGCACAATCACGCTCGCGCCGTCCAAAAACAGGGTGCCGCTCGCGGCTCCCCTAACCAGTGTGCAGACAACAACAATTTCAGAAATCCGGCCAGCGTAGTGCCGGTTTCCTTTATCTTGCCCTCCCTTCCTGCCTTCTCTTCTGCCCTTCCTGCCTGGCTGAACACCGGAACGGATCGCGCCGAGCGCGGGAGCACGCCTCTCATGGCGCACTCCCGTCGTCGGCGCGAGCCACGAAAATGCTGCCGGTCGGCGGCTCCGTATCGGCATCATCGCGCACCGGAACGGTCGCGCGGATGTCGCCGGACTGCGCTTCGGACGACGGCGTGGCGGCAGTCCGCATGTCGGTCGAGCGCGTGACGAACAGCGGAGCCGCGCGCCAGTCGGGCGGCGGTGGCGGTGCTGGCGCGGGTGGTTCACTCTCGGCCGAGCCGCCCAGAACCGGCGCAAGCGCGGCGACATAGGCGCGCGTCTCGGCGGGCAAAGCGCGACCTGTCGTGCGATCTTCGTCATAGCGGCCGGGACCGGCATTATAGGCTGCGAGCATCGCGGCGACATTGCCGTAACGGTCCCACATTTCGCGCAGATACGCCGCGCCCGCCATGATGTTGTCGCGTGGATCGTAGGGATCGCGGCCGAGGCCATGACGGACGCGCAGGCCCGCCCAGGTGTCGGGCATGACCTGCATCAATCCTATCGCTCCGGCCGACGAGATTGCGCGCACGTCGCCCGCGCTCTCGGCGCGCAGCACGGCGCGAATCCAATGCTCTGGAACGCCGAAACGCTGCGCGGCTTCGGTGATGAAGCCGGCAAAAGGATCGGCGGGATTCACGCGCGCGACGGGTGCCGCCTGCGCCGATACGGCTACCGGACAAGCTGCGACCGCGAGCACGCCAGCCAGCAGGAGAGCGGCATATCGCACGATCTCCCTGCCTCCGTTCGACCTCCAGCCTGCCAGCGTGCTCGCTGCGGTCAAGGGCAAGGCGCGAGCGCCGGCCAGAGGCCGCCCCTGACCTTCGCTGCGCGCGCCGGCCGGCCGGTGGCCGAGCGGGACGACGGGATGAGACGGCTTTTCCGCGAACAACGGGATGAGGGTTTTGAACGCGGGGATGACGCGATAGCGCATGGCTTTCAGTCCCGCCCGCCGCGCGGTTTCGGGCGGTTCCAGTGCAACGACCACGCCGTCTTGTCGTTGCTGTTCTGGAAAAGGTTGGCGCGGATCGGCTGCGGCAAGGCGGGATCGTCGATCACCAGCGAAATGTAGTCGCCGGCCTTTTCGCCGACTTCCTTCCAGCCCGCACCGACCTCCGGGCCATCTTCGGCCCCGTGAAGGACGCGATAGGCGGGCGCGTTCTCCGCATCCGATGGTTCGGCGGGAACAATGGTGAGTTCGCGGTAAAGGGTGAGCGTATGAACACGGCCGACGAAGGTTTCATTTTCGGCGGTGAATTGACCGATCTGAGGCATGACAGTCTCCTTGGCGGTGTGGTTGAAAAGACCATCGGCGGGCACCGCTCCCGCTGATGGGAAAGCGGTCATTGCGTCGGCGCGCGCCATTCGTAGCGGCCGTCGCCTTCCTCATCGGTCCAGAGCGGCAGCGCCCGGCCGATGACGGAATTTGCGGGGATAGGTCCGAAATACCTGCCGTCCAGGCTGTCGCGGACCTCCCAATTCATCAGGAAGATTTCGCCGTCGCCGATCACGCGGCAGCCCTGCCAGACGGGTAGATCGCGGCCGATCCGGTCGCGCTCCAGCGCTTCGCCCATCTCCACGCCATCGACGGTGATCGTGCGGTCGGTGCGGCAAACCCGCTGTCCGGGAAGGCCGAGGACGCGCTTCAGGAGCGGCACGCCGCGCCCGACATAACCGCGCTCGACCATGAAGTCGGCGAGCGGTTCGGGCGGCATGATGGCGACCAGCTCGGGCACCTCGATCCGCTCGGTCGATTCGACGGTGTAGAAGCCGATGGGCGCGCTGGTGGTGGCGTTCCAGATCAGTTTCGTGGGCGTCGGGATGAACGCCGCGATGCCAACGCCCATCGCCGCGAAATACGTCACCATGACGTAGCCGAACCGCGTCATGGTTCGATCCTCCGGCGGTGGAGCCAGGCGGCGTGTCGTTCCGGCGTGTAATCGCGCGGCTCCAGACCGGCGGTCAGGCGGTTGTGGACGTGCCGCCAGTGATCGGGCGCCGCGTCGGCCGGATCGAGGCCGAGGGCTTCCACCGCGTCGATGGCGGCCAGCGCGCGCTGCACCTTCGCCCAGCTATCGAGGCGCAACAGGATGTCGCCGCCGGGGCGGACGAAAGGCAGCATCTGGAACGGCTCGCCGCGGCCGATGGCGCGCACGATGTCGATGCGCGAAATCACCGTGCCGTGCTCGCCGGCCGCCCAGCGGACGAAGGTGAAGACGCTTTCCGGCGCGAAGCCGACAAGGCTGCGGCGACGGTCGATGATCTGTTCGTAGCTCTTGCGGCCGAACCGTATCCAGCGCTCGACCTTGCGCTTGTCGAAAGTCAGTTCGACCAATGTGGTGAAGGGCGCAGGTCCGTCCGGCAGCGGACGGCCGTGCAAGCGGCGGGCCGCGTTGCCGGTCATATCGGATCTCCTTCGGTGGATGGAAATTCGCGGGCGAGCAGGTCGCGCAGCATGTCGGCGACCGTGATGCCGCGCCGGAAAGCGGCGACCTTGATGCGCCCGCGCATCTCGGGCGTGATGTCGATCGTCAGGCGGGCGGTGAACGCCTCGCCAGCAACCTTGCTGGGGGACGGCGTGTCGGCAGCCTTGATCCAGCTATCGGGATCGCCCGGCCGGGACGCGAAGCCGGGCTTACGGGTGCGTCCGGTCATGGCGCGGACCTCCCGATACCGATGCTGTCGATCTCGGCGGCAAGCGCAGCAATCTCGTGTGTGGCCCGGCTGTCGGCGTCGATCTCGGATGCGAGCCGGCCGGACTGCGCGGCATCGGCGAAGACGACGCGCTGGCCGATGGTTTGGCCAAGCAAGGGCGGATCGTGGTCGGCCAGCGTCTCGGCCGTCTCGCGGGCGATGACGGTGCGCGCACCGCAACGGTTGAGTACGAAACGGGCGGCGAGGTCGGGCCGGTAGATGCGCGCTTCCCTGAGAAGCGCCAGCATCTCGGCCGAGGCCCAGCCGTCGAAGGGGGATGGCTGCACCGGGATCAGCACCAGGTCGGCGGCCAGCAGCGCCGAGCGCATCAGAGCGGCGACACGCGGCGGCCCGTCGATGACGACGTGATCGGCGTCGCGGGCCAGCTCCGGGGCCTCGCGGTGCAAGGTGTCACGCGCCGGGCCGATGGTGCTAAACAGCCTCGGCAGCCCTTCATGGCTGCGCGTCTGCGACCAGTCGAGCGCAGAGCCTTGCGGATCGGCGTCGATCAGGATGACGCCCCGTCCTTCAGCCGCCCAGGCTCCGGCGAGATGCAAGGCCAGCGTGGTCTTGCCAACGCCACCCTTCTGGTTGAGGAGCGCGACGATCATGGCGCACCTCGCCGGCCAAAAGCAGCACGGTTATCGGCACTGGCACCGGCACCACGGATCGCGTGCGCGCGCGTCAAAGAAGAAGAGTTAGATTCTTTGTTAGATTCTTCTATAGAGTCCGGCGAACGATTTGCGCCTAATGTCCCGATACTGCGTGCGCCTAATGTCCCGATAGGATTCACATGGTTATCCACAGGCACTGTGGATAGATTTTCGGGGAGAAAACGCAGCAGTTCGCGCCCGTCTTCCCATTCGCTCTGGAGTAGGTAGCCGGGCAAAGACTGCCGTGCCGCTATCCGGCGCAGATCGAGGGCAAAGTCGGATGGCCGCGCCGCGCTGCCGGATTTCTGGTGAAGGTGAGAAACCTCGAACGCCCAGCCGTCGGGCTGGCGTCCGGCGTGCTTGCGAGCGACACGGTAAAGCCAGCGCTCGATGCCGCCAGTCAGCCGGAAATAGGCCGGGTCGATGGTCAGGACCAGCGAGCGGTCGATGACGCTGTTGTAGAACCATTCGGGCAGGACGAACTCCATGCCCTCGACGCGACCGGCGCGCGTCGTCATTTCCTCCCACTCGTTGATCCATGAGAATTGCCGCCGTCGCCAATGCTTGCCGTTGCGGATGGTCGTGGCGATGACGGTGGATTGCAGGCGCGAGAGCGCGGCCTTGAGCAGCAGATAGTCGCGATTGCCAGTCGCCCGCCCGATCGAGCGCAAGAGCTGATAGGGCATGAAGCGGAAGAAGCGCGACGTGGGGATGCCGTTGTTCTCGGCCGCGACGATCTGGGAAGCGGCCCAGATCAGCACATCGGCATCCCAGATCGTGGCCATGCCATGTTCGGGCATGGCCAACACCTGCACTTCGACATCAGCGGCGCGGTAGAGGATCGGCGTGGTGCGGGGCCGCTTCGCCAGCGAGAAGAAAGGCCGCTCCATCAGATCGCGCTGGTCGCGCGGGGCAGCGTCTCCGGTCGCCACCACGAAGGTGTCCAGGCGGGTGCGCTCGCTATCCTCGGTCGGCTGCGCGGGTCTGGGATCGTCGTCGCGCAGCATTTACAGCTCGTCCCGCTCTTGCGGCGTTAGCGGACGCGCGGGAAAGACCGTGCCGGCGTTCTTGTCGCTGGTGGATTTGCGGGTGCCGATGGCCGACCATGATTCCAGATCGCGCACGGCGTAGAGGACGCGGCCACCGATCTTGCGGTAGGTCGGGCCGGTGCCATAGGTGCGATGCTTCTCAAGGGTGCGGATGGACAAGCCGAGGAAGCGCGCGGCTTCCTTTGTGCGCAGCAGGCGCGGCGGCAGGTCCGCATTGGAGCGGATGGCCATGGAATCTCTCTCTCCGGTTCGTCAGGCAGGCGCTGTCGAAGCGACAGCGGGCTGTGGCGAACGATGGCGAGGGATCGGCGGCCTGTAGCGTGCCGCAGTTGCGCCTATGCGCTGGCGGCACCCCCCATTCGGGTGATAGTCAGCCGGAAAAGGCGAGAGATTTCAGCGTTTCACCACCTGCGGCGCGGATTCGGTCAAGACAATCGCGCGCGCATCGGCTAAGGGTGAAAGCGGAGCAGACGCACTGCTCCGGGGCGTCGAAACCCCTCTGTTACCGTTTGGTGCCGGCCGTTACGGCACCGCACTCCTTGACCTATGGTCGGGGAGCCTGTGGCGTATACAACAGGCTTTCCGAGCTAAAGGCCATGGGGCCGTGTAACAGCGGTTTCGAACTCCCCGATCACCAGGAGTCAGAGAGTCTTATCTGCGGGGGCGCACCGCAGGCACTCTCCTGAAGGAAGGGCAATGACGATGCGAACGCCCGTCGAACTTGATCCCGATGTGGATGACGTAGCGCCGACAGGCGATGAAATCACCACCTATGACGAACGGCATTTCGTGACCTATCTGCGCCTTCTCGACGCCAAGGCCGAGGACGCCGACTGGAAGGAAGTGGCGCGAATCGTGCTGCACCGCGATCCGGTTGCCGAGGAACTGCGGTCGCGCCGATGCTGGCAAAGCCATCTCGAACGGGCGCAATGGCTCTCGCGGGAAGGCTACAAGCGGATTCTGGAACAGGCCGCCGCCAACAAGGCGTAACGCCTCGGCATCGGCGGCAACGTGATTACTGACCGAAATCAGGTTTTACCGGGTTTGACCGGATAATGCAGTAACAAGCGATAGCCGCCGCGCATCATCCTGATGCCGTGGGCGACAAGACGGCGGGCCTTGTTCTTGGCTGGATCGGCCTCGAAATCCTCCTTCGTTCCCTGAAAGCCGAGCAGGACTTCGGCGATGGCGCGATAGCTCTCGCCGCGCAGGCGAGCGTCGAGCGCGCGCAGGGACAGGATATGCCATTCCCGGAGCTGGTCGGGCAGGACGCCGATGGGCGGGCCAGGCCGACGCCGCGTGAGGGATCGCCAAAGGCGACGCGCCGCATGGATGCGAAGCTCCAGAAACGAATCCATCGGCAAGGTCACGGCATAGAAAGCGGCTGCGTCGGGCACCGCGTCCGGCAACCAGAACTGGTGCGCGATGTCGCCCACCTGCCAGACGCCGTGCCAGCCATCGGCCGCGCGGCGTAGATCGAGACCGTCGAGATGGGCGAGAGCGACCAGCGGCTCCGTTTTTGCGGCCTCCTGTTCGACAGGCGACAGCATGACCGCCTGCGGCTGAAGGCGCGGCGACCAGAACGGGGGCTGGCGATCAGCCGGTGCGTCGGGATCGTGTGCGAAATCGCAACCCCCAGCGCTGCGCGAACCGTTCCAATTGCCTCGCGCCGGGTTCTCCGGTCAGCGCAATGGCGTTAAAGTCATGGCGATATTCGTCGTTGCGACGAAGATATTCCCAGGCGAAACCGGCGGCGGGCAGATTCTCGGTGTGCTTATAAGCCGCCGGAGCACGCCAATCGATGCTAAGCATGGCGTCTTCTCCCAATTTCGGGCCGTGCAGAGACAGGCCCGAACTGGAAGTCTGCGAGATTTCGGCAGGTAGCTGTAGCCACGCCAACGATATAAGTGGTTCTGCTAACTCGATAGATACATTGGTTATTTTTGTTTTAAGAGTGCTTGCCTTGATTCGCGAGCCGGGCCTAGCCCGGCGAGCGCCGGCCGTGTCCCGGCATGGCCGCGCCGCGATCCGCTGAGCCGGATCGGCGCAAAAATTGAGGAACCTGAAAGCCTGAAAAGCGGAAAACCGTAGAGCCGGTTTCCCGGCTCTACGGATTGGCGGTCATTGGGTCTTGAGGCGCTGCATCCCTTCGGCCAGCGTCCAGAGCGCGCGATTGAGGGTCACGTTCTGGTCGATTCCGTTGATGGGACGGGTCTGGCTGCGGCGGATACGGCCTTCGGAGTTACGCTTGCGGCCATGGAGTCCACCCCGGATGATATTTTCCTGAATGGTGTTGTAGGTCATCCAGAGGCTTTGCCCGGCATCCTCGCGGCGGCGCGGTTCGATGATCTGTTCCGGGCGGACCGGGCTTTCATCCTCGCCATACCGGGCGACAAGGCTGGCTTCGGCCAGAACTCGGCGCTCATCTTGGCCAAGCTGGATTTCCTTCATGGTTTCGCTGGCGTCGATCAGCCGGGGAAAATCCTCCGCGACCGTATAGACGCCTTCGATAATGTCATGCTGGATATTGCCCTTGTGCGGCACGCGCACGTCCTCGAACCGCTCGCCCGCCACAAGACTGTTGGTGCAGACGAAACGCAGCATCCCGGCAAACATCTGGTAGCTACTCGTTCCGTCATGCGAATTGACGATGATGACTTCCGCCGCCTCCGGCTTGCCGATGCCGTCATCCCGGCGCAGGCGCAGCATATGCTTGGCGTGGCCGTGGCGGCTCCCGTCACGCGGAACCGACTGGACGGCGAAGAACGGGAACCATCCTTCGCGCCGCAACCCCTCCACGATGTCGATGGTGGGGACATAGACGTAACGCTCCGACCGGCTGTCATGCGCCTCGCGGGCAAAGATGGACGGGACATGACGATAGAGCGCTTCGTTGTCGAGTGCTTCGCGCCCGCTGATCTGGTGGCTGTTGCGGCCGAACCGGGTGGCAAGGTGATGATAGGTCATGATGTTGATCCTTATGGGTCTGGGTTGGAGCGCAGCGCTGCGCTGCAACCCTGGCCGTCGCCGAGACCGGGGGGTGCAAGGCGCAAGGGCGGACGGGCGGAGGGGGATCACCCGGCCTGCACAAGCGGATCGAAGTCGTGACGAAGGTGCGCAGTACATATCCGCGCGGAAGGCTGGGGATACCGCCCGGCCGCCCTTGTGCCGCGCCAGGGGGCAGCGCCCCCAAGCAACCCGCCCGGTCAGAGCGAAGCGGAGGCCGGGGAGAAGATCTGATCGGGATACGCGAAACCTGAAAATCGGAAAGTCGTGTATCCTGATCTCCTTGTCTCCTGAAAGGCGGCGGACATGAGCAAAAAGAAGCCCCGCTCGGTTGAGCGGGGCAATTCCGGGAGCCGGTCTTAGTCGCCGTTGCGGCGGGACCAGATGAGGTTGTGGGCTTTTCCGTCCTCGGCTTCGACCAGGCTGGCGTAGATCGGTGCGGGGAAGCTCGGATCGTCCAGCTTGACCGAGAGGTATTCGCGCTGCGTCTCGCGGGCGGTCTTCTTCCAGGCCGCGCCGAACTCGGTAGCGCCCGCGAAGATGCGGAAGTCGGGGCCGCGCTCGCTGTCGCCCTCGCTGGGGACGAACTTGGCCTTGACGTTGAGGGTCAGGGTCTTGACCGCGCCGGTGAAGCCCGCGCCGTTCTCGTTCTGGGTGAAGGTGCCGATGGTCGCCATTGTCGTATTCCTTTTCCTGTCGGGCCGCACCATTGCGACCTCGATGGTGGTCGTGAGACCGGGGACGATCGGCCCCGCACCCCTTCGGGGCTGGAACAAAGTGGAAGGCGGCCGGCGACGGCTTTTTTTGCTTCGCGATGCAAAGCCGAAGGCGGCGGAAAAAAGCTGGCGGCGGACGTTGCGGGAAGACGAGCGAGGCGAAGCCGATCTTCGGTCAGACCGTGCCAATCGAGGACGCGGATGGAGCGCCCGTTTCAGGAAATCGTGGGAATACGGCAAATGGCGGCCGTCCTGCGCCGCGCCGGGATCGGGGAGGCTGCGCCGGTCGCCTTGGCTGCGGTCTTTTCATCCTGACCTTCAAGGCCAGTTCGTGTGCTGCCAGTGGGCGTTTGCAGGCGAGGCTTCGTCTGACCTTCGCCGGTGCTGGCGTGGCCGGAAGACCGCTTGCGGGCCGCACGCCATACCTCGCCACGCAGATGATCCGAGTTTCCCGGCGCTGATCCGCTCGTTCATCGAAGTGGACGGAAAGTCCGACCTCGTGGGTCTGCCGCAACGGCGACTAAGACCGGCTCCGGGAATTGCCTCTCCAGCCGGATGGGGCTTGCCGCGAAATGTCCGCCGCCGCCCTTGCGTTATGGGATTGAAGCCGAATGGCGGAAACGCGGCGAAGGCGTGGTTCCGGCGCAGCCGAAAGCCCGGCCCGGAGGGCAACGCCCAATCCTGTGACGTTCTACAGCGTCTGTTATGGTTTCGGGGGCGAGGCTTTTTCCAGCCGATCAACCGCCTTGGAGTCGGAAGCCTCCTTGTGAAGCGTGTCCCAATCGTCAGGCGGATTGCCGTCATCCAGCATCCCCTTGAAGACCTTATAAGCGTCCGTTTTGGAGCCGTAGGTCCGCAAGCTGTTTTCGTCGTTCACCCAGGCGAAAATGATGACCTTGCTGGCGCTGCTGTAGCGGAAAAAGAGCCGGAAACGACCATTGCCGAACTTGGCGCGAAACCAGTGCTTGCGGTCATCGCCAAGAGTCGCGCCTTGCCGATAGATGGATGCTGTCGGGTCCGATGGCACATTGACGGTGACAAGCTGGACCAAGGACGCAAGCAACTTGGCGTCGGCGGCTTTCTGATAATCGCCCGGTTTCTTTGCTTTGAGCGTGTCGACCGCCTCGATCAGCTTTTCCCACTGATCTAGAAAGAGTGGGTGTGCGAGGACGGTCCAGCCATTGATCGTCGGCATATCAGATCGAAACGTCCCCCTCGATCTCGGCATCGAGATCGACCGTCATGCCCGACGTCAGGGCAACAGCCCGGTCGAGCAAGGATTGCGGGAACGGAAGAACGGATTTTTCGGGCTGCTTCGCCATGTCCCGCGCGAGAAATTCGAGAAAACGGTCGATCACGGGATCGGCGGTTTCTTCAACCTCGGCCTTCTGGACATAGACGCGGTGCTGCTCATCAATGAGAAAAGCAATGCGTCCACCATAGTCAACGCCCAGCGCCTGCCGAACGGACTTCGGCACGGTGGTCTGTCCCTTGGCGGTGATGGTGCTTTCTTCTTTCAGCAACGCTCCCATGGCGGGCCTCCATAAATCGGTGGAGTGGAATGTAAGGAATATTCCTTATCATGTCAAGATTGACCGCCGCCTTGCTCTGCCAGCCGTTTCCGCACCATTACTTCGCGGGCTGGCCGACACCGTTCACCAGACGCGCGAAGGCGGAGAAGCCGACGAATCCGCCACCAGCAATGCAGAAGATTTGCCGCCAGATGTCGGACGGCACCGCCTCCTTGGTGACGCCATGGACCAGCGCATAGCCCGCGACGGCGGCGGGCGCGGTGAAGATCAGCGCGACAATCAAGCGGATGAAAGGCGAACGGATCGTCTCGAACAGCCCGGCCAGAATGCCGAAGGCGGCACCAGCAGAAAGTAAGCCGACGAGTCCCGCGCCGATCAGGCCCGATCCTGTCTGGTAGGCGAATTGTGCTGCGGCCAATCCTACGAAAAAGGGCAGCGCATAGACGGCGAGATTGTAGGCGAGGACGCAGAGAAGCGCGACCAGCGCAACGCTCATGAACATGACGGCGACCATGATGTTTCACCTTTGCTGACGGCACCGCCTTTCGTGCAATCGCCATGATGGCCGCTGCGCGTTCCGATATGTGCCGATGTGTTCCTGTTCTGTCGAGGTCATCCGGCCGCGCGGGGAAGCCGCGCGGCCGGATTTTTCCGGGTGGCAGGCCGGGACCGCTGATGCGATCCCGGCCCATCCTTCATTCCGCCGCCACGGCGAAAGGTTCGTCCTCCATGGCGCGGGCTTCCGGCTGCTCGTCCGCCGCCAGCCATGCGGGCCGCTCGGTGCGCAGAATCGGCGGGAGCCAGCCGGTTCCTGCCAGAAGCTGTTCGGCAGCTTCCGCCATTTCCGGCTTCTTCTTGTCCGCGATCTGCTCGGCGGCTTCGTCGCCAAGCGCCTCCCGCACGGCGTCGAGGATTTGCGCCTTGGTCACGCGCCCGAAATAGGCCCGGACGGTCGGTGTCCAATGGGCCGTCATGTCGAGCGCAACCGCCGTCGCCAGCCTGTCCGCCGTTGCATGGGCGTGGCGCTTGTGCTGCTCCCACGGCAGCTTGAGTGCGTTGACGGTCTGCGCGGCGCAATGGGCGAACAGCGCCATGACGCTGGCATGGTCCAGACCGGCGATAAAGCCCCAAAGATCGGCCACGTCGCGGGGCATGTCCGCCGCCCATCCGGCATGACGATCCGCCAGCGCTTTCGCCGCCGCCGTGTCCTCAATGCCGTCCGCATGTCCGCCAAGGCTGGCGCTGATCGGGCGGATTTCGAGGGCGTGGGCGTCCCCGCCACCACGATAGAAGGTCTGCGCGGCAAGCGCATGGGTGACGGCAATCAAGGCCATATCGGGCTGCTCGCCAAGGGCGAGACGCAAGGCAAGGGTGCGATGGGCGGTCAGGTCGCGGATCAGCGAATCCGAGAGGGGCTTGCCGTCTTCCTCCGCTTCCTCGTCCTCGGCGTCGAGCGCGGAAATGTGGTTGCCGTCCTCGTCATATTCGCCGTCTTCCCCGATGATTTCGCCATCGGCGTTGACGCGAACGCCGTCGATGCCGGTGCCGCCGTCCGCGCTTTCGCCTTCCTCCGGCTCCGGGGCCTCGTCCTCGGCACGGATGAAACCGCGCTCGATGCGGGCTTCCCCATCATGGTTCAGAACCACGAAAAACGCCGCCGCGTCCGATCTCCTCGGGATCGTAGGCATGGCGCAGCCCGTCGATGCGCTCAATCTCGGATTCAAGCTCCGCAAGGCGCTGATCCACTTCGGGCGGGAGGTCCACGTCCGCGTCCTGCCATTCCGCTGACAGGCGCTCAAGTTCCTCCTGCGCGGCGTCGTAGGCGGCTTCCTGTTCCTCGGAAAGCTCCACCGGCTGCGGATAGGTGCGGCGCATACCGTGAGCGTGGGGCCAGTGGATATAGGCCGAAACCCATTTCCACCCCTCGGCCTCCTGAACCTCGGCGGCGGTCCTTTCCAGCTTGTCCAGCGCAAGCCGGTCCAGCAGCGCGGCATCGTCGTAGAAGCCGCCGCGATCCTCGGTGAACAGGTCACGGATGATGTTGCCGCCCGCCTCGGTATAGGATTCCGGGCCGACGAAGATCGCCCGCCGATCCGAAGCCGCCACGTTGCTCGCGGTCAGGTCGCGGCGGATGATCCACGGCTCCTTGTTGTGGGACAGGTTTTCATAGACCTGTTCCTGCCGGTCGTGGTCGTCGGTAATGGCGAACGCCTGCAACTGGTCCATGGTCAGCCCGCCGTCGCGGTAGACCTGAATGAGCTTGTGGCTGACAGCGCCAAGGCGAAGCCGCTGCTTCACGACATGCGCGGACTTGCCGAACCGGGCTGCGATTTCCTCCGCGCCCCATCCGCGATTTTCCGAAAGCTCGCGGAAGCGTTCGAATTCATCTGCGGGATGGAGGTTCTCGCGATTGACGTTCTCGTCAAGGCTGATCTCTGCCGCGTCGTTCGCGGTGTCGATGACGCAGCGGATCGGCTCCGTCTTCTTGATTTCCTTGCGCTTGGCGCGCAGAAGCTGCGCCAGCCTGCGGCCTTCCCCGACGCTGACGAGATAGAAGCCGGTCGGCTCCCCATCCGCGTTCGTTTCCGGTTCCACCACAAGGTTTTGCAGCATCCCCTTGGCGGCGATGCTCGCGGCCTTCCCCTCGATAGACGCTTCGCTGTGCGGGGTCTTCCGAGCGTTCTTCGGATGCTTTTTCAGCTTGTTGAGCGGGATGAAAACCGTTTCGCCATGTTCGGGAACGGTCGTGATCTGTGCGTTGGTCGTCATGATCTTGATCCTTATGGGTCTGGGTTGGAGCGCAGCGCTGCGCTGCAACCCTGGCCGTCGCCGAGACCGGGGGGTGCAAGGCGCAAGGGCGGACGGGCGGAGGGGGATCACCCGGCCTGCACAAGCGGATCGAAGTCGTGACGAAGGTACGCAGCACATATTCGCGCGGAAGGCTGGGGATACCGCCCGGCCGCCCTTGTGCCGCGCCAGGGGGCAGCGCCCCCAAGCAACCCGTCCGGCCAGAGCGAAGCGGAGGCCGGGCACAAGGACAGATCAGGATATGGGAGGCTGTAGAGCCGGAAGCTGTGTCATCCTGATCGCAGCTTGATCTATGAATAAAGAGAGCTGAAAAGGTGCTGTGCGCGGAAGAAGCGACTGCCTATTCGGGTTTGCAGAAAATCGCCCGGAAAAGCTGTTCCGATCGCTCAATGCCCTCGTCGGTCAACAAGACGGATTTCACTTTGCTAATCGGATTGCTGATGAAGCCCTTCTCATGCAGCCGGTTCATCGCATCCCAATCGAAGCTCTTCCATGATCGTCCGTCCCGGTCGAGTGAGAGGAAGAGCAGCGCAAGGATTGCATCGTCGATTTTGTCCTTGTCGATTTCCATAGTCGCGATCCCCCAGCGTTCATGGTGAGTCCCGGCCGATGGAGGAGACCGCACCACGAAGACCGTCGATTTTCATGCCTATGGCTATTTTATAGGGTCATGGAGGGCTATGGAGTAGGTATAGTTCTCATCGCTATCTCGCATGGCCCGCCATGCGGCAACGGTTTCAGCTTTTCCCATCAAGACAACGAACGACGAAAACACCCCCCACCGGGGTCCACCATGCTGCGTCCGCATGGTTTCCGATGTTTTTCCCGTTCGTTTCCAAGACTCTCCACCGAGCAACACTTCGTTACATTCTTGCACGAGGCAAGACACGAAGCATGCCCAGATTCGGCTCCACGCAAAGTCTGGAGCTGAAATAATGAAGTCTACCCTGATTGCCGCCGCTGCCTTCGTCGTCGTCGCCATCCCCGGCGCCGCGATCGCCAACACCACGTCCGCCCACCTCAAGGGCCATACCGCGGTTGCCGCCCCCAAGGCCAAGACGCAGGCCCAGTCGCGCGGCGTCTGCCATCCCGAACCCTCGAAGGGCCGCGATTGCCGCCACCGCAACGTCCAGGCCCAGGCCGCAACCGCGGCACCGGCCCTCGCCAGCGCCGAAGTCTCCGCACCGAAGGTTCAGTGATCGTCCCCGCCGGCCCGGTGCAACCCGGCACCGGGCGGCGCATCGACGGACGAGTGACTGGCGGACGAGAAACTGGCGGGCGCCATCCGCTAACGGCCCGATCGGGATAGCCTGAAGGTTTTGCCCCAGGGTTTTATCCAAAGATTTTGCCAAGCCGCGCCCGAAATCATACATCTGTGCATGAAGAGACGATGAGCAACACCACAGCCCCCATCTATCGCCACCTCGACGACGGCCCCATGCCCACCCCGACGATCCTGTTGGTGGAGGACGACGGCCCCCTGCGCACCCTCACCGCGCGCGCCCTCAGGCAGAGCGGTTTCAACGTGCTCACCGCCGCGACCGGCGCCGAAATGTGGGTGACCCTGCGCGAAGGCCCCGTGAGCCTCGTCGTGCTCGACATCATGCTTCCCGGCACCAGCGGCTTCGACCTGTTCCGCCGCCTGCGCCGCGAATGCGACATCCCGGTGATCTTCATCAGCGCGCGCGGCAGCGAGGAAGACCGTGTGCTCGGCCTCGAACTGGGCGCGGACGACTATCTGGCCAAGCCCTTCAGCACCCGTGAACTGGCGGCCCGCGTCAGCGCCGTGCTGCGCCGGGGCGGCAATGGCGCGGCCACTGCCGAATTCACGGGGAACGATGCCGTCGCCGATGGCCGGACGCCCGAATCGATCCACTTCGAAGGCTGGAACCTGTCGATGGCGCGCCGCGAACTGCGCTCGCCGACCGGGGCCATGGTGGACCTCACCGGCGCCGAGTTCGACCTGCTCGCCACGTTCCTCGCCTATCCGCAGCGCGTGCTCGGCCGCGAGCGGCTGATCGAGCTTTCGCGCTCGCGCCTGGGCGACAGTTCGGACCGCAGCGTGGACGTGCTCGTCAGCCGCCTGCGCCGCAAGCTGCAGGCGGAAGGCGGCGAATCGCCGATCGTGACGGTTCGCGGCGTCGGCTACATGTTCAAGGCCGAGGTAACGCGCGCCTGATGACCTTGCGCCGGTTCCGTCTGTTCCGGCGCTTCGGCCTGCCCGAGCGGCTGATCGCAGTCCTGCTGCTGGTCTTCGTCATCGATGTCGTCTGCAACACGGTGCTGTTCGAGCGTGCCAACACGTTCGAACTGCGCCGCGACGACGCCCAGCGCATCGCCGAGAATCTCGTGCTGGCGAGCCGCGCGATCGACCACAGCCTCCCTGGCGACCGCCAGAAGGTCACCGCCGCGCTGAGCTCGCCGCAGTTCTCGCTGCGCCTGACGGAAGGCAAGCGCTATCGCGGGTCGCTGGGCCTTGCCAACTTGCGCGCCCAGATCATCGAGATCGCCCCGGAACTCGCGCATAGCGACCTCGAACTGCACCTCGAATCGATCCCGCGGGACGGCAATATCGGCGGCTCGCTGCGCCTGCCGGACCACAGCGTCCTCGATTTCCGGACCCATGCCCGCTCCGCCTGGAAGCTGAGCGCCGGGCGGCTCGCCAGCCTGGTCCTGCCGACCCTGCTGCTCATCACCTTCGCCTGGATCCTGCTGCGCGCCGCGCTCAATCCGCTGCGTTCGCTGATCCGCGCCACCCGCCATCTCGGCGCCGGCCCGCCCCGGCCCGTCCCCGAACGCGGCCCCGATGAAATGCGCCAGCTCATCCGGGCGATGAACGAGATGCAGGAACGCATTCACCAGTCCCTGCTCGATCGCACGCATACCATGCTCGCCATCGGCCACGACCTGAAGACGCCACTCGCCCGCATGAGGCTGCGGCTGGACGATGGCGAAGTGGATGCGGTGGTGCGCGACGGCATCAATCACGACATCGACGAGATGCGGATGCTGCTCGATTCGATCCAGGCCTATGTGGAAACGGGCGGCACCCAGATCCCGGCGGAGCGCATCGACCTGGCCATCATGGCCGAGACGCTGGTGGATACCGCCGCCGATCGCGGGGCCAATGCCTCCTACAGCGGCCCGACCAGCCTCGAGATCATGGCCCGCCCGGTCTCGATCCGCCGCGCCTTGTCCAACCTGATCGAGAACGCGCTGCACTACGGCGGCAATGTCCGCGTCAGCCTGCGGCGCGACGGCGACGGCGCCGAGATAACCGTCGACGACGACGGCCCCGGCATTCCCGAGGAGCGCATTCCCGACGCGCTCCAGCCCTTCGTCCGCCTCGACACCGCCCGCGCCCGCGACACGGCCGGCATGGGCCTGGGCCTGCCGATCGTGCGCAAGGCAGTGCGGCTGGAAGGCGGCACGCTGGACCTGCGCAACCGGCCCGAAGGCGGCCTGCGGGCAACGATCAGGCTGCCGCTCGGAACGCGCTGATCGCAATTGCCGCCGGTCCTGCTGAGCAGCCCGGCGGACAACACGCTGTTAATATTCGGCAATTCCCTGAAACACGATCGCCATCACCGGAAACTCCCGCATTACCGGGGGCTTTCCTGAATTACCGTTCATCCACGCTGCGCTGCAGCAACATTTCCTGACAAATGCGCACGACCTGCGAAAACAGCGACACGTACCTTTCCCATCAAGCTCCGCGCCCGCGTCCCCCAAACCCCTCCGTGCGCGCGGGGCAACCGAATCAAGGAAAGGTTACGAGAGTGAATGAACTGATCGGACGCGTCTTCCACTTCGAGAAGACCATCTTCCCCGCCAGCAGCGAACTGTTCGGCAAGCTCACCCGCGAAGGTCAGGAGCCCAAGGCCCTGATGATCTCCTGCGCCGATTCGCGTATCGTGCCGGAGCAGATCATGCAGGCCCAGCCGGGCGACCTGTTCGTCTGCCGCAACGCCGGCAACATGGTACCCCCTTACGCAACCCAGAACGGCGGCGTGACCTCGACCGTGGAATATGCCGTGGCTGCCCTCGGCGTGCGCGACATCATCGTCAGCGGCCACTCGGGCTGCGGCGCCATGAAGGCGCTGGCCGACCCGACCGGTCTGGAAACGATGCCGAACGTCGCCGCCTGGCTCAAGCACGGCGCCGCCGCCGAGCATATCGTCAGCACCTGCCATGGCGACCTCTCGGGCGAGGACCGCGTCCGCGCCATCACGCTCGAAAACATCATCGCCCAGATCAGCCACCTGCGCACCCACCCCGCGGTTGCCGCCGCCATCGCCCGCGGCGAAATGACGCTGCACGGCTGGTTCGTCGACATTCACGCCGGCCAGGTCCTCGGCCTCGACGGCGAAACCGGCCAGTTCGTGCCGCTGCGTGAGGAAGCACCGCTCCCGGTCGCGCTTTCCGCCCGCGCCCGCATCGCCTCCGAATTCGCCGAGGCAGCGGAATGACGACCGCCGCCCCCACCTCTCCGGAGGCAACCCGGAGTGGGCCTTTCGCCACTTCGGCAGGGACTTCACGGCCTCGATCGTGGTGTTCCTGGTGGCAATGCCGCTCTGCATGGGCATTGCCATCGCGTCGGGCGTGCCCCCTGAAAAGGGGCTCGTCACCGGCATCATCGGCGGCCTCGTGGTCGGCCTGCTGGCAGGCTCGCCTCTCCAGGTGAGCGGCCCGGCGGCCGCCTTGCCGTCATCGTCTTCGAATTCGTGCGCGAGCACGGCCTCGAAGCGCTCGGCCCCGTCCTCCTGCTGGCCGGCCTGATCCAGGTTCTCGCCGGTACGCTCCGCCTCGGCGGCCTGTTCCGCGCGATCAGCCCCGCCGTCGTCCACGGCATGCTCGCCGGCATCGGCGCGCTCATCGTGATCGGCCAGTTCCACATCCTCTTCGACGAGAAGCCGATGTCGAGCGGTCTCCAGAACATGGCGATGATGCCCGCGCGCATTCTCGGCCTCGATCCGGGCAACATGGCCTCCACCGAAATGGCCGTCATGCTCGGCGTCCTGACGATGGCGATCATGCTCGGCTGGGAAAAGGTCCGTCCGAAGTCCATGGGCCTCGTCCCCGGCGCCCTGCTCGGCGTGGTCGCGGCTACCGCCGTGGCATGGACCATGGGCCTCGACGTTGCCCGCATCGCCGTTCCGGAATCAATCGGCGCCGCCTTCGCACTGCCCACCAGCACCGGCTGGTTCGCCCCGCTCGCCAACCCGGCGCTGATCGTCGCCGCACTCGCCATCGCCTTCATCGCCAGCGCCGAGACGCTGCTTTCGGCCGCCGCGGTCGATCGCATGCATGACGGCGTGCGCACCAAGTACGACAAGGAACTGCGTGCGCAGGGCATCGGCAACCTGCTTTGCGGCGTGTTCGGCGCCCTGCCGATGACCGGCGTGATCGTGCGCAGCTCGGCCAACGTGCAGGCCGGCGCCAAGACCCGCCTGTCGGCGATCCTGCACGGCGCATGGATTCTCGCCTTCATCGCCCTGCTGCCCTGGCTGCTGCGCGAAGTGCCGATGGCGGCACTGGGCGGCGTCCTCGTCGTCACCGGCTTCAGGCTGGTCAGCCTCAGCCACGTGCGCCACCTGTTCCACAACTACGGGGCCTTCCCGGCGCTGATCTGGGCAGTGACCTTCGCGCTCGTGGTCACCACCGACCTGCTGACCGGCGTGCTCGTCGGCCTGGCGCTGACAGTGGTGGAACTGGCCCCGCACTTCAGGAACCTGAAGCTCAAGGTGGAGGAGCATGTCGAGGAACACGAAGCGGGCGAATCGACCCGCCTCGCCCTTGGCGGCGGCGCCACCTTCCTCGGCCTCACCCGCCTCAACAACGTGCTGGAAAAGCTGCCGCACGGCCGCCCGGTCCACCTGGACCTCGGCCAGCTCAAGGTCATGGATCACACCACGTCCGAGACGATCAGCGAATGGCTCAACCGGCGCCGCCAGAGCGGCCATGCGGACCGCGTGACCGGCCCCGAGCCGATCCTGCGCCCGCTTCCGATCGCGGCCTGACGATCACTTCGATCTCGTAAGGCGCGGGCACCTTCTCGTCCGCGCCCCTTTCCTCTGCCGGGCGATCTCCATGCGGGATCGCCCGGTTTCTTTTTGCCCGCATGCCTTTCGCCGGCCGCCTCCGGCCGGGGCCGCCCCATCGCCCCGGCGCCGCGTGGCGATCAGACACACTTTGTCACGGATGGGAAAACCAAAGGACAATTACGGCCCGTAACACCGTGCAAGTCTGCACGAAACGGGTTCGCCACGCATGTAGGGCCCGGCTGCAGGCCGCAGGATGGAACGCGACAACAGTCATCATGAGGGCGTTCCATATGAAAATCCGTCTTGCCGCAGGCCTGCTTGGCCTCGCCGCGTCCGGTATTGCTTTCTCCGCTCCTGCCATGGCCCAGGAAGAGGTCCCGAGCGAGATCACCGTATCCGGCACCGTCGGCCTCGTTTCCGACTATCGCTTCCGCGGGGTCTCGCAGACCGACAAGGAAATGGCCGTTCAGGGCGGCATCACCGTGTCCCACGCCAGCGGCGCCTACGTCGGCACCTGGGCCTCGAACCTCTCCGGCTGGGGCACCTTCGGCGGATCGAACATGGAACTCGACCTCGTGGCCGGCTACGCCACCGAGATCACCAGCGGCGTGAAGCTGGACGTCGGCCTCACCTGGTACATGTATCCGGGCGGCGCCTCGGAAACCGACTTCGCCGAACCCTACGTGAAGCTGTCGGGCGCGATCGGCCCTGCCAACATGCTGGTCGGCGTCGCCTACGCGCCCAAGCAGCAGGCGCTCGGCAAGGTCTATGCCAGCGGTGACGACTATGCCGACGGCATCGGCCGCCCCGGCGCCAAGTCGGACAACTTCTACATGTGGGCCGACGGCAACACCGCCATCCCCAGCACCCCGCTGACGCTCAAGGCGCACCTCGGCTACTCGAAGGGCAACTCCGGCCTCGGCCCGAACGGCACCAGCGTCGCGCCGACCGGCGAATACCTCGACTGGATGCTCGGCGCAGACCTCGCGCTCGGCCCGGTCACGCTTGGCGTCGCCTATGTAGACACCGATATCTCCAAGTCGGAAAGCGCCTATCTCCAGCCGAACTTCTCCTCCACGAAGAACGGCTCGCAGATCGCCGGATCGACCGTCCTGTTCTCGGTCGGCGCCAGCTTCTGATCTGAGCGGACGAAAGGCCCGGAAGGCCCACCGGCCTTCCGGGACCAGATTTCGCCTATCCAGGACGCCGCGGCTTCGCCTCCACCGCTCACGCGGGAGGCGCGGCCCCGGCGCTTTTGCGTTCGGGCGCTGGCGCGCTGAACGGTGGATGCCGGGCCATCCGAAATGGATGGAAACGCCCGCCGTAATGGACCCTGATCGCGTTGCCGAGGCCATGCCGGAACCATAAAACGAACGCCGGAAACGGGAGGCTCCCTCTCCTCGGTCTTGCTTGGAGCATCGCTTGCAACATCTCCCCGAATTCTCCAGGCCCCAAAAGACGTTTCTCGCCGGATGCCACGCGGCCGGCCCGCCCCCGGCGTGAGCGAACTTCCCCTGCACCTCGCCGGCGGCCGACGATCGTCCTCGGCGCCGGGATCGCCGGCCTTGCAGCGGCGGACAGCCTCGTGAGATCGGGTCACAAAGTCATCGTCATCGAACGCGGCAACGCCGCCGGGGGTACGCACCGCAGCCGCCAGATCGGCCCCTATACTTCGATGTCGGCAGCATCTTCTACGAAGAAAACGCCAGGGTCTTCGATCTGGCGCCGGGAATCCGCGATCTCTGCCCCCAGGTCCTGAGCCTGCAACGGCGTGTCGCGCCTGACGGTTCGATCCTGCTCTACCCCATCGAACCGCGCGATCTGCTCAAGCAATCACCCTTGCGGCTCGCCCGGTCGGTGCTGGATCTCCTCGGCTCGCGCATCGCCGTCAGCCGCGATGGAACCCTTGAAGCGATCTGCCGCAAGCGTCTGGGCGGCACATTCTTCGAAGATACCGGCCTGCGCTCCTACATCGGCCGCTTCCATCACGTCCCGCCCGACCAGATCGACGAGGAATTCTTTTTCCGGCGAATGGCCATCATCGAGCGTTTCACCCGCATGAACGCGCTGGCACGCAGCGCCGCCCGCGCAATCAGGATCCGGCAGGGCAGCCAGCACCGCAAACGCTGGCCGATGCGCGTGCGCCCGCGCGAAGGATATCAGGCCATGTTCCGCCCGATAGTGGAACGCCTGACGGCGGCGGGGGTCGAATTCGCATTTGGCGAACAGCTTTCCGCCGTGGAGCGGGAAGGCAGCTTCTTCCGCGTCGGCACCCAATGCTCGGGCCAGAGCGGCCATCACGGCCCGAAACATGGTGCTGGCCGGGATGGAGCCCCCCGCACCACCCGGCTCGCTTCGGCGGTGGTCAGCACGATCCCGGTGGATGCGCTCCACCGGGTACTGTTCTCAGCGCCTTCCGGCACCGTCTCGCTCGACATGACCACGCTTTACGTTTCCGCAGCGCACCTCCATCCGGATGCGGGGAATGTGCTGTTCAACTTCCATGCCGAAGGCGAATGGAAACGCGCCACGATCTATTCGCGCATCTACCCGGACCCCGCGTGCGGCCGGGAATTCTTCTCGGTGGAAACCACCCTGCCCCCCGGCGCCCGCCACAGCCCCGGCGCCGCCTTCGAAGATTTCCGCGATCATGCAACAAGGCTCGGCCTCGCCAGCGACCTTCGGCTGGAAGGCCATGAACTCGTGGAGGACAGCTATCCGCTCTACACGGTGGGCGCACGCGCACGGCTCGATGCGGCGCTGGATCGCATCGCCGGGGTCGGGATCATCTCCGCCGGCCGGCAAGGACGCTTCGAATATCTGCCGACATCGTCCGGCGTGATCGCGCAAGTCATCCGCAATCTCGATTGCGGGGCCGCTCCGGCAGCCTCGCCCGAAATGGCCGCATGACCGGAATAACCGCACCGATGCCATCGACCAGCGCCCTGAACCACACCGCCGCACGCCCTTCCCCGCAGCCTCGCCCCCGCGTGCGGATCTTCAACGTGAAATACAGCCCGAACCTCGGGGACGGCCTGCTTTCGGAGTGCCTCGAACAGGCGCTGGTGGAATGCGGGGCCGATGAAAGCACATGCTCGATCGATCTCGCAGCGCGTTCGGCATACGGTCGCGGCACGGCGGGCCGATCGGCGCTGATGCGGATGCTCCAGTCGTTGCCGCCCGCGCTCCGCCGGCTCGCGGTCCGCCTGCCGCTCGCTGTCCAGAGCCGCCGCCGCTGGCTGCCCCATTACCGCGCCGCATTGCGGGATGCCGATTGCGTGGTGATCGGAGGCGGAAACCTCATCGCCGATCTCGATCTCAATTTCCCGACCAAACTGGCCCTGGCAATCCATGAATCGGCGGATCGCGGACTGCCGGTTTTCATCTATGGCTGCGGGGTCTCCTCAGGCTGGAGCAGGCAAGGGGCGGCGCTGCTGCAACAGGCGCTTGCCAGAGACGCGGTCCGGCAGGTGTTCCTGCGCGACGAAAGATCGATATCGCTGTGGCACGACCTTTTCGGCGAACATGCAGGCCTCCCTGCCAGACTGGTGCGCGACCCCGGCCTCCTCGCCGGCGAGCGCTACGGCCTCGGTGCTTCTCAACCCCGTCCAGGTGCCGTTCTGGTCGGGTTGAATGTGACTGCCCCCGTCGCCGTGCAATACCATGCGGAACATGCCCCGCAGGCCCGACAGCTCGAGGATTGGTACCTGAATCTCGCAGAAACCCTGGTTGCACGCGGGTTTCGGGTCGCCGTATTCACGAATGGCAGTCCGGAAGACCGCGCCTGCGCCGCCAGGCTTCGCAGCGCCTTCGAAACCATCGCCCTGCCAGGCCAGGTCTCGTTTCCCGAAGCCGATACGCCGGGCGAACTGGCGCGGCTCATTTCCGGTCTCGGCGGACTTATCGCCTTCAGAATGCACGCAATTATCGCATCCTACGCGTGCAGGATTCCCTTCGTCGCGCTGGACTGGGACCCCAAGCTCGCCTCCTTTGTACATTCCATCGACCACAGCGAATGGCTTGTCGATCCAGCCTCCACCCCGCCCGAAACAGCCGCCTCCCTGCTGGCTCAAGCCATGGCGAACGGGATAGCCCCCAACACCCATGCCCGCGTGATCGCGCAGGCGCGTTATGGGGTAGAAAGCCTGCACACCGAAATCGCACGAGCCGTTAAGCCTTGAAATTTCGGTATAATCTACAGTGAAACGGATACTCGCACTGATCGCCGCGCTCGCTGCCGCTCAGGCGCCCGCCGGAAACCCGCAGCGCCCCAGCCGCCTCGAAGCAGGACCAGAAGCGCAACCCGGCGCGCGGCTTGCTTCTGAGATCCGCGCCCCGCTCCCACCGATGCGGCTGGGCGCCGCCACCAATTTCTCGCAGGGCAACCTCCCTCGCCTGTTCGATGCCGCCCTGGCTCTGCCGCTTGCGAACTGGCGCGACAGCATCCGCTGGGCAGACGTCGAGAAAACCAGAGGCCGCTACACCTTCGACCAGCCGATGTCCCTGTATCCGGCCAGCCTGGAGCAGCACCATGCCCGGATGACCCTGACGCTCAACTGGGGAAATCCGCTCTACGATGCCGGACAGACACCGCATTCGCCCGAAGCGCTCGCGGCATTCGGGAAGTTCGTTGCCGAAGTGGTGCGCCGGTATCCTGCGATCGACAGGCTGGAAATCGGCAATGAGATCAACGGCAACAATTTCGTTTCCGGCCCGATGAAGGACGCGCCGCCCGCGCAGCGCCTCGCCTACCACCTGGCCATGGTACGAAGCGCAGCCAAGGCCGCGAGAGCGGTACGGCCGGATATCAAGGTCATTGGCGGCTCCACCCATTCGCTGCCCGGCGGCTTTCTCTGGCCCCTTCTCGATCAGGGCGGCACCGGCCTGCTCGACGGTCTCGCGCTCCATCCTTACACCACGCCGATCGATCAACTTCCCGCTCAAGTCGCAGTCCTCCGCCGCCATCCTTCTCTGGCGCCAATACCGCTCTACATGACCGAATATGGCAGCCTGGACCCAGAGCATGCCGGTGACGATCTGGTCCGCGCTTACGCGACCCTTTCGTCTCTGGGCATCGCGGAGTTCGATTGGTACCCGCTCAACGATCGGGGCGACGGGTTCGTCCCCTTGCTGCGACGCGACGCAGGACTGACGGAGGCAGGCCGCGCCTTCCGTTTCGTGACGAAGCAGCTCGGCGATCATCGGGGGGAGGATCGAAGCCCCGATCGCTTCACCTTCATTCACGCGTTCGGCGCCAGAACCTGGGTCCTCTGGGGCGCGGCAAGGCCGATCTCGATCGATTCGGCCTCCGTTTCCGCGTTCGACGCCGCGGGAACCCGGCTTAGTGGCGCCTCTCTGATGCTGGCCGAAGACCGGGTGCTCATCCTCACGGGCAAGGTTCCACTGAAGATCGACGAAAACGTGAAACTCGGCTGCACGCCATTGATCGCGGACAGTTTCCTCGGCTTTACTTTCCCGGCACCCGATGGTGCCATCCCCAGCCAGACGGTCGGGCTTGTCCCGTTCTGGAAGACGGGCTCTCGCGAAGTGCCTTTCATGACGTTTCCCGGTCAACAGACGGCCGGCGTACCATGGACCCCCTATCTCGCGCGCGCGGCGCGGCCGTACCTCGAGTGGCGGCTGACACGATTGTCCCGGCCACAGGAGCAAACGGAGATGCCGTTCTTCTCCGCTACACCGCGCGGTTTCGGATGGTGCTCAGGATAGAGGCCGAATTCGCGCTGACAGGCCGCAGTGAAAGCGGCCTGGCCGTATCCATGCGATCGGGCGGACAGTCCGTGTTTGCAACCCGGGGGGCGGCCCCGATCCGGATAGAGCGGACGATACCGCTTACCCCCGGGCAGGCGCTGGACTTTGTCGTCGCACCGGAGGGCGCTGGCCGCACGGGTGCGGTCCGGTATCGCATACGCCTGTACGACACGGGGGCCTGCGCTCCTGTCGGCGCTATCAAACGATAGCGGAGCCAAGCTGCGTCCCTCACCCCGCCCATGGCAAGTCCACCCGGCAACCGAATCGACATTTCCGCTCCCTTGGGAAGGGAAAAAGCGTCGATCCCGGAAAAAAACGATCACGCTTAGGGCGAAACCCCTATCGGCCACGGCATCCGGGCAACCACCTGGTTTTTGCCTGCGAAACCGGAACCACAACGGGCCTGCAAAGCCGGCCATTTCGCCGCATGGTTAACGCCACCTCTACAAGGGCACGCACAAACGTTTGTGACTGCAAGGCAAAAGCGGCTGCAACTGCCAAACGATTGTGAATTGTACGCAATCACCCTTACCAACCAAGTATTACTTGAATCACAATCAAAACATCCAGCCGTGAATTTGCGTTTACCGTGCACAGAAGGCCCCGATTAGCCACTACAGCCATATTGAATATCTCGCAGAAACGAAACCAACAGCTCTACCGAAACAACAATCGATCCGGATAGAGCCAACAATGCGAGTATTATCACATGGCAAAGAAGAATATCATCGCATCGACTGCAGCAACAACCACTTATTACGGCGACGCTCTTGAAAAGCAGCAGTGGTATCTGGACGGATCGACCCGCTCCAAGCTGAGCATCGACGCTTATTCCGTATGGCAGGACTACACCGGCAAAGGCGTGCGCATCGGCGTTATCGACTCCCAGATCGACTTTCGTCATGCCGATCTCAAGAAGGCCTATGACACCACGCTCGACTACAACTTCGCAACGGCGACTGACGCCGTAACGATCAGCGCCACCGCCCTGCCCCAATCCCACGGCACTTCCGTTGCCGGGGTGATCGCCGCCGAAGCCGGCAATGCCATCGGAACCGTAGGCATCGCCTCCGGCGCCACGCTTGTCGGCCTCGGCGTCGACTATTCCTCCAGCAATGCCGCAGGGCAGATCGTGTCTGCCCTGCAGAAGTCGGCCAGCCTGGACGTTGCCAACAACAGCTGGAGCTTCGTCGAAAACTTCGCCGACAATTTCAATGCCAACCCGGAATACAAGGCAGCGCTCGTTTCCGCCGTTTCAACCGGACGCGGCGGGCTGGGCACTTCGCTGGTGTTCGCGGCCGGTAACGCCGGAACCTCCGGCACCTCGAACTACCATAATTTCCAGAACTCGCCCTATACGATCGCGGTCGGCTCGGTCGACGCCGACGGCAATCCTTCCGCCTTCACCAGCATCGGCGCGAACGTGCTGATCTCGGCCGCCGGCCGCGACGTGCTCACCACCACGCTGAGCGACCGTTATGAAAGCGTTTCGGGAACATCATTCGCCGCTCCGGCCGTGTCGGCAACGATCGGCCTGATGCTCCAGGCCAATCCCGACCTCGGCTACCGCGACGTTCAGGAAATCCTCGCCTACTCCGCCCACCGCACGGGCCTGACCGACGGCGCAAGCTTCGGCGACGGCTGGCGGACGAATGGCGCCGATAACGCCAATGGCGGCGGGCTCCATTACAGCGACGCATTCGGCTACGGCTTCCTCAACGTCCACGATGCCGTGCGACTGGCCGAAACCTGGGACGAACAGCAGACTTTCGCGAACATGGCCACAGCCACCAAGACCGTCACGACAGCGCAGACCCTGGTTGCCGGATCGAACGATCACCTTTCGCTCGACATCCCCGTGACCGATGCGATCGATCTCGAACATGTCCAGATTTCCATCGACCTCAACTGGCTCAACACAGGCGATCTCGACGTCTACCTGACATCGCCGGAAGGTACCCGGGTCCGCCTGGTCTACGACCTTCCAACCGAGAGCCGCGTCGGCAGCATCCGCAACTTCACTTTCAGTTCGGTCGCCTCGATGGGCGAACAATCCGCCGGTACCTGGAAGCTCGACATCTACAACCGCGATCCCGCCGCTGCCGACAAGGCCGGTGTGCCGATGACGGGCAAGTTCAAGGGCGCTACGCTGACCCTGCTTGGCGAAGCGGACACCTCGAAGAACGACACGTACATCTACACCGACGAATTCGGCACGCTCTACGCCGGCGCCGATCTCGCCAAGCGCAGCGTGCTCAAGGATGCGAACGGCGGAACCGACACGATCAACACGGCGGCCGTCACCAGCAACACCACGATCGATCTTACCGCCACAAAGGTAAGCACGATCGCCGGCGTCACCCTGAACCTGGCGGCCAATACCATCGAAAACGTCTACTCGGGTGATGGCAACGACACGCTGATCGGCAGCAACGTCGCCAACATGCTGAGCGCCGGGCGCGGAAACGACACGATCTACTTCAGCTTCGGCAATGACAGGATCGACGGCGGGCAAGGCCAGGACGCGCTGGTCATGAACTGCGCCTTCTCGAAGATTTCCGGCTCGGTCTCGGCCACCGGCGACGTGCTCATCTCCGCGAAGTATGGCGAGGTCTCGACCATCAGCAACGTCGAAACCTTCACCTTCTCGGACGGCACCTATAGCTACGCCCAGCTGGTGAAGCTGCTCGCCGCAGGCACTTCGGCAGTGGTCGACCAGCCGGTCACGCAGGCCCCGGTGGAAACGCCGACAGTCCCCGGCAACACCTCGGGCGAGGCCGGCACCGGCGACGGAACCGTGCATGCTCCGGTCACCGAGACGCCCGGTTCGGGCTCCACGGATCATGCGGCCACCAGCCCTTATGGCGATGAAGGCCGCACTTATGCAGCCACCCTGACCGGCACCGGCGCGGATGACCGCATCGTGGGAACCACGGCAGGCGAGCGGATCGACGGCCTCGACGGGATCGACAAGCTGCGCGGCATGGCCGGCGACGACGGCATCCACGGCGGCAACGGCGACGACACGCTCTATGGCGATGACGGGAACGATCATCTTTATGGCGATGCCGGCATCGACACGATCATGGGCGGCACCGGCAATGACTGGATCTTCGGCGGAACCGGCGCGGACCGGCTCTATGGCGAGGCCGGCGCCGATACCTTCGTGTTCGACGCTTCCGACGTGGCAGGCATGGACACCATCTACGATTTCAGCGCGGCCGATGGTGACAAGATCCTGATCACCGGCATCGCGAACGGCAGCACTGCCACGTTCGACATCGTCACCAGCGGTTCGGGCACCTATCTCCAGATGCATGACGAAAGTGGCGACCACCTGCTCGCCCGAATCAAGGGCGTCGGAATGGAAGGCCTCCATGTGGCCGACACCGATGCCGGACTGCTCTGGGCGTGAGGCCGCCCGTTCATTGACAGGGCCGCTGACGCCCGCACATCGCCCCAAGCGACTGTATCAAAAGGGCTCCGAGGAATCGGGGCCCTTTCCTTGTGCGCCCTCGCGACGCCCGCCATCGTTAATCCGCCGGAAGTGCAAGCCCCCCTCCCCGCCATCGAATTCTGCGTCCATAATGGACATTCCGGAAGCGGAGACTTCACATGCGGGCGCTGAACAACAAAGAAATTCCGCGCAATATCGCCATAGACTCTAGTAATAACACGTAAAACACCATCCATAATGGCGTATATTAAAATGAATGAATGGAAGATCCACATCAAAACGGTTGCACGACATTAACCCTAAGCCTTATGAACAAGCCACGATTGAGAGGGCACTGAAGCGCACTGCGCCGAACCTGCAAATCGAAAGGGGAAGGGGGCAACCGGTACACTTCACCAAACTCTCTTGAGTGGACGTGATTTGCTGCACAAATAATCGGGAAGCCGGCACAATCGTCGTCGAATGATTTCGAGTTCAAATCGCAACGATTATTGCAAGGAGCATTCCCGTGGCAGATATCAACGGATCATCCATTGGTGACAATATTTCCGGCAGTGCGCTGGGAGACCGTATTCTTTCCGGCCAAGCAACGACACCGTGCATGGTGCCGGCGGTGATGATTACATCATCGGCGGAGCCAACAGCGACAACCTCTACGGAGACGAAGGGAACGACACCATTTACGGTGGCGGTTCTGCAGACAAGCTCCGCGGTGGCGAAGGCAATGACTATCTGAACGGAGGCGGCGGGGCCGACCGCATCTACGGCGGCTCGGGTGACGACATCATCTTCGGCGGCGCCGGTGACGATGTCCTCTATGGCGACAATCCCAACGACCCGACGGAAACCGGTGCCGACATCTTCGAGTTCGACAAGGATGACGGCTCGGACAAGGTGTTCGACTTCGAACTGGGGCTGGACAAGGTTCGCCTGCTCGAAGGCAACACCTATTCGCTCAGCTATCTCGGCGACAACACCATTCTGACTTACGGCACCACCACCGTTCGTTTCTACGACGCCCACCTGACCAGCGCCGACATTATCTTCGCCTGAGCCCTGAACGCACAAAAAGCGGACCGAAATGCCTTCGCATCCCGGTCCGCTTTTTTACGGGCCTCACGCAATTCCGGTTGCGGCGTTTGACTTTCCGGGAGAGCCCCCCTGCCAGACAGAGGCATTCGGCCGCCTCAGAAAATCGCGCCCAGAAGAAGTGCCCAGCCCATGACGGAGACCGCCATGGCCACCGCAATTCCCATCATCGGATTCCTGTCGTCGGACTCGGCTGCAAACACGCGGCCGAGCAGAAGCGAGGGGCGATGAGGATGCGCGATCTCCGGCAGCGGTTCTCTCCGGGATGCCCCCCAGGGCTTTCGCCTGCTCGGCCCCGGCATGAATTCACCGGAGCAAGGGCCAAAGCCCTCCCTATGGCCAACCAGCGGTTCACCGCCAGTTTCGTGCATGTCAGGCAAGGATGATATCGGTCGCATCGATCATCGGCTTTCCACGGAGGGTGACAAGGGCAACGGCCGCGGCAGACCCGCTACCATCGGCATCATAATAGAGCGTCCCGGCAGAGGCATCGTAGAACAGATGCGTATCGGCCGAAGCAGCCTTGCGGCCATAGTCGAGGGTCGCGGGCGAACCCGGGCGAAGCGGCGCCAGCGCCGCGAAGATGTCCTTGTCGATCTCGATGTGATCGACACCGCTCTGGAAATCGAGGATGGTATCGGCATTCGCACCTGTTTCGAGATGATCGAATACGAAGGTGTCCGCGCCGGCCCCACCGGTCAGCTTGTCCGCGCCTTTGCCGCCATTCAGGACGTTGTTCCCGTCGTTGCCGTAGAGAATGTTCGCCAGGGCATTGCCCATACCATGGAGGTTGGCCGTGCCGGTCAGGTAGAGCCGCTCGATACTGTCGCCAAGCGTGAAATCGACCTGCGACCTGACTGTATCGACGCCGCCCTGCGCACCGCTTTCGATCACCCTGTCTCCGCGGTCGTCGACGAAATAGGTATCGTCGCCGTCGCCACCTTCCATGCGGTCGGCCCCGATCCCGCCGTCGATCCTGTCATTGCCCTTTCCGCCGATCAGGACGTCATCTCCGGCAAGTCCGTCCAGACGATCGTCACCCGCGCCGCCGTCGATACGATTGCCCTTCCCGTCCCCGACAAGGATATCGGCATGGGCCGATCCCTTCACGTCCGACCCGCTGATGGCTGCGCGCTTGCCATCCACGATCGCCGCCCCCTTCGTCAGGTTGACCTGCAATCCGGCCCCCGCGCCAGAGTAATCCAGGGTTGCAGCCTGGACCGTGGCAGCAACAGCCTTCTCGGAGTAGATCTGGATATGGCGCGTGGTAACATCGCCGCTTGAGCTGGCGCCCGATTGCACGATGAAATCGACCTGATCCCCTGCCGCGAGCGATACGTGAGCCAGGCTGAAATCGTATGCATTGCCCTTCGCGGGGTCATAGATCTCCTTTTGGAGAATCTCCTTCCCGTTCACGGTGACCTTCAGCGAAATCCCGTCGAGGCTCTGATCGGCAACATCATATGTGCCCTTGATCGTGAACAGACCGCCAGTTTGGGCGGTGTACCGCTCGATAATGCCGTAACGGGCCGCCGCGCTCTTGCCTCCCCCGAAATCAACGGGTGTCAGCGTCGTCGCATTGATCTCCAGCGGGCGGAGCCATTGCGAACCCAGATACGGAGTCCACAGTTCCCCCCCTTTCAATCCACCTCCCATCGTTTGCAACGCGGCGACCTGGCCGGTCCCCGACAGGGAAAAGTACGACCATGGCCCCTCGAACCCGGCGCCTGCCGCATCCTGATTGGTCACGTCAAACTGGTCATAGCTGTCCGCAACGAGATTTCCCGCGTGGAACTGGACCGACGTTCCCGTCATCACCCCCTCGGACTTCAGGATGATCGGAGTATCTGCAGAAATCCTGCCGTCGAAGTTGGCGATCCGATTGCCGTCGAGATCATAGGCGGACACGCCCTTCGCCAGGCTGACGGAACCCGTCTGCCCCCAAAGCACCGCCGCATGATCGCCGAAAGTGTACAGGTAAGTGAAATCATCGGTCGCGACCGCCGGATCACGTCGGCATCAGCCAGCAGGCTGTCGAATACCCGAAAAGCCTCTCCCGCCGGCGTCGCGCTGGCGCCCTGGGTATTCCAGAGCTCCATGTTCGGGAAGTAGGACTGGCGCGCCAGTGCATACCAACTCGCGCTCTCGATACCGGCATCCCCCATGACGCTGAGCATTTTCGCAAGATAGGCCGGCGCATCGTCGAGCGAGGCGAAATTCGCACCGAACTCGGTAACCTTGATCGCCATGTCCTTGCCGATCACGCCGCGCAGCACCTCGATCTGGTCGGCAAACTGCTCGGGCGGTGTGGTATAGGGATGGATGGAAACCGCATCGAGGAGGCCCAGTGTTCCGAGTGCCTTGAGGTCCGCGAAGTAGTCCACCGGGATGGAGTGCGTGGCGCCTCCTACCAGTTCCACGTCCAGTCCCGCCCTGTTCAGCGCACTGTCCACCGCGGCAACCAGCTTGGCATAATAATCATCGCGGTTGGCCGCCGACGATGTCGCCACAGGGCCGGTCACGAAAGAATTGGAGTTGTACTCGTTGCCGATCTCGACGGCGCTCACATTGGGATAGCGCTGCAATGTCGCCACGACGAAATTGGCGAAAGCCTCGCGCCCCGCATCGCTGTAAACCGTGTATCCGCGGTCGTAGAGCGCATTGGCATTCGCAAACGTCAGCGTAACCGCAAGGCCCTTCTGCAGCGCCTGATCGAGCCAGGCAGCCTGCGGAACCGAAAAGTCATACTTGCCCGCAGCTTTCTCGATCGCCCCCCATGGCACGCTGTCGCGGATGCCATCCACGCCAAGGTTTGCAGCGGCATCAAGAAGCGATGTGTTCCACCCCTGGCTGAAGTGGGTCTGGGCACCTAACCGGATAGTCATAACGTTCCCCGAAGAAGAATTTCCCCGGAAGTAACGGATCATATCACTACGACAGACTTACAGCGATGGTTACCACCACAGACACAACCAACAATGCAATTGCACAGATAGATTATGTGTAAACACCTATCCATCACCATGCAAAACCCGCCTCAATCAAACGGTGCGCCAGTATTTCCTCTCCTTCAAGTCGAACTCATCCGTATCCGATACAACTCCCCAGGCATTCGCGATGCAACCGGTATGCCGTCGAAATTCACGCGGCCCCTCCATAACCCCCGTCCCAGCCATCAGCCGCGACTACAGCAAATGCCAGGTATGGAAGAGATGAGCCGCGCCCACACTGGTCAGCGATCAAAACTGACACCGGAACGGAGATGACCCGACTGCGCCTGCAGACCACTCCGGGCTAGTCTCCAGCCACGTCCAGATCGCCAACCCACGGAGGTCAGCCTGATACCCTCTAACCTCCGCACCGCATCCCGGCAGCACGGGAAGAACCGGCAATGAATGCGATTCCCATCGCCTTGTTCTGGCTGCTCGTCATCTGGGCAGCCGCAAGCCGGCGGCCGGTTGCGCTCTATCTTTTCTTCGCAACCATGCCGTTCGGCGCTTTCGCGGTGATCCCCACCCAACTCACCGGAGGGCTGACGTTCATCGCCACGCCCATCGCTGCGATAGTGGTCATCGCAAAAGCCTTCCTGAACAGGCAAGGCCCATCGGCCCTGCTGTCGATGGCGATCATGCCGAACCGGCTTCTGTTCCTGTTCGCCTTCTGGACGATCGCCACGGTCACGACCTTTTTCATGCCCCGCCTGCTTGCCGGCGACCTGCTCGTCGTTCCTGTACGCGGCGTACTCCGCACCACGGCACCCTTGGCCCCATCGACGCAGAATCTCTCCCAATGGGTCTACATGACGATATCGGTGTTCACGGTCTTCGCGCTTGCCAGGCACCTGCGATCGCCGGACATGCGGCAGCATGCCCTTCAGGCGCTCTGCCTCGGCGCAGCCATGCTGATCGTCACCGGCCTGCTTGACTATGCGAGCCAGTTCCTGCCGCTGGCTCCCTTGCTGCAGCCGTTCAGGACTGCATCCTATGCGCTGGCCACGGAAGTGGAGGTCATGGGCTCCAAACGCGTCGTCGGCCTGATGCCGGAAGCTTCCGCGTTCGGCACTTATTGCCTCGGCTTCCTGTGCAGCCTTTACTTCTACAGGCGCGCAATCACCAACATCGCGCTGCGAACCAGGGTTTGTCCGCCCATTCTGATCGCGTTGCTCCTGCTCTGCTGGCAGTCGAAATCCTCTGCTGCTTACGTGGGCATGGGCCTCTTCCTGGCGATGGCATGCACCGAATGGCTGCTCAGGGCGAACAGGCCGCAGCACACAGGGCTGATCTATAGGCAAGGCCTACTCGGCGAACTCTCCGTGCCGATCGCTATCCTGACGGGCGTGACCTTGACCCTGCTTCTCAAGCCGGACCTGCTCGATCCGATCTATGCCATGATCGACCGTATGGTCCTGCAGAAAGGCTCTTCGCACTCCTACGAGGAACGCGGAATGTGGCGTTCGATTGCGCTCGCCAGCGTTTTCGAAAGCCATGGCTTCGGCATTGGTCTGGGAAGCACACGGGCGTCGAGCAGCATCGTCGCCATATTCAGCGCCACGGGTATCCTCGGAGGCGTCTTTTTCTGCGCATTCATCGCTCAAAGCTGCCTTCGCTCAGCGAGCAGCCCGGAACTGCGGATTCTCGCTTCGGGTTTCCGCTTTGCCTACATACCGATGTTCACCGTGTCGCTGATGATCGCGGATGCCAATTTCGACTTCGTGGCGGCTTTCGGCTTCGGCCTTGCGACAGCGCTTTCCTTCCAGCCGGACCGCCCGGTGAGAGCCGCATCTTCTCCCTATTTCATCCGGGAGCCCATGGCGGCGGCCAACGATGTCGTCCGAACTTCGGCGCAAGCCGGTTCCCGAAATGCACGCCCAGGGATTACTGCCGATGCAGTCCGCGAATTCCACACATGATCGCTACGGGTTTCTGGATGAAATGCGCGGCATCGCCGCGATGGCGGTCCTGATCTTTCACATCGGAACCCGAACGGGCGCCCCGCCGCTGGCCGCGAACGGGTATCTCGCTGTCGATTTCTTCTTCATGCTGAGTGGCTTTGTCATCGCGGAAGCCTACCGCGCGCGACTTCTGAACGGCATGACATTCGGGGATTTTGCGACGAAACGCATCATCAGAGTGGCGCCAATCATCGTGTTGGGCGTCTTGATGGGTGCAGCCTACCTCCTTGCTCGCTGGATCGCCGTACCCGCGAGGTCTGACAGCCTGCAAGATATCCTCGCCAGCGCTGCGCTCAACCTCCTGCTGCTGCCCAAATGGTGGCAAGCATCGGCAACCGGTTGGGAACTCTTCCCGGCGGACGGCCCCCTCTGGTCACTGTTCTTCGAAATCCTTGTGAACTTCGCATGGGCCGGGTTTCTGGTCGCCAGGAGACGCGGGACGCTCCTGGTTCTCGCCGCGATCAGCCTGATCGCTCTGACCCGTCTTGCCGGAATTCACGGAACAATGGACATGGGCTGGAACCTGCCGACATTTACCGGAGGCCTCGCACGCGTATCCTTCGGTTTCCTGATCGGCCTGCTGATACACGCATTCCGCCAAGCCCTGCCGAAAGCCGGAGCCTGGGCTTCGTACGTCGCAGCCCTGCTTCTGATCCTGTCGCTTTGCTTACCGATAAATGACGTCAGATGGACGCTGTTCGTCACCGCTATCATCCTGCCATGCACGCTCGTTCTGGCGGTTATCGCAGGCCATCGCACAGTGATCCCCGGCGGCCGCTTTCTGGGGGCCGTTTCCTATCCGGTCTACGGCCTTCATGTGCCGATCCTCGCGCTCTATTCCGGCGGTTTCGAGAGGTTCACAGGCCTGGAGCGTACCGGATGGGAAGCCTATCTTCTGATCCCCGTCATCGTCGGCTTCGCCTGGCTGATCACGACCAGATATGAAGGGGCCGCAAGGAATATTCTTCAGGAACACATTGCCCGCAGGACGCGCGCCCAACCCGTGACCGGAGCATAATCACATGCCGGCAAAAATATTCAGGGACACAAGGACAGTATTCAAGCTTGGATTCTCGTCGCCGCGTGAGTTCCCAGAGAGTTCTCGCGCAGCCAGGTCATGACCGCAAACAGGCCGTATCCGAGAGGTAGAATGGGCAGGAAGTACAGGAACTCCATCATTTTCCCGTCTACATCATTGACAAGTGAAGGCGCCGACCCGCTTGCACTGGCAATATCGATTAGGGCGGCGTTGATGCTCGGCATATCCCATGCCACGACAACCGCAAAGGCGATGGCCGCAGGGCCACGGAATCCCGGATGCCGGATCAGGAGTTGAATGGCTGCGGATGCCAGGAAAACGCTGCCTGCAAACCAGAAACCGGAAACGACGAAACCAAACAAGACCCAACTCCTGCGACCGCTGCTACAAACCTTTGCCGATCCCGGCTCAGCGTGAACTTCTTATAGGATCGCAGTCTCGGTTTTCGGTCTCGCTGGACACAGAATTAAGATCGGACACACGCATTGAAGAGCACCTAACGGCCACTGAGACCGACAGAGCGTGACAGAAGCAGCGGCCAGACCCACGCAGGAATGCCCCCTCGCCATCGAGATGTTCACGCCGAAAAGGCGGCGTAAAACTCACTCTGCAACAAGCGGGGAATCGCCTCGCCGCCCCTTGCCAGCGAGCAGCGGTTCCGCGTGACCGGAATGGTCGGATTGCCCGTGCACCTTCCGAGCATTTGCCACCCGTTCAGATGGCGACCTTCAGGGGCGAGCGCGCAGACGTTCCCAACGGGCGTCGAGTTTCGATTGAGCGGCGCCGCTCTTTACATTGGAAATCAGCGATACGCCGCGAAGGGCAACGCTGTGGCCGGACAGGAAGCGACCGGAAACGCTGTAACCGATATCGTATAGCGCGACATCTTCGTGCGGTTCGCCATCGACCAGGAACCGTGTCCTGATCGCAACCGGCAGCCGCTCGTCGCCGCGGCTGTTATCGGGGAGCCTGGCCTCATTCCGAGCCTTTTCCAGTTCCCGCTCGAACCACCTGGCCTCGATCCGCGGTTCTCCGGTGGTTTCGGCAGGCGCCACACCCAAGGCTGTCGGGAACAGGATGGTCTGGCTCTGTACGGACTGTTCGGGCGAGGCAGGTTTCAGGGTGAGCACCTGTTCGCCGGAACTTGTCGCCACCAGCACCAGTGTTGCGGCGCGGGTGGAAGCGCGCTGCGCATCGGCCTGCTTCACGGCCTCGCCATCGCTGCGCGCGGTCCAGTTATTCCAGAGCGTCAGCCCGGAAATGACGACTGCGACCACGGCCAGCACTTCGCCCAGCGTGATCCATCGGCGGCGGATGGCGGCGGCCTCGGCCGCGCGCACTTCGGCTTTTGCCTCTGCCCTGGATGGAGATGGAGTTTCGGGGCGGGGAAGTTCGTCGCTCACGCGCCCGTTCCATCATCTTCGGCGGCGGCGGTCAAGCGCTCCCGCCTTTATCGACCGCCGGACAGCAGCGTTGGCGCGTCTATCGTGAACTTGAAGCCGAAGATCAGCGCATCCTTGATGTCGCGCGTGCGGAACGGGGCGCCGGTCTGGTCGGGGTGGAGAATGTACTGCACATTGGGCGAGATGCGGATCGCCGGGCCGAGCTGCGCGCCGTAGGCCAGTTCCATCATGTACTGGTGGCGGCTGACGGCGGCATCCCCGCCCGCCGAAACCCGCGCCGCGCGCATGCGCTCCATCGCGAGGTTACTGAAGCGCTGGTCGCTGATCATGAAGCCGATCGTATCGGCATCGCGTCCGGCAAGAGTGCCGGTCTGCACCACGCCGAAGTCGAGGAAGCGGCTTTCCTCCACCCGGCCGGACAAGTTGGTCATCGCCACGCCGAACACGCTGAGGCCGCGCTCCGAACGGGGATCGGGCCGGGTCAGGCGCTGGTCGAAGCGGAAATAGAGGCCCGAGCGACCCTTGCGGGTCTGCGGATCACGCCCGGTGAGGATGGCGATGCCGCCCTGATCGTCGCGCAGCGGATCGGCATAGTCGCCCCGGTCGAACCAGCCGCCGACGATGTAGTGGCCGGGCAGGCGCACGCCCTTGCCTTCGTTCGAATAGCCCAGTTCCCACGGCACGATCACGCCGGTTGCATTCTTCGTGCTGAAGTTGAAGCCGTGGTCGCTGGCGCGCTTGCGGTCCGGGTTGACCTCGTAAGCGCCGACGTGGACGGTCACATGCGGCAGCACTTCGGCCTTGGCGCGGATCATCCAGCTGGATGCCGGGAAGTAGGTGAAGTTGCTGTTCTTGAAGACGAACGTCGGGTTGCCGCAGCCCGAATTGCCCTGAAAATTGCAGTAGATCGGCGAATTCAGGAAATGGATGTTGGCCTGGCTGCGCCCCGCCTCGATCATCAGGCGATCGTTGAACAGCTTCTGCTCCCAGGTCAGGATCGCGAGGTGCGTGTTCTGGGTGCCCCAGATTTCCTGAACCGAGGTGTTGTTGCCCAGCGCCAGCGCCGAGAGGCTTTCCCCGTGGCGATTGGTGATCGCGGCATGGATCGTGCCGCCGCCGATGCCGGCGATGCGGTCCATGTCGAGGTCCGCGCCGATATAGATCTGCCCGGCATAAGCGGCATCGCGGCGCAGGCCGCCGGTGACGTTCGTTGCCGCCTCGCCCGTGTAGCTGAGCGCGAGGGTCACGCCGTCGTCGGCCAGCGGCTGCCAGGGCTTCGGGACATCGGCCTGCCTGTCGGCGACCGGGGCCTCGTCGGAAGCGACCTCCTGCGCCATGGCGGCGGATGCCGTCAAACAGGGCAAGGAAAGGGCGGCGGCACCTGCGCAGCAGGCGCCCTTGAGCAGTGCGAACCGCATCGAAACATATCCTCTCTAGGATGCCCGGTCTTCCGCCGGCCCGGAATCAATTCAGGCGGCGGCGATTTCCGCCGGGGCCATGCGCGGCTTGAGCAGGCCAACGAGGACCCCGCTCACCACCACGCCCGCCAGAATGGCCAGCCCGTAGACCGCCAGATGCGTGACCGCGCCGGGGATCGGCAGGACGAACACGCCGCCATGCGGCACCTTGAGCTCGGCGCCCGCCGCCATCGAAATGGCCCCGGCAATCGCCGATCCCGCCATCAGCGCCGGGATCACCCGGAACGGATCGCGCGCGGCAAAGGGGATCGCGCCCTCGGTGATGAAGGCAAGGCCCAGCACGGCGGCGGCGCCTCCTGCCTCGCGCTCTTCCACCGAGAACCGGTCGCGGAACAGGCGGGTGGCAAGGCCCACGGCAAGCGGCGGCACCATGCCCGCCGCCATCGTCGCGGCCATCGGCGTATAGACCTGGCTGGAAATCAGCCCGACCGAGAAGGCATAGCCCGCCTTGTTGACCGGCCCGCCCATGTCGAAGGCCGACATCGCGCCCAGGATCACGCCCAGCAGGATCGCGCTCGATCCCTGCATCGAGCGCAGCCACTCAGTCAGGAACGCCAGCGCGGCGGCAACCGGGGTGCCGACCGCGTAGATCATCAGCAGCCCGGTCAGCAGCGTGCCCAGCAGCGGCAGGATCAGCACCGGCTTCAGGCCCGCAAGGTTCTTGGGCAGCTTGATGAAGCGGTTGAGCGCCTCGACACCGTAACCGGCGATGAAGCCCGCCACGATGCCGCCCAGGAAACCCGCGCCCAGATTGGCGGCCAGCATCCCGCCATCATGCCCGGCGCAATGCCGGGACGGTCGGCCACCGAATAGGCGATATAGCCCGCCAGCGCCGGCACGATCAGCGCGAAACCGCCCTGCGCGCCGATGCGGAACAGGGCACCCGCAAGTGTCCCCTCGGCGCCTGCGCTGTTGGCATCGATGCCGCCCAGCGCAAAAGCCATGGCGATCAACAGGCCGCCCGCGACCACGAAGGGCAGCATGAAGGAAACGCCGGTCATCAGGTGCTTGTAGGGACCGGCACGTTCGGCAGCGCCGCCGGAAGTCTCGGCAGAGGCCGCGCCGCCCTGCACTTTCGCCTCGGTGAGAGCACGCTCGATCAGGGCCTTGCCGCCGGAGATGGCGGGCTTGGTGCTCGATGCGAAGACCCGCTTTCCGCCGAAGCGCGCACGGTCGACTTCGCGGTCGGCGGCGATGATGACCACGTCGGCCGCCGCGATCTCTTCCGCCGTCAGCGGCGAACCGGCGCCGACCGAGCCCTGCGTTTCCACGCGGATCGGATAGCCCAGCTGCTTGGCGCCTTCCTCAAGGCCTTCGGCGGCCATGAAGGTATGGGCGATGCCGGTGGGGCATGAGGTGATCGCCACTACGCGCGGCAAATCGGCGGAAACCTGCGGCTCCTGCGCCAGGGCAGCTTCGGGATCGGCCAGCACCGCCTCCAGCGTGACACGGCGAAGCGGGGTGAGCGGGAGTGCGGCTGCGGCCTCGTCATGGGCGGCGACCAGCAGCAGGGTATCGCCCGCCTGCAATTCCGGCGGAAGCGGATTGAGCACGCCTTGCCCGATGCGCACCTCGATCTCGATATCGCGGCCCTTGGCCCGCGCCGCCTTGCGCAGCGCTTCCCCTGCGAGCACGCCCTGCACGGCGGAATCGGCCGCATCGATAACTGCGTAGAGCTTGCCCATCATTCCTCTCCGGCCTTGATCGTTTGCGGGCGGGTACAGCCCGGCAGCATCGACGGCGTGACGGCCACTTCATCGGCCAGTGCATGCACCGTGGGCAGGGCGGGCAGGTTCGGCCCCGCCATGCCGAGCTTGGCGACCGCGAACGCGGTGGCGAGGCGGGCGGTGCGTTCAAGATCCGCGCCTTCGCCCAGAGCCGCCACGATACCCGCGACCATCGCATCACCCGCGCCCACCGTGCTGGCGACCTGTCCGATGGCGAGACGCGCGGTAACGGCGCCTTCCGAGGACAGGAACAGCGCCCCTTCCTCGCCCATCGACACGACGACCAGCGAAACGCCGCGCCCGTGCAGCTGCGCCGCCGCTTCGGAAAGCGCGGCCAGATCGGACAGGGGACGGCCGAGCCATTGCGCCAATTCGTCGCGGTTGGGCTTCACCACATCGGGCAGAACATCGGCGGTAAGCGCGCACTTGAGCGGCAGGCCGCTGGTGTCGAGCACCACCCGGCACCCGGCCGCGCGCAGGCGTGCGGTGAGCGTGACATAGCTGTCGGGCGGGCAGCCCGGCGGCAGGCTTCCGGCCAGGACCACCAGATCGCCCTCACGCGCGGCTTCGCAGATGGTTGCCGCCACCATTTCGGCGCGCCCCGCATCCACGGCGATCCCGTCGAGGTTGATATCGGTCGTGCCCGTCGCGTCCACCAGCTTGAGGTTGACCCGCGTGGCCCCGGCGATGCGGATGAAGCGGTCCTCGATGGCCTTGGCGGCGAACAGCGCATCGAACGCGGCGGCATTGTCGCTGCCGAGCAGGCCGTAGGCGGACACCGGCATGCCCCAGTCGGCCAGGCAACTGGCGACGTTCACGCCCTTGCCGCCCGCGTTCTGGCGCACCGAACGGGCGCGGTGGACTTCGCCCACGACCAGCCGGTCAAGCATGACGGTCTGGTCGATGGCCGGGTTGAAGGTGACCGTAAGAGTGCGCATCAGCCTTCCCCCTCTTCGATTTTCGGCCCGTCCAGCGCGCGGATTTCGCCCGCGCTTTCCATGTCGAGCGCCCTGGCGGCAAGCGTGCGCAGGCTTTCGAGACTGGCGCCGCGAATGCGGGCCTTCACCGCCGGAATGTCGCGCGGGGTCATCGACAGTTCGCTGACGCCCAGCCCCACCAGCAGCGCCGCGCCGAAGGGATCGCCGGCAATGCCGCCGCAGACGCCGACCCAGCGGCCATGCGCCTTTGCGCCCTCCACCGTCGCCGCGATCATGCGCAGGACGGCGGGGTGCAGGCTTTCGGCATCGCCTGCCAGTTCCGGGTTCTGCCGGTCGATGGCGAGGACATATTGGGTAAGGTCGTTCGTGCCGATCGAGAAGAAATCGGCATGGGCCGCCAGCGAGCGCGCCTGGATGGCGGCGGCGGGAACCTCGATCATGATGCCCACGGGAATCGTCGGCGCGTCCAGCTCGACGCGGATCTCCTCGCAGCGGGCACGCAGCGCGATCAGTTCGTGGACGGAGGTAATCATCGGGAACATGATCGAAAGATCGCCGCCGGACTTGGCGGCGCGGTACAGCGCGCGAAGCTGCGGCTCCAGCAGGTCCGGGCGGCGCAGCAAGAGCCGCGCGCCGCGCACGCCAAGGAAAGGGTTCTCCTCGCGCGGGAGGTCAAGATGCGGCACCTGCTTGTCGCCGCCGATATCGAGCGCGCGCACCACCAGCGGGCGCCCTTCCAGCGCCTCGGTCATGGCGCGGTAGATTTCGGCCTGCTCGTCCTCGCCCGGACTGTCGCCGCGTTCGAGAAACAGGAATTCGGTGCGCATCAGGCCGACGCCCTCGCCGCCCTGCGCCAGCGCGAAAGCGACCTGATCGGGGCGGTTGACGTTGGCGGCGATCTCCACGCGGTGGCCGTCGCGGGTTTCGGCAGGCTTGCCGCGCTCGGCTTCTTCGGCGGCGCGCTTTTCGCCGAGCGCCGCGATCCACGCGCGGGCAGAGGCAAGATCGGCCTCCGACGGGTTCAGCCAGACGCGGCCGCTGTCGCCATCGACGATCGCGGTGGCCCCGGCGGCAAGCCCCATCAGGTCCGCGCCGCCCGCCACGACCGAAGGCAGGCCGAGCGTGCGGGCCAGGATCGCGCTGTGCGAAGTCGGCCCGCCCAGCGCCGTGGCAATGCCCGCAACCCGCGCGGTATCGAGCGTGGCGGTATCCGAAGGCGACAGGTCCGCCGCGACCAGCACGCAGGGCTCCTCGGGCAGATCGGTCAGTGATCCGGCCGCAAGCGCAGGATCGATCTCGGCCAGAACGCGGCGGCCGATATCGTGCAGATCCGCCGCGCGCGCGGCGAGCACCGGATTGCCCAGCGCCGAAAGCTGCCCGGCGATACGGTCCACCGCCTGATGCCACGACCATGCCACCCCGTGCCCCTCGACCATGAGCTGGCAAGTGAGCGTGATGAGATCGGTATCGTCGAGCAGTTCGGCCTGCGCCTTGAAGATCGCCGCATCGCCCGCACCCAGACGGCGGGTGGTATCGTCGATCAGCGCCTTCATCTGCGCGCGGGTGCGGGTGAGCGCATCGTTCAGCTGGGTGCCACCGCTGGCCAGATCGGTCGGCCGGTCGGGCACGTCGAGTTCCTGCGCGGAAAGCACATGGACCTTGCCGATGGCGAGGCCCGGACTGGCGGCGACGCCCGCGATCATCCGCGCCTCGCCACGGGCTTCCAGCCGCGGATCGGCGCGGCGGCCTTTCGGCGGCGCGCGCGGCGTCTTCCTTCTCGCGCGCGGTCAGGCGGCGGACCACGGCGGCGAAACTGTCCAAAGCCGCCCGCGCGCCTGCCCCTTCGGCGGAGAGAGTCACCCGATCACCAGCACGCAGCCCCAGTTGGAGGAGGGAAACGAGGCTGCGGGGATCGGCGCTCTCTCCGCCGTGGCGCACGCGCAGGCGCACGCCAGAGGCACGCGCGCTTCGACCCAGGCCGAGGCGGGGCGGGCATGGAGGCCGGTTGGGTAGTCGACCGTCCATTCTGTGATTTCAGCATAGTCTGCCGCCGGTTCGGACGGGGCGGCAGCCGCGCCGTCTTCCCACAGCGCGCGGGAAAAGGCGGCCGGATCGTCGGTAGCGACCAGCGCGGCAAGGCGCGGTTCGTCCTGGATCAGGCGGGTCAGGCGGCGCAGGATGGCGATGTGGCTGTCCGAATTGGCGGCGATGCCCACCACCAGATGGGCGCGCTGGCCGGGGTTCCATTCGACCCCTTCGCGCAACTGGAGGATCGCCACGCCGTCACGGCGGACAAGGCCCTTGTCCTCGCCCAGGCCATGCGGGATCGCCACGCCCGCGCCCAGGAACGTGTTCGCCACGCCCTCCCGGCGGACCATGCTTTCCTCGTATCCGGGCGCAACGCAGCCGGCGGCGACCAGAAGCTGGCCGACCTGGCGAATCGCATCGACCTTGTCTGCCGCGCTGGCATCGATTCGAACGAGATCCTCTACCCCCGAGGCGGGCGCATCTGCGAGCATTTCAGGCCTCTCCTGACCGTTTTGACGACGGGTCTGTGATGCACTTAGAAAACGTTTTCTCAAAGCGCTTGTCAAGAGAATGCTTGCGATCTTGAGAGAACGTGATGCATAGTCGCCCGCAGGAGAGGGGCAAAACGCCCTAACAAGTGAGAACGATTTCTCGAATGGCGCATTGCGGATGACAGTTGGAATCAAGGACGTAGCCCGGGTTGCCGAAGTGTCCCCCGCCACCGTTTCGCGGGTGCTGTCAGGCCGCAGCGTCGATCCCGCGATGCACGAGCGGTGCTGGCGGCCGTGAAGTCCACCGGCTACCGCCCCAACCTTGCGGCGCGGCGCCTGCGCTCCCAGCACACCAACACCATCGGCCTGATCGTCGCCGATATCCGCAACCCCTTCTTCACCGCCGTCTCGCGCGCCATCGAAAGCCTCGCCACCGCCCGCGGAATGCGGGTGATCCTGTGCAACACCGACGAGGACCCGGCCAAGGAGGCCGGCTATCTCGAACTGATGCACGAGGAACGCGTAACCGGGGTGATCTTCGCGCCTTGCCGCCAATGGGTCGAAAAGGCCGAGCGGCTGGAACCGGGCTTCCCCGTCGTCCTGATCGACCGCAGCCTGCCCAGCGCCGGTCTCGACACGGTATTGCTAGACAACGAAACCATGGCCGCCGAACTGGTGGCGCACCTCCACGCCCAGGGCCACCGCCGCGTGGCCGGGCTGTTCGGCGCCGCCAGCAGCACCGGGATCGAGCGCCGCGCCGGGTTCGAGCAAGCGGCCCGCAAGTTCGGCATGGAGGCCGTCACGGTCGAGATGCCGCACGCCGCCGAGGCCGCGGCACGCACGGTCAGGGAACTGCTCTGCGGCCCGGTTCGCCCGGACGCGCTCGTCGCCAGCAACGGCGTCATGCTGCTCACCGTGCTGCGTGCGCTGCGCGACCTCGATCTCGCCGTGCCCGGCGACATTGCCCTTGCCGGGTTCGACAACAACGACTGGATGGAATTCGTCGGCGACGGGCTCTCGGTGATCGAACAGCCGGTCGAGGAGATCGGCCGCACCGCGATGACCATGCTGCTGGACCGGCTGGACCATCCCGAAGCGCCTGCCCGCAAGGTCGTGCTGGCGGGACGCCTCATCACGCGCGGATCGAGCGGCCCTCGCGCCCGCGCCAACCAGCCCATCGGAGCCTGACCATGATGACCGACTTCAGCGCAAAACAATCGATCGGCCGGGACACGCGCCTGTGCATGTCGCTTTCCGCCCGCCCCGGCAACGCCGGGTCGCGCCTGCACAACACGCTCTACGGGCTGCTGGGGCTGGACTATGTCTACAAGTCCTTCTCCACCACCGACCTGCCTGCAGCCATCGGCGGCCTGCGGGCGCTGGGCATTCGCGGCTGCGCGATCTCGATGCCGTTCAAGGAAGCGGTGATCCCCCTGCTCGACGGGCTTGAGGATTCGGCCCGCGCCATCGACAGCGTGAACACCATCGTCAACGACGAAGGCGTGCTGACCGGCTACAATACCGACTATACCGCCGTGCGCGATCTCGTTGCCCGGCGCGGCATCGATCCGGCCACGCCGTTCCTGCTGCGCGGCAGCGGCGGCATGGCCAAGGCGGTCATGGCCGCGCTTCGCGATCTCGGCTTCCGCCAGGGCACGATTATCGCCCGCAATGCCGAAGCCGGCCCCGCCCTTGCCGAACAGTACGGTTTCCGCTGGCTCCCCGAGCTTCCCGAACAGGGGGCGGCGATGCTTGTCAACGTCACGCCGCTCGGCATGGAAGGCGCGCAGGCCGGTGAACTCGCCTTCACGCCCGCGCAGATCGCCGCCTGCGAGGTCGCCTTCGACGTGGTGGCGCAGCCCGCCGAAACGCCCTTCATCAAGGCCGCCCTCGCCGCCGGAAAGACGGCGATCTCCGGCGCGGAAGTGATCGTGCTCCAGGCCATCGAGCAATTCGTGCTCTATACCGGCATCCGCCCCGACGATGAGGCCATTGCCAAGGCCACCGCCTTCGCGCATGGCCCGCAAGTAGCCCGGCGGCTGCAAGACGCGGCGTAATGCCGGCCCGACGGGGCAGGATGTGCTCGCAGTGCCATGGATTTGTCCGGAACATGGGGTAAGGAAGCTGATATGAAACCGACACTCACCCGCTTCCTGCTCGAAAAGCAGCGCGAGCCGAACTCGACCTGCCCGCCCGAACTGCGCCTGCTGATCGAAACCGTGGCGCGCGCCTGCAAGACGGTGAACCACGCCATCGCCAAGGGCGCGCTGGGCGACGTTCTGGGCAGCCTCGACAGCGAAAACGTGCAGGGCGAAGTCCAGAAAAAGCTCGACGTGCTCGCCAACGAACTGCTGCTGGATGCCAACGAGTGGGGCGGCCACCTCGCCGGAATGGCCTCGGAAGAGATGGAAACGATCCATCCCATCCCCAACCGCTATCCCAAGGGCGAATACCTGCTGGTCTACGATCCGATCGACGGTTCCAGCAATGTCGACGTAAACCTCTCGGTCGGCACGATCTTCTCCGTGCTGCGCGCGCCTGACGAATGCGCGGGCCGCGAAGTACGAGAGGAAGATTTCCTCCAGCCCGGCACCGCGCAGGTCGCTGCCGGCTATGCGATCTACGGCCCGCAGACGCTGCTGGTGCTGACCCTGGGCTCCGGTGTCTACGAGTTCACGCTGGATCGCGAACTGGGCGCCTGGATCATGACCGACGGCCCCATGCAGATCCCTTCGGGCAATTGCGAAATCGCCATCAACATGGCGCGCGCCCGCAGTGGTCGCCAACCGTGGTGCGCTACATCGACGAGCGCCTGACTGACGGCAAGGGCCCCTGCGGCCGGGACTACAACATGCGCTGGACGGCCTCGATGGTTGCCGACGTGCATCGCATCCTGAAGCGCGGCGGCGTGTTCCTCTATCCCGCCGATCACCGCACGCCGGGCAAGGCGCGCCTGCGCCTGCTTTACGAAGCCAATCCGATGAGCTTCCTGGTCGAACAGGCGGGCGGCGCCTCGACCGACGGCTGGAACCGCGTGCTCGACGTGACCCCGGTCGGACTTCACCAGCGCATCGGCCTGATCCTGGGCGATCCCGAACAGGTAGCCGCCCTCATGGAAACGGAAACGGCCTGACCGAGGCTCGGCGACCCGGAGCTTCGGGTGAAGTTCCGGGCCGTTGAGGCTAGACCATCGGGCTGAAACGGCCATCCTGATGGTGGATCATCGCATCCACCATCTTCAGCGCCCGTTCGATGCATTGCCGATCGGCGCTGCCGCCGATCGAGATACGCACCGCATGACGGGCCTCGGGGTCGATGCGGAACTGCTCTCCCGACACGACCGAGATGCCGAGCGGCCGCAGCGCCCGCACGAGATCGGCGGACTGCCCTTCCCGCTCCAGCGCAATCCACAAGTGATAGCCCGCGCGGCCGCCTCATAGCTCCCATGCGGCAGGATGCCCGCCGCGATAGCCTGCCGCGCAAGGCACTCGTCCCGCACCTCCGCCACCAGCGAAGCCCATTTCCCGGTGTTCAGCCACTGGGTACAGACGGCCAGGTTGAGCGGAGGCGCCATGATCGTGGTCTCATAGGTATCCGTCGCCAGCCGCAGCGCATCCCGAAGCTGCGGCGCGCGCAAGTACGCAACGCGCAGCGATGGCGAGACGAGCTTTGAAAGGCTTGCGACATGCCACGTCCGCTCCGGCGCGAGCGCAGCCAGCGACGGAATCTCGCCGCTGCCGAGACGGGAATAGGGATCGTCCTCGATGATGAGAACATCGTGCCGCCGCGCGATCTCGGCAATGCGGCGGCGCCGTTCCTCGCTGAGCGTCGCGGTCGTCGGATTGTCGTTGTCGGGCACGAGATAGATCGCCCTGACCGGGGTGGATTGAACCGCCCCGGTTTCGCAGGCCCGCGCGAAAGCGTCGGGATCGATGCCGTGCCGATCCGCGCCGAGCGGCACGATCGCCACGCCGTGCCGGCGGCAAATCGCGCTCCAGCCCGGATAGACGAAAGGCCCCGTGCACACGATATCGCCGGGCGCCAGAACGGAACTGACAACCGCATGCAGCGCGGTTTGCGCACCGCTGGTGACGATGACATTGTCCTCCGTCGCCTCCATTCCCGAAGCCGCCAGCCACTGCGCGCCGGCCGCGCGGTCTTCCGGAGCGCCGCCCGCAGGCTGATACTGCAACCGGTTCGCCGCGGCCGGGCCTTCCAGCACGGCTTGCAGCGCATTCGCGAAGCTGGCGGCATAGGAACTGCTGGAGGGAATCGGCGGCAGGTTCATGCCGGTATCGAACGGCGGCACCTGGCTGGACGCATCGAACGCCGCCTTGCCCCGGACGAAGCTGCCGCGCCGTCCTTCCGCGTCTATCAGCCCCTGCCTGCGCGCCTCGGCATAAGCGCGCGTGACCGTGCCGGTATCCACGCCCAGCGCTTCGGCCAGTTCGCGCTGGGGCGGAAGGCGATCCCCCGGATTGAGCCGCCGCTCCTCCACATCCCGGCCGATCGCCGCGGAGATCGCCAGATAAAGCGGCCCTTGAGCATTGCGGATGTCCGGCAGCCAATTTTGCATCACTGTTTGCATTGACTTTGTATGCATACAATATCCATATTGAGCAACAGACGAATCCTCGCGATCAACGGCGGACCTGCATCATGTCAGACAACAATATGGAGCCCGGCGACAAGGCCCGCCGTATTTTCAGGTGCGGCCTGAAGGGACTTTGCCCCCGTTGCGAAAAAGGCGCCATGTTCCGCAAGTGGCTCAAGCTGAACGATACCTGCCCGGCCTGCGGGCTCGATTACGGCTTCGCCGCCCCTGACGACGGCCCCGCCTTCTTCTCGCTCTGCATCGTCGCCTTCCCGCTCACGTTCTTCGCCGTATGGCTGCAGGTGAAGTTCGACCCGCCGTTCTGGGTCCATCTGCTCACCTCGTTCCCGCTGGTCGGGCTGGGCTGCGTGTTGCCGCTGCAGTATATCAAGGGCTGGCTCGTGGCCTCGCAATACGTGAACAAGGCGCAGGAAGCGGGCACGGAGGCACTCTGGGCCGATCTCAATGCCCGCGCCCCGCGCAACGGCGATTGACCTGCCCATGACCATGCCGACTGCGGGACACGCAACCCCGCTGCAATCCGCCCGGGACTTCGTTGCCGACTACTTCGAAGCACTGGAACGCCCCGATCTTGCCCGGATGGTGCGCGCGGGATCGGGCGACGACTTTGCCGAAATGCACAGCGCAACAAGGCTGCTTGCAGCGCAGGCCGCCAAGATCGCCCGGTATGAAGAGGCGCTCGATCAATATGCCGACCACGGTTTCTGGGACGATGCTCTGCCCGGCGGCCCGCTCGCCCTTCACGATGGCGGCGACATGGCGCGCAACGTGCTCAAGGGCAGGCCCGCGTTCTTCCATCGCGATTGATGCATCGGACCTGCGAACCGTGAAAGCATGGATATCGGCCCGCGCGGCCTTTGCCGGAATGGCTCTCCTGATCGGACTCGCCGGATGCCGCGATGACCGTCATGACGAGCGCCTGCGGGAAGCGGGGCAAGACCCGACCCTGCAAGAGCTTATGAAAGTGGCCGACGTGGAAAGCGGCGCCCGGAAATTCCGGCAGTGCGCCGCCTGCCACAGCATCATCGAAGGCGCGAGCGATCGCGGCGGACCGAACCTGTTCGGCGTGTTCGGCCAGCCCCCCGGCACCAACAGGTCGCGCTACGGCTACACCGCAGCGCTGATCGGCATCGGCGGCAAATGGGACGAAAAGGCGCTCGACGCATGGATCGCCGCCCCCGCCTCGTCGTGCCTGGCACGACCATGCAGTTCCCCGGCGTGAAGGACCCGTTGGACCGAGCCGACCTGATCGCCTACCTGCGCACGCAGGCAAGAGCCCGCCGATAGCCACCGGTCGGCTGCGGGAAAATGGGCAGCGCCCGGGCGTGGACGAGATTCACAAGCGGTCCATCCGCAGCCAGGCATCGTCGCCCAGCCACGCCTGCCCGAGCGCCTGGCGGGCGGCGGCCGCTTCAACACCGTGCCCTTGCGCCTTCTCGCTTTCGGCAAGTCCGTAAAGTGCCCAGCCGCTTTTCGGAGACTGCACGAGCGCGGCACGAAAAGCCTGCGCCGCCTCGCCATAATGCCCGGCCCTGAACAGGGCCGCGCCAAGCGACTGGCTCACGGGATAATACCAGTATGGCGGCTCCTGATAGGGTATCTTCGCCTCCAGCACGATTGCCCGGCGATAGAGGCGCGCGGCCTCTTCGTAGCGCTTTTCCGAAAAGGCCAGCTTGCCGCGCGCCACCGCTTCGGCCAGCTGGAGAAGGTCCGCTGCGGGCACGCCCTGTTCGGTCATGCCGGCCAGGGTGCCGGAATTGCGGATTTCCACGATGGCGGCGATTTCACGCTCGGCTCCGGCGCGGTCCCGCCCCTGCGCCCGGGCAACGGCCCGCGCATAGAACCGCATGGCAGCGGCATAGGGCAAACGCGGGTCGGGCGGCGGCATGGCCAGGATCGCCTCGGGTTCGGCAAATTGCGCCATCGCCAGAAAGGGTGCGGCATCGATCGCCTGTATCCATGCGATCCGCGCGGAGGTGCCGGGATCCAGCAGTTTCCGCAGACGCTGCGCCTCGGTGATCGCCGTGCGCATGTCACCTGCCATCTGCGCGGATGTCACGATGAAGTGGACGTTGTGAGGGTAATAGCCGTAGCGGACGAGGCTGCGATCGTTCGTGCTGCGGATGAAAGCCTCGTCCGCACGCGCCGCCGCAATGTTGACCCGGATGGAATCGGCGTAGCGGCCGACCAGTTGATAGATGTGCCCCGGCATGTGGACCAGATGGCCGGCGCTCGGCGCGCCTGCCCGCGCCAGCCGGTCTGCCGCAGCTTCCGCGCGGCGCGGGTCCGCGCTGTTCTCCATGAGATGGATGTAAAGATGCGCGGCCTGAAGGTTGCCCGGGTCACGCATTAGCACGCCCTCGATCAGCCGAACCGCCTCGCCGCTTCGGCCTGTCGGCGTTCGCTTGTCCGCCTCCCAGTAGCTCCACGGGCTGACATCCATGACCGCTTCGGCCGCCAGCACGGCCACATCGTCATCCGCTGGAAAGCGACGGGCAACGTCGATCATGGCATCGGCATATGCGGTATCCAGTGCAGAGCGATCGGCCTTCGCATCGCGCGTGTAGCGGCGCACCGTCGCACCGATCAACGCCTGCTCCAGCGGTGACGCATGCACGCTTTGCCCTGCGGCCCTATCCATCGCCGCCAAAGCCGCATTGCGATCGCGATCGTCCATGGGCGCGTTGATGTTCGGCCCCAGCGCCAGCGCCTCGCCCCACCAGCACATCGCGCAAGCCGGATCGAGCCGCTGCGCCTCGCGAAAAGAGCGCACCGCCCCTGCATGATTGAAGCCATAGGCCAGCAGGAGACCCTGATTGAAATAGCGCCGCGCCTGCTCGCTTGAAGTGGTGATCGGCAAACGATCGGCAACGAGATCGCGATAGAGCGGTATCGCCTGGGATGCGGCACCGACCGGACCCGTAACGGCTGCGGCAAGCACAAGCTCGTGCGCCAGCACCGCCGCCTCAGCCCTTGCGCCGCAAATCGAAGCGGCAAGCCCTGACGGATCAAGCATGGCCAGAGTCACCGGCGAAATGCCCGCGCCAGTCGAAAAACTGGCAAGAACAAAGCCCTGCGCCGCCAAAGCAATGCTGCTCAACACCCTCTGCATGCACCCGACCCTTGAGCGAGGTAGCCGCCGAAAAAGCGCTAATTCACACCGACTCTCCGAGCCGCCATCTTCAACCGGAACAAGCTGCTCGCGCCGCCGATATCTGTCAACATGACACCGGACGCGACCTCAGTGAACGAAAAAACCGGCTTCCGCCCGAAATACGTTCAAGCGCTGCCGGCAATCACGCACATGAGAACAAAGCCCCGGTCGGTGAGGAGAATTCCCGGACATTCCGCGCGAAATTCGCAAGAGACGACTCTCGTCGAGCCAACGTCCAGCCACGATAAAGGAAATTGAGCCCGATCGCCGAAACCAAGGAAATCGATGAATTTCCTGCGATCAGTTCTGGATGGTCCCGGAAGGGCTCTTGGCGGAGAGGGTGGGATTTGCATCTGAAATCGTAACAACTTGTTAGAATGCAATTTTTCCGCTCTCAGCGCTGCACTTCCCCACACATTATCCCACACGCACCAAAAATAACCCTTTTCTTCCGGTGCCTTGGCGATTGTGCCCCACCCTTTTTCACTTGTCCAGAGCAATCCAAACAGGTTCACTCACGCCCGCAGACGCACCCCATTTTTCTCTAATGAACGCTTGCTGATTGGCACCTTCCGCACAGATTTGTGCATTGAAACATTGCGGCGTTCAAAGGATCAATGCCGCTTGGCGAGGCAACACGATCGCGAACCAATCATCTTCTCATCGGCGCCTGCCTTGCACACATCCGCCATCTTTTGTCTCCGGTCGGCGCCCCCTCAGCCAAACCTATGGGTACGCTCACCTGTCGGAGAGATAACAAATTGACTTTACTGTAAATTTACCTAACTTCACCCAATATCCACAAAAATGGCCAGCAGAAAAATCACAGACTGCGAAACAAATATTTTTGAACAATGATATTGTAAAACTTGTCGAATAGCGAAATCTCCCATTGCAACTTGCAGAAAAATCGTCATGCCTGTTGATTGCCACTGAGATGTGAACCGGGGGGCGTATAAATTACCATTGAGAATTGACCATGTTTCCCTCGCCTCCGGCTGCCAGTCGGAGGGTCGTGGAGTGATCAACATGGACTTACTCAGTGTGATCCGCCGGTGGCATTTCCGGCAGAAGATCTCCATTCGGGAGATCAAGAGGCGGACCGGCCTGTCCCGCAATACCATCC
>NZ_LGJH01000001.1 GCF_001298105.1 Novosphingobium sp. ST904 | reverse complement strand
CAGTTGGAATTCGACTTTTAGTCGAACGGTAAAACTGGAGCTTAGCCCAGAGAAAGCCCGCGAGTTAAAGGAACGAGGTCAAATCGTTTTAGTTGGACGCTTGATCGCGCCCTACATATCGATCGAAAGCGTCTATGAACGGCCAACGTTCAAAGACCCCTCGCAAACCACCTTCAAAGAATACCACGTCAAGGCCGAAGCAGCATGTATGCTGATCGTCAAGGACGGAGAAGTCGTCTCCAATGTTTCGCTTCTATAAAAGAAGACCGCGATAGCTAATATAAGTAAGATCATCGCAAGAGCGTTTCGATAAAGCTCAATGCGCTAGGAAGAGATGCAGGAATAGCAGCCCAAGGTATAAACCTTGCAAATGCCAACGCAGTTGCCGTCTTGGACGGCCAGCATCCAAAATAGCTTAACGTGATCTAGTTTGGAATCTTGCACGACAACCTCACGGCGCTGCCTTTGCAGCGCGGTTTGACCGAGGGCCTCAAGATCAAGTTACG
>NZ_LGJH01000002.1 GCF_001298105.1 Novosphingobium sp. ST904 | reverse complement strand
GCCGGATACTGCACGCTGTTCCCGGCCGGGCTGGCGATCGTCGCCGGCGGTACGGCGGTGGCGGTGGCGGTGAAGGATCGCAACGTTGCCACCGCGCGCTCGATCGACAAGGCATCCGGGACCACGATGGCGGAGCAAGGGGTATGATTGAGCTCCTGACCCGCTTGGGCCTTACTGGGCGAGTTCATCGCGTCCTCGCGGCGATTGCTCTGGCGGCAGCCTGTCTCGCGCTCCTGTGGCTCTGGGCGCGATCTCATGACGAAAAGCAACAGGCGGCGGGTGCTTCCGCCCAGCGCGAGGGTGACCTGCGCGAGACCATCAACCGGGCGGAGCAGGGAAATGCGGCGCGTGTGGAAATCCAGGATGCCTTCAACCGCGGCGATGGCCGCAGCACTGCTGTCTATGACCAGTGCCTGCGGACAGCCCGAACCCCCGCGAACTGCGAGCGATTTCTGCCTCGTGAGCAAGCGACTGACCGCTGAGCCTGCGCCGGCGGCCGGGCAGGATGATCCCGGCAACAGGTTCGACAC
>NZ_LGJH01000003.1 GCF_001298105.1 Novosphingobium sp. ST904 | reverse complement strand
CTCGCCGGCAACCCGGCGAACGATCTGATCGACCCATGCCTTGCCCGTGACCGATAGGAAATCTCGGGGAAGAGCAAGCCGTTGGATAAAGGCGAGTTTGGCGGTCACGCCAAGAATGTTTTCGAGCGTCGCCTGACCTGCATCCCCCTTCACGTGTTGAAGCCGGTCGGGCCATCGGGATCGGCGAGCGAGGCTTCCAGCAAGGCGACCGCATCCGGCGCAAGCCATCGCGGACTCGGGCCAACAGGGCCTCCAGATAGAGGTGTCGTTGCGAACGGACGAGGCGTTCCAGCTCCTTGCGCGACGGCCCATAGATACGGCGGTCGCGGCACCACAGGAAAACATGCTCGAGCATGGCATTGATCGGCTGCCCGCCCGCACAAAGATCGTCGGAAATCCACCTCGACAACGCCCTGCGATCCGTCTGCGTCATACGGCGGAACCCGAGATGCCGCAAAATCTCCGCGCAATGCCGGCGGGCGGTGCGCCCGGAAAAATCATAGTGGTTCACGGATTTGGCATCGAGACCAAGTTGCTC
>NZ_LGJH01000004.1 GCF_001298105.1 Novosphingobium sp. ST904 | reverse complement strand
CTTCTGGTCGAGTTCATGAACCAGATTGAGAACATCGCGTGTGGAGCGACCGAGCCGATCGAGACGCAGGACGACGAGTTCGTCATCGGCGCGCAGGAACTGCATGATCGTCTCAAGCTCCGTGCGTCCAGTGCGCGATGCGCCCGAGCCTGTTTCGGAGCGGAGGATTTCACAGCCCGCTGCCTTCAACCGGGCAACCTGGATGTCGAGATCCTGGTCGATGGTGCTGACGCGGGCGTAGCCGACGCGGGTCATGGGCAAATCCGTCACATTAGGGTGGCTTTGCCCTCGTACAGTAACATTGGTGACGGAACCACCCTTTTGTGACATGTCGTATATGTCACTTCCGATCGTCACGTTCGGTGCACCCAATGGTGCGAGCGGAAAGGCCCCGGTCAGGCCAGCAAGCCGCCCAAAATCGATCCGGCTATTCAGATCGAGGTCGAAGCGGCCATAAGGATTGACGTGGCTGTAAATCAGCGGTGTGAGGCCGCGATAATCATCCGGCGTCATCCGGCCCGTCCATTTCGGTTCCACCAGCACGCTCTGAAGCATTCGGGTG
>NZ_LGJH01000005.1 GCF_001298105.1 Novosphingobium sp. ST904 | reverse complement strand
TTTCTTCCGGCCTTTGTAGACGCCTTCGGCGCGCGCGCCTCGATCCCGGCGCGCTGCCGTCCTTGATGAACGTCAGTTCCATGTCCGCGACCATGCCCACGAATGGTGATCACCATCCGCCCCATGCTTCCGGCCGTCGTCACCTCCGGCTCAAGCACCCGCAATGAGGCTCCCTTCTGGTCGAGTTCATGAACCAGATTGAGAACATCGCGTGTGGAGCGACCGAGCCGATCGAGACGCAGGACGACGAGTTCGTCATCGGCGCGCAGGAAACTGCATGATCGTCTCAAGCTCCGTGCGTCCAGTGCGCGATGCGCCCGAGCCTGTTTCGGAGCGGAGGATTTCACAGCCCGCTGCCTTCAACCGGGCAACCTGGATGTCGAGATCCTGGTCGATGGTGCTGACGCGGGCGTAGCCGACGCGGGTCATGGGCAAATCCGTCACATTAGGGTGGCTTTGCCCTCGTACAGTAACATTGGTGACGGAACCACCCTTTTGTGACATGTCGTATATGTCACTTCCGATCGTCACGTTCGGGTGCACCCAAATGGTGCGAGCGGAAA
>NZ_LGJH01000006.1 GCF_001298105.1 Novosphingobium sp. ST904 | reverse complement strand
CATCAGTACAAGGTGGTTGTTGGACAACCGCGCTTGTCGGCCTTGACGCGGAAATTCGCGGTGACCACATGGGAGCCGGGCCATTGTAACTGATCTCAATCCTAATCTGACACTGACAACTCTCGTAACTTGATCTTGAGGCCCTCGGTCAAACCGCGCTGCAAAGGCAGCGCCGTGAGGTTGTCGTGCAAGATTCCAAACTAGATCACGTTAAGCTATTTTTGGATGCTGGCCGTCCAAAGACGGCAACTGCGTTTGGCATTTGCAAGGTTTATACCTTGGGCTGCTATTCCTGCATCTCTTCCTAGCGCATTGAGCTTTATCGAAACGCTCTTTGCGATGATCTTACTTATATTAGCTATCGCGGTCTTCTTTTATAGAAGCGAAACATTTGGAGACGACTTCTCCGTCCTTGACGATCAGCATACATGCTGCTTCGGCCTTGACGTGGTATTCTTTGAAGGTGGTTTGCGAGGGGTCTTTGAACGTTGGCCGTTCATAGACGCTTTCGATCGATATGTAGGGCGCGATCAAGCGTCCAACTAAAACGATTTGACCTCGTTCCTTTAA
>NZ_LGJH01000007.1 GCF_001298105.1 Novosphingobium sp. ST904 | reverse complement strand
AAACTCGCCTTTATCCAACGGCTTGCTCTTCCCCGAGATTTCCTATCGGTCACGGGCAAGGCATGGGTCGATCAGATCGTTCGCCGGGTTGCCGGCGAGAAAGCCTCGGAGATGCGCCGGCATGTACCGGCGCGCCAGCTCGGGCTCTATGCCGTTTATCTGATGGCGCGGGAAGCTCAGCTTACGGATGCGATGGTCGACCTGCTGATCGAGACGGTCCATAAGATCGGATCGCGCTCGAAACGCAAGGTGGTGGGCGATATCGCGAAAGACATCGAGCGGGTCTATGGCAAGGAGCGACTCCTGGTCGAGATTGCCAGCGCTTCGATCGACGATCCATCCGGGCGCATCTGCGATGTCATTTTCCCAATCGCCGGCAAGGACAAACTGGCGGCGATCATCAAGGAAAGCCAGGCAAAGGGCGCCTTGGATCGGCGGATCTACAAGGTGATGCGGAGGTCATGGGCCAATCATTATCGCCGTATGCTGCCAAGCCTGCTTTCGGCACTGGAGTTCCGGTCGAACAACGCCGTGTGGCGTCCGGTGCTGGCGGCCCTGGACTGGATCAGAAGCAAAGTGGATGATGGATGCCGCTACGTGCCGCCGCACGCAGTGC
>NZ_LGJH01000151.1 GCF_001298105.1 Novosphingobium sp. ST904 | reverse complement strand
CGCGATATACACTTCGGGAATGATCGTCGGTCATGCCAACATGGTAGCTCAAGCATTCAGAGCAGTCACCCGGAAACGAATTTGTCCACGCCGCCTAGGCCGTAAACTCATAAAGCGGCAGGGGTGATTGCGATCCGCTGTTTGATCGTGGATGCTGTGCCCATGGCTGGCATTATCAAACTCGACGACGGAAGCGATCTTTATGCCTCGAACATGGGCTTGGGTGGTGCGTTGGAGCGCATTGCCCGCTCAGTCTCCGACAACGATACTCGGCTTGCCCGGTGGCTGCTTGACGTGGCGCAGCGAACCGGAGGCTTTATGGACTTCGACCTTCGCGGCCTTAGCGCGGCAAACCGCGCTGCGTTTTGGACGGGGGTCGATCGCGCCAACGAAAGCGTCGCAGACTGGGATCAAGAGACATCTTTCAGTCCTACGGTTGGAGTGATTCGCCTGTTTCACGAAAGGCGTGGTGCCCAAGGGGCTGTCAGCGACGAACGTGTCCCGGAGATCGATCTCGACGAGATTTGGTTCGACGCGAAATAGCCCGAACATGGGTTGGACTTCCTCGCTGGTTTCTGATTCACGCTCGGCATGAGCCGGTACGACCTGACTGACTTCGAATGGCGCGTGATCGAACCCGTGCTGCCCAACAAACCGCGAGGCGTGCCCCGCGTCGATGATCGGCGCGTGTTGAATGGCATCTTTTGGGTGCTGCGGTCCGGCGCGCCGTGGCGTGACCTGCCCGAGCGCTACGGGCCACGCACCACTTGCTACAATCGCTTTGTGCGATGGCGGAAGGCCGGTGTCTGGGACCGGATGATGGACGCCGTCACCGCCGCTCACGACGGCGACATTCAGATGATCGACAGCACTTCCGTTCGCGCCCATCAGCAGGCCGCGACGGCAAAAAGGGGGATCGAGATCATTGTCTCGGTCGATCACGAGGCGGACTCACGACCAAAATCCACGCGCTCGTCGATGCCCAAGGCCTCCCGATCCGGCTCGGCCTGACAGCCGGACAAGCGCATGACGGACAGATCGCCGACATGCTGCTCGACAATCTCGGGCCGCACACCATCGTGCTGGCCGATAAAGCCTATGACGCTGACCGCATCCGTGCGCTGATCGAGGGGCAAGGAGCCACTCCGAACATCCCGGCAAAATCCAATCGGAAGTGGAAACCCTGCTTCAGCAAAAGGCTCTACCGCAAGCGCAACCTCATCGAGCGGTTCTTCTCGAAGCTGAAGCACTTCCGCCGCGTCGCCACTCGCTACGATAAGCTCGCCGCCAACTTCCTCGCCATGGTCCAACTCGCCTCTGTGCGGCTGTGGCTCCGCGCTTATGAGTCTACGACCTAGTTCAGATCTCGTATTCGAGCTGCATGGCGAACGGTGCCGTGGAAACGGGCTGGGTCTGGCGAGGCTGGCGGCGGGTCATCTCGCCGTGCAGCTTTCTGATCATGTTGCTGCCGGTCCGGGTATGGAAACCTGGAATGAACCCGTGAATGATCGTGCCGAGCCCGGCGAGGATCATGAGCAGGCCGAAGCGGCCGGCCACATAGAAATGCTCGCCGTAAGTCTCGTTTACCGCTTCGGGATGGTCGACGAATAGTTTTCTGAGCATTTCAGGCTCCTGTCGAACTGGAGGGAACCCGCGCCCTCAGGCGGTCGGCGGGTAGGGATGATGGCCGAAGACCCAATGGGTGCGGGCATCGGATGGCGCTTCGACGAGAAGCACTTGTGCCCGGTGCCCGTTCATCCCGGCCTGGTGCGCGGCATCGACAGCCCGGTTGAGGGCATCGCGCTGGTTGGCGAAAGCTTCGAGGATCAGCCCGTGCAGGCTGACGGCCCATTCCATGCCCTTGCGGACGACGTGAAAATCGCTGTGCATGATGGTCGTTCTCCCTTCTACTGATGTGTTCAGGCGATATGTTCAAGACAGGCGATAGCTCGCTTCGTGTATTGTCAACTTGAATGGTAGAGAAGGGCGAGTCAATGGCCTTGAGCGGACGGATCGCCGGGGCGCGCACGGTTCGTCGGCTTCCCGCCACCGGTCGGCGAAGGCGCTGGACGGTGGCTCTAACGCCGCCCGGACCGCTTGGGGCGCAAGGCGTCGCGCATGGCGAAACTGGAGCTGATACGGGTTACACCCGGCATCCGGGACAGGATTTCGCCGTGGATCGTCTCATAGGCGGCTACGCTGTCCGTACGGACGCGAAGCCAGTAGTCGACATCGCCCGTCATCAGGAAGCATTCGCGAATTTCCGGACACTGGCGCACTGCGTGCTCGAACTTCGAAAGGTATTCCTCGGTCTGGCGGTCCAGCGTGACCTGCACGAGGACATCGACCCCGCGCTCGTCTTCCTCTCCGCTCCCGGTGATGACCGTGTAGCCCCGGATCACGCCGCGTTCTTCCAGGATCCGGATGCGGCGATGGCAGGCTGAGGCCGAGAGGCCGACCTCCGTGGCGATTTCCGAGTTGGGGCGGCGGGCATTGAGCCGCAGCAGGCGGATGATGGTGCGGTCGATGGAATCGAGTGGTTCTGACATCGTTCTGAATCTGCCGAATGATCGTGCGAAATTATCGCAATCTTCGCAAGGTTGACGCAAGATTGGGAGCCTATTTCGTATAACCGTCGATAATCTGCGAGGAAAGGAGGGCTGCATGACGACATTGGCTACGGCAGGTGCCGTGCTCCGGATCGATCTCGGTGCATTGGTGGAGAACTACGCCATTGTCGGGCGGCAGGTCGCGCCTGCGCGGGTGGCGGCGGTGGTCAAGGCAGATGCCTATGGCATCGGCGCGGCACGGGCGGTGGATGCATTGGCCGATGCCGGGTGCAGGACGTTCTTCGTCGCCGTGCTCGACGAGGCGGCAGCGCTTATGCCCTTGCTGCCGCCGGAAGCGGAATTGTTCGTCCTCAACGGTCTTCAGCCCGGCGCGGAGGCGGAATGCGCGGCGAGCGGGGCGATCCCCGTGCTCAATTCGCTCGATCAGATCGACCGCTGGTCCAGCCTCGCCCGGGCGCGAGGCCAGTGGCTGCGCGGGGCCTTGCAGGTCGATACCGGCATGTCGCGGATGGGAATGTCGCCGCAGGAGGTTGCCCTTCTCCTTGGCGAGCCGGACCGTCTGCGCGGTGTGAAGCCGGTCATGCTGATGAGCCACTTCGCCTGCGCCGACGAACCGGACCATCCGTTCAACGGCGAGCAGGCCGCGTGTTTCTCGCGCATCGCGAGCGGTTTTCCCGGCCTGCCCCGCGCGCTCGACAATAGCGGCGGGGCTTTCCTTGCGCAGGACCACCTCGACATCGTGCGTGCCGGGATCGCCCTTTACGGCGGCGCGCCGCATGGCGGCGTGAACCCGATGCGCGCGGTAGTGTCGCTGGAGGCGCGGATCGCCCAGCTTCGCACGGTTCCGGCGGGAACGGGGATCGGCTACGGCCTTACGCATCGCGCCCTGCGGGAAACGCGGATCGCGACGATACCGGTCGGCTATGCCGATGGATTGCCGCGCACGCTGGGCAACCGCGGAAGCGCTTTCGTTGCGGGCATTCGGGTGCCGATGGTGGGCCGGGTGTCGATGGACAGCATTACTCTGGACGTCACCAATGTGCCGGAGCGCCACCTTCGCCCCGGCGCGCCGGTCGAGATCCTCGGCCCGAACCAGACGATCGACGATCTGGCCCGCGATGCCGGCACGATTTCCTACGAGATTCTAACCCAGCTCAGCCGCCGCTATGCAAGAGACTATGTCCCGGCGGCCGGTCTGGCACAGCGGAGCGTCGCACGATGAAAGTTGCGGTACTGGGAAGCGGCGTGATCGGCGTCACCTCTGCATGGTATCTGGCGCGGGCTGGGCACGAGGTGGTCGTCATCGACCGGCAGCCCGGCCCCGCTCTGGAAACCAGCTTCGCGAATGCCGGGGAGATTTCGCCGGGCTATGCCTCGCCCTGGGCCGCCCCCGGCATTCCGGCAAAGGCCCTGCGATGGTTGTTCATGGAACATGCGCCGCTCGTCCTGCGGCCACGCCCGGACATGGCGATGCTCCGCTGGCTGGCGGCGATGCTGGGCAATTGCAACGCGCGGTCCTACGCCGTGAACAAGAGCCGCATGGTCCGCCTCGCGGAATTCAGCCGCGACCAGCTGATCGAACTGCGCCGGGAAACCGGCATCCGCTACGACGAACGCAGCCAGGGGACGTTGCAGCTGTTCCGCGAGCAGAAGCAGATGGACGGGATCGCCAAGGATATCGCGGTCCTGGAGGCGGACGGGGTTCCCTTCGAAGTGCTCGACCGGGCAGGATGCCTGGCGGCGGAACCGGGGCTGGCGGCAAGCGAGGCCCGGCTGGTGGGCGGCTTGCGGTTGCCGAACGACGAGACCGGGGACTGCTTCAAGTTCACCAATGCGCTGGCAGGGATGGCGCGCGACGCGGGCGTACGGTTTGTCCACGATACCGCGATCACCGGCCTGTCCCGATCCGGCGGACGGATAGACCATGTCGTGACGGCGGCGGGAAAGCTGGTTGCCGATGCCTATCTCGTGGCGCTGGGCAGCTATTCGCCGCAACTCCTGGCGCCTCTGGGCATTCGGCTGCCCGTCTATCCGGTGAAGGGCTATTCGATCACCGTGCCGGTGTCCGATCCCGCGCTCGCGCCGGTATCGACCCTGCTCGATGAAAGCTACAAGGTGGCGATCACCCGGCTGGGCGATCGCATCCGCGTGGGCGGAATGGCGGAAATCTCGGGCTTCTCCAGGGATCTGCCGCAAGCGCGGCGCACCACGCTGGAGTATTCGCTGGGGTCGCTGTTCCCCGGCGCGGGCGATGTGTCCAAGGCTTCGTTCTGGAGCGGCCTGCGCCCTATGACGCCCGACAGTACGCCGGTGATCGGGCCTACCGGCATATCCAACCTCTTCCTTAATACCGGCCACGGCACGCTCGGCTGGACGATGGCCTGCGGTTCCGCCCATGTGATCGCCGACATCATCGGCGGCCGGGCGCCCGCCATCGAGGCTGCCGACCTCGCCATCTCCCGCTATTGAACCCGAGTTTCCATCCAGAATCGCCAGGAGTTGATTGCATGACCATTACCCGCATCGAACAGGGCCCGCGCATGAGCGAGGCTGTCATTCACGGCGATACGATCTATCTCGCGGGGCAGGTCGGCGAGCCCGGCGATGACGTGACCGCCCAGACCCGCACCGCGCTTGCCGAGATCGAAGCTCTGCTGAAGCAGGCCGGCAGCAGCAAGAACCACTTGCTCTCGGCAACCATCTGGCTGGCCGACATCGCCGATTTCGAGAAAATGAACGCGGTTTGGGACGACTGGATCGCCGATGCACCGGCTCCTGCCCGCGCCACCGGCGAATCCCGTCTGGCCTCGCCCGACTACAAGGTCGAGATCATCGTCATCGCCGCACGCGCCTGAGGGAACTGGCTGTCAGCCGCCGTGGGGGTCGAGTTGCCCGGCGAGGGCAACCACCCCCACGATCCCGAGCCCGCAGGCCGTTTCCAGCATCAGCGAAAGGCGCAGCCGCCGGGCTCGCCCCGGCGTGCGGCGTTCAAGCGCGGGCACCAGCCGCCAGCGGTTATCGGCGGCGAGTGCGAGCATGGCGAGGAACAGCGCGAATTTCAGCGCGATCAATCGCGGCCACCAGCCTGAAGGCAGTCCGCCTGCACCGCCGATAAGCCATGCATTGGCCAGTCCGGTCAGGAACAGCACGGCGACGATCACGGTGCCGGTCCGCGCGAAAGCGGACAGTGCGGCGATAACGGCGGCGTCCTTTCGCCCGCCTCGGCCCATCAGCGCGGAGAGAAAAGCGAACAGCGCGCCCAGCCACAGCGCGGCGGCGCCCAGGTGCAGCACGTCGCTGGCCCGGAGCAGCACGCCCCAGGGCGCTTCGCCCGCGCCGGCATGACCTGCCCATGCGGCGCTGGCAAGCGCGGCAAGGGCTAGCGGTGCAAGCAGCAGCGGCGCGGGGCGCAGCGCCAGCAGCACGAGGAAGGCGGTCAGGGCGGCGGCGCGCAAGGTCAGCAGTAGCCCGAGCGGCGTTGCCTGAAGCACGGCGGTAAAAGTGGCGGTATCGAGATCGCCGATCGCGAGGCCCGCCATGGCCGCGACATTGGCAAGCGCCCACCACAGCGAGGTGATGAGCGCGCCCGCCGCGAGCAGCATCAGCGCAGCTCGTTCGCCTCCGCCGAAGCGGGCGCGGCGCTGGATCAGGGCGTGAACAGGCAGCCCTGCCGCCGCGAGCAGCAGCACATAGCTGGCAAGGCGCGCGGCAACGAGGCTGCCCGTTTCCATGGGATCAGCGGACCGTGAAGCCGTAGCTGCCTTCGATGCGGTGCTGGTCGGCGGCGACCGCGTGCCAGGTCAGTTCGTAGGTTCCGGTGGGAAGCGGGCGGGGCAGGGCTATGGTCATCGTCTTGCCCTTGGCCCTGGCGGCAATCCCTTTGATCGGCATCGGTTTGTGATCGGCCATGCCCGGCATCCCGGTCATCACCAGGTCGATGCCGGAGAGCGGCGCGACGAGGTCTTCGGAGAAGGTCAGGGTGATCGAGGTGGGCTTCGCCACCGCCGAATTGGCGGCGGGCGGGGCGCTCAGCAGCTTGGGATGCGCCAGCGCAAGGGAAGGAAAGGCGGCCAGCATGACGGCGGCAGCGGCGGCAAGTGCAGTGAGACGCATGGGTTAGCTCCGGTTCCATGCCCGGGGGACGATGCCTTCCGGGCTTGCAGGACATCATACGCGCCGCCCGGCCTCATCCCTCGCCGCGGCCCACGGCAATTTCGCGGGCGCGCGGCGCGGCGGTTCAATCCCCGAACAGGTTCTGGATCGGGAAGTGATGCTTGATGAACGGCGATTTGATGACGATGTAGCTGAAGTACTTTTCGATGCCGTAATCGTTTTCGAGCATTTCCTCGATGAGCGACTGGTAATGCGTGACGCCGCGCGCGACGAATTTCAGGAGGTAGTCGTACCCGCCGCTGACCAGGTGGCATTCGACGATTTCGTCGATCTTGGCGATCCGGGTTTCAAAGCGGGAAAAGTCCCCGCGCCGGTGCTCGCCCAGCGTCACTTCGGTGAAGACGGTGAGGAATTCGCCCAGCTTGTTGAGATTGATGTGCGCGCCGTAACCGGTGATGTAACCGGCCGTTTCCAACCGCTTGACCCGGGTGAGGCAAGGGCTGGGAGACAGGCCGACAGCATCGGAAAGCTCGACATTGGTGATACGCCCCGCTTCCTGAAGCTTGGCGAGGATCTTGAGGTCGATCCGGTCAAGTTTGGGGCCTATCGCCATGTCGTCTTTTTCCTTGTCAGCAACCCGTCGCGGCACGGATGTCGGGCATCTCCAGCAGCGCGTCGAGAGCACCTTCCACGCGATCGAATATCATGTCCATCTCGCTCGACGTGCAGCTCAGGGCGGGCGCGAAACCTATCACCGCATTTCCGAAGCAGCGCACGATCACGCCCTTTTCCCAGGTAAGCGCGGAGAGCCGCCCGCCGATGTCCAGCGCAGTGTCGAACCCGGCCTTGGAGCCCTTGTCGCTGACCAGTTCGATGGCGCCTAGCAGGCCGCGTCCGCGCGTATCGCCCACCAGCGGATGTTCGCGCATGCGTTCGAGATGCTGCGCGAAACGAATGCCCGTGCGTTCGCCGTTCTCGAGCAGTCCCCCCTCCTGGTACAGCCGCAGCACCTCCAGCGCGATCGCGGCGCTTACCGGATGGCCGGAGTAAGTGAAGCCGTGCCCGATCGGCAGGCTTTCGGGCGCGGCGTCGGCGATGGTTTCATAGATGTGATCGGCCATGAGCACGGCGCCCATCGGCGCGTAGCCCGAGGTGAGGCCCTTGGCGAGGGTCATGAAATCGGGCGAGACGTCTTCCGCCTCGCAGGCGAACATCGGGCCGGTGCGCCCGAAGCCGGTGATGACCTCGTCCACCAGCATCAGGACGCCCAGTTCGTCGCAAGCCTGCCGCAGGGCCTTGAGCCAGCCCCTGGGCGGCACGATGACGCCGCCCGAACCCTGGATCGGCTCGCAGCAGAATGCGCCACGTTGTCCGCCCCGAGTTCGGTGACCTTTGCCTTGAGCGCGGCCACGCTGGAGGCGATCACCGCCGCGTCGTCATGGCCCTCCGGGTGGCGGTAGGGATAGGGCGATGCGATGTGGTGCTGCCAGGGCCGGGGCAGATCGAACCCGCGATGGAAGTTGGCCAGCGCGGTCAGCCCCGCACCGTTCGAACTGGAGCCGTGGTAGCCCCATTCGAGGGCGATGAAATGCTTCTTCTGCGGTTTGCCGATGGCATTGAAGTAGTGGACGATATAGCGGATCGCGCTGTCCACCGCGTCCGAACCGCCCAGCGTGAAGTAGACGTGGCCAAGTCCTTCCGGGGCGAGCCGGGTCAGTTCGTGGGCCAGACGGATCGCCGGCTCGTTGCCGAAGTGGAAGTAGCCGGTGGCATAAGGCAGCCGCCGCATCTGTTCGGCGGCGACCTCGACGATGCTCTCCCGCCCGTAGCCCACATTGACGCACCACAGACCGGCGAACGCGTCTAGCACCCGCCGCCCGTCGACATCGGTAAGCCACATGCCCTCACCCGATTGCAGGATGCGGGCGCCGTGGCGTTCATGGCCCCGGAACGATGTGACCGGATGGATCAGGTGCCGGCGGTCCAGTTCCAGCAATCCCTGGTTATGACTGCGGGTGATAGGGGAAGTCTGAAGGTCTGTCATGGGAGACAGATTATGCCGTCGGTTCGGCCGGTTGCGCCGAAACGGGAGCGATCCGGCAGCAGGATCGCCAATTTGGGGGGGGGGCGCGGCATATTATGCCGCACCCCGTTCCTAGAGGGATTCGGCGATCGCCTTGCCGCAGGAAAGCGTATCGGCGCTGCCGCCCAGATCGCCTGTCCTTCCGCGGGGCGAGACGAGTACGGCCTCGATCGCGGTCATGACCGCTGCTGCCGCTTCGGCTTCGCCGAGATGTTCGAGCATCATCGCGGCGGACCAGATCTGGCCGACCGGATTGGCGATCCCCTTGCCGGCGATATCGGGCGCTGAGCCGTGGACCGGCTCGAAGAGAGAGGGGTGCGTGCCCTCGGGATTGATATTGCCCGAAGGGGCAACGCCGATGGTTCCGGTGCAGGCGGGGCCGAGATCGCTCAGGATATCCCCGAAGAGATTGGAGGCGACGACCACGTCGAAGCGCTGCGGATTGAGCACGAACTGCGCGGTCAGGATGTCGATGTGATACTTGTCATGCGTGACATCCGCGAATTCGCGGGCGATCGCTTCCACCCGGCCGTCCCAGAACGGCATGGTGATGGCGATCCCGTTGGATTTGGTGGCGCTGGTCAGGTGCCGGCGTTCACGGCGGCTGGCGAGGTCGAAGGCATAGCGCAGCACGCGGTCAACGCCGAAGCGGGTCATCACGGTTTCCTGGATCACCACCTCGCGGTCGGTGCCCGCGAACATGTGCCCGCCGACCGAACTGTACTCCCCCTCGGTATTTTCGCGCACGACCCAGAAATCGATGTCGCCCGGCTTGCGGCCGGCGAGCGGGCAGGGAACGCCGGGCATGAGCCGGACAGGACGCAAATTGACGTACTGGTCGTATTCGCGGCGGAACTGAAGCAGCGATCCCCAGAGCGAGACATGGTCGGGAACGGTGTCGGGCCAGCCTACCGCGCCGAAGAACAGCGCGTCGACCCGGCCGATGCGCGCCTTCCAGTCCGCGGGCATCATCTCTCCGTGGCGAAGATAGTAATCGCAGGACGCGAAGTCGTGCCACTGGAGATCGAGTTCGAAACCGAAGCGGCTTGCCGCGGCTTCGAGCACGCGCACGCCTTCCGGCATGACCTCCTTGCCGATGCCGTCACCGGGGATGACGGCAATCGAGTATTTCCGGGCGGCGTTCACGGGCTGGACCTTTCTCAAACGTGTCGGAACAACGAAAAAAGGCGGCGATGGCCGCCGGGAGGGTCAGAAATCGAGGCCGCCGATGTGGAAGGCCTTGGTCTCCAGATATTCCTCGATCCCGGCCTGTCCGCCTTCGCGGCCGAGCCCGGACTGCTTGATGCCGCCGAACGGCGCCATTTCCATGGCAATGCTGCCGGTGTTGAGCCCGATCATGCCGGCTTCAAGCCGTTCCGCGACGCGAAACGCGCGGGCAAGATCGCGTGTGAAGAAATAGCTGGCCAGTCCGTAAGGCGTGTCGTTGGCAAGGTTCATCGCCTCGTCCTCGGAAGCGAAACGGAACAGCGGGGCGATCGGGCCGAACGTTTCCTCGCAGGCCAGCTTCATGCCGGGTTCCGCCCCGGTCACGACCACCGGCCGCACGAAATTGCCGCCCTCCCGGCCCGATCCCCGCGCCGAGATCCGCCCGCCTCGCGCCAGCGCATCGGCGAGGTGACTTTCGACCTTCTCGGCCGCTGCGGCATTGATGAGCGGACCGGTGGTGGAGGCGCCATCGAAGCCCGGTCCGCAGTGCAGCGCCGATACGGCGGCTTCCAGGCGGCGCGCGAACGCGTCGTGGACGGCATCGTGGACGAGGATGCGGTTCGCGCAGACGCAGGTCTGGCCGGAATTGCGGAACTTGCTGACCATGGTTGCCCGCACGGCGAGGTCGAGGTCGGCATCCTCGAACACCACCAGCGGGGCGTTGCCGCCCAGTTCGAAGCTCAGCCGCTTCAGCGTGCCCGCGCACTGCCGCATCAGCATGGCACCGACGCGGGTGGAGCCGGTGAAGGACAGCTTGCGGACCGCCGGGCTGGAACAGATCGCGTCGCCAATGGCGTCGGGGCGGCCGGTGACGACATTGATGACGCCTGCCGGAATGCCCGCCCGCAGTGCAAGGTCGGCAAGGGCGAGCGCGGTGAAGGGGGTGAGATCGGAAGGCTTGATGACCACCGGGCATCCGGCAGCCAGGGCAGGCGCGCATTTGCGCGTTATCATCGCCGCCGGAAAGTTCCACGGCGTGATCGCGGCGCTGACGCCGACAGGCTCCGCGAAGACGAGGACGCGGCGGTCGGCCTCCGGGCTGGCGACATTGCGTCCTCCCACCCGGCGTCCCTCTTCGGCGAACCACTTGATGAAGCTGGCGGCATAGGCGATTTCGCCGCGCGCCTCGGCCAGCGGCTTGCCCTGCTCGGCTGTCATGATGCGCGCAAGGTCTTCGGTGCGCGCAAGGACAAGCGCGTGCCAGCTTTCGAGCAGGCGGGCGCGTTCATGCGCGGTCCTCGCGCGCCAGCCCGGCCAGGCGGCGCCGGCGGCGGCAATGGCGGCTTCGGTTTCGCTTGTGCCGCAGTCCGGCACCGAGCCGATCGTGCGGCCGGTGGCGGGATCCTCGACGCCGACCGCCGCCGATCCGCATGGCAACCACTCGCCGCCGATCAGCGCGGCTTCGCGAAACAGCGTGGGGTCGTCAAGCCGGGGGAGCCCGGTGGCATCCGGCGTGGCCATCAACCGAGCGCCTGCGAAACGAGCCCGAACAGGCGGCATCGTTCGTCGAAGACCGGCGCGGTGCCGCGCACCATGGTGTGGACTTCGCCCACCTTGGGCAGGCCGATCTCTTCGAGCCATTCGGAGAAGCCGCTGTCGGCGGGCACGTCCAGCCGGCAGAACGAGCCCGCGTAAGCGCCGATCCAGTGGCTGGCGAGGGCCTTCGCGCCGGCAAGGTCTGGGGCGACGATCGGGCCGACCGACCAGCCGCGTCCGAACCGGCGCATGTTGGCGAAGCCCACCGGAACGTGGTCCTGCGCCAGCACCACGGCGCTACCGCTGCGGCCAAGGCTTTCGAACAGCTTCCCGCGGCCCATGCCGGTGGCGCGGTCGTAAAGATGCGCAAGGTCGGAATCGGCGCCGCCGAGCGGCCGCACGCGTTCGCCCGGGCGCAGCTGCGCCAGCGGCACCATGCGTGCCGTGCCCTGATGTTGATGAATGCGGCCCAGGGGTTCGAATCCGAACTTGCGATAGAGCGGCGTACCTGCCTCGGTGGCGTTGAGCAGGACCGTGCAGCCGGCAAGGCGGCCCAGCATGGCCTCCATCATCCGGCGACCCAGTCCCCGGCCCTGAAATTCGTTGGCGACGATCACCATCCCCAGGGTGGCGAACGTCGGGGCATAGCGCCAGGCCATCGTCGTGCCGACGATCCGGCCTTCGCTTTCGGCTACCAGCCCTTCGCCAAGAGCGAGGTAGATTTCCCAGTCCTCGTGCCGATGCGGCCATTCCTGTTCGTAGGAAAGTTCAACGGCGCCGTTGACGTCGTCGGGGGTCATTTCGCGGATCAGAATCGTATCTTCTACAGTCGCCATTGCTCGTTCCCTCTGGTTTTCGGGGGCCGTGGCCGGCCTTCTGATCTTGCCTCGCGCCGCGATTAGGCGCGGGCCCGTGGCATCGGGTGCCGCTGTTGCGCGCTCAACGGCAGATTATTCCGCCGCCAGCACTTCGGCGGGGTGGTGGCACAGCCATGCCTGTTCGCCCTGCCTGCGCAGCGGAGGCGGCTCGCAGTTGCAGCGGCCCCGAATGGTCACGCCGCAGCGCGGTTCGAACCGGCAGATCGCGAGATCGGACGGGAAACCCGCTCCTCTTGCTCGCGTGGCGCCGGCGTCCAGCCAGCCCGGCTCCATGCGCGGAACAGAGCTGAGCAGGAGGTCGGTATAGGGGTGGTGCGGCCCGCGCGCGAAAGCGCTTCCGGAGGCCGTTTCCACGGCACGGCCGCCATAAAGCACCAGGATGCGGTCGCAGAACGCTCGCACGGTAGAGATGTCGTGGCTGATGAACATGACTGCGATGCCGAGTTCCCGGCGCAGCCCGTCGATCAGTTCGAGGATCGCCTGACCGACGATGGTATCGAGCGCCGATGTCACTTCGTCGCAGATCAGCAGGTCGGGCTCCGCCGCCAGTGCCCGCGCGAGGTTGACGCGCTGCTTCTGCCCGCCCGACAGCGCCCTGACATTGCGGGTGGCGGTCTCGGCCGGGAGCTGGATCAGGTCGAGCTCGGGGATCGCGCGGAAGCAGAGGACCTCACGCAGGAGGTTTTCGAGCGGATGCTGCGGCACGATTCCGGCGTCGACCACCCCGACGCCTTCGTGTTCCAGATCGCCGTGAACCTGCTGGCCGACCGGCACCGCCGCTACCGCGTGCGCGAGCGTTATCGCCATTTCGTGGAAGCGGAGGAGCGCCGCGACGTCGAGTTCGTCGATCCCCATGCGATCGCGAGCGGACGGCAGGGGGTGGAGCAACTGGTCCGCGCGCTGGAGGCGCTGCCGGAGCGCACACGGACGATGTTCGTGCTCTACAAGTTCGAGCAGCTCAGCCAGGACACCATCGCCGAGCGCTACGGCATCTCGAAAAGCGCGGTCAAGCAGCAGATCGCCAAGGCCATGGCCTTGCTCGCCTCCCGGATGGGAGACGTAAAATGAAGGATTCCGTCATCACCGATACCGTCGATCCGCGCGCCGAAGAGGCCGCGTCCTGGTATCTTTCCCTCACTGACGGCTCGATGAGCGAGGCCGACCAGGCGCAGTTCGACGATTGGCTGGCGGTGCCGGACAATGCCGATGCCTTCGCCGACATGGCGCGGATGTCGCGCACGCTGGACGGTCTGGGCGAAGAGCCCGACATCATCAGCCTGCGCACTGCCGCGCTTTGCGACTACGAGGACCGCACCGACAGCGGGCGGCGGCGCGGCGAAGTGCGCAAGTCGCTGTTCGCGGTCGCGCTGGCGGCCTCGCTGCTGCTGGCCTTCCTCGGCGTCCTGTCGGTGTGGGGCGATCATTCGCAGCGCTATGCCACCAGCATCGGGGAGCGGCGCACGGTCCTGCTCGACGACGGATCGCAGCTTGCCCTCGACGGCGATTCCACCGTGGACGTGGATCTGGGGCATTACCGGCGTTCGCTCGTGCTGGTGCGCGGCCGCGCGAGGTTCAACGTTGCCAAGGACCCGCTGCGGCCCTTCACCGTGACGGCGGGCAACCGCATCGTCGTGGCCACCGGCACGTCGTTCTCCGTCGAACTGCTGGGCAGGGACGTTCACGTCCAGCTCTTCGAGGGGCACGTGGCCGTCGTCAATCGCACCGCGGGGCGCGGCATGGCGCCAAGCGAGCAGTTCCGGCCGCGCCGCCTTGCGTCCGAACCGCAGCTCACGCCCGGCAACGAGATGGTTGCACTGGCACAGGGTGTCGAGGCACCGCGCGTTGCGCCGTTCCAGATCGGCGCGGGGCAGGCGTGGCAGGACGGCGAACTGGTCTTCGAGAACACGACGCTGGCCAGCGCGGTGGAACGCGTGAACCGCTATTCGCGCCAGCCGATCGCGCTGGCCGATGCGCAGACCGGGGCGATCGTCGTCAACGGGGTGTTCCGGGCTGGCGATGCGCGTGCGTTCCTTGACGGCGTCACCGCGCTCTATCCGATCGAGGTCAGCGCCGAGGGCGACGGCTGGAAGATCGAGCGGCGCTGAAAAGGCAGGATCGGGGAAGGAAAAAGCGGCGCCTGACGCTCGGGACTGAAAAAAGTTTCCGGGACGGCGCTGTCCCTCCGGCGGCACCGCGCGTCTCACCCTGCGGCAACAATCAATCAAACAGGGGTCGCAAAACATGGGGAAATTTCTTGCTGCATCCCGCTGGGGTGCGGGCAGCGCCGTTGCAGCGGTATTGATGGCGCAGGCGGTTCCGGCCTTTGCCGAGGAACAGCGCTTCGATCTCGACATTCCGTCGCAGAGCCTGGGCAGCGCCCTGCGCAGCTTCGCTTCGGCGGCGCGGCAGCAGGTCATCTTTGACGGCGCTTCGGTGGCGAACCGCACGGTGCCTGCACTCAAGGGCAGCTTCACCGCCCGCGCCGCGCTGGGCCAGCTGCTGCGCGGCACCGGGCTGACGGCGGAGCAGGGCGCGTCGGGCGTCTTCGTGGTCCGCCGTGCTCCGGTGTCTCCAGTACCGGCTTCGCAGGCGCAGCCGGCGGCCGATACCGGAGGCGACGAACCCGAAATGACCGAACTGGTCGTGACCGGCTCGCGCATCCGGCGCACCGAGTTCGATTCCCCGATCCCCGTGGTGGCGCTCCAGAAGGAGGACATCTCCGAGCACGGCTACCGCGACCTTGCCGAAGCCCTGCAGGACATTCCCGGCGTGGATCAGGGCCTCAACCTTTCGGCAGGCCAGACCTCCACGCAGACCAACGGCCTTTCGACCGTCAGCCTGCGCGGCCTCGGCCAGAACCGCACGCTTACGCTGATCGACGGTCATCGCACCGTGTCCAACGTCGGCAATTCGAACGCGGTGAGCCTCAGCACGATCCCGACCTTTCTGGTGGACCGGATCGATGTCAGCACGGGCGGTGCTTCGGCCGTCTACGGGTCCGACGCGATCGCCGGTGTCGTCAACATCATGACCGACAACAACCTGATCGGCATCAAGGGAAGGGCAGCGGGCACCGCCACGAACGACGGCGGCGGCGACGGCACGGAATACTCGCTCGCCGCAGGCGGCAAGTTCCTTGACGACCGGCTTTATCTGATGGCCACCGGGACTTACGAGAAGCAGTACGCCCTCAGCGCAAGGGATCGCGACTGGGCACTGGAATCGGTCAGCTACGATGCCACCAGCAACACGGTCTCCTCGCCCGCGCTCAGCAGCTACACGCCGGGCGGACGCTTCCTCAGCAGCCGCGGCGCCTATTATTATGACGAGAACGGCCTTCAGTCGGGTTTCGTGACGGCCGAGAACGGCTACGATTCCCGCACCAACGGCACGCTCATCGTCCCGCGCGAGAGCATCAGCGCGGCCGGCAAGATCGGCTACGAATTCAGCGACAGCCTCAAGTTCAAGGCGACGGTGCTCTATTCGCGGATCACCACCAATTCGCTTCGCGAACCCTATTACCTGTCCAACTCGTCCAGCTACGGCGTCAACGACGAGTTCACGCTGGGCCGTCTGTCCCGCACCAATCCGTTCGTGCCGGACGTGATCGCCGCCGCCTCGACCAGTTCCGGGATCGATTTCCGCCGCCGCCTTACCGAGGTGGGCCAGATGGCGATCGACAACAAGCGCGAGACCTGGCGGACCTGGGCCGGGTTCGAGGGCACCGTCTTCGGCAACTGGAACTGGGACGTGACTTACGGCTTCGGCCGCTTCGAACAGAACCAGACCCGGACCAACGGCGTCAATTACCAGCACGTCCAGTACGCCCTCAACGCGACCCGGCTGAGCGACGGTTCGATCGTCTGCGCCGACGAGGCCGCACGGTCGGACGGCTGCGTGCCGCTCAACATGTTCGGCATCGGCTCGATCAGCGATGCCGCCGCCGACTATATTCGCGGCAATGTCTGGTATCAGTCGATCAACAGCCAGCACACGCTCAGCGGCAACCTCACGGGCACGCTGTTCGAACTGCCCGCCGGTCCGGTCCAGATCGCCACCGGCTTCGAGCTGCGCCGCGACCATACCGAGACCCATACCGACGAACTGACCGCGAGCGGCTACAGCAACTTCGCCTATATCCCCGAATATGCGGGAACGGTGAAGGTCGGCGAAGCCTATGCCGAGGCGAATGTGCCGCTGCTGCGCGACATTCCGCTGATCTATCGCCTCAGCCTCGACGGGGCGGTGCGCGTGGCGCGCTACAACCTCTCCGGGGTCGGCACCACGCTGAGCTACCGGGCAGGCGCGCAGTGGGAACCGGTTCACGGCATGAACCTGCGCACCACGTTCAGCCGCGCCCAGCGCGCGCCGGACACGACGGAGCTCTATTCGCCGCCGCGTGACGACTACGACACCGTGGTCGATATCTGCAGCGGCGTTACCGCCGCCACCGCAGGAACGGTTGCCGACAACTGCCGCAGCAACGCCGGGATTGCCGCAGCCATCGCGGCGGACGGCGTGTTCAGGCAGGACAGCACCAGCGTGAACGCCCCCAATGCCGGCAATGCCGATCTCAAGGAAGAGACCGCCTATACCTTCACCGCCGGCGTGGTGGTGAACCCCGGCTTCCTTCCCGGTTTCCAGGCCAGCGTGGACTATTACGACATCCGGGTGAAGGATGCGATTTCGGCGCTGTCGAACACCAACCAGATGCTCGAATGCTATTCGGATGCGGAAGGCTACGGCAACCGCTTCTGCGATGCGATCACCCGCGATGCCGAGGGTCAGATCACCCGCCTGGTGAACCAGCAGGAGAACCTCGACGAACTGCGCGCCCGCGGCATCGACGTGGCGGTGGCGTACCAGTTCCGCCCGGAAGTCATCCCCGGCAACATCCAGTTCTCGCTCAACTACAACCACCGGCTGGAACTGGGCACGAAGTATCAGGGCATCGCCAGCCAGTCCTCGGAAAACTGGCTGGGCGAAGTCGGCACCTCGAAGGACAGCGCCAAGGCCAGCCTCGCCTGGAACTCCAAGCGCTTCATGCTGAAGTGGACCACGGTCTACATCGGCAAGGCCGTGGACAGCAACGAGGCGGCGGCCAGCTTCGCGGCGGCAGGGATCACCGATCCGCTGTTCCTCAATGTGCCGGCCTACTGGCGCCATGACCTGAGCTTCCGCATCACGCCGCCGCTGGCCAACCCGAACCTGCGGATTTTCGGCTCGGTCCGCAACGTGTTCAACAAGTACGGACCGTTCCTTCCGGACGGCACCGAAAGCGGCAGCCAGTACAACTACAACTCGGTCTATGGCGTGACCGGCCGTTCCTTCACGCTCGGAGCCCAGTTCCAGTTCTGAGCCCGGCGCGGGGGAGGGGCGGTTTCTCTCCCCCCGTACATTTTCAAAGTCCATCCCCCTCCCGGCGGTGCCTGCGTGCCGCCGGCCTTTTTGACGCGAGATGCCCATGGTCGCCGCTTCCCGAATGTTCCGTTCCCTGCTTCTGGCCGCCGCGCTGGCGCCTGCCCTGCCCGCCGTTCCGGCCTTCGCCGGAGAGGATGCCGCCGTGCGCGCGCGCGCCACGATGGGGGCGGTGGGCCTGCTGAGCATCGCGCGGGCAGGCAGTTCGCTTCCCGCGAACGACGGTTCCTCGATCCTCTACCGGGTGTCGCAGGCGGACTGGAAGAAGAACCACGCGGTGACGGAGCTGTGGAGCGTCGATACCGCGTCGGGCAAGCCGCGCCGGATGCTGGCGGACGGCGGAACCGATGCCGCCTGGTCGCCCGATGGGCGCTCGATCGCCTTTGTGGACCGCCGGGACGAGGACAAGGCGAGCCAGATCTACCTGCTTCCCGCTGATGGCGGCGAAGCGCGCAAGCTGACCACGCTGCGCACCGCCCCTGCCGATCTGGTCTGGTCGGGCGACGGCAAGTCGATCTATTTCCTGGCGAACCTTCCCGACGGCAAGGAACTGGCGGCGCGCAAGAAGGAGCGCGACGACATGGTCGCCTTCGAATCCCCCGGCGCCCGCCGCGCATTGTGGAAGGCCGATCTCGCCACCGGCAAGGCCGAGAAGATCGTCTCCGGAGACTTCGAGGTGCGCGGCTTCGATATTTCCGCCGATGGCGGCGTCTTGCTCTACCGGCGCGCCACCTCGCGGCTGCTCGACGATCAGGCCGCCTCGGAACTGTGGGTCCGCGTGAACGGCGATAAGGGTAACGGCGCGGATCGCCGGTTGACCGACAACGATTACCAGGAAATGGGCGCGCGCCTTGCGCCCGACGGACGCTCCGCGCTGTTCCGCGCCAATGCGCGCGACGGGCATTACGGCACGTTCAACGCCAATCTTTTCGTGGTGGACCTCGCCACCGGGAAAATCCGCGAACTCGCCGATGGTCCGCCCTGGGCGATCGAGGAGGCGCTGTGGTCCGCCGACAGCCGCACGATCTACTTCACCGCGCAGGAAGGCGTGCGCACCGGGCTCTACGCAGTGCCGGCCGCCGGTGGCCGCTGGCGCAAGCTGGCGGGCGGGGACAGCGTGATATCCTCCATCGCACTTTCCCGCGACGGGCGGATGCTGACTTATACCGAACGCAGCGCGCTCCAGCCCGAGGAAGTGCTGCGGCTGGACCCGCGCAGCCCGCGCCCGGTTCGCGTCACGCACCTCAACGACGGCATCGCCGAGCGCTACCGCCTGCCGCGGCAGGAAGCGATCCACTGGACCGCGCCGGACGGACAGGCACTGGAAGGACTGGTGACCTACCCGCTCGACTATGTGCCCGGCCATGCCTATCCCACGATCGTGCAGAGCCACGGCGGTCCGCGCTCTGCGGACCAGTTCAACGTCTTCGCCTATGGCCGTTTCCTGCCGCTGCTGGCGCGCGCGGGGTGCTCGTGCTCAGCGTCAACTATCGCGGCGGCACCGGCTACGGCGACACGTTCCTCCAGGGCATGAATGCGGGCTACTTCCGCCATGCCGACAAGGACGTGCTGTCCGGCGTCGACGAACTCGTGCGGCGCGGCATGGCCGATCCCGACCGGCTCGGCATGATGGGCTGGAGCGCGGGCGGCCACATGACCGCCCGGTTGGAGACGGTCACCGACCGTTTCAAGGCGGCGGTTGTCGGCGCGGGCGCGGTGGACTGGCCATCGATGTATCTCGGCTCGGACACGCGCTGGCAGCGCAAGGAGTGGTTCGTGACGCCGCCTTACGGCACTACCGCCCGGCGTGATCTCTATCAGGACTATTCGCCGCTCGCCGCCGTCGACAAGGTGACAACGCCCACGCTGATCCTGGCCGGTGCGCAGGACGAACGCGTACCCTCGGCGCAATCGGTGATGTATTACCGCGCTCTCTCGGCGCTCGGGGTGGATACCGCGCTCTACCTTGCCCCGCGTGAGCCGCACAACTTCCGCGAACTGCGCCACCGCCTGTTCCAGATCAACGTGCAGATGGACTGGTTCTCCGCCCGCGTGTTCGGCGGGACTTACGAGGCGGAAAAGGCCCCGGCTTCCGGCAAGGGCGAAGATGCGGCCGAAACGGATGCCGCATTCACGGGCGCGCCGGCCGAGTGATCGGCTTCAGGCGCGCGCCGGTCGAACGCCTGGCGCGCCGCTTCGACTTCGTCGAAATTATCCACGGTCCAGCGGTACAGCGTCTTGAACGGCGCGTGGAGCGAGCGGCCGAGCCCGGTGATCTCGTACTCCACACCCACCGGCGATGTCGGGATCACCCGGCGCGAAAGCAGGCCGTTGCGCTCCAGCTTGCGCAGGCACTGGGTGAGCGCCTTCTGCGTCACGCCTTCAAGATGGCGCTTGATCGAGTTGAACCGCATCGGGCCCGGGTCCAGCACGGTGAGGACCATCATCGACCACTTGTCGGCGATCTGGTCGAACAGCAGGCGGCTCGGGCAGTTGATGTCGAAGTGCTGGCATTCGGGCAAGCGGTATCCTCCAGTATACCTAGGCTATCAAAGGTGCCTCATTGACGCTAGGTTTCCAGATTATACCTAATGGCCACCTGCTTCAACGGAGACTTTTCGAGCATGTCGGCATCCGCCACCGAAACCCTGTTCCGCCCGATCACCATCGGTTCGCTCTCGCTGCCCAACCGCATCGTCATGGCACCGATGACGCGCGGCTTCGCGCCCGAGGGTATTCCCGGCGCCCCGCAGGCGGCCTATTACCAGCGCCGTGCCGAGGGCGGCGTCGGTCTGATCCTCTCGGAAGGCACGGTCGTCGATCGGCCCGCGTCGCGCAACATGGCGGGCATTCCGCTGTTCCACGGCGATGAGGCGCTGGCCGGCTGGGAACAGGTTATCGGCGCGTCCACGCCGCCGGCGGCAAGATGGGCCCGCAGATCTGGCACACCGGATCGACCGTCGGCCCGGACGGCTGGGACCCCGGCGTGCCGGTTGAAAGCCCCTCAGGCCTGCTCGCCCCCGGCCAGCCGCGCGGAGAGGCGATGAGCGAGGAAGCCATAGCCGACACCGTTGCCGCCTTCGCCCGCGCCGCCGCCGATGCCAAGCGCCTCGGCTTCGATACCGTCGAGATTCACGGCGCACACGGCTATCTGATCGACCAGTTCTTCTGGGCCGGCACCAACGAGCGGACGGACCGCTACGGCGGCGCGACCATTCGCGAACGTTCGCGGTTCGCGGGCGAAGTGGTTTCGGCGGTCCGCGAGGCGGTTGGCCCCGGATATCCGATCATCCTGCGCCTCAGCCAGTGGAAGCAGCAGGACTACCGCGCCCGTCTGGCCGAAACGCCCGAGGCGATGGCCGATTGGCTGCAGCCCCTGGTCGATGCCGGTGTCGATGTCCTGCACTGCTCGCAGCGCCGGTTCTGGGAGCCGGAATTCGCCGAAATCGACGGTGAAAAGGGCCTCAATTTCGCAGGCTGGGCCAAGAAGCTGACCGGTGCGACCACGATCAGCGTCGGTTCGGTGGGGCTCTCGGGCGAGTTCCTGGCGGCCTTCGGCGGCGAAAGCTCGCAATCGACCGGCCTCGGCGATCTGGTCGAGCGTATGGAGCGCGACGAATTCGACCTGATCGCGGTGGGCCGCGCGCTCATCAGCGATCCCGACTGGGTGGCCAAGGTGCGTGACGGCGAAGGCGAAAAGCTCAAGGGCTTCGACGCAGCCGCGCTCGGCGAACTGGTCTGATCGGTTCCCTGCCGCGGAGCATGGCCTTCATGCTCCGCGGCAGGAAATTCCCCCTCTCCGCTCAGGCCGCGCATCCCTCCGCGCCTGCCGATGGCCGTCTTGTAAGCCAGCCGTAAGGTAAGCCGAACTAGGCTGCGCGAACGTGCAGACCGGGCCGGTTCCGGCCGGCTGCGTGTTATCGGATCAGCGCATGCAAGTGGGGGATGGTGTCCAAGATGATCTCGGCCGTCGGTCATTCCGGGGAAGATTTCGGCACGCTAGGTGACGAGGGGCGTGAGCGGCACGCCCATGGCGCAAGTCTGCTTGCGGGCGGGTTGTTCGCGGCGAAGGCCCTTTCGGCTCGGGGCCCCGCGCGCGGGCTGCGGCTGCTGGCGCTGGCGCTGTTGGGCGGCGTGGCCAGTTGCGGCCCGGCGAAGATCGTCGAGGCACCGCCGCCGCCGCCGCCGGTCGTGGTGATCCCGCCCCGGCCGATGCCTCCGGTAGGCGCCGCGCCCAACATGGTGATCCCCGCGCTGGCGGCGGACGGCCTGCGCCATACCGTCAACACCGGGGTTTCGCCCGCGCAGGCGTGTGGAACCTGCGCTCCGCCTACAATGTCGCGGCGCTCAACTGCATGGGCGCGCAATATGCGCCGATCCTGCCGGGCTATGCCGATTTCCAGAAACGCCATGCCAAGCGCTGGCGGCCGCGAACAAGACGCTGGACAAGGAGTACCGCACCCGCTTCGGCGCCAAGGGCGTGCGCGAACGCGAGGCGTACCAGACCCAGGTCTACAACTTCTTCGCCCTGCCTCCGGTGGTGCCTGCGCTCTGCAATGCGGCGCTGGCGCTGACGGTCGATCTCGAAAACGTGCCGGCGGGCCAGCTCGATGCCTTCGCGCCTTCCGGCCTTGCGAAAGCGGAAGCGCCGTTCACGGAATTCTACAACAGCTACGAGCAGTACCGTGCCGACCTGGCGGCGTGGGAAGCCCGTTTCGGCGCGGCCAGCGCCGCTGCGGTCGAGGCGACCCCGCTGGCGGCGGCGAGATAGCGGCGCGCACGACGCCGATCTCTCCCGGTGCATTTCTCCTTTCCGCGTACTATAGGGTATGCGGATAATGCACGCCCAAAGGGCGGCACGACAGGAGAAGTGGGCAATGACGCGTCTGACGCGAAGTGAAAGCCAGGCGTTGACGCGCCTGCGGCTGTTGAAATCCGCGCGCGACCTGTTCCGGCGCGATGGCTATGCGGTAACTTCGGTGGACCGGATCGCCGAAGCCGCCGGCTACAGCAAGGGCGCGGTCTATTCCAACTTCGAGGGCAAGGAGGCGATCTTCCTCGCCGTGCTCGAAACCGAGTCCGAGGAGAACCTCGGCAAGCTGCTGAAGCGCCTCGATCGCGCCGAAACGCTGGACGCGGTGGTCGATGTGCTGGCCGAATGGGCGGATGAACGCTCGAAAAGCGGCGGATGGTCGCTCACCGTGCTGGAACATGCGCGAGTCGCGCCGATGGGTTCGGCCTCGCTCCGGCGGCAGGAGGAGATCGTGCGCGCACAGTGGCGCAGGCTCGGCGCCTATCTGCTCGGACGTTTCCCGGGGGTTGCCTCCGATGGCGAAGTGCTGGGCGCGCTGCTGTTCGAGATCGCTTATGCCCCCGCGCTCACTTTCGTTACCGCGCCTGGCGCCGGGGCGCTCGTCCGCTTTGCCCTGCCGCCGCTGCTGGCCCGCGAAAGGCAGGGCGAGTTGGCGATCGCCGGATGATAATTTCGGGTCGGGGTTGAATTTCAAAGACCGGGCAGTATCCTGAATCCCATCGGTGTCCGGTTCGCGGATGCCGCGGAGATTACCTCATGAACGATCGCAACAGGCGCTTCGGCGCCCTGTGTCCGCGCGCCTCCGGCAGGCCGCCGTCGCCCCGCGAACCGGCGCGCCAGAACCGCCGCTGAGCCTGCAAAGCCGGCGTGCGCGAACCGCCGCCGGTCTTTCCGTCCGCTCCGACAACCAGAATGCCCATCCGGTCGTTATCCAGGTTTCGGCCCGTGATGACGCGCACCTCCCGTATTGATCCATCCGGCAAGGAACCATCATGTCGATCTCGAATTCGCCCGGTCCGCTCGACCAGCCCGTCACCCTCCACGTCTGGAAGGAGAAGTACCGGCACGCCGACGAGCAGAGCCCCTCGGACACGTTCCGGCGCGTGGTGGCGGGCGTCTATGCGAAGGACGACGGCGCGCACGCGGCTCAGGCGCTCGCGGCTCTGGAGGCGCGGGACTGGGTGCCCGGCGGGCGCATTTTCGCGGGTGCGGGCACCGGCAAGCGGGTGACGTGGATCAACTGCTTCGTCAGCCCCACGATCCAGGATTCGATGGATACCGAGCCGGACCTGCCCGGCGCCGGGATCATGGACGCGCTCAAGGTCGCGGCCTTCACCCAGCAGCAGGGCGGCGGCATCGGCATGGATTTCGGCACCATCCGGCCCGACGGGGCCGTGGTGGGGCGGACCAACTCGGTCTCTTCGGGCGTGATCCCGTTCATGGTGATGTGGGACGGCATGTGCGTCACCATCCGCTCCAGCGGATCGCGGCGCGGGGCGATGATGGCGATGCTGCCCATCTGGCACCCTGACGTGATCGCCTTCACCGAGGCGAAAACCCGCAAGGACGTGCTCAGGAACTTCAACGTCTCGGTCGCGGTGACGGACGATTTCATGGCCGCACTGGACGCCGATGCCGACTGGGACCTGGGCTTTCACGTGCCGCGCGCCGATGGCGCCCATGTTGCGGTGACCGAGCGCGACGGCCGGCCCTGGTACGTCTACCGGCGGATCAGGGCGGCGGACCTGTTCGACCTCATCACCCGCACGACTTACGAATATGCCGAACCGGGCGTGGTCTTCATCGACCGGGTGAACCGGCTGAACAACCTCTCCTATTGCGAGACGATCTCGGCCACGAACCCTTGCGGGGAACAGCCGCTGCCCCCCAATGGCGACTGCGATCTGGGCCATGTGAACCTTGCGAACATGGTGCTCGAACCTTTCGGCGATGCGGCGCGGGTCGACTGGGAGCGGCTGAAGGAGACCGTGCGGATCGGCGTGCGGTTCCTCGACAACGTGCTGGAAACCTCGCCTTTCCCGACCGAGGAACAGCGCCTCGAAGCGCAGGACAAGCGCCGTGTCGGCCTTGGCTTCACGGGGCTGGGCAACCTGCTCCAGCAGTTGCGCCTGCCCTATGGCCGCGATGCGGTGCCGATGGTGGAGGAGATTTGCGCGTTCATGGCGGCCGAGGCCTATCGCGCCTCGATCGAACTGGCGCGCGAGCGTGGCAGCTTCCCTGCCTATGACGCGGAGGCGTTCGGGCGCGCGCCGATGCTGGACCGTCTGCCGCAGGACATCCGCAAGGCCATCGCGAAGCACGGCATCCGCAACGGCGTGCTGCTGACGATCGCGCCCACGGGCACGACCAGCATCTTCTACGGCAATGTCAGTTCCGGCATCGAGCCCAGCTTCTCCTGGCGCTACAACCGCGCCGTCGTGGTTGAGCAGACCGCGACCGAGCAGAAGACCGAGAGCTTCGCGGTCGAGGACTATGGCTGGTATCTCTACAGCCGCCTGCCGGAATTCGATCCGGCAGCGCCGCTGCCGCCCTATATGGTGACCGCGCTGGAGCTTTCGGTGGAGGATCACATCGCGGTTGCGGCGGCGGCGCAGAAGTGGATCGACGCGGCGATTTCCAAGACCATCAACTGCCCAGCCGACATGTCCTACGATGCGTTCAGGGCGGTCTACCTCACCGCCTGGGAAAGCGGGATGAAGGGCTGCACCACTTATCGGCCTAGCGGGGTGCGCGGTTCGGTCCTGTCGGAACCTGTGGCGCAATCGTCGGCGGAACCGAAGCAGGAAGCCGGGCAGCCCGAACCAGCGAAGCCCGCCTTTCCGGGCGACACGCCCGTGCCCGCCCGCCCGCAAGTGCTGCCCGGCAAGACCATCAAGATCAAATGGCCGGTGGACGGCGAGAACTACTACCTGACGATCAACGACTATGTTGCCGAAGATGGTCGGCGCATTCCCTTCGAGATCTTCATCAACACAAGTTCGGCGGAGAACTTCGAGACGATGGCCGCGCTGACCCGCACGCTTTCCGCCGTCTGCCGCCGGGGTGACGCGCGCTTCATCTTCGAGGAACTGGAACGGGTCCACTCGGCCAAGGGCGGGGCTTTCGTGGCGCTCGATCACGATACCAAGGGCAGCTACGCGCCCAGCCTGATCGCCCTGATCGGCCGCATCCTGCGCGAACATGCGCAGGGGCAGGAGGAAGGGGCCCCCGCTTCGGGGGCGGGCGAGGGGGAGGAGTGCCCCAACTGCAGGCAACCGGCCGCGCACATGCAGGAGGGCTGCCTTACCTGCACCCAGTGCGGCTTCAGCAAGTGCGGCTGACCTAATGCGCCCATGGCAGGCGGAGATTGACGCGGGTCATTTCGCGCCTCTCGCCCGCCTGCCATGGGAAGCCATCAATCGCTTTCGAATGGCTCGGAAATTCGCATGACGAGATATGACGTGATCGTGGTCGGCGGCGGGCCGGCGGGGCTTGCCTTTGCCCGCTCGCTCGCCGGGACCGGGCTGAAGTTGGCGCTGGTCGAACGGCAGCCGCGCACGGTGCTTGCCGAACCGGGATGCGACGGGCGCGAGATCGCCCTCACGCACCGTTCGGAGGCCTCGCTCAAGGCGCTGGGGGCATGGCAGGCGATCGATCCGGCCGAAACCTCGCCCTTGCGCGAAGCCCGCGTGCTGAACGCAGGCTCTCCCTTCGCGCTGGCCTTCGATACCGGCGGCACGGGGGAGGACCGGCTCGGCCAGCTCGTGCCCAATCACCTGATCCGCCGCGCGCTGTTCGCGGTCACTCACGCGCAGCCGGGGGTGGACCTGCTGGCCGGCACGGCGGTGTCTTCGGCGCGGGCCTCGCGGGAGGGGGCCGTGGCCGAACTCGCGGATGGCCGCAGGCTGGAGGCGCGCCTGCTGGTCGCGGCGGATTCGCGGTTCTCGGCGGTGCGCGAACAGCTCGGCATCGCGGCGGAAGTGAACCGCACCGGACGCGCGATGATGGTCTGCCGTGTCGCCCATGAACGCGACCATGAAGGGATTGCCACCGAGTGGTTCGACTATGGCCAGACCATCGCCATGCTGCCGCTTCGCGGGCGGATGTCCTCGGCGGTGCTGACGCTGGATGCTGCCGGGATCGAGGCGCTCGCCGCGCTGGACGCCGAGCGCTGGGGGCCGAGATCACCCGGCGCTTCCAGTCGCGGCTGGGGCGGATGACGGTGGTGCCCCAGCCGGGAATGGCGGGCCCCGGAGTCTATCCGCTGGCGACGACTTATGCGCGCCATTTCGCGGCGGAGCGTGCCGCGCTGATCGGCGATGCCGCCGTGGGCATGCATCCGGTGACGGCGCATGGCTTCAACCTGGGGCTGGCCGGGGCGCTGCGGCTGGGCGGGCTGGTGGCCGATGCGGCGCGCCATGGCCGCGACATCGGCTCGCCCTGGCTGCTGCGCCGCTACGAGGCGGCGCACCGTTTCGCCAGCCGCCCGATCTATGCCGGGACGAACGCCATCGTCGGGCTCTATACGGCGGAGCATCCCGCGGCGAAGGCGGCGCGCCATGTGGCCTTGCGGGCGCGCAGCGGCTGCCGCGCCTGCGCCATGGGGTCAGCCGGATGCTGATGAAGCCCTGACGCCTGCGGACATACTTGCGAGGACCGCCCCCGGACCGCCGTGTGCGGCGGCGCGTCCGGTTTGCCTCAGGGACGCTGGGCGGCCGTGGCGTCGCGGGTGGCGCGGAATTCGCTGTCCTGCGACCAGTTCGGCCAGACATGGCCGTTCGCAAGGCGATTGCCGAGGTTGTAGAGCAGCGTCATGTCGCCGACCCAGCTGCTGGTGTTCCAGCTGGCGTCGTACTCGTCGGCGGGCTGGTGATAGCGATCGCGCGTGTAGATGTCGGCCAGTTCCTTGCCGCGCGCCGCGCCGCCGTTCACCAGTTCGTTGCCCGCATCGTAGGAGATGGCGGGAACGCCGCGCTTGGCCATCGGGAAGTGGTCCGACCGGTAGAAGCTGCCCGCTTCCGGCCGCGAGTCCGGGGTGTAGTGCCGGCCCAGCTTGCCGCCTTCCTCGGTCAGCATGGTCAGCAGATCGAGCTTGGCCGCGCCGGAGATGCTGAAGTCCGTGGTCTTTTCGATTGCGAAGGGGCCGTCCATGTTGATGACCCCGGCGGTGGTGGCCAGCGGGCGCAGCGGGTTGTCGGCATAGAATTCCGAGCCGAGCAGGCCCTTTTCCTCGGCCGTCACGGCCAGGAACAGGACCGAACGCTGCGGCGGCGGGCCACCGGCATAGCTGCGGGCGAGTTCGAGCAGGGCGGCGGTGCCGGAGGCGTTGTCGAGCGCGCCGTTGTAGATGCGGTCGCCCTTCGCATCGGGCAGGCCGACGCCGAGGTGATCCCAGTGGGCCGAATAGATCACCGTCTCGTCCGGGTATTTCGAACCACGCACGAGACCCGCCACGTTGTAGGACGTGATGATGTCCGACTTGACCGCATAGTCGGCGCTCATCGTCGCCTTGAGCGGGATCGGCTGGAAGTCCTTCTTGCGCGCGGCGGCCTTGGCCGCTTCGAAATCGATGCCCGAAGCCTTGAGGAGCTGCGCGGCGAGATCCTTCTGGATCCAGCCTTCCATCTGCGTGTGCGCGGCCTTGGGATCGGCGCGCACGATGTCGAACATGGTGTTGGTGTCGGAGTTCTTCACGGTGGCCCAGCCGTAGGAGGCAGGCGCGCTTTCATGGACGACCAGCACGCCCGCGGCGCCCTGGCGGGCGGCTTCCTCGTACTTGTAGGTCCAGCGGCCGTAATAGGTCATCAGCTTGCCGCCGAAATCGCCTTCGCCGCCCTCGAAATCGGGATCGTTGACGAGCACGACCATGATCTTGCCCTTGAGATCGACGCCCTTGAAATCGTCCCAGCCGCGTTCGGGGGCCTTCACCCCGTAGCCGACGAAGACCAGCGGCAGGTCCTTGAAGGCGACCGAGGACTGGCCGGTTTCGGCGGCGCGCACGGCGATCTGTTCACCTTGCGAAAGCGGGGTGGCGGCGCTGCCGATGGTCATCGCAAGGTTGGGCGTGCCGACGATGTTCGACATGCGCAGCGGCACGCTCTGGAACCAGGAACCCTTGTCTCCGGCGGGCTGGAGCCCGGCGGCCTTCATCTGCGCGGCGATGTAGTCGATGGTCTTCTTCTCGCCGGGGGTGGCCGGGCCGCGTCCCTCGAAATCGTCGCTGGAAAGCGTCTTGATGTCGTTCGAGATACGGGCGACGTCGAACTTCGGCGCCGGCGCGGCCAGGGCGGCGGTGGATGCCGAAAGCAGCGCGCCAAGCGCCAGCGTGCGCAGCGACTTGCGCGGGAAACGGAAGGTGAGGGAGGTCATCGAAGCTCCTTGGCCGGTTGGCCGGACAGAGGTCTGGATCGGATCGATCCGCTGCCGCCCAAAATGCCGATCCGGCGGGCAATGTCGATAGGGCGGATGACGGTTTTTCGACAGTTTGCGTGTTCGGCGGCAGCGCAATCGATTTCGCGGGAGAACCATGGCGCAAGCGGAAATCGCGCCTTGCAGCCTGCGCGTAATATCGTATACGATCTTATTTTCTGCTTTGCGCTCCCATCGCATACGAGGTTTTCCGCCAGATGTCGTCTCTTGCCCGCGCTCCGCGTTTCATCGGAATTGCCGCGGTTTGCGCCGCGATCCTGTCGTCCGCCGGCGCCTTGGCGGCGCCCGGACGCGCCGATATCGACCGCTCCATCGCCCTGCGCGAGAACTGGCAGTACCTCACCCGCGACGTGGCCTGGCCCGCGCACTGGACGCCGGACGGCGCCGCCTTCTCCTATCGCAAAACGGTGGAGGGCGGCTTCGCCTTCGAAACCGTGGACGCCCGCACGCTTGCGCGCAGCCCCGCCTTCGACCAGCAGCGCCTTGCCGCCGCATTGACGGCGCGCTGGGCCGCCCGGTGCAGGCGCTGCGCCTGCCGTTTGCCGATTTCGACTATGCCGGAGACCGCCAGACCATCCAGTTCTGGCTCGACGAGGACGGCTGGCGCTGCACGCTGGCGGACTATGTCTGCGGGAAGCAGGAAGACCCGCGCCGTCCGCGCGGCTTCGGCGTCGTGCGCGATCTTTCCATTCCGGCGGACAATCACCGCGACTTTCACCCGACGGCAAGTGGGAAGCCACGGTGGAGGACGACAACCTTGTGCTGCGCGCCGCGGGCACCACGCAGGCCGTCCGCCTGAGCACGGACGGATCGGCGGGCAATTTCTACGATCCCGAAACCATCGCCTGGTCGCCCGACAGCCGCCACCTGATGATCTACCGCGTTCGCCCCGGCTACGCGCGCCATGTCCTTCGGGTCGAGGCGGCGCCGGAGGGCAAGGGGCAGCCGGGCCTGCGGACCCAGCTCTATCCCAAGCCCGGCGATGCCGTGGATCAGGAGCAGCCGGTGCTGTTCGACGTTGCCGATAGGCGCCAGACCGTGGTGGACCCGGCGCTGTTCCCCAACGCCTACGAACTGTCCGGCCCGCGCTGGCGGGCAGACGGCAGGAGCGTGGAATTCGATTATGTGCGGCGCGGCTTCGGGCAGGCGCGGATCGTCTCGGTCGATGCCGCCAGCGGCGCGGCCCATGCCGCCGTCACCGAGGACGCGAAGACCTTCGTCTATGCCGATCGCCGCTATTCCCACGATGTGAAGGGGCTGGGCAACGAGATCGTCTGGGCTTCCGAGCGCGACGGCTGGAACCATCTCTACCTGATCGACGGGCGCACCGGCAAAGTGAAGAACCGCATCACCACCGGCCAGTGGGTGGTGCGCGAGGTCGTCAGGGTCGATGACGAAAAGCGCCGGATCTGGTTCGTCGCCAGCGGCATGAATGCGGGCGAAGACCCCTATTTCCGCCATTACTACAGCATCGATTTCGATGGCCGGAACCTGACGCCGCTCACCCCCGAGCGTGCGGACCACACCGTCAGCTTCTCGCCCGACATGCAGTTCTTCGTCGATACCTATTCGCGCGTGGACCTGCCCAATGTCAGCGAACTTCACCGCACGGCGGACGGCGCGCTGGTGCAGACGATCGCCAAGGGCGACATCAGCCGCCTGACCGCTGCCGGGTTCCGCGCGCCGGAAGTCTTCACCGCCAAGGGGCGTGACGGCAAGACCGACATCTGGGGCCTCGTCGTGCGCCCGCGCGATTACGATCCGGCGAAGAAGTACCCGGTGATCGAGAACATCTACGCCGGGCCGCACGACAGCTTCGTGCCCAAGAGCTTCTGGCCCTTCGGCTATCATTCGGGCGGCGACAAGGTGATCGGGATGCAGGCGCTGGCCGATCTCGGCTTCATCGTCGTCCAGATCGACGGCATGGGCACGGCCAACCGGTCCAAGGCGTTCCAGGACGTGGCGTGGAAGAACCTCCAGGATTCCGGCTTCCCCGACCGCATCCTGTGGCACAAGGCGCTGGCCGCGAAGGACCCCGCCTACGACATCGGCCGCGTCGGCATCTACGGTGCCTCGGCGGGCGGGCAGAGCACGCTCAACGCGCTGCTGTTCCATGGCGATTTCTACAAGGCGGGCGTCGCCATGGCGGGGTGCTACGACAACCGCATGGACAAGATCAGCTGGAACGAACAATGGCTCGGCTGGCCGGTGGACAAGAGCTATGCCGATGCCTCCGGCGTGGACAATGCCGCGCGGCTGCAGGGCAAGCTGTTCATGATCGTGGGCGAGCAGGACAGCAATGTCGATCCCGCCTCGACCATGCAGGTCGCCGATGCGCTCATCAAGGCGGACAAGGACTTCGACCTGCTGGTGGTGCCCGGCGGGGAGCACAGCGTGGGCCGTTCCACCGGCCCGATCGACTATGTGACGCGGCGCTTGTCCGAGTTCTTCGTGCGCAGCCTGCAGGACTGACGGCCGCGGGGCCTGCACCGGCCCCGCTACTGGCGCTGGTAGATCCGTTCCTCTCGCGCGAAATCGCGGAAGGCTTCGGCATGCGCGGAGAAGCGCAGGCTTTCCTTCGCGCCGAGGCCGAGGAAGCCCTTGCGGATCAGCGAATCCCGGAACAGGCCCACCGCCCGGTCCTGAAGCGCGCGGTCGAAGTAGATCATGACGTTGCGGCAGGACACGAGGTGCATCTCGGAGAACACCGCGTCGGTCACGAGGCTGTGGTCGTGGAAGACCACGCGTTCGCGCAGCGCGGGATCGAAGGCGGCGCCGTCCCGGCCTTGCGTGTAGTAGTCCGTCAGCGGCGCGGCGGCGCCCGAGAGCCGGTGGTTCTCGGCAAAGGCGGCCATCCGGTCCAGGGGGTAGACGCCGCGCGCGGCGGCGGCCAGCGCATCGGGGTTGATGTCGGTCGCGTAGAACTGGGTGCGTTCCTCCAGCCCTTCCTCGCGAAACAGGATGGCGAGCGAACGGAGTTCCTCGCCCGTGCTGCATCCCGCCACCCAGACTTTCAGCGAGGGATAGGTCCGCAAGTGCGGCACCACTTTTTCGCGCAGGGCGCGGAAGTAGCCGGGATCGCGGAACAGCTCGCTGACCTGCACGGTGAGGAAGGCCAGCAGGCGCGGGACCATGGCGGGATCGTGCAGCACGCGGTCCTGCATCGCCGAGAAGGTTTCCAGCCCCATCAGTTCGCGCGCCTGCCGCAGCCGCCGCTTGACCGAGGCCTGCGCATAGTTGCGAAAGTCGTAGTGGTAGCGCCGGTGCAGCGCCTCCAGCAGGAGGTGGATCTCGATATCCTCGACGGCTTGCTCGTCCATGGCGCGATCCGTGTCCACCGGGCTCAGCGCGGCATCCAGACGCGGACCAGCGAGAGCAGCTTGTCCACGTCCAGCGGCTTGGCCATGTAGTCGTTGGCACCGGCGGCGATGCAGCGTTCCTGGTCGTCCGGCATGGCCTTGGCGGTGAGGGTGATGATCGGCAGCTTCGCCCAGCGCCCGTCCTTGCGGATTTCGCGGGTGGCGGTGAGGCCGTCCATCACCGGCATCATCACGTCCATCAGCACCAGGTCGATCCGGCGGGCGGCGTCGTCCCCGGCGCGGGCCAGCGCATCGATGGCTTCCTGCCCGTTGCGCGCGATCTCGATCACCGCCCCCTGCGGTTCGAGGATATGCGTCAGCGAGTAGATGTTGCGCACGTCGTCCTCGACCACGAGGATGCGGCGGCCTTCGAGGATCGCGTCGCGGTTGCGCGCCTGCCGGATCATCGACTGCTGCTCCTCGGGCAGCTCGGTCACGACCTGGTGCAGGAACAGGGATACCTCGTCGAGCAGGCGCTCGGGCGAGCGGGCGCCCTTGATGATGATCGAGTCCGAATAGCGGCGCAGGCGCTGCTCGTCGTCCGCCGAAAGATCGTGGCCGGTATAGACGATCACCGGCGGGAAGGCATAGGTCCCCTCCCGGGACAGCGTTTCCAGCAGGGTGAAGCCGCTGGCATCGGGCAGGGCAAGGTCCAGCACCATGCAGTCGAAAGTCTGGTCCCGCAGCAGTTCGAGGCATTCGGCGCCGGTGGCAGCGCCCACGGTCTCGACATCGCCGGAAGCCAGCAGGCGGCCCATTGCCTCGCGCTGGACCGGATCGTCCTCGACGATGAGGATGCGGCGCGTGGCCGAGGCCAGTTCCTCGCGCTTCACCGGCTTGACGAGATAGCCGACCGCGCCAAGCGTGAGCGCGGTCTGGGTATGATCGCTGCCGGACACGACGTGGACCGGGATGTGCCGCGTCTCCACATCGCGCTTCAGGTGGTCTAGCAGGGCGAGGCCGGACTGGTCGGGCAGGCCGATGTCCAGCACGACCGCGCTGGGCCTGAAGGTTCGCGCCAGCTTCAGCGCTTCGGCGGCGGTGCCGCTGACGAGGCACTGGAAGCCCATTTCGCGCGACAGGTCCCGCACGATCCCGGCGAAGGCGGCGTCGTCTTCCACCACCAGCAGGATGCGCTGGTTGCTCACCAGCCGGTCGCGGTCGTCCTCTATCTGCTGGACCGGGCTGGCCGGGGCGGGCTGACTGCCGCCATGCGGGGCCAGCGGAAGCAGGCGGGCGGGAAGATCGGAATGCCCGCCCATCTGAACCTGCGCCTGAACCTGCGGTCCGGCCAGCGCCGCGTCGTAGGCGAGCGGCAGCGACAGGGCGAAGCGGCTGCCCCGGCCGGGCGTGGAGGACAGCGAGATGCCGCCGCCCAGCAGGCGGGCCAGTTCGCGGGAGATGGAAAGGCCGAGCCCGGTGCCGCCGTACTTGCGGTTCACCGTGCCGTCCGCCTGGCGGAACGCCTCGAAGATCGCCTGCTGCTGGCTTTCGGGAATGCCGATGCCGCTGTCTGTCACCGAAAGCAGGATGCGCGCCTTGCCGTCCGCTCCGGCGGCTTCCGGCTCGATGGCGAGCCTGACGCTGCCGCTTTCGGTGAACTTGAAGGCGTTGGACAGCAGGTTCTTGAGGATCTGCTCCAGCCGCTGGCGGTCGGTATCGAGCGTGGCCGGGCAGCCGGGCGCGACGTGGATCTCGAAATCGAGCCCGCGATCGGCGGCGACCGGCTGGAACACCTGCCGCATGTCGCTGGCCAGACGCTCGACCAGAACGGTTTCCGGCCTGACCTCGAGATGCCCGGCCTCGATCTTGGACAAGTCGAGGATGTCGTTGATGAGCGCCAGCAGGTCGTTGCCGGAGGACTGGATGGTGCGCGCGTACTGGACCTGTTCGTCGGAAAGGTTGGCGCGCGGATTGTCGCCCAGCAGCTTGGAGAGGATCAGCAGCGAATTGAGCGGCGTGCGCAGTTCGTGGCTCATGTTCGCGAGGAAGTCCGACTTGTAGCGGCTGGTCTGCTCCAGTTCGCGGGCCTTGGCCTCGACCGCGGCGTTGGAACGGGCGAGATCGTCGCGCTGGACCTCCAGGAGCTGCGCCTGTTCCTCAAGCTGCGAATTGGTCTGTTCCAGCTCTGCCTGCTGCAGTTCCAGCCGCCCTTGCGATTCCTTGAGATTGCGGCCCTGTTCTTCCAGTTCCTCGTTGGAGGAGCGCAGTTCCTCGCTCTGGACCTGCAGTTCCTCGGCATGGTGCTGAAGGTCGGCACGGTAGCGGGCAGAGCGCAGGGCGATCCCCACCGACGCGGAAATCTCTGCCAGGAAGGTCATGATCTCGGGGCCGACGGGATGCAGGAAGCCCAGTTCGATCACGCCGTGGACGACATTTTCGGCTATGGCGGGGGCGATGACGAGATGGCGGGGCTTGTCGCTGCCGAATGTCGAGCCGATGGTCAGGTAGCCGTCCGGAATGTCCGACAGCAGCACGGGTTCGCCGTCCGCCGCGACCTGGCCGAGCAGCCCTTCGCGGTGGGAGAAACGCTCGACGATCCCGGCGCCTGCGGGAACACCGTAAGCGGCGACGCGGCGGTAATGGCCGCGTTCCCCCGCGAAGACGGCGCCGGCCTGGGCGCCCGCGAACCGGGTAAGGAAGGCCAGGATGCTCTCGCCCAGCTGCTCCGCCGGCTGGTCCCCGATCACGGCGCCGGCAAGGCCGACCTGCCCGGATTGCAGCCACGCACGCTGCTCGGCCGCCGCCGCGGCCTTGCGGATCAGGAAGCCGACGGTCAGCGTCAGCGCGATGCCGAGGCAGCAGGACAGCACGCCGCTGATCCATGCGGACCGGTAGGCCTGCTCCATTTCGGCGAGCCGGGTCTGGCGCAGCCGCGCCTCTTCCCGCTGCATGTCGCAAGCTGCGCGCGAACCGCGTCCATTTCCAGCTTGCCGCGATCGGTGGCGACGATGGCGAGCGCGCCCACCATGTTCCCGGCCTTGCGCGCCGCGATGGTCTCCTTCAGCTCGGAAAGCTTGGCGTCGATATGGCGGCGCAGGGGCGCGATGCGGGCCTGCTGCTCGTCGTTGTCCTCAGTCAGCGAGGCGATCTTCGCGACCCGCGCATCCACGTCCGCCAGCGCCGCATTGTAAGGGTCGAGATACTTGTCGCTACCGGTGAGCAGATAGCCGCGCTGGCCGGTCTCCGCATCCTGAAGCGAGGACAGCAGTTCGTCCAGCGCCACGATCACCGAATGGGAATGGACGATCCGCCGCGCATCGTCGCGCAGCACCGTCACGTTGAAATAGGCGAAAGTTCCGCTGACCACGAAGAACAGGATGGCGACGGCGAGGCCGAAGGTCGTGCCGGGATCGAGCCGGAAGCGAGCCTTCAGGCCGGAGGTCGTAATCGTCGATGGCATGCGTGCGCCCTGTTGTATCGGCCCGTGGAATCCGGCCTTCGGAACATCCGGTGTGCTCGATTGCGGCGGATGCGAACGGATAGCAAGAGCATCTTGTTCACGTTCGCATCCGCCGCTGCGGGAACATCGCGCGCGGCCGGGAGTTGACGTTGGCGTCAAGCAATTCTCGCTTGCGAAGAGGGTGGTGGACTTGAATTTTCCAGGGGGCGCCGGCGAACTTTCCGGTCTTGTCAGGAACCACGATTGGGCCGCGACGCCGCTTGGTCCGCTGGAGGCGTGGCCGGCGGGGCTGAAGGCCGTGGTCGATCTGGTTCTTTCGGCGAAGGTGCCGATGGCGTTGCTCATGGGGGAGCGCGGGACGATGATCTACAACGATCCCTACATCCCCATCGCCGCCGGGCGCATCCGATGTCGCTGGGCTCCAGCGTGCTGGAAAGCTGGTCGGAAGTGGCGGACTTCAACCGCGGGATCATTGCCGATGTGCTCATGGGCGGATCGCGCAGCTTCGCCGACCAGGAATTCCTGTTCGAACGCAGCGGATGCCCCGAACCGGCCTTCCTCGATATCGATTATTCCCCGGTCCGCGACGATGCTGGCGCCCCGGTGGGGGTGCTTGCGGTGCTGCACGAATGCACCGAGGCGCATCACGCGCGCAGGAAACTGCGGCGCACGGCAGAGAAGCTCGCCTTCCTCGACGCGCTCGGCCAGGCGACCATCAACTGCCGGGACGCCGACGACGTGCTGGCCGTCACCACCCGGATGACCGGGGAGCATCTTGGCCTGTCGAACTGCGCCTATGCCGACATGGACGAGGACCAGGACGGCTTCACCATCCGGGGAGACTGGCACGCGCCGGGCGTACCCTCGATCCTGGGGCACTACAGCCTCGCCGATTTCGGCAGCCTTGCGGTGCGCGAACTGCGGGCCAACCGCCCGCTTATCGTCAATGACAATGCCCGCGAACTGCCCAGTCACGAGGCCCGCACCTTCCAGGACATCGGCATTGCCGCCACGATCTGCATGCCGCTGGTCAAGTCCGGCCGCCTCACCGCGCTCATGGCGATCCACGACAAGGCGCCGCGCGTCTGGAGCGACTACGACCTGGAGATCATCGCCGAAGTGACCGAGCGGTCATGGGTCCATGTCGAACGCGTCTCGGTGGAGGCGGACCTGCGCCTGAGCGCGGATGCCTTGCGCGAACTGAACGAGACGCTCGAACGCCGGGTGGAGGACCGCACCCGCAAGCTGCTGGAAGTGGAAGCGGCGCTGCGGCAGGCGCAGAAGATGGAGGCGGTGGGCCAGCTTACCGGCGGGCTGGCGCACGATTTCAACAACCTGCTGACCGGGCTGGGAGGCAGCCTCGAAATGCTGTGGCTGCGCGTCCGGCAGGGGCGACATGACGATCTGGAGCGCTATTTCGACGCCGCCGAAGGCGCGGTGAAGCGCGCGGCGTCGCTGACGCACAGGCTGCTGGCGTTCTCGCGGCAGCAGACGCTGGACCCGCAGCCGACCGGGGTGGACCGTCTCGTCGCCGACCTGGAGGAACTGGTGCGCCGCACGATGGGACCGGCGATCCGGGTCGAGGTGCGCGGCTCCACGGGATGGCCGGTGCTGATCGATCGCAACCAGCTTGAGAACGCGCTGCTCAACCTCTGCATCAACGCGCGCGATGCCATGCCGGACGGCGGCACGCTGACGATCGCCACGCAGGGCCGGACCATTGAGGGACACGATGCCCGCCGGCTCGGCCTGGCGCCGGGCGATTACGTGGTTCTCGATGTTTCCGATACCGGCACCGGCATGTCCGCCGAAGTCGCTTCGCGGGCATTCGATCCTTTCTTCACCACCAAACCCTTCGGGCAGGGCACCGGCCTTGGCCTCTCGATGATCTACGGCTTCGTGCGCCAGTCCGGCGGGCAGGTGGTCATCGACAGCGAGCCCGGGAAAGGCACCAGGATGTCGATCGTTCTCCCCCGTCACGGCGTTGCGGCGGCGCCCGAGGTTTCCCCGGCAGAGGACGGCGCGCCCGACGCGCCGGCGAAGGGCAGGTCATCCTCGTGGTGGACGACGAGCCGATGATCCGCATGCTCGTGGTCGAAGTGCTGGAGGAAGCCGGTTTCGTCGTGCTCGAAGCGGGTGACGGCCGCTCGGCGCTGGGCATACTGGAGGCCGCGCCGCGCATAGACCTGGTGGTCACCGATGTCGGCTTGCCGCACGGCATGACCGGGCGCGAGGTGGTGGATATGGCGCGGGTGCAGCGGCCCGATCTCAAGGTGCTGTTCATCACCGGCTATGCCGAGAACGTCGTCGCCTCCAACGGCCAGCTCGAAAGCCTTTCGGCGATCATGACCAAGCCGTTCGAGATCGCCGCGCTGGTGGGCAAGGTCCACGAACTCCTCGCGCCCACCGCTGCCGACGCGCGCCCGGCGGGCGGATAGGCACTGGGTGAGGCGGCGGCAGGGTCAGCCGGAATCGGAACCGGTGCCGTGCAGCATGAAGTCGAGCATCGCCGCGTCGATCTCGTCATCGCCTGCCAGACCGGCGGGGAACAGCATGTCGCGGAACAGGACGTTGCCCAGCACCGCCGCGAAGGACACCCGCACCATCAGCCGCGGATCGACGACCGGCTGCGTTCCACCATCCTGCGCGCCGTCATCCTGCGACTTCGCGCCTTCTCCCGCCTCGTTCCGGCGGCGCACGCGATGTGCGCGCGTGGCCGCGCCGCGTTCGAAGTAGGCGTTGAGGCTGTCTATCGCCCGCGCGCTTGCGTCCTGATCCTCGCCATATGTCCCGGCCGTCAGCGCCGCCATCAGCAGCGGGGCATGATCCTTGAGAAAACGCCCCAGCTCCGAAACGTAAAGCCGCGCATTCTCCCGCCGCGCGGCTTCGCCGGGCCCGCCTGCGTCGGGGCTGGAATCCGTGATCGAATGCTCGGCATTGAAGCGCTCCAGATGGCGGTCCAGCGGGGCGAACACGGCTTCCTGGAACAGCGCGGCCTTCGAGGGGAACGTGCGGAACAGCTGCGCCTCGGTGCTTTCGGCGCGCCGGGCGATCGCCGCCGTCGTCGCCCCGGCATAGCCGCAGCGGCGGAACTCCTCTTCCGCCGCTTCGAGCAGGCGGCGCGTCACTTCCTGCGAACTGCGCCGCTTGCGGCGCGCGGGTTTCGTCGCTTCGTCCACTTCCGCTCCATCGATGGCCGCGATATCCCGGCGCGGCCCGTTTAGGGGACGGCGCGGGTTTGTCCAAACGGCCGGTAGCGCCGGTCTGCTCTCAATTCCTCGGCACCGAGGCGAAAAACGCCAGCCCCGCTTCGCCCGGATAGAGATATTCGAGATAATGCCCCAGTTCCGGCACGTCGACGAAGCAGGCCTGGAGCAGCGGGGTGCGGCTTTCGTAAGGCATGGCCCAGCCATTGCCCTGCGCGCCCTGCCGCACGCCCTGCCACTGGGCCTCGTCATGGATCAGGAAGCCGAGGTGGTGGTGCCAGAGGCGGAGGCCTTCGCCCGGCGGCTGGCGGCTCATGTAGATTTCGGAGCCGGGGCCGGAAGCCTCGATCAGTTCGTACATCACCGTCCCGTGCCAGGCGAGTTCGGCCCTGATCCAGCCCCCTGCCGCAAGCTGCCCTTCCAGCACGCAAAACTCCCGGATGCCGAGGCGGCGCGAGAACAGGTCCCGCGCGGCGGCGATGTCGTTGGTGGCATAGGCCATCTGGAAATGCTCGGCGAGGAGCAGCCCCGATCCGGGGGCAAGCGTTCCGGCAGGCCGCGCAAGCGAGAGCGTCATCGTGAACTCCGTGAAGGGCGTTCATGATAGTATCCGCTATCTACGTCGGACAAGTTCGCACTGACGACCCATGCCCCGGCGTTGGCCGAGGCGTTGCCGCCCCGAATGTCTTGCGAGGCGGTCCTGCGCGAATATAGATAGCAATCACTATCTAATCATGCCGGTCGCGAAACCGGCGGAGAGGCCAGCGTCATGGAGATCGAGCCGAGCATCCTTGCCTACCTGACCGGGCTGGAAAGCGCGGTCGCCAATCTCCAGGACACCTGGCGGCCCGACGATCCCGCCTATCGCGCCGACGTCTATCGCCAGACGATGACCAGTCTCTCCTACGCCTATTTCGCCTATTTCCACGCCACGCCGGAACACCCGGACTGGGCTCCGCTGTGGAACCCGGTCTACACGCTCCAGCCCAACCCGGACGACATCTACGTGCAGTCGCCGATCCGGGGCGACCTGACCTACCGCGTCTCGGGCAATCGCGGGACCTGCCGGATACTCTCCTTCACCAGCCAGAAGGTGCAGTCCGGCTCGGTGGACGTGATGCCGCGTCCCAACGGGCACAACGAGGTGGACGACATCGACCTCGGCCTTGCGCCGGGCGAGGATTTCTCGGTGATCTTCAGCGCCGAACGTCCCGCCGGATATGAAGGCAAGTGGGCGCGGATCGATCCGGAGGCGGGGTATCTCTACTTGCGGTTCCGCAGCTACGACTGGCTGAACGAGATCGACCCGCACCTCTCCATCGAATGTCTGGACCCGGTTCCGCCCAAACCGCGCCTCTCGCCGGAGGAGATCCTGCACCGCATCGGCGAAATGGCGAAGTTTCCGGGCCGCAAGACCCGTCTCTACTATCCCATGCAGAACGGGGTGAAGGAGCGCGTGGGCTTCAACGTGTTCGAGCCGGTGCGCATGGCCGGGGCGCTGGCCAAGCAGGTCTACTGGCCCGCCTGCTTCCGGTTCGACCCGGACGAGGCGCTGGTGATCGAGACGGAGGTTCCCGCGCACGCGCCGTACTGGAACATCCAGCTCAACGATCCCTGCTTCAACGCGCTGGAATATGTCTACCGCATATCCAGTTCCAACGGCCACTATGCCCGCCTTTCCAGCGACGGCCGCTACCGCGCGGTGATCGCGCTGGAGGACCCCGGCGTGCCGAACTGGCTCGATCCGGCAGGCTATACCGAGGGCGGCATCTATGGCCGCTGGTACGACTGCGACAGCGCGCCAGTGCCGACGATCAGGCGGGTCAAGCTGGCAGAGCTGCGCGATCACCTGCCCGCCGATACGCCCGTGGTCACGCCGCAGGAACGGGCCGAGGAACTGCGGCAGCGCGTAAGAGCCTGCCAGCGGCGCCGGCGCTGGTGAACGATAAATCCAACAGGGAGAGTTTAGGCCATGGATCTCGGTTACGATCCGCCAGACCGGTTCCGCACCGCCGTCGACCGCGCGCACGAGATCGTCGCGGGGGAGCTGGGGCATGACGATTTCGGCCCGGACGATTATCTCCCCGGCCTTGGCGTGCTGCTGCATTCGATGGACTACGATCCGCAGTTCACCGAAACGGGGCGGCGCGCGGCCTGGGGACAGGTGCTGGGCGTGCTGCGCAGCCGGGCGGGCGCGATCCGGGCGATGAAGAACAATCCCGGGTTCGATGCCGTGCCGGTTCTGGCGCCGGTGGTCATCACCGGGGTGCCGCGCACGGGGACCACGGCGCTGCACCGCCTGATGGCGGTGGACCCGCGCTTCCAGGGGCTGGAGACCTGGCTGCTCGACGCGCCGATGCCGCGACCTCCGGTGGATCGCTGGCAGGACTATCCCGAATATCGCAAGGCCATGGCGGTGATCGAGGCGCGCTATGCCGCCGCCCCGCAGCGCCGCGCCGCGCACCATGTGGCGGCCGAGGAAGTTCACGAATGCTGCATGTTGCTGCGCCAGTCGTTCGTCTCGAACCTGTGGACCTGCGGCTGGTCCGCGGCGAGCTACGACGCCTGGTGGCAGTGCCAGCGCGAGGATGCGGCCTATGCGCACTATCGCCGCTGCGTGCAGCTGATCGGCATGAACGATCCGGGCCGCCGCTGGCTGCTCAAGAACCCCGGCCATATCGACAACCTCGACCTGCTCTTCGCGGTGTTTCCCGATGCCAGGGTGATCCAGACGCACCGCGATCCGGCAAAGGCGTGCCTTCGCTGGTTTCGCTGCTGATGGGTATGCACCCGGTGCTCGAACAGGGCCGCGCGGACCAACGCGGGCCGATCATGCTCGCGCGGGAGGTGGCGAAGTGGGCCGCCGCGCTGCGCAAGGCGGATGCCGTGAAGGCGCGCCGTCCGGGGCAGGTGCTCGACATCGCGCATCTCGATTTCCACAATCGGCCGATGGCGGTGATGGAGCGCATCTACGGTTTCATCGGCATGGACATTCCCGATGAAACCGCGCGCCTTCGCCCGCCGTATCGCGCAGAAGCCCGAATTGCAGCACGGCGCCCATCGCTACGACATCGCCGACTACGGCATGACCGAGCAGCAGGCGCGCGCGCCTTTCGGCGACTATGTGACGCGTTACGACCTGCTGGAGAAGGCGGCATGAAGGCGGCGGTCTATCCGGGCGGCGGGCAGCCCGTGGTCATCGAGGACGTGCCCGAGCCGCGCCCCGCGCCGGGCGAGGTCTTGATCCGTGTCCACCGCTGCGGCATCTGCGGCACCGACCTGTCGATGACCAGGGGCGGCGCGTGGGACTATGGCCCGAACGCGCGCTTCGGCCACGAATATGCGGGCGAGATCGTCGAGCTGGGCCGCGATGTCGATGGCTGGCGGGTGGGAGACCGGATCGCGGTGCTGCCCTCGGTCGCCTGCGGATCGTGCGAGACCTGCCAGGCCCATGGCAACAATGTGCTGTGCCGGTCGGGCGAGGGCAATGCGATGATGGGCTTCGCGCAGTTCGCCAGCGTGCCCGCCGCCGTGGCGACGCGGTTGCCCGCCACCCTGTCGATGACGGACGGCGCCCTGATCGAGCCGCTGGCGATCAGCCTTTACGGCGCGCGGTTCGCGAATATCGAGCCGGGCGACACGGTGCTGGTGCTGGGTGGCGGTACGGTGGCGCTTTACGCGATCTACTGGGCGCGGCGGCTGGGGGCGGGGCGCATCGTTGCCATGTCGCGTTCGGCGCGGCGCCGGGAGCTTTCGCTGGCGATGGGAGCGGACGCCTTCGTGGCCTATGGCGCGGACGAGGTGGGCGAAGTCATCGAGGCGCTGGGCGGATCGCCGCGCGTGATCTTCGAATGCGTGGGCGCGGAAGGAATGCTGGGCCGCGCGATCCGTCATGCAGGGCCGTTCGGGCGGGTGGTCTCGCTGGGGTTCTGCACCGCGCCCGATCCGGTGATTCCCGCTATCGCCGCGTACAAGTGCGTCTCGCTGCGGTTCGCGGTGGGCTATTCGATGAAGGAGTTCCTCTACATCGCCGACCGGATGGACAAGGGCCACGTCGATCCCGCCACGATCTGACGCGCGATATCGCGCTGGCCGATCTCCCGGCGATGCTGGAGGCGCTGCGCGGGCCGAATGACGAAACCAAGGTCCACGTCCGCTGCAACGACGTCTTTTGAGGAGAAACGACATGGAGAAACCGACCGCGATCGTCGTGGGCACCGGCTTCGGCTGCCGGGTCCATGTTCCGGCTTTGCGCGCCGCCGGGTTCGCGGTGGCCGCGCTTGTCGGCACCCGGCCCGACCGGCTGGAGCGCAAGGCGGCGGAGGCGAGCGTCCCGGCCTTCTTCACCGATCTCGGCGCCGCCATCGAGCGGACCGGCGCGCACCTCGTCACGATCGCCGCGCCGCCCGCCAGCCATGCGCCGCTGGCCTTCGCGGCCATGGCGCGCGGCTGCCACGTGCTTTGCGAGAAGCCTTTCGCGATCGACGCGGCAGAGGGCGCGGCGCTGCTCGATGCGGCGGAGCGGGCGGGTATCGTTCACATGATCGCGCACGAATTCCGCTGGTTGCCCGAACGCGCGCTGCTGGGCCGCGCCATTGCCGAGGGGCTGATCGGCACCCCGCGCTTCCTGGCGATGGACCAGTTCATCCCCTTCTGCGCCGATCCCGGCGCGCGGCTGCCCGGATGGTGGTTCGACACGGCATCGGGCGGCGGCTGGCTGGGCGCGGGCGGTTCGCACCTGATAGACCAGGTGAGGACATGGCTGGGCGAGTTCGAGAGCGTGTCGGCCCGCCTGCTGACCGTATCCGACCGCGAGAACGGCGCCGACGACAGCTATTCGCTGCGCTTCCGCCTGGCGAGCGGGGCCGAGGGATCGATGCAGCAGAGCGCCGGGGCCTGGGGCGCGCCCGCCAGCCTGCTGCGCTGCGCGGGCACGCGGGGAACCGTGTGGATCGAAAGCGGCAAGGTCCTGCTGGCGGACCGCACGGGCACGCGCGAGCTGCCGGTTCCGGACGATCTCGTGCTGCCCGCAGCGCCCGGCTTCGAGCTGGCACCCTTCATCCGGCTCTGCGAGGCCCTGCGCGCCAGGATCGAGGGTGCGGGGGGTGAGGGGCCGGTGGCGATCCCGACATTCCGCGACGGGCTGGCGGCGATGCGGGTCATGGATGCCGTCCGCGCCTCATCCGCGGCAGGCGGCGCGCTGCGGCCAGTGGAGCCTGCTTCCGGCCTGGAGCCTGCTTCCGGCCCGGGCGGCGGCGCAGCATAAATGTCATGAAACCGACGTAAGGCTTTCGTCTCCCCATTCGAGGCGAAACGATGAACGCGACCCTTGCGCCCAGGCCGATCGACACGGCCGGAACCCGGCCCGACCTTTGAAAAGGGCCTTGGCGCCGCCGGCCGGATCGGGTTCGGCGCGGCAATCGTGGCCGCGCTCGTCTATGTGGCCTTCAGCGTCTATTCCGATGCCGCCGCCGTGGGCGTGGAGCCCACCACCTACCTGCCGTTCATCCTGCTGTTCATCGCCCTGCTGATCGCGCTCGGCTTCGAATTCGTGAACGGTTTCCACGATACCGCCAATGCCGTGGCCACGGTGATCTACACCAATGCCATGCCCGCGAACGTCGCGGTGGTCTGGTCGGGCTTCTTCAACTTCCTCGGCGTGCTGGTTTCCACCGGCGCCGTGGCGTTCGGCATCGTTTCGCTGCTGCCGGTCGAACTGATCCTGCAAGTGGGATCGAGCGCGGGCTTCGCGATGGTCTTCGCACTGCTGCTGGCGGCGATCCTGTGGAACCTCGCCACCTGGTGGCTGGGCATTCCCTCGTCCAGTTCGCACACGCTGATCGGCTCGATCATCGGCGTGGGCGTGGCCAATGCGCTGATGCACGGCAAGAGCGGCACCGCGGGCGTGGACTGGGGCAAGGCGCCGAGATCGGCCAGGCCCTGCTGTTCTCGCCGCTGATCGGCTTCGGCCTTGCCGCGCTGCTGTTCGCCGCGATGAAAGTGCTGGTCCGCAAGAAGGAACTCTACGAGGAGCCGAAGGACGGCCTGCCGCCGCCGTGGTGGATCAGGGCGCTGCTGATCTTCACCTGCACCGGCGTCAGCTTCGCGCATGGTTCGAACGACGGGCAGAAGGGCATGGGGCTCATCATGCTGATCCTGATCGGCACGGTGCCCACCGCCTATGCGCTGAACCGCGCCGTGCCCGAACGCTACACGGCGGAATTCCACGCCGGCTCGCTGGCCGCCGGAGCCGCGCTGGACGAGGCTTCGCCCCCTCCCGGCGTCCCGCTCGATCCCGCGCAGGCGCGCAGCCGGGTCACGGCCTATATCGCCGACAAGACATTGGCCCCCGCCACGCTTCCCGCGCTTTCGGTGCTGGTGCACGACGTGGACCGGCAGGTGACCGACTATGGCTCGCTGGCGAAAGTGCCGGCGGCGGCGGTGAGCAATATCCGCAACGACATGTACCTCGCCTCGGAAGCGATCAAGCTGCTGGGCAAGCAGAAGCCCGCCGCGCTTTCCGGGCAGGCGCAGGAAAGCCTGGCGACCTACAAGGCCTCGCTCGATGCGGGCACGCGCTTCATTCCCACCTGGGTCAAGGTGGCGGTGGCCATCGCGCTGGGGCTGGGCACGATGGTCGGCTGGAAGCGCATCGTCGTCACCGTGGGGGAGAAGATCGGCAAGACCCACCTGACTTACGCGCAGGGCGCCGCCGCCGAACTGGTGGCGATGGGCACGATCTTCGGGGCGGACCATCTCGGCCTGCCGGTCTCCACCACCCATGTCCTCTCGTCCGGCGTGGCGGGGACGATGGCGGCGAACCGTTCGGGCCTCCAGATGAGCACGGTGCGCAACCTGCTCATGGCCTGGGTGCTGACGCTGCCGGTCTCCATCGTGATGGCGGGCGGGCTCTACATGCTGTTCTCGCAGGTTCTCTGACGGGTTCCGGCCGCGCGCTGCCGCCATGAGCCATGACCTGCCCCGTCTTCTTGCCGCCACACAGGGCGCCGGCGCGCCGCTGGCGGATGGCGGCATGGGGCCGGGCCTGATCTGGGGCATGGACCTGACGGACGAAGGCGCCTTCCCCGTTGCCGATTGCGAACGCCCGCCGGAAGGCCGCTTCCGCTGGCTTCATCTCAATCTTGCGCACCAGCGCACGCGAAGCTGGATAGAGCGGTTCGAAGCGGTTCCCCCGGCCGTGCGCGAACTGCTGCTCTCGCCAGACACTCACCAGCGCGCGCTGGTCGACGGCGGCACGGTGGCCTGCGTGCTTCACGATTTCGAACGGGATTTCGACGTGGCCGATACGGCGCGCGTGGGCGGGCTGCGCATGGCGCTGGCGCCGGGGCTGATGCTGACGGCGCGGCTTCATCCGATCCGTTCGGCCGATATCGTGCGGACCCGGCTCTCGCGCTGCGGCGCCGGCTTCGGGGCGGCGCAGGCGCTGGAACTGCTGGCGGGCGCGATCAGCGAGAACATCGCCGATATCGCCCGCTCGCTCAGCGCCGACGTGCAGCATGTGGAGGACATGTTCCTCGACGCACGCGATCCGCCCAAGGCGCGCGACCTGATCGGCGTGCGGCGGCGGCTGGCGCAGATACAGCGCCTGCTTACGGGAATGCGCGGGGTGTTCCAGCGGCTGGAGAAGGACGAGGAACTGCCCGAGGCGCTGCTGCCCGGCGTGGAGAAGATCGCCCAGCGCATCCAGTCGCTCGACGGGGACGTGCAGGGCGTGCAGTCGCAGTTGCGGCTGCTGCGCGAGGAACTGGACATCCAGGAGGCGCAGCGGACCAACCAGAACCTCTACATCCTCTCGATCGTGACCGCGCTGATGCTGCCGGCCACGCTCGTGACCGGGATCTTCGGGATGAACACCGGCGGGTTGCCCTTCGCGCAGGGGCCTTACGGCACGATCCACGCCACCCTGTTCGCGGGCGGCGCGGCCATCGCGACTTATCTGCTGCTGCGCTGGATGGGCTTCATGCGGCGCTAGCGCGGGGCGCCTCGATGTCGCCGGTCTGCATCGGTCCGCGAATGCCGAGGCGCTGGGCGACAATGGTGGGCACCAGCGCCTGTCCCGCCACGTTGACGGCGGTGCGGCCCATGTCGAGGATCGGGTCGATCGCCAGCAACAGCCCCACGCCCTCGAGCGGGAGCTTGAGCGTGGAGAGCGTCAGCGTCAGCATGACCACCGCGCCGGTCAGCCCCGCCGTGGCCGCAGAGCCGATCACCGAGACGAACACGATCAGCGCATAGTCCGAAAGCTGGAGCGGCACGCCGTAGAACTGCGCCACGAAGATCGCCGAGATCGCCGGATAGATCGCCGCGCAGCCGTCCATCTTGGTGGTCGAGCCGAGCGGCACCGCGAAGGCGGCGTAGGAACGCGGCACGCCGAGGCGCTCGGTCACTTCCTCGGTCACCGGCATGGTGCCGACGGACGATCGCGAGAGGAAACCGATCTGGATCGCCGGCCAGGCCACCGAGAAGAAGCGCAGCGGGTTGATCCCGTGCAACAGCAGCAGCAGCGGGTAGACTGCCAGCATGACCACCGCGAGCCCGATATAGACCGCGCCCGCAAAGGCGCCGAGCGCGGAAAGCGCGTCCCAGCCGTAGCTGACCACGGCATTGGCGATCAGCGCCGCCGAGCCGAGCGGGGTCAGCGCGATCAGCCAGCGCAGCAGCTGGCGCAGCACGAGGTTGGCCGAAGTCATGAAGGCCAGGAACGGCTCCGCCTTCGCGCCGATTTTCACGGCGGCCGCGCCCACGGCAACGGCGGCGATGATGATCTGCAGCACGTTGAAGGAGACGGCGGTAGTGGCCGCGCCGTCTTCCAGCGTGGTGGCGGCGGTAATGCCGAGGTAGTTGGCCGGAACCAGCCCCTTGAGGAAATCGAGCCAGCCGCCGACCGATGCGGGCGCATGGGCCGCGCCCGCATCGACATGGGCGTGAAGACCGGGCTGGATGGTCAGCCCCAGCGCGATGCCGATGAGCACGGCGATCAGCGCGGTGATGGCGAACCACAGCAGGGTCTGCCCCACCAGCTTCACCGCGTTGTCGAGCCCGCGCAGCGCGGCGACCGAGGCGATGATCGCGGTGAACACCAGCGGCGGAACCAGCGTGCGCAGGAGCTGGATGAAGATCTGCGCCACGGTGTGGAACGTCTCGCTCGCGCCCGAGGCAAGGGCGCTGTCAGGCCCGAGCTGGCGGACCAGCAGGCCCGCGGCAAGGCCCACGACCATGCCCAGCAGCACCTGCACGCCGAAGCCGGGCCACCTTGAACCGGACGATGGGACACCGGGGTGGCGCGAGGCGCTGGTTTCGGGGGTCTTCGCCATGCAGAATTTGCCTTCAGGTCGTGAGAATTCGTTCCTTTCCAGCGGAAAAGGCCCCCGCGCGGGCGAGGGCCTCCCATTTCGTGACTTCTTGCACGCCGCGCAAGAGTGTTCGGGTGTCAGAACCGATAGTTCGACATGACCCCGAAATAGTTGCCCTTCCTGGCTCCAGCCTCCTCGAAGGCGGAGCCGGGGGCGAAGTAGGTTTCGTAAAGGCGGAAGCTCAGACGCCGGGTGGCCTGCCACGACATTTCGAGGTTGAGCGCCGTGCCGACATAGCGGGTGCCGTCGTAAGGTGCGAACGAAGAGCCCGCCGGGCCGATGTAGACACCGTCGGCCTTGCTCTGGCGCCAGAGGAAGTCCGGCCCGGCCATGACGGTCACGTTGTCCAGCGGCTTCAGGGTCAGCGAGGGGTAGAGGTCCATGAGGTTGGAGAAGTTGAAGAACGCCGCCTCGCTGAACAGCGGCAGGCGGGGGGCGGCGGCCACGAAAGTGCCGGCCTTGCCATCGGTCAGGTCATGGTCGCCGCTGAAGGCATTGGCGCGCAGGCCCAGGCGGGGCTTCATCGGCAGGCCGGGCCAGGTATAGCCGGCTTCGAACAGCACGCCCCAGGCGCGGATGTCCTGATCCGCGAACGTGCCGCGCTGGAGCGTCCCCTCAAGGTCGAAATCGAAGCGGGCGTTGCGTTTCCACAGGCGCGCGCCCCAGTTGGTGCGGTGGTCCGCGCCCGCGCCTTCGCGCAGCGTCGCGTTGTCGCGCGTCATCTCGTACCAGTAGACGTCGGTGCCGAAGCCCGCCACGCGGTTGGGCGCGCTGACGTAGATCCCGTGGAACGCCTTGGAGGAATCCGCCCCGTCATCGAGGGTGCCCGGCTTGATCTCGACCGGGCGGGTGGCGAAGGCGTCGACCGAGATCTTGCCCGGCAGGATATAGGTCGCGCGCACGCCCTGATAGGTGAAGCGCATGTTGAGCCCTTCGCGCACGCCCGCCAGCTTGCCGTTGCCCAGCGGCATCTCGAAGCGGCCGGGGCGCAGGGTGATCTTGCCGGCATCGCCCAGCGGCACGGTCACGTCGACGAAGGCCTGGTAGACGTCCAGCTTGTCGCGGTTGGGGCCGGTGGCGAAGCTTTCGCCATATTCGCGGTTGTCGCCCAGTTCGAGATAGGCGCGCAGGTTCGGGCCGAGGTGGAGGTCTCCGATCAGCCGCAACCGGCTCTGCACCGGGTTGTTGCTGTCGTTCGCCCTGAGGCCCAGCGCGGAATGGTGCCAGTCGGTATAGTAGACCCGCGCCTCCCCGCCGAGCGAGAGGTAGACGTCGTCATTGTCGCCCAGCGGGATGTGGCGGATCCTGTCCATGATCGGGGCATCGGAGGCGGGGCGCTTCGACCAGTCCTCGGTCCAGCGGATCGCCTGCGGCACGCCGGGAGGGCCCTTGCGGCCGCCGGGGACCGCTTCGGCAGGCGCGCCTTGCGACTTTGCCGGGCGGATGCCGGGCGGCGCGGCGGAGGATTGCGGGCCGCCGGCGGCGTCCTTCGTGTCGTTGTCGGGCGCGACGGACTGCGCCGAGGCGGGCGTGACATGCACCAGAGAAAGCGCTGCGGTGGCGGCGAGCAGACCGGCGCGACCCGGAAGATTGCAAAACATTTTCAGACTCATCCTCATGGCGGGGGGGGCGAGGTCGCGGCGGGAATTCCCGCCGCGCCTCCCGTTTTCGGCCCGGTTTTTCCGTTCAGCCTGTTTTTTGGGGGGCGCGGCCCGAAGTGCCGCACCCCTGGTGCGATCAGGCGATCGCGTTTTCGCGGTAGCGCACCATGGCCAGCGCGATGCCGCCGACCAGCGTGCCGCAGGCCATCACGAAGGCCACCAGCGCCAGCGACGAACCGCCCGCGAACAGCAGCCCGGCGGTGATCGGGCCCAGCGCCGCGCCGGCGCGGCCGACGCCGATCACCAGGCCGTGCCGCCCCGCCCGCAGCGAGGCGGGGAAGGACTGCGCGATCACCGCGTAGAGACCCGCCGTTGCGGCATTGGTGAAGAAGCCGCCGATGCAGGCCATGATCGAAAGGCTGGCCAGCGTGGTGAAGCCCTGGCCGAACATCGTCACGGCCGCCGCGCCGCAGATCATCGCGCCGATCACCAGCGGGCGCACGCCGATCTTCTGGGTCAGCAGGCTGAGCACGATCGAGCCGCTGGCGCCGCCGACATTGGCCCAGACCAGCACGCCGCCGGCGGAGGCGGGCGGGAAGCCCATGTCGACCACGATCTTGGGAATCCACTTCACCAGGAAGTAGAAGGTCATCATGTGCGCGAAATAGGCGACGATCAGCAGCACGGTGACGCTGGCGATGCCGGGGGCGAAGAATTCGCCGAAGCTGAAGCGGCGGGGTTCCTCGTCGCGCGGAGGCAGTTCCGACAGCGCCGCGCGGCCCTGGCGCACCATCGTGCGGTTGATCTTCTCCAGCGCGCCGGCCGGGCGCTTGTGCAGCAGGAAGGCGATGGTTTCGGGCACCAGCCAGAGCACCAGCGGGATGAAGGCGGCGGTGATGATCGCGCCGAATTCGAAGACCGACTGCCAGCGCCCGGTGGTGCCGAGCAGGAAGGCCGCGATGGAGCCGCCGACGATGGCGCCCATCGGATAACCGCCGGCCATGATCGCCACCGAGAGGTTGCGGCGGCGTGCGTTCGAACATTCCGCGACGATGGCGTTGGTGGCCGCGAGCATTCCGCCGATGCCGAGCCCGGTGAACAGGCGGAAGGCGGAAAGCACGGTGAGGTTCTGCGCGGTGGAGGCCAGGAACATGCCGCTCGCCATGACCACGAGGCAGGCCAGGATGGTGGGACGGCGGCCGATGCGATCGGCCATGGCGCCCAGGATCAGCGCGCCGATGCCCATGCCGATCAGTTCCATCGACAGCACCAGGCCCAGCGCGGCCCGGTCTATGCCCCATTCCTTCGAGATGCCCGGCGCGGCGAAGCTGATCGACAGCACGTCGAAACCGTCCAGCGCATTGAGCGCGGTGGCCACGGCAATGGCGATGATCTGCCGGCGATGCATGGGCTCGCGGGCGATAAGTGCCCGCGGATCAGTGTTACTCATATCCTCTCGACCTGCTTTCCGTATTCGAAGTTCGGTGGTGTCGGTTGTGCCGGGGCTCTGTCGGCCGGCTTGTCGCCGGCTCGGTTGTTGGCGGGCTGGGCCGCGGGGTCTGGAACGGGACCCGCTTCGCACGGGCGCCGATCCGCGGTGGGCAGGGAGACGGCGCGGGAACGAAAGGCTTGTCGAAGGAGGGGGCGGGCTCGCGGCCGGGCGACCGGGGCGGGGGTATCCTCTCCAAAGGCATCGTCTCCGCGCAGTCCGGCCTTCGTTGATACGACTTGACCGCTGCGGATTGCCTATTTTTCCCGCAGCGCTTAACCGGAGTCCATGGTGGAATCTGAAAATCGGATGGACTTTTCGCCAAACTTATTGCCGAACGGTAACGAACGTGACGATCCCGGCGGTGCTGCGGTCCCGCGCTACATCCTGTATGGCGATGCCAGCGAACGGCCGGACTGGTTCGTCAATATCGAACCGCTGGACAAGCGCTGCCGTGAACGGGGCTGGCTGATAAAGCCGCATACGCACCCGCGCATGACCCAGGTCGTGTTCTGTGCGGCGGGCAGCGGCACCATGACGATCGAAGGCGATACCGCGCCTTTCGCACCGGGCTGCGTCATGGTCGTGCCGCCGCACCGGATCCACGGATTCCACTACGCCGAAGCCGCGAACGGCTGGGTGATCACGATCGAGACGCACTATCTCGATGACCTTCTCGTCCGTGCGCCGGAACTGCGGCGCGTGCTGAAGGAGCCGGGCGTCTTCGCGCTGTCGCAGGACGGCCTTGCCGAAGTTTCGCCGACGATGGAGCGCATGGCCCACGAACTCCAGAGCGCGCGCAAGGGCGGGGCAATCGGCGCGGAAATACAGCTCATGTCGGTACTGCTGCTGTTCCTGCGGCTATGGCCGTCGGACGACCGCGCCGCGCCCGTGCTCGGCAGCCGCGCCGATCTGGTCCGGCGCTTCCGCGAACTGGTGGAGCGCAGCTACCGCGCCCAGCCGCTCCTGCCCGATCTTGCCGGCGAACTCGGCGTCAGCGTTTCGCAGCTCAGGCTGGCGTGCAAGACGGTGGCGGGCATCTCCCCGATCGAGATCGTCCACGACCGCCTGCTGTCGGAAGCCAAGCGCTGCCTCAGCTACACCCCGATGAGCGTGACCGAGATTGCCGACTGGCTGGGCTTCAGCGACGTCGGGTATTTTTCGCGCTTCTTCACCAAACTGGCCTCGGTTCCGCCCACGGCGTTTCGCCGGCAGCACGGTGCCGCTTTCTGAGCGTTCGGTACCGTTCTGTACCCTCCAGGTGTCGTTCAGTCGTGCCCGAACGGCGCGCCCGCGGCCTATTCAGCCAATTTCTGGATCGATCTCTGCCGCATTCAAGATGGACTTGAAGCGGCCGCGACCCTAGCGCTTCAATCTAGCCGGGAAACGATTGCATAGCCGGCGGGAGAGGGGTCGCGTGAAGGAAATGCAGAGCATCGGCGTGCCCGGCGCAGGGGCGCCGGAAAAGGGCGAAAAGCCGACCTGGGTACGCCAGCGGATCATCGCGCTGATCTTCCTCATAACGACCATAAACTACGCGGATCGCTCGACTTTTTCGATAGCGGGCAGCGAGGCGTCGCGGGAGCTCGGGCTCGATGCGGTGCAGACCGGATTCATCCTTTCCGCCTTCGCCTGGGCTTATGTCGCGGCGCAGATTCCGGCGGGCCTGCTGCTCGACCGCTTCGGCACGCGGCGGGTCTACACGATCGCCATCGCCTCCTGGTCGCTGCTGACGATGCTTCAGGGCTTTGCGGGGCTTTTCGCACTCCACGTCTTCGCGATGCTCTTTGTCATGCGGCTGCTGGTGGGGGCGGCGGAAGCGCCGTCTTTCCCCGGAAATGCGCGGCTCGTGATCGCCTGGTTCCCCGGTAGCGAGCGCGGAACGGCCTCGGCGATCTTCAATTCCGCGCAGTATTTCTCGCTGGTCGCCTTTGCGCCGCTGATGGGCTGGCTGGTCCATTCCTTCGGCTGGCGCAGCGTGTTCTGGGTGATGGGCGCGATCGGCCTTGCCGGTGCGGCCACCTTCTGGCGCTACATCCGCAGTCCGATGCGGCATCCGGCGGTAAACCGCGCCGAACTCGACCTTATCGAGCAGGGCGGCGGCCTCATCCACATGGACGAAGGCGGCCGTGCTTCCCGCGCGCCGAGCCTTTCGGACATGCGCCGCCTGCTGGCCAACCGCATGCTCGCCGGTATCTATCTCGGCCAGTACTGCATCAACGTGCTGACCTATTTCTTCGTGACATGGTTCCCGATCTACCTCGTGCGAGAGCGGGGCATGAACATCATGGAAGCCGGTTTCGCCGCGGCACTTCCGGCGCTCTGCGGCTTCGTCGGCGGACTGATCGGCGGCTATGTGTCGGACATGCTGCTGAAGCGGACCGGGTCGCTCGATATCGCGCGCAAGGTGCCCCTCACCGTGGGGATGGTCCTGGCGACCGCGATCATCGCCTGTGCCTTCGTGGAGGCACAGTGGCTGGTCATCTCATTGATGGCGCTGGCTTTCTTTGGAAAGGGCGTGGCATCGCTGGGTTGGGCGGTGATGTCCGACGTGGCCCCGCGCGAACAGTCGGGCGTGGCCAATGGACTGTTCAACATGTTCGGAAACATGGCGGGGATCGTGACCCCGATCGTGATCGGCTACATCGTTGCCACGACGGGCTCGTTCGACTGGGCCCTCGGGTTCGTCGGCCTGCACTGCCTGCTGACGATCGTCGCCTTCCTGGTCATCGCAGGACCGATCCGCCGGGTTACACTGGCGGATTGAGGGCGCTTCAGAGCAGCGTCTCGAAGCAGAGCTGGCGCATCACGTCGAGCGCCGGGTTCTCGTTCTCGCGGTGCCAGGCGAGCAGCAGTTCCGCAGGCGCCTCCGGCGTCGTGCGGATCGTGCGCAAGTGCACATCGGTCATGTGCAGGCTCTTGGCGGCTTCCGGCACGATGGCGGCGGCCAGGCCCGAGCGGACGAGGCCCAGCATCGAGTGAATCTGGGTGACATGCTGCACGTAGCTGGGCGTAACGGCGGCATCGGCGAACAGCTTCACCAGCATTTCGTGGAAATAGCCGGCGCCCTGGCGGCTGTACATGATGAGCGGCTTGTCGTCGAAGTCCGACAGGTCCAGCACGGCCTTGGCCTGGCGGGGATCGCCGGAGGGCAGCGCGGCCATCATCGGTTCGCGGTGGATCAGCACATGATCGAAGTCGGTGCGGTCGATCGGCGGGCGCACGAAGGCGAGGTCGATCAGGCCGGTGAGCAGGGCGTCGAGCTGTTCCGACGTCACCATTTCGCGCAGTTCGAGTTCGATGTTGGGCAGCTTTGCCAGCGCCTGCGCGACGATGCGCGGCAGTAGGTCGTAGCCCGAGGCGGCCGTGAAGCCGATCACCACGCGTCCGGCGTCGCCCTTGGCGATGCGCCGGGCGGCAAGCGCCGCGCCTTCGGCAAGGCGCAGGATACGGCGGGATTCGATGAGGAAGGCGCTGCCGGCAGGCGTGAGTTGCACCTGCCGGCTCGTCCTTTCGAGCAGGGTGACGCCGAGTATCCGCTCAAGCAGCTGGATCTGGCGGCTGAGCGGCGACTGGGTCATGTTCAGTCGCCGCGCGGCGCGGCCGAAATGAAGCTCTTCGGCCGCGGCAACGAAGCAGCGCAGTTGGCTGAGATCGAACATCGCCAACCGAGTAGGCCATCCCTTCGGCGCTGTCACCCTGTCAGGCCCTGGTGGTCCGGGCCTTATGCCCTGACGAGCGAGACGTCGGAAACGCGGGCGATCAGCGCGGCCAGTTCCTCGTGTTCGGCGGCGGTCAGGTCTGCCAGCGGGGTGCGGACCGGGCCCGCATCCCGGCCCACCGCGCGCATTCCGGCCTTGACGATCGAGACCGCGTAGCCGCGCCCGCGATTGCGCAGGGCGATATAGGGCAGGACGAAGGCATTGAGCTGTTCGACGACGAAGGCCTGGTCGCCCGCGCGCACTGCTGCATAGAAGCGCAGCGCCCACTCGGGCAGGAAGTTGAAGATCGCCGAGGAATACGTCGTGACGCCCATGGCGAGATAGGGCGTGGCGAAGGTTTCGGCCGTGGGCAGGCCGCCGATGTAGGTCAGGCGGTCGCCCATGCGGGCCTGGATGCGCGCCATCAGCTCAATGTCGCCGACGCCGTCCTTGAAGCCGACAAGATTGGCGTTGCGTTCGCAAAGGCGCGCCAGCGTCTCGTCGTTCACGATGCCGTTGTCGCGGTTGTAGACGATCACGGCGAGACCGGTCGCACGGCAGACCGCTTCGATATGGGCGGCAAGGCCGTCCTGGTTCGAACCGATGAGATAGGGCGGCAGCAGCAGCAGGCCGTCGGCGCCGGCCTTCTCGGCCTTGCGGGCGATGTCGGTGGCGATCGCGGTGCCATATCCGCAGCCCGAGATCACCGGGATGCGACCTGCGGTTTCGGCCACGGCGCGGCAACGACGGTGGCGACTTCATCGGGCGTGAGCGAGAAGAATTCGCCGGTGCCGCCCGCGGCGAACAGGCCGGCAAGGTCGTGTTCCAGCATCCAGCCGCAATGCTCGCGGTAGTCCGCTTCCACGAACCGGCCCTCGGCGTCGAAATGGGTGACGGGAAACGAAAGCAGGCCCGTTCCCAGCTTCGATCCGACTTCCACGGGGCTAAACATTATGAACTGACCTCTCCAAACAGATGCACCCTTCGTGCTTGCCGGGCGTTATTGCAGCGGTCGGAGTGGGTCCAACCCAATTAGGCAATCGATCAATGCCCTGCTTAGCTGGATCGACCCAGCGTAGTTCGGAAAATGACCCGAATTCCGCCAAATTTCGCATATTCTGCTATAAGGTCCCGACACCGGTTACCGCCCGTCAGTGCCGAGTTTGCATGGATTGAGCCAGAATTGGCATTGGTATTTGCCCGACAAATCCCGCAATGAGCCGTCCTCCGCCGGGGATGGCGGTCGCAAATCAGGAACGGGCCGGACAACCGGCCGCCGCAGCGGGGGAGTGACGAATGGACCGCAGGAACTTCATTCTGGCAGCAGGCGCCGGTGCATCGCTGACGCTGGCCGGTGGGGCTCAGGCAGCCACGCGCCGCTCCGGTAATCGCGCAGCAGGCGCTTCGGGTCGCAAACCTTATCTGATGAAGCTCGGCTGCCAGAGCATGCCGTCGAGCGAGGCGCATTTCGCCGATTTCGCGCGCTTCGGCGTCACCAACATATGCGCCCGCGCGCCGTTGCGGATGGGCGGCTCTACCCCACCGTGGACGAGCTTTCGCGCCTTCGCGAGATGGCCGAGCGCCACGGCCTCAGCCTCGACATGCTGGAGCCCGACCTGCTGGGCTCCACGCATATCGACCGCGAGAAGCACCCCGCGATCATGCTGGGCGACGGCGCGGCGCGCGACCGCGACATCGAGGCCTTCGCCACGACCCTGCGCAATTGCGCGGCGGCGGGTATTCCTGCGGTGAAGTACAACATGAGCCTGCTCGGCGTCCTGCGCACGGGCCCGGCCGAAGGGCGCGGCGGGTCGCACTATTTCGCCTGGGACCTTTCGAAAGCGAAGCCGGCCACGCCGCTCACCCGTGCAGGCGTGGTCGATGCCGACCTGTTCTGGGAACGCATCACCTATTTCCTCGACCGCATCGTGCCGGTCGCCAACGAGACGAAAGTGCGGATTGCCTGCCATCCGCAGGACCCGGGCACCCCGCCCGGCGGCTATCAGGGCATTACCAATGTGCTCGGCACCGTCGAGGGGCTTCAGCGGCTCGTCCAGATCAACGAGAGCCCATACCACGGGCTCAACTTCTGCCAGGGTTCGGTCTGCGAGAACCTGACGGACCCGGCCAACCAGATCTTCGACGTGATCCGCTGGTTCGGCAGCCGGAAGAAGATCTTCAACGTCCATTTCCGCAACATCCAGGGCCACCGCGACCGCTTCAACGAGAGCTTCCCGGACGAGGGCGACATCGACATGGTTCGCGCGCTCCAGACCTATGCGGAAGTCGGCTACGACGGCATGATAATGCCCGACCACGTTCCCGGCATGGACGATCCGCAAGTGGTGGACGGCAAGCCGGTCTGGACGCCGCGGGCCGAGAATTTCGCTTTTTGCTACGGCTACATTCGCGGGCTTCTGCAATCGGCGCAGCGGCTTACCTGATTTCGCAAGATCGACGCCCGGCGGGCGAAACAATCAAGATCCTTTGGAGGGGAGTTTTCACAAATGATGCAGCGGTTTACCGTCCTTGGCGGAGTGTCGGCGCTTGCCCTGTTCACGCATACGGCAGCCATGGCGCAGGACGCGTCGGCTTCCACCGATGAACAGCCTGCGATTTCGACCGAGGATATCGTCGTCACCGGCAGTCGTATTCCCCTGAGCGGCTTCAACCGCCCGACGCCGGTCACGGTAACGAGCGCGGAGCAGCTCAATGCGGCCGTTCCGACCACGCTGGGCGATGCGCTCAAGCAGCTTCCGGCGTTGTCGTCCTCGGCGGGGCCGCGCGGTGCGCAGACCTCCAGCGGGCAGGGCGGCGCCTACCTCAACTTGCGCAACCTCGGTACGACCCGCACGCTCACGCTGTTCGACGGCCGGCGCTTCATTCCCAGCGACGGCAGCGGCCAGGTGGACACCAACATGTTCCCGCAGGCGCTGGTTGAGCGCGTGGAAGTGGTAACCGGCGGCGCTTCGGCGGCCTATGGTTCTGACGCCGTGGGCGGCGTGGTGAACTTCATCATCAACAAGAAGTTCACGGCCTCACCGGCAGCATCCAGGGCGGCGTCACCACTTACGGCGACAATGACGAGCAGAAGGTCGAACTGGCCTACGGCACCCGCTTCGCCGACGACCGCGCGCATTTCCTCATCAGCGGCGAATATTACCGCAACGCGGGCGTGGACGATCGCCTGGAACGCCCGTTCTCGCGCAAGAGCTGCCAGCCGATCTCGTTGCCGGCGGGTTCGGCCACCCGGCGCGACTTCGCCTGCGACGTTCGCGTGGCCAATGCCAATTTCGGCGGGCTCATCACCTCGGGGCCGCTCAAGGGCACGACTTTCGACGCGAACGGCAATCCGGTCGCGTTCAACTACGGCAGCAGCCTGACCGGTTCCACCATGATCGGCGGCGACGGCCCGCGCCCGCAGTTCGCACCCCTGATCGCAGGGCTGGAGAAGAAGGTCGTCTATTCGCGTCTCGCCTATGACGTGAGCGACAGCTTCACCGTCTTTGCGGAAGGCAACTACGGCAAGACCAAGAACGATTATCAGGTCGGTTCCTACTCCAACCAGCTTGGCACCACCGCGCTGACGCTGAGGCGCGAGAACGCCTATCTTCCGGCCGAACTGGCCGCGATGATGGACGACGCGGGCGTGACCACGCTCACCATGGGCCGCTACGATGGCGACCTGCCGCGCACCCGCGTCAAGGTGGCGAACGAGACCCTGCGCGGGGTGCTCGGTGCGGAAGGCAGCGTGCTGGGCGGCCTCAAGTGGAACGTCTATGCGGAGGCGGCGCGCAATACCCGCAACCTTGCGCTGCATCACGATCTCATCCAGGCGAATTACGTCAATGCCGCCGATGCCGTGGTCGATCCGTCCAGCGGCAGCATCGTCTGCCGTTCGACACTGGCCAATCCCGGCAACGGCTGCGTTCCCGTCAATGTCTTCGGCACCAATGCCGTGTCCGACGCGGCGCTGAACTACGTGACCGGCACCAATACCGCGGATCAGAAGTTCCACGAATTCGTCACCGCGGCCTCCATCGCGGGTTCGCCCTTCGCGCTCTGGGCCGGTGACGTGGGCTTCGCGGCCGCGTCGAATATCGCCGCCAGACCTTCAACCAGGTCGTCGATCCGCTCTCGGAAGCCTATAACCCGATCACCAATGCCGAGGGCGCCTACCGTGTCGGCAATGCCAAGGCGCAGAGCGGCAAGTACAACGTCAAGGAAGCCTTCCTCGAACTCGACCTGCCGTTGCTCAAGGACCTGCCGCTGATCCAGTCGCTGGACTTCAACGGCGCGGTGCGCCGCACCGACTACAGCACCAGCGGCGCGGTGACGACGTGGAAGGCCGGCCTGACCTGGGAACTCTACGACGATCTGCGCCTGCGCGCCACGCGTTCGCGCGATATCCGGGCGCCCAGCCTCTACGAACTGTTCCAGCGCGGCACCACCAGCTATCAGCCGCAGGTCTACGATCCGTTCACCAACACGACCGCCACCAATGTGCGCTCGGTCGTGCGGGGCAACCCGGATCTTCGCCCGGAAGTGGCCAATACGCTCACGTTCGGCGGCGTCTATTCGCCGTCGTTCCTGCCGGGCTTCAACCTCTCGGTGGACTATTACGACATCAAGATCCGTGACGCGATCGCCTCGCTTTCGTATCAGCAGGAGATCGACGATTGCTATAACGGCAGCGCTTCGGCCTGCGCGCTCATCAGCCGCGATGCGAACGGCGTGTTGACGCAGATCGATATCGTGACCCAGAACCTCGCCTCGTTCGATACGCGCGGCATCGATTTCGAAGCCAGCTACCGTTCGAACCTGCCCTGGCTCTCGGGCGACGCCGTGCTCTCAACCCGCCTGCTGGGCAACTACATCGACAAGTACGAGCAGAGCTCGCCGGGCGTGGCCGCGATCGACCGTGCCGGCCAGATCGGCACCGCGCCGCATTGGCGCCTGACGGGGCAGGCCGACTTGCACCTGGGCCCGGTCTCGTTCTTCAACCAGGCCCGCTTCATCGGCGGGGGTGCCTATGACAAGGGAACGGCGGCCGAGGACCTGCCGCAGCGCCACTTTGCCGGGCAAGTGCTGTTCGATACCCGCATCGGCTACAAGCTGCCGGTCGGCGGCGACTGGGAGGCCTATCTCAGCGTCACCAACGTCTTCAACAAGCTGATTAATCCCTATGTGTCGAACGGACCCTCGGGTATTTCCGATTTCGATGCGATCGGACGTACGTTCCGTGTCGGCGTGCGGTTCACGCTCTGACGGTCGAATGAAGGGGACGGGATGATGAATGCGACGCTTTTCCGAGGCGTGCTGGTTGGCGCGCTGGCCGGGCTCTTGTTCGGTTTCGACACGGCGGTCATCGCCGGCACCACGGAAGGCATCCGCACCGCCTTCGGCCTCGACGCCACCGGCGTCGGGGTCACCGTCTCCAGCGCGCTCTGGGGCACGCTGGCGGGCGCTCTGCTGGCGGGCATCCCGGGAGACCGTTACGGCGCGCGTTCCTCGCTGACGGTGATCGCGCTGCTCTACCTTGTGTCGGGCATCGGCTGCCTCCTGGCGATGAACTGGCCGATGCTCCTTGTCATGCGCGTGCTGGCAGGCTTCGCGGTGGGGGCATCTTCGGTGCTGGCGCCGGTCTACATTGCCGAGATCGCACCCGCGGAACGGCGCGGCATGATGGTGGGGGCGTTCCAGCTCAATGTCGTGCTGGGCATTCTCGTCGCTTATCTGAGCAACTACTTCGTATCCAGCCTCCAGCTTGGCGCACTGGACTGGCACGTCAAGTTCGGCGTCACCGCGGTTCCGGCGGTGGTGCTGCTGGTGATGATGCGCACCATTCCCGACAGCCCGCGCTGGCTCTTCGCCAAGGGGCGGGAGGCAGAGGCCGCCGCCGTGCTAAGCAAGCTGGGCAATGCCGACGTTGCTGGCGAGATGGCCTCCTGGCGCCGTGCCGAAAGCCAGACGCACGCCCCGCGCCTCAGCTGGGTGCGTCACCACCGGCCGATCCTCCTGGCCATTGCGATCGCCGCGTTCAACCAACTCTCCGGTATCAACGCGATCCTCTACTACCTCAACGACATCTTCGCCGCCGCCGGGTTTACGGGGGTTTCGGCAGACCGCCAGGCCATCGTCATCGGTGCCTGCAACCTGGTGTTCACCGCACTTGCCCTGACCGTGATCGACCGGATCGGCCGCAAGACGTTGCTGCTGATCGGTTCCGTCGGCCTGACGGCAGCGCTGGCGGGTGTTGCCCTGATCTTCGGCAGCGGCACGCATCAGGGCTGGCTGCTTTACCTCCTCATCGGCTTCATCGCCTTCTTCGCCTTCTCGCAAGGCGCGGTGATTTGGGTCTATATCAGCGAGATATTCCCCACCGACGTGCGCGCACGCGGGCAGAGCCTCGGTTCCTCGGTCCACTGGTTCATGGACGCGATCATCGCTTTCGGCTTCCCGCTCGCCGCCGCCCATGCCCGCGCCCTGCCGTTCTGGCTGTTCGCGGTGATGATGGCGCTTCAGTTCGTGGTCGTGCTGGCCTTCTTCCCGGAGACCAAGCGCCGCTCGCTCGAAGCCATCGGCGAGGCCATGTAAGGGATGATCCGGCTTGCAGCGGCCATTCTCCTGACAGGCGCGGCGTTCCTTGCGAATGCCGCGCCTGTCATGGCGGACCGGAAGGAAACGGCGGCGCTCGATCCGGGGGCGCGCAATCCGCTCCTGCCCGGCTACTTCGCCGACCCGTCGATCGTGGAGCACGAGGGCGAGTGGTTCGTCTTCGCCACCGAAGACCCCTGGGGCGGGGACAGGCTGGGCCTCTGGCGCTCCCGCAATTTCCGCGACTGGACCTTCTCCGAGCCGAACTGGCCTACGAAACAGGCCGCCACCAGCCCCACCTCCAACAAGAGCAAGGTCTGGGCTCCCTCGGTGGTGCGCGGGCGCGACGGGCGGTTCTGGATGTATGTCTCGGTCGGCAGCGAGGTCTGGGTGGGCGTGGCCGATCATCCGGCCGGGCCATGGCGCGACGCCAATGGCGGCCGCCCGCTTATCCCCGGCAACTACCGCCCCGGCTATCACATGATCGATGCCGAGGCCTTCATCGACGATGACGGCACCGCCTATCTCTACTGGGGCTCCGGCCTCAACTGGGTGAACGGTCGCTGCTTCGTGGTGCGCCTCAAGCCCGACATGGTGACTTTCGACGGCGAGCCGCAGGACGTGACCCCGGCGCACTATTTCGAAGGTCCGTTCCTGTTCAAGCGTGGCGGGCGTTATTTCCTGACCTACAGCTGGGGCAACACCACGAAGGACACCTATCAGGTGCGTTACGCCGTGGGCTCTTCGCCGCTGGGGCCGTTCACCGAGCCCGAGGACGCCCCGATCCTCGCCACGGACGCGGCGCGGGACGTTGTCAGCCCCGGGCATCATGCGGTGTTCTCGGCGGCCGGGCGGGATTACATTCTCTATCACCGGCAGGCGCTGCCGTTCCCCGCAGCGGACGGCAAAGTGCGCAGGCAGGTCGCGGTGGACCGGCTGCTGGTCGAGGGGGACCGGCTGCGCGCGGTCCGTCCCACGCACAGCGGGCCTGACATTCCGGGCACTGCCGCGCATCGGCGCACCGGGCAAACCATGCGGTTCAGTGCTTCCGGCATGCTGGACGCGGCCCATGCCGCGGCCCTCGCGGGAGACGACAACTACGCCACCGGCTGGGTCTCTCCGGCGGAAGACGGCGCATGGCTGCAGGCCGACGCCGGACGCAGGCGCCGGATCGGCGCAAGCGAACTGCGCCCTGCCGATCCGGTCACGCCGTTCTCCTTCCGCCTCCTCGCCTCGGACGACGGCAGGCAATGGCGGACCGTTCACGAGGGGCACGATCGGTCCGGTTCGCCCGTGGTCCTGCCCTCGCCGGGTTCTGCCCGATACTTGCGGATCGTCTTCGACGTCCCGCCGCCATCCTTGAATGGAGTTTCCCCCGATGATGCCGCCGAGACACTTCCTGCTGGCAACCGCCGGCCTCGCGATCGGCATCGCCACGTCGGCATCGGCGGCCTCCCCGGTGCCCAGGCCGATCCAGCCCCAGATCTCCGATGAGCGGCCCGACTGGGAGAATCCGGCCGTCTTCGCCCGGAACAAGCTGCCCGCCCGCGCCACCGGTTTCCCTTTCGAGGACCGGGAACGCGCCATTGCCGGCGACCGTACACACTCCCGGCGTTTCCTATCGCTCGACGGAACGTGGAAGTTCGATTTCACGCCCGGCGCCGATGCCGCGCCGGAACACTTCTTCCGTCCGGACTACGATGTCTCGGGCTGGAAGCCGATCCAGGTTCCGGCCGACTGGCAGACGCAGGGTTTCGACCGCCCTCTCTACAACAACGTCCAGTATCCGTTCCCGCCCAACCGCCCGCTGATTCCGCACGATGCCAATCCGGTCGGCTCCTATCGCCGCGATTTCGACGTTCCGGCCGATTGGAAGGGTAGCGACGTGATCCTGCATATCGGTGCGGCGGGTTCGGCCTACCGCGTCTGGGTGAACGGGCAGGAAGTGGGCTACAGCGAGGATTCCAAGCTCCCTTCCGAATTCGATCTGACGCGCCTGGTGAAACCGGGGCGCAATTCGGTGTCGATCCGGGTCTGGCGCTGGTCGGACGGCAGCTATCTGGAAGACCAGGACTTCTGGCGTGTTTCCGGGATCGAGCGTTCGGTCTATCTCATCGCCGCGCCGCGCGCGCGGGTGGACGATGTCTTCGCCCGGGCCGGGCTTGCCAATGGCTACCGCGACGGGACGCTCGATCTTGCGCTCAAGACTTCATCCGCCGCGCGCGGGCTTACCGTGCGGGCCACGGTGCTGGACGGCGACAAGGCGCTGCTTGCCCGCAGCGTGAAAGTCTCAGGTGAAAACGTCACGCTGGACGGCGTGATCCCCGGCGTGCGTCCCTGGACGGCGGAAACGCCCGACCTTTACACCCTGCTTGTGGAACTGGTGGACCGCAAGGGACGCACCCTGCAGGCCACCGCCCGGCGGATCGGCTTCCGTAACGTGGCCATGAAGAACGGCCTCGTCACCGTCAACGGACGCCCGATCACCATTCGCGGCGTCAACCGGCATGAGCATGACCCGGAGCACTTCCATGTGATCTCGGAGGAATCCATGCGCCGCGACATCGAACTGATGAAGCGCAACAACGTCAATGCGCTGCGCACCTCGCACTATCCCAACGATGAGCGGCTCTACGATCTGGCCGACGAATATGGCCTCTACGTCATGGACGAGGCGAATATCGAGAGCCACGAATACCTCTCGGCCGCGAACCGCGCCAAGGACGACAAGACCTATCTGCTCGGTTACGACCCGGCCTGGGAAGCCGCGCATGTCAGCCGCGTCACCAACATGGTGGAGCGCGACAAGAACCATGCCTCGGTGATCTTCTGGTCGCTCGGCAACGAGACGGGCGTGGGCCCCACGTTCGAGAAGGCGGCGGCCGCCGCCCGCGCGCTCGATCCCACGCGCCTGATTTCGTTCCTCGGCCATTCGCAGATCAGCGACCACCGCCCGAACGCCTATGCCGACATCTACGCACCGATGTACGATGGCATCGACAAGATGGTGGACTATGCCGCGCACCGCGAGCAGTTCCCGCAGCCGATGATCCAGTGCGAATATGCCCATATGCAGGGCAATTCCGGCGGCAATTTCAAGGAGATCTGGGATACGATCCATGCCCATGAGGACCGCTTGCAGGGGGGCTTCATCTGGGACTGGGTGGACCAGTCGATCTACCGCTACGCTGCCGATGGCCGCCGCTACTGGGGAGACGGCAGTTCGTTCGGCCCCAATCCGCGCGGCGAGATCGAGTTCGGCGATGGGCTCAACCAGTCGGACCGCACGCCGAACCCGCAGCTTTTCGAAGTGCAGAAGGTCTATTCGCCGATCCAGTTCGCTGTGCTGGATGCCGGGGCAGGGCGGATCGAGGTGCTCAACCGCCACGATTTCCGCGATCTTTCGGGCTTCGACTTCGATTGGGAGCTCGACGAGGACGGCGTGGCCATTGCACGCGGCGCGCTTGCTGCGCTTGCTGCGCTTGCCACGCCGGCACGCAGCAAGGAAGCCTTCTCGGTGCCGCTCCCCGCTTTCGCGCGCAAACCGGGTTCGGAATACATGCTGACCTTGCGCGCCACCGCGAAGGATGGGGCGGTGCCGCTGGTCAAGGCCGGTCAAGTGGTCGGCTGGGAGCAGTTCTCGCTCGGTTCGAGTCCGCTGGCGGACGTGGCGCGACCGGTCAAGGTTGCACTGGTGCAGGATGCGGGCAGCTTCCGCCTCTCCGCCGGCGGCGCGACGCTGACAGTGGACCGCAAAACCGGTCTCGTTTCCGGCTATGCCGTGAAGGGCAGGGCCCTGCTGACGGGCGGAGCACCCAGCTTCACCCGGGCGCTGACGGACAACGACATCGGCACGCGGCCCAAGGGCGCAGACGCGCGCTGGGAGGCGATCGAGGCGGCGCGCAAGGTCGCCGCGATCAGCGCCGTAAAGACCGCCTCCGGCGCGGAAGTGACCGTGCGCTATGCCTTCGCGGATGGCAGGAACACGGCCGATGCCGTCCGTTTCGAGACGCATTACCGCATGGCAGGGGACGGCAGCGTCGAGGTGGAAGGCGCATTCACGCCGCTGGCGAAAGACCTGCCCGATCCGCTGCGCATCGGCTTCGCCTTTACCACCGTCGGCGGGTTCAAGACGGTGGAATGGTACGGCCGGGGGCCGCACGAAAGCTATGCCGATCGCAAGACCAGCGCCATGATCGCGCTCTGGCGCGGGGCGATTGCCGATCAGAACCATGATTACCAGCGCCCGCAGGAAACCGGCACGAAAACCGATGTGCGCTGGATGCTGCTCTCCCCCGAACAGGGACCGGCCCTGCGCATCGCCGGGGATCGGCCGCTGACGATGAACGCGCTGGCCTTCCCCTATGCTGACCTGGCGCGCCGGGAACCGGGCACGCGCAGGAGCACTGACATCGTTCCGCAGGAAAACGGTTCGTTGATGGTCGATGCGATCCAGTCCGGCGTGGGCGGAGATACGACCTGGAACGCGGTGGGTCGCCCACTGCCGCAATATCGCGTACCCGTGGAGCCGCGCCGCTTCTCGTTCCGTCTCCAGCCGCTTGCGGATGGCGCCGGCGAAAGCGAAAGCGCCAGGCCCGCGCAAGCGACCATTGTTCAGTGACTGGAGACCCGAGAATGCTTTTCGCCGCCATCGAGGCCGGAGGAACCAAATTCGTCTGCGGCATCGGCAGCAGCAAGGGATCGCTGCGCACCGAAGTGATCCCGACCACCGATCCCGCTGAAACGCTGTCTCGCGTGGAAGCCTTCCTTGACGCAGCGATTGCCGAATTCGGGCCGATCGCGGCGATCGGCATAGGTTCGTTCGGCCCGCTCGATCTTGATCCGGCTTCGCCGGGACACGGCCGCATACTCGCCACGCCCAAGCCGGGCTGGGAAGGCACGGACATGCCGGCCCGCCTGCGCGCCCGTTTCGGAGTGCCGGTCGGCATCGATACCGATGTCAATGCGGCTGCCTTCGCCGAAATGCGCCTGCACGGGGTGGACAACCTGGCCTATGTCACGGTGGGGACCGGAATCGGCGCTGGGATCGTGGTGCAGGGGCGCACGATGCGCGGCCTGGGGCATCCGGAGTGCGGCCATATCGCGGTAGCGCGACATCCCGCTCATGCCGATTTCGCCGGAATCTGCCCCTATCATGGCGACTGTCTGGAAGGCATGGCCAGCGGCCCGGCATTGCAGGCGGCCTGGGGTGCTTCCGCCAGCCATCTGCCGGAAGACCACCCCGCCTGGGATGCGCAGGCCGATTATCTCGGCCAGCTTTGCGTCACGCTGATTCTCACCGTTGCCCCGCAGCGGATCGTGCTCGGCGGCGGAGTGATGAACCGGCCTTTCCTGCTCGAACGCGTTCGCGCCGCCACCTTGCGGCGTTTGAACGGGTACTGCGTCCAGTGGGACGCGGCGAAGGCGAACGAGGCGCTCCTCCCGCCTCGTTCGCCGGAGGCCCCCGGACTTGTCGGCTCCTACCTGATCGCCGAAGCGGCTTCGGAGCAGTAGCCCGGCGGCGACTTAGGGCGCCGACCGGTTTCTGATCTTCGGCTTGCGATGCAGCCCGGTCTGCGGGCAAGCCTGAGGCTGGTCCTTGCCGACGATCCGGCAGATGAAGGCGCCCTTCCGCCGCCCGGCGGTGTCAATCCGGTTGCGGGCATCGGCGGGCCATCCCGGGCCAACCGCAATGCGCACCCGGCCGTCAGGATCGACCACGGCATTGCGGTCATGAACGCCGGGTCGCTGGAGGTGCTCGTACCAATAGCTGTAGACGTGAAGCGACCAGTAGCCCCTGAGGCCCGGCGGCATCGTCACTTCCAGCCATTCATGTTCCGCAAGGTCGAAGCCGCCCAGGAAATAGCGGGTATCGCCGTCCCCCTGGACCGTCTCGGCCAGTTCGCGCGGCGCGGTGTCCAGCCGGTTTTGCAGTTCCAGCGCAGCGGCTGTCCATTGCAGGTATTCGGCAAGGTTCGCGCGCAGCATCCCCGCCGCGCGGACGAGGGCCTCGTCACCATTTCCGGGAGCAAGGGCGGGCGCCGGGGCGGGATTGTCGCTGGCGAGCTCGAGGGCGGCGGGCAGGGACGTGTCGCGGTGGAGGATCCGGCACATCACGATGCGCGCCTCTGGCGGTATCGCCAGCCCGTGCGGACCCGCGACATCGGGTGCAAGGTCGATCGCAAACGTGCCGTCCGGGCAGGTCGCAGGGTCGAACGCGGCATGACCGACGAGAAGCGGCGCACCGTTGCGGCCCAGTGCAAACAGGCTCACGGAGACGCGTTCCGAGCCATTCAATATGCCGGAAAGGCGGTAGCGCCCTGCAGGATCGATCGCCGCATGATACAGCAGGTAATCGGGGTTGGGGCCGCCGTGGACGGGAAGGGCGCGTGTCAGGCCGCCTGCGCGGAAGTGATGGCCCAGCAGCCCGCCGCCCAGTGCGGCGGCCACCATCCGGTTGACGTAGGCCTGCCCTTCGGCGGCGGTGTCCGGGTCGGGTGCGGTGGCGGCAACGAGGCCCCGGGCATCGCCGATGGCGGCGTTCAGCGTTTCCCAGCCGCTGCTCATGCCGTCGCTCCGGCGCGGGCAGTGCCTTCGGCTTCGGAGGGGATGGCAAAGCGGCCGATGTAGTCGGCGAACTCTGCGCGCAGGTCATCCGCGTCGAGCCCGTATTGCTCCAGCGAATAGTCGTTGCGGCCGCGCGCATGCCTCGGGTTGGCCTCATGCCAGTCCGCCACGGCGCGCGATACGCTTTCCGGCGTGTCGATGCCGATACCCGCATGGATGCGTCGCAGTTCTCCCACGGGACTTGCGACGAGCGCGTAATAGTCCACGTGGACAACCCGGCCGCCCTGTGGCCCCCTGTCGAATTCCAGGATGCGGTCGACATGCCGGCGGATGAAGGCGCGCATATCCCTGCCCACTTCGTGCCTGTCTACCGGACCGGCGGCGCGGGACGAGCGCAGGTTCCACGTCATCTTGGCGATCGAGGCCACGACCTGGGCCGGATCGCGATGGGTCATGACCATGCGCGCGTCGGGATGGACGGCGAGGATAGCATCCATGGCAAGGACGTGGTTGGGGTACTTGAGCGCCCAGGGCTTTCGCGGACCGCGCCACTGCAGGCACTGGAGCTGCCGCTTGTGGATGCGGTAACTGGCTTCCAGGTCGAGCCCCTGCGTCAACCAATCGAAATAGGAGGGTACGCGGTAGAGGTTGTGCAATCCCGCCGCGCCCCAGCTCTGTTCGAGGAAGGCGTGGCATTCGTCGGACCCATCCTCGTCATAGAGGTGCAGCGCCTCGAAGCCTTCGAAATGGCCGCGGCGCTTCTGCATTTCCGTCCAGGCCGCGCGGCGCGGTGCGATCGAGGCGGGGTCGAAGCCCGGCGGCGGCGAGGGCAGGGTCGATTCCCAGGTGCGGATCAGGCGGAAGCGGGGGTCCCGGTCGAACAGGTACTGGAAATAGGTTGTGCCGGAGCGCGGCAGGCCCATCAAGAATACCGGAGCCTCGATCCGCTCCTCGCCGATTTCCGGCTGGTCGCGCAGCCATTTGAGGCTTTCGAGGCGGTTCACCGCATCCATCGTCAACATGGCGCGCGTTCCCGCTTCGCCTTCGGCCGACATCGGAAAGCTTTCCCGCAGAGAAGCCAGCAGGTGTTCGAGATTCTGGCGGGCGCCGGGATCGATGTCGGCAATGCCGACCTTCGCCTCTGCCTCGCCGATGATCGTCGCCGCGTCGAGCATCCCTGTTCTCCCCCGTTTTGCAGCCGGCTTTCTGTTCTTTGCCCGGCCGTTTCCCGAACATGACGCAAAGCGCCGTGGCCGTCGATTGGCGTGCCGGCGGCATCGCCGGCGGGGTAGCGGGATCGGCAGGGCGATGAAGGCCGGGTAAACCCGGATGGCCGTGCGGCTTGGCGCGCCGCGCCTGCTGGTCTATGGGCCCGCCCCGGCGTTCGCGGTGAGCGTACCACCTGGGAATCGTAATGGCAGCAGCAAAAGACCTCATGCAACTCGGCACTCTCGTGGCGGCGCGCCACGGCTGGCCGGAAGCGAAGGCGTTCAAGGCCTACGAACTGGCCGATGCCGATCGGATGAAGCTTGCGGGTACGGCGGTCGAACTCCTGAAGGTCTTCCCCAAGACGCCTGGCGGCAATGCCGCTCATCTTACCGCTGCCTTCGCAGTGCAGCTCGACCGCCATCTGGCCGCGCCGGTCCATGTCGTTGCGGGAACCCTCGCGGTGGATGGCAAGCCCGTCTACGGGGATCGCCTGCCGTTTGACGGACCCGCCGTTTTTGGCGACGACGAGCCACAGTGGAACGGACACTTGTGGGTGATGGTCGGCCCCTTCATCGCCGATATCGCGATCTTCCGTGCAGCCAACTCCAGCGATTGCCCGCCCGAACTCGCCCGCCATGTCCATTCGGTGTTCGGACAGGACAAGGGGCTCTACGTGGATCACTGGCGCCGTTCGCGGCAGGTCGGCCTGAGCTACGAGCCGCAATATGTGCTGAGCCGCGACGAGGTGACGCAGCTCATGGGCGGGGCCTATCGCCTGCTGCAGGGTTCCTGACGGCAAGGCGGGGCACGTTTCCGGCCCCGCCGACTTTGACGGTTCCGGCGATTACTGCGGCGCAGTCACGCCGTGGCGGCCGAGAAACGCGAAGATCGTTTCCCAGACGTGCTTGCTGATCTTCGGCCCCTTCACCGCATGGGTATAGCCGGGATAGAGCATCATCTCGAAGGGCACCGCTTCGGCCTGCAGCCGGGAGATGAGCACGGTGCTGTTTTCGAACACCACGTTGTCGTCCGACATGCCGTGGATCAGCAGCAGCGGATCGCTGATCTTCGCCGCGTTCTCGATCGCGTCGGAGGCCTTGTAGGCTTCCGGCACAAGACGCGGGTCGCCCATGTACCGTTCGGTGTAATGGGTGTCGTAAAGCTCCCACTTCGTGACCGGGGCGCCGGAGATGCCTGCCGCGTAAAGGCCGTGATCGGCCTGAAGCATCTTCAACGTCATGTAGCCGCCGTAGGACCAGCCATAGGTCGCGATCTTCTTCGGGTCGACGAAGTCCAGGGACTTGAGATACACCGCTCCCGAACGCTGGTCGGCCACCTCCACGGTGCCCATCTTGTGGCGAATCTGGCTTTCGAACGCCACGCCGCGATTGGGGCTGCCGCGATTGTCGATGCGGAAATAGATGTAGCCCTTGTCGACGATGGCCTGCGGAAGGGCGCCCAGCCACTGGCTCGCAACCTGCTGGCTATGCGGGCCGCCGTAGTGTTCGAAGAACACCGGGTAGCGCTTGCCGGGCTCCATCTTGGGCGTGATCATCAGCCAGTGCAGGTCGCTGCCGTCCTCGGCCTTGATGGTGCCGAAGGTGGGCGTGCGGTGCGCGGCAAGATAGGGCGCATAGGGATGCGCGCCGTCCAGCCGGTTTTCCTCCACCCAGGCGAGCCGCTTGCCATCGGCGTCGGCCACATAGCTTTGCGAAGGCTGGGTGGGCGAGGAGCGGGTGACGACCAGCGTGCGTCCGTCCTTGTTGGCAACGGCGGCGTTGAACCAGCCTTTCTCCGTCAGCCGCTGCGGCGCGCCCGGCTTGGCAAGGTCGATGGCGTAGAGCTGCGGGGCCAGCACGTCGTCCTTCGTGCCGGTGAAGAGGATCGCCCGCGGTCTTCATCGACCGATACGAGCCGGGTCACGGCCCAGTGTCCGGAGGTCAGCTGGCGCCATTTGCCGCCAGCGAAGTGGTAGAGGTGGCCGTAACCGTCCCGCTCCGACCACCAGACAAGGCTGCCGTCCTTGAGGAAGCGGTAATTGCTCGACAGGTTGATCCAGCTTTCCGGTGCCGCCGTTTCGGTGAAGAGCACGCGGCTCTTGCCGGTATCGGGATCGACCGCGAGCATGTCGATCCGGCTCTGCGCGCGGTCCTGCCGCTGGACATAAAGCGTCTTGCCGTCACGCGCCCAGTTGACGCGGGCAACGTAGATGTCGGTTTCCTTGCCGAGATCGACCTGCACCTTGCCGCTGCCGTCGGGCTTCATCACGAAGAGCGAGACGAGCACGTTGGGTGTTCCGGCGGCCGGGTAGCGCTGCTCGTACGTGCGGGTGCCCTCGGCACCGATCGCGGCGCGGGTTACGATCTTGACCGGCGCTTCGTCGTATCGCTCCACGGCGATAAGGCTGTCGTCGGGCGACCACCAGTAGCCCGCCATGCGGTCCATCTCTTCCTGGGCGACGAATTCCGCCTCGCCCCAGTGGACGGTCTTTGCGCCTTCTTCCGGCGTGACGGGCTTCTGCGCGCCCTGTTCGAGCGAGCCGACCCAGAGCCGCTGGTCCCGCACGAAGGAAAGGTATTTGCCGCCGGGGCTGAGCGCGGAATTCAGTTCGTCTTCAGGGGAATCGGTGAGGCGCCGCACCGAACCGTCCAGCCCGGCAAGATAGAGATCGCCGTCCAGCGGGACGATGATCGAGCGGCCGTCATCGCTCCAGCCATAGGCGACGATGCCCTTGAGGTCTCCCACGCGCTTGCGTTCGCGCTGCATCTTCTCCGTTTCTGACAGCGGGCGGTTGGAGCCGAGCTTGAGCGAATCCACCAGCATCCGCCATTCGCCGCTTTCGCGGTCGTAGCCCCAAAGGTCGTAGCGCTGGCGGTCCTCGGTGCGGTTGCGCAGCAGGGTGAGATATCGTCCGTCGGGCGAGATCTTCACCTCGCGCGGCTGCGGGCCGTCAAGCGAGGGGCTGGCGAAGACGCGCTCGAAATCGAGTTGCGGAGCGGCCGGAGCCGGGGGCTGCCCTGAAGATTTTTGGGTCACGGAAGCGGCCTCGGCGGGGATGGAAGCGACGGGGACTGTGGCACACAGGGCGGCGATCAGCATGGCGATTCTGGACATCGCTACTGTGCCTAATCGCTCCGCGCGGGACAGACCAGACGGGCGGCACAGATTTCGACAGTGCCGCCGTGCCAGCGCTGCGAGCCGGACGCCGCTTTTCGGGTTCAGGGAATCACGCCCCTGGCGGCGAGGTCCACATGTTCCTTGCCGACAGCCGCAGGCGGCACCTTGCCCCCATCGCGCACGGCCTTGACCTCGGCTGGCGTGAACGGTTTCACCGGCTTGCCGCCCTTGCCCAGCGACACGAGGTGGTTGAGCACGTCTGCCACGTCCTGGTCCTTCATCATGCCCATCGCCGGCATCATTCCGCCGATCTTCCGGCCGTCCACGGTGATCGGGCCGGTCACGCCGAACAGCACGGCCTTGACGAGATAGGCACGGCCCGCCGGCGATCCGGCGATCTGCGCGGCGCGGCCGTTCAGGCGTGGAAACTGGCCGGGAGCGCCGGTCCCATCGGCCTTGTGGCACATCGCGCAGCGTGCGCCGTAGACCTGCGGCCCTGCCGACAGTGCGGGCGCGGCGAGGAAAAGCGCCGGAATGAGCGACGCGGCGAGCATTCTTTTCATGGAGCGGATCATTCCCGTCATGGTGGGAGAGATTTCAATACTTGACGATCATCCAGTATTCGTCAAGCTGCCAAATCGATGGCCGATATGGAAAAAACCTGAGTGCCTATCGGTCGTCGCTGCCTTCGTGTATGCGTCATTTACCCCATGCGGGCGTTCGTGGCGCAAGGCCTCGGCAACGCCCCGTCTCATCAGCGTGGGGCCGGCCGATGCGGTGTCCTTGCAACTGCGTCGTTCGTGCCGCCGCCAGTGCCCTGGCTGCGGCCTCGATTGTGATTCAAGAGGTAGTCCGTGGCCCAGATCGACAGTGATTCCGTTTCCCGTCCCGGTGTCTACGCACGCGGCACCGAGACGGTAGACGCGATTCTCAAGGCGGCGCTCAGCGTCCTGATCGAAGAGGGGGCAACGGCTTTCACGATCCGCCGCGTTGCCGCCGCCTGCGGATTGCGGGTGGGCAACGTCAGCTATCATTTCCCGCGCAAGGAAATGCTGGTTCAGGTCCTGCTGGACGACATCATGGCGCATTACGATGCCAAGCTGGAAGTGAACGTCCGTCAGGCCGAAATCCCGGACGAAGATCGTCTGCGACTGGTCATCACCATGTGTCTCGACGACATTTCGACCAAGCGCACCACGCGCCTGTTCACCGAGCTCTGGGCCCTCGCCAATCACAATGACTTCATCGCCGAGCGGATCCACGCCTTCTACGGCAAGGTCCACGACGTTCTGAGCGAGCATATCCGTCCGCTCAATCCGAACCTGAGCGAGGATGAGGTTCGCACCCTGGCGCTGTTCATAAGCGCTTCGATGGAAGGCACCACGCCGTTCCTCGGCTTCGACAAGCCGTGGAAGGCCCGGATGCCCGCAATCACCGCGATCTCGCTCGAATGGTTCGTGCACCTTGTCAAAAATGTGAAACCCGGTGACATTGCCAGCCTGACAAGCGCCCTGACGTGATCGACTCGGACGCGATCGGGAGGCGCGGGGCGGAAAGGTAACCTGAGGGGCCAAGGCACGGACAATCGTGCCATGGTACAGGGGGTTATCGTGGGTTCGCACAGCTTTCGTGATCGTCTCGTCCTGCCTGCCGTCGCCGTTGCGTCGCTGGCTCTGCTTCAGCCGGGTATCGACCCGGTCTTTCTCACCCTGTTGACAGCGGCCCATCATGTCCCGCCGGAATCGCATGGCTGGATCGTCGGCGCGACGCAGGGCGGCATGGCGCTCGGCTCGGTAACGGCATGGGTGTTCGCGCGCGATATGCCGGGCCGCCTCTTCGTGCTCGCTGCGCTTGGGGCATTCGTTGCGGGGCTGGCTACCGTAAACGTCGGCGCGGCCATGCCGCTCATGGCGATCCGCGCGGGCTACGGCGTGGCAATGGGCCTCCTTTACACGCATGCCATGGCAAGTGCCGCGCAGAACCGTCCCTCGGGCGCCTATGGCGCGGTGTTCCTGCTCCAGCTTGTCATTTCCACCGTCGTGGCGGTGCTTCTCCCAATAGTGTCTGACATGCTCGGGCCGAGGATGGCGCTGATGACACTTTGCCTCGCGGCGCTCGCGGTGCTGCGGCGTTTCTGCTGTTCCCGGCGGCACTGGGCGGGGCGGCGGTACCCGGCTCTTCCCCGGCCAGATGCCCTGCCGCACCGGCGGGTGAGGAGCGTCAACCCGTTGGAATGCAGGGCTGGCTCTACGCGGCGTCGGCGCTCGCATTCATTTGCGCGACGATGATGGTCTGGTCCTTTACCGGCGCATTGGCGATCGAGTGGCGGATCAGCGAGGACGTGGTGGGGCGGGCCGTGGCAATGGGCTCTATCGCGGGTGCGGCGACGGCACTCGCCGTCATGCGCGAGAAGCCGGTAGTTCCGCCCGTCGTCAGCGGCCTTGTGGCGGGGGCGATGCTGCTGGCGCCGATCGCCGGCGCTCGCGGCGGAGACATGGCCTTCGTGCTGGCGATCGTGCTGTTCAATCTCGGCTCCACCGCAATCATCGTGCGCACGTCCGGCCTCGCTTCGGGGGCGAGCGAGGACCGGCTGTTCCGCCGCTTCGTCACCTGCACGCACAGCCTCGGCATGATCGCGGGTCCGGTCCTGGGAGGCATCGCCACATGGCTTATGGGCGCGCTCGGATTGCCGGTCATGGCGGCCCTCGCCATTGTCGCCGGTTGCCTCGCGCTGGGGATCGCGGGGTTCCGGGCGAAGCCTTCGCGCGATGATGCGGTACAGCATGACGAGCCGCAGAATGACCTCGCACTCGCTGTCTCGTTCGGCTGACGGGCGGGGTAAATGACGTATTCCCGCTGCACCGGCGCCGATCCTAACAGGGGTGCCGGAAGATTTTGCAACTGCACAAAATTGACGCTTGACCAAAATTTGAAGGTCGTCCAGTTTTCTTCCGACAGATAAGGGGAATCGGGCATTTCCCCAAACAACAGGGGGCTGACGAGAGATGAGCGCGTCGCGTATCCATGGCGGCCGGGCTGGTCCCAGCGATAGAGATTCCGTGCGGACCATGACGCCGCATGTCACGCAGGAAAGCTTATCCCGCCGCGCATCGGCGCGTGGCGCGGTCTCGGCGCGCGGCGCATTCCGTTTGCGGTGATGTTGCTCGCGGGGGCCTGCACCGTGCCGATGGTGGTCGGCGCCCAGGTCGGCGGCGAGGTCGAGGCGGACAAGGATCCGGCGGACTGGGTGGAGCGCGAGGCGGGCATTCCCGTCACCGACCAGCTCACCATGGAGAAGTGCGGCACTTGCCACACGCCGGACGCCAAGGGCAATCTTTCCCGCATTTCCTGGATCCGCGCGACGCCAGAGGGCTGGTCTCAGGCCATCAAGCGCATGGTCAAGCTCAACGGCCTGTCGATCGAGCCTGAAGAGGCGCGGCAGGTGGTGAAGTATCTCTCCACCCAGCACGGCCTCGCGCCCGAGGAAGCCCGCTCGGTCATGTACCTCGCCGAACGCCGCATCCTTGACGAGACGAACATCCCCAACGAGGCGGTGCGGCAGGCCTGTGCAAGCTGCCATGCCTTTGCGCAGCCGATGTCCTCCCGCCGCAGCAAGCGCGAATGGGCGCTGCTGCAGAACATGCACATGTCGCTCTATCCAACCGCGCAGATGGCTTACGAGCGACCCGACCCGGCCCATGCCGGGGACGATGATGGCGAAGACGACAAGAAGCCCGAAAAAGTCGCGAAGATCGCGCTCGAATATCTCGCCAAGGCGGCGCCGCTGCATACGCCGGAATGGGCGGCCTGGCAGCCGCGTATCCGCACCCCGATGCTGGGCGGCAAATGGGCGGTCAGCGCCTCTCTGCGCGGGCAGGGCCGCTTCGTGGGCGAAATGACGATCCAGCCCAAGCCCGGCTCGAACGAGTTCACCGCCGTCACGACCCTGCGCTCGCTCGATACCGGGAAGACCTTCACCCGCAAGGGTTCGGCGCTGGCCTATACCGGCTTTTCGTGGCGCGGTACCTCCACCGGCGGTTCCGCCGCTCTGGCGCGCCGGACGACATGACCGGCACCCTGCGCGAGACGATGTGGTTCTCTCCCGACCAGACTTTCGCCGAAGGGCGCTGGTACTGGGGCGAATATCACGAGTTCGGGCTCGACGTGAAACTGACCCGCGCCCTGGGCGCACCGGTGCTTGCCGCTGCGGCTCCAGAGGCACTCAAGACGGGTACAAAGGGGGCAGAAGTGCACCTGTACGGTGCGACCTGCCTTCGGGCCTCACCCCGGGTGAAGTCGATTTCGGTGCCGGCGTGACGGTGCGCAAGGTCGCCTCGGCAAGCCCGAACGAACTGGTGGTGACAGTGGATGCCGATGCCGATGCGATGCCGGGGCTGCGCGACGTTTCGCTGCGCGGCGCGGTGCTCCAGAAGGCGCTGCCGGTCTACAGGACGATCGATTACCTGAAGGTCACGCCGGAAACCTCGCTCTCCCATCTTGGCGGCATCAAGTACGGCAAGGGCTACGAGCAGTTCGCGGCGCAAGGCTGGTCTTCCGGTGCCGACGGCAAGCCGGGCACGGCGGACGACTTCGTGGTCCGCACCGTCGATGCCGACTGGAAGCTCGATGAGTTCCGCACCGTCACTTACGACGACGATGTCAGCTACGTCGGCAAGATCGACAATGCCGGGTTCTTCACCCCCGGCGAGGAAGGGCCCAATCCGGCCCGCCACTTCATGCGCAACAATTACGGCGAAGTCTGGGTGGTCGCCACCGCCCGGTCCGAAAAGGACAAGTTCGGCAAGCCGCTCGCCGCGCGCGCCTATCTCGTCACCACCGTCCCCGCGTACAAGCGCTGGGACCAGCCGGAGGTCTCGCAATGAACACGATGACATCGCTGAAGGCCGGACGCTACAGCATCGGCGAACTGCACGAGTTCGAGGCCGAAGGGCAGGGCTTCGCCTATCTCGTCGGCGCGGGCGCGATCTTCGCGCTGGACGAAGGCGCGCGGGCAGTGATCGCCCGGTTGCGCCGCGAGGAACTGTCGCACGCAGAGCTGGTTTCCGCGCTGACCGCGCATGGCCATTCGGCGGCCGATGCGGAGGATCTGATCCGCGAACTGCTCTATGTGCGCGGGATCGTCTCCGACCGGATCGCTCCCGCTGAAGCGCCGGTGCCCACCAGCCCGCCGGCCGATTTTCCGCTTCAGGCGCTGGTGCTCAACGTCACCAACCAGTGCAACCTCGCCTGCACCTACTGCTACGAATTCGGCGCGGACAAGATCGCCACGCCTGCGGGCAAGCCGAAGTTCATGACGCTGGATACGGCCAGGTCGTCGGTCGATTTCCTGCTGGCGGAATCCGGCAGTCGCAAGGCCGTGCACATCACCTTCTTCGGCGGCGAGACGCTGATGAACTTCAAGCTGCTGCGCGACGTGGTGCTCTACGCCAACGAGCGCGCCGCGGCGCAGGGCAGGGCGATCACCTATAGCCTGACCACCAATGCCACGCTGCTGACGGATGAGATCATCCAGTTCCTTTCGGACCAGCAGGTCGGCGTCACCGTTTCGATGGACGGTCCGCCCGAATTGCAGGATCGCCACCGCGTCTACAAGAACGGCAAGGGCAGCTATGCGGTGATGGAGCCGCGCCTGCGCAAGCTGATCGCCACGCACAAGACCCGCGCGATCACCGCGCGCGTGACGCTGACCGAAGGTGTCACCGACGTGATCCGCATCTTCCGCCACCTGAAGGACGATATCGGCTTCCACGAGGTCGGCTTCGCGCCGGTCACCAATTCCGGCGATCAGGCCTACGGTCTTGACGACGGCGGCATGGGCACGGTGCTGGCGGGCTTCCACGCCCTGGCGGACGAATGGCTGGAACATGCCCTGCGCGGGCAGATGCACGGCTTTTCGAATGTCTCGGAAACGATCGGCGAACTGATCCAGGGCGTCAACAAGTCGCACCCCTGCGGCGCCGGTATCGGCCTGCTGGGCGTCAGCCCTTCGGGCGACCTGTCTCCCTGCCACCGCTTCACCGATGCCGATACCCACACGCTGGGCCACATTTCCAGCGGCATCGACAGCGAGAAGCGCGAGGACTTCCTGTCGCGCGGACATGTCGGCGCGAAGTACGAATGCCAGAGTTGCTGGGCGCGTCCGCTCTGTGCGGGTGGCTGCCATCACGAGGCTTTCGTGCGCTACGGCGATACCGGCCACGCCAACCTGCACTATTGCGACTGGATCCGCGAATGGACCGATCGCTGCCTGAAGATCTACGGCGCGGTCGCCGCGCGAAACCCTGAATTCCTGGAACTTTTCGCGGCACGAAAGGCCCTGTCATGAAGCACTTGAAGCCGATCAACCGCAAGGCGCAGCGGATCGACGACATGGTGGCCCCGGCACTCGAAGCCTCCACCGAGGAAGACGTGGTGGCTCTTCAGCAGGCGCCGCGCCCGCACGTGCCGATGGGCTGCACGCTGTCGTTCTCGCCCGGCTGGGAAGTCGATGCCGGAGGCGGCACGGCGGGCCTGTGCCAGCCTGTGGAGCGCGACATCTACGATTGCTATGTCACCTGCTTCTGGCCGGTGCAGGTGCCCGATCACGTCAACTATTCGCCGGACTGGGCCAGCAACTGCGCCGTGGCGACCAAGGACTGGCGCAATCTCGACCTGGTGTTCCCATGAACTGCGCGCCTCCCCCTCACCCGGCCCGTCGCTCGCATTCTGGGAACGCCCGCATGAAGACCCTTCGCCTCGGCCTTGCCGGGCTTGCCTCGGCTCTCGCATTCGCCGCAATACCTTCGCAGGCCGGCACCATCGTGCTGGGCGGCTATCCCGACCAGATCCAGTTCGTTGACGATGCCAGCGGCAAGGTCGTCCAGAAGGTCACGCTGGAAACCGGGCTGCCGGACAACATCCAGCTTTCGGCGGATCGTTCGAAGATCTACGTCACCACGCTGACGACATCGGGGATCGAGGTTCTGGATGCCGCCTCGCGCAAGGTGGTGAACAAGTTCAGCCTCAACACCCCGACCACGCGCTATCGTTTCACCGGCGGCGTGGCCGATCCCACGGGGCGCTGGTTCTACACGGTGGCCCAGCACTACGACAAGGAGATCGATCTCTACCGCGTCAGCAAGCCGCAATACGTGGTGATCGACCTCAAGACCCAGAAGATCGCCCGCGCCGTCGATATCGACAAGGAAGACGAGGGGCCGGGCTATCGCACGCGCCTTGCCATCGCGCCTGACGGCAAGACGCTCTACGTCTTCGACAAGAAGATCCGGGTGATCGACACCGCCACGCTCAAGGTGGCGGACCGCATCGACCTCGCCAAGCCGGAAGATCCCGGCATGCGCGATGTCAGCATGGGCGGCACGCTGGAAACGCTGCACGATCCCAATGCCTATGTCTCGGTGTTCAACGCCGCCGATCCCTACATCCACAACAAGGTCTTCGGCATCGCCCGCTTCGACCTGACCTCGCGCGAGTTCAAGTTCACGCCGATCGGTCCGGCGCGATTCGATGTCGGGCCTGCAGGTCACGCCGGATGGCAAGCAGGGCTATACCGTGGCCGAAACCGGCAAGCTGGGGGCCAAGCGCTGCGAGTTCTGGCACTTCGACCTCACCACCAACACCGCACTGGAAAAGTCGGAGTTTCCCTGCCGTTCGCGCTATTACTTCGGCATGTCGCGCGATGGGAAGAAGCTCTACATCTATGGCGCGGGCTTCGAGATTTCGGTCTTCGACGCGGCGACGCTCAAGCATGAACAGGACTGGGCGCTTGGCAACGACATCACCATGGCGGGCATCCTCACCACACCGTGATGAGCCGGGCCGCAGCATGACGGCCGCGATCCGGGGGCGCGGGATCGCGGCGCGCTGCACGGCGCGCCTGCTCGGCGCGCAAGGGCTGGACTGGACGCTGGACGATGCGCCGCGTCCTTCCGGCCCGGCGGTGATGCTGAGCGATCCGGCGCTGTCCCTGATGCGCGACTGTCTTGGCGATCCGGAACTGCTGGCCGGCAAGCGCCGCGTGCAGCGCCGCGTAGTGGCATGGGGCGGGCAGGAGCCCGCCACGCTCGATCACGGCGCGATCGTGCTGGACGAAGGTGATCTGGATCAGTGTCTTGAGATAGATAATATAAATAAATCAAATATATACAGTGATTTTTTCATTCACGCGGCCATGCCTTTCCCTCGGGAAACATGCGCCGGTTCGGTTCGCGGCCATCCGGCGCGGCGCAAGTGCGGTTGCTGCGCGAGGAAGACGGCGATGCCTGCCGGGTGGAATCGCTCGATACCGGGTGGCTGTTCCTGATCCCGGTCAGCGACACGACCGGCTGGCTGCTTGCCATCGGCGGATCGCCCGACGAACTGCTGCCGCAAAGCCGCCATCTGGGTGCGCGGGTCGAACTGTCGCGGCTGTCCGGCGCCAGCTTCGAAACCGCGCCCGGCATGCTGGAATGCCTTGCCGCGCCGGGCTGGCTCGCTTGCGGTACGGCGCCATCGCCTTCGACCCGATCTGCGGAGATGGCACCGCGCAGGCCGTGCGCGAGGCCGTTCTTGCCGCCGCCGTGGTGCAGGCCCTGGCCGAGGGCGAGGATGCACAGGCGCTTGCCACGCATTATCACTCCATGCTGCTGGCCGCGATGCGGCGCCACCTCAAGCTCTGCGCGCAGTTTTACGCCACGGGCGGGAAGGGGGCCTGGTGGCAGGCCCAGCTCGCCGCGCTGGCGGAAGGCTTCGAATGGTGCACCGCCGCGCTCTCCCGCCTGCCGGAGCCGCGCTACGAATTGCGGGGCCTCCGCCTCGTCCCCCGGGAGACCGTGACCTGAACGCCCCCATTCCAACAGAGCCGCCCAAGATCGCGGACTGGAGCACCTACCGGCGCTTGCGCCCCTTCCTGGCGCCATACTGGCGGCCCTTGCTCACCGTGCTGGTCATCAGTCTCGTGGCGACGGCGATGAACCTTGCGCAGCCCTATCTTTCCAAGCTGATGATCGACCAGGCCCTGCTCAAGAGCGACATGCGCGCGCTGCTGACCATCGCGGCGGTCATGGTGGCGGTTTCGATGGCGGGTTTCGCGCTCAATATCCTTGCCAGCTACCGCTATGTCGGCACTTCGGCGGCGATGCTGTTCGATATCCGCGCCGCGCTGCTGCGCCATCTGCAGACGCTGTCGCCGCGCTTCTACGGATCGTTCCGGCTGGGCGACCTGATGTCGCGCCTCAACAGCGATGTCAGCGATATCCAGCGCGTCACCGCCGACACCATGCTTTCGGTGCTGAGCAATGCGCTGATGCTGGCGGGCAGCGTGGCTATCATGCTGTGGCTGGACTGGAAGCTGTTCCTGGTCAGCGTGGTACTGATCCCGGCCTGCGTCCTGACCTTCCGCCACTATCAGCGCCGCCTCAACGATCTCACCCGCGACATGCGCGAGCGCGGAGCGGATCTGGGCAGCCTGCTGGTGGACACGGTGATGGGGATGCGCGTGATCGCCTCGCTCGGCGCCGGGGAGCATGAGGTTAGCCGCTTCGCCACGCGCAACAACGCCTTCGTGCGCGCCATGCTGCGGATGCAGGTCGCCTCATTCATGACCGGCGCGGTGCCCGGCACGCTGCTGACGGTGACGACATCGGCCGTCATCATCTACGGCGGCGCGCGGATCATCGACGGCACGATGACGATCGGCACGCTGGTGGCCTTCATGACGTACCAGATGCGCCTTTTCGCGCCGATCCAGGTGATGATGGGGCTGGTTTCCGGCCTCAGTTCGGCGCGCGTCTCGCTGGCGCGCATCTTCGAGCTGTTCGACACGCCGCCCGAAGTGACCGAGCGCGCCGACCCGCTGCCGCTGGCACGCGTGCTGGAGGGCATCCGCTTCGAGAACGTCTCCTTCGCCCATGCCGGCCGCCCGGTGCTGGCGGGCGTGGACGTGACTTTCCCGCGCGGCGCCTTCTGCGCGATCCTCGGGCCGAGCGGTGTCGGCAAGTCGACCATGGCGGACCTCATGGTGCGCTATCTCGATCCCGATTCCGGCCGCGTCACCGTGGACGGGCACGACATGCGCGATCTGGCGCTGGCCGACTTGCGGCGCGAGGTGATCCTGGTCGACCAGTCTCCCACCATGTTCAACGACACCATCGCCGCCAATGTCGCTTTCGCGCGGCCGCAGGCGAGCGCGGGCGAGATTGCGGAAGCGGTGCGACTGGCCGGTCTCGACGCGCTTGTCGCGCGGCTGCCGCTGGGCCTCGAAACCCGCACCGGGGAGCGCGGCCTTGCCCTTTCGGCGGGAGAGCGCCAGCGCGTGGCCATCGCCCGCGCCTTGCTGCGCAAGCCCGATGTGCTGATCCTCGACGAGCCGACTTCGGCGCTGGACAGCGAGACCGAGCGGCAGGTCGCGGCATTGCTGCGGGAGGCTTTGCCCGAAGCGACGATCATCGCCATCACGCACAAGCCGCTGCTCGCCGAAATGGCGGACGTGGTGGTGACGATCGCGGAGGGCCGGGTGAGCACGCACCAGCGCGAGGCGGCATGACCGCGCCCGATCCCGACCGGGCGATGCCGCCGCTGTTTCCGGGCCGCACCGGCGGGGGCGTGCGCATTGCGGTGATCGACAGCGGGGTCCATCCGGGGCACGACCATATCGACGCCGCCCGTATCGCGCCGGGCGTGGCCGTGCTTGCCGACGGCAGCCTCGACACCGGCCCGGACGCCGTGCTTGACCGTCTCGGCCACGGCACCGCCGTCACGGCCGCGATCCTCGAAAAGGCGCCCGAGGCCATGTGCCTGCCGGTACGCGTCTTTCGCGAGGGGTTGAAAACCAGCGCCGCAGCGCTCGTCGCCGCGATCCGCTGGTCGGCTGCACAGCGGGTCGATCTCATCAACCTCAGCCTCGGCTCGACCAATCCCGCGCATGAGCCGGTGTTCGCCGCCGCCGTGGCCGAGGCCCGCGCTGCGGGCGCATCGGTGATCGCCGCGCGCGAAGCCGGCGGCGTGCCGTGCCTGCCGGGAATGCTTCAGGGCGTGATCGGCGTGGAACTGGACTGGGACTGCCGCGCGCACGGCTTGGTCTGGCGCGGCGCGGGGATGGCCCGGTGCTGCTCGCCTCGGGCTACCCCCGGGCGATCCCCGGAGTGCCACATCGGCGAAACCTTTACGGCATCAGCTTCGCCGTTGCCCAGGTCACCGGCTTTGCCGCGCTGGCCTGTGAGGAAGGCGGGGCCGAAATGCTGTTCGAACTGGCGCAGGCCACATAGAGCGGTCTGGCGCATCGCCGCATTTTCCCCTGACCCGCGTTCTTCCCAAAAAAAAAGGCCCGCCACGGATGAACCGTGGCGGGCGACAAGGTGGGTTGGTGAGAGACCGTCAGAACCGCTGGCCGAACTTCAGCCCGAGGAACCTTGGCTTGATCGGGTAGGTTCGCGACGAGTCCGAGCAGTAGGCGATCGAGCAGAAGGTGTTCTTGCTCAGTGCCCCGCGCTTGTCGAAGGCGTTCTGGATGAAGGCTTCCACCGACCAGTTGTCCTTCTTGAAGCCTGCCGAGAAATCGAAGCTCTCGAACCCCTTGGTGTTGCCGAGCAGGCTGTTGTTGTACGTGTCGAGGTCCGAGGTGCTGGAGGTCTGGTAGAAGGCTGCGGCCTGCACGAACGCGTCGAAATCCGAGACCATGAAGCTGTAGCGCGCGGTGGCGTTGGTCTTGAACTTGGGCTGGCGCGGCAGGCGGGTGCCCTTGGCGGCGGCCTGCTGGCCGACATCGGGGCAGGAAGCGAGCTGGTAATAGTCCGAGGTGGGAGAATCGCGGGTGATCTTGCAGAAATTCTCCGCCAGCGCCGCATCGTTGTAGGCGCCGGCGGCGCTCAGCATGAGATCGCCGATCTTCCATTCGGCGTCCATTTCCACGCCGTAGACCCTGGCATCGCCGGCATTGAGGCGAAGGCCCGCGCCCTGGAAGCCGAACGGCACGACCAGGTACTGCACGCCCTTCCACTGTTCGTAGTAGACCGCGCCGTTGAGGCGGAAGTTGTTGCCCCAGGTGGTCTTGAAGCCCATTTCCCAGTTGGTCAGGGTATCGGCCTTGTAGGGCTGGGTCGGGGCGATACGGTTGCCGCCGCCGGGGCGGAACCCGGTGGAGTAGGTCGCGTAGAGCATCTTGTCCGGCGTTGCCTGCCAGGCGAGGCTGAGCTTGTGAGTCTCGCCTTTTTCCGAATACTTGATGTCGGTGTTGATGCAGGTCAGCCGTTCGTCGGGCAGCGGCACGTCGCAGCCCTGTTCGCCGGTAAGCGTATTGTAGGCGCGGCTGGACCGGGCGCTGGCTTCGACGCCGCCGAAGCCGTAGTTGCTGTTCTTGGTGTCGAAGTAGCGGATGCCGCCCGTCACCTTGAGATTGGGCACGATCTCGTAAGTGCCTTCGGCGAAGAGGGCGAAGTCCTTGTACACCGTGTTGGTTTCCACGAGGTAGAAGGCATCGCGCTTCACCGCGTGGCTGGACCCGGCGTTGATCGGCAGGGTCGAGAGATAGCCCAGATCCCTGATGTAGTAATCGCTGTCGGTCTTCTGCTTCTGGTACTGGTAGAAGGCGCCGGCAGTCAGGGTGAAGGGCCAGGACTTCGGCACGGAAAGCCGCAGTTCCTGCGTGAACTTGCTCTGGCGCTGATTGCCGAAATAGGCCTGCGCCGGGTTCTGGAAGTTTCCGTCGGGATCCTTGAACTGAAGGTAGGATTCGTAGCCCGGCCCGAAGTTGTCGTAAGTGACCGAGTAGTAGGTGTAGTCGTTGGCGTTCTTGATCCGGCGCTTGAAGTAGCCGGTCGACGATACGAGGTCGAAGTCGCCCAGATGGCCCTGGATGGTCAGCGCGGCCTGGTACCACTTGTCCTTGTTGTAGGTTTCCGAATAATCGTGGACCTTGAGGTCGCCGACGTCGGGATCGTAGTTGAACGAGCCCTTGGCGTTGAGGTTCTGGTACGTGATCGACGGCATGATCAGCCAGTCGTCACCCAGATCCACCGAAACGGTGCGCGGCCGCCCCAGTCGGTTACGGGGTTGTAGTTCTTCTTGACCAGATCGTCGTTGGTCAGGAGGTAATTGGTGTCGGGATCGTCGTCGCCCAGCTTGAAATTGTAGGAGCCGGGCGTGTTGTCGATGTAGCCGCCATCGTGGCGGTAGTAGCCCATCAGGCGGATCGCGACGTTTTCGGTCACCGGCAGGTTCATGAAACCTTCGAGCTGCGCGCCCGGATCGCCTGCGCCGTACTTGTTGATCTGCGCATCGTAACCGGCCTCGAACTCGCCGAGCTTGGGTTTCTGGGTGATGATGCGCAGGGTGCCGGCCAGCGAACTGGCGCCGAACAGCGTGCCTTGCGGACCGGAAAGCGCCTCGATGCGCTCGATATCGTAGATGTGCAGGTCCGGCATGCGGCCTGCGGTGGTCAGCGGGATTTCATCGAGATAGACGCCCACTGTCGGCAGTGCCCCACCCGAGACCGAAATGCCGCGGAAGAACGGTTCGCTGCGGCCGGGGCCCAATGTCGCGAAGCTGACGGAAGGCAGGATATTGGCATAGTCGGCGAAGTTGGCGACCTGCCGCTGGTCGAGCTTTTCGGGCGCGAGCGCCTGTATGCTGATCGGTACGCGCTGGACGCTTTCCGAGGTGCGCGTGGCGGTGACGACGATATCGGTGAGGCCCGACGACGGCGCCGTGGTTTGTTCCGAGGCTTGAGGCGCGCCGGCCTCTTGCGCCATGGCCGTGGCCGGAAGCGCGAAGGGTGTGAGTATCGTCGTCGCCAGCAGGCATAGTTCACCGGCGCGACGATGCCGCGTAGTCAAGTGCATGTCATGGACCCCCAAATTGTCGTTTCGTGCCCTCTCCCGGCCCGAAAGCTCCCACCTTGCCGGCGGGTCGCCGTGCACCGCCTTCGCGCCCTTTGGGTCTGGCGAAGGCAACCTCCTCCTGTCCCGGAAGCAACGCCTTCCGGGTTCGCCGACAAGACTTCGCCGACGCCGAATTACCAGAGATAAAAGGGAATGCTTCGCAATCGCAGCATTCCGAACACCCGTCCTAAATTGGATAGTGACAGTCATTTTTCTGCTGTCAAGGCGCTAAAATGTGATCTTATCTTTCAGGTTCCTGCGCGAACTTTCCAGTTTGCGCGTTGCGGGACTCGACGAGCCTGAACATATGTCCTAGATCTGTTTCGCAGTTGCACATAGGAGTTTCATGGCTCACTCCCCCGTCGCTCCCGCCCAAGTACCGGCCACCGGAACGCTTGAAACGGCCTTGTCCCATGCGGCCGGATTGCTGGCCGAAAGGCCCGACATCGCGCATGCCCAGGCGCTGGAAATCCTGCGCGCGCTGCCCGGTCATCCGCAGGCGCGGCTGGTGGAGGCGCGGGCCTTGCGGCGGATGGGGAAGGGGCGCGCGGCAAGGGCGATTCTCGGCGATCTTGCGGCGACCCAGCCGCGCGCGGCGCTGGTGTTTCTGGAACTGGGGCAGGTATGCCGCGAACTTGGCGAACCGGTTCAGGCCGAAGCAGCGTTCCGCCGTGCCGGTGACCTGCGTCCCGATCTCTGCGCGGCATGGAGCGGACTGGCGGCGGCGCTTCGCGATCAGGGATCCGGGCGGACGCGCGAGGCGGAGGCCGGCCAGGCGGACCTTGTCGCGGTCAGGGCGGCAACGCGCGACCCCGATCTGGTCAAGGCCGCGCTGGCGCTGGGCGAAGGGCATTTCGAAGCGGCGCAGAAGCTGCTGCACGATTTCCTGCGCCGCGATCCCGAAAATGCTGCCGCGATTCGCATGATGGGCGAACTGGCATGGCGGATCGGGCGGCTGGATGATGCGGTAGCCTTGCTGGAGCGGGCGATATCGCTGGCCCCGGGTTTCGAGGCCGCGCGCGACCTTCTGGCCCGCGTGTTAGGCCAGGCGAACCGCCTTCCCGAAGCGCTCGCCCAGGCTGACGAACTGATCGCGCGCAATCCCCTCAGCCCTGCCCATGCCATGCTCAAGGCCTCGTTCCTCGTGCGGACGGGGGAGCAGCATGGGGCCAAGGCGATCTACGAAGCGCTGCTCGAACGGCGCGAAGACCAGCCGCGGATCTGGATGAACCTCGGCCATGTCTGCAAGACGATCGGCCGGCGCGACGATGCCATTGCCGCCTATCGCCGCGCGGGCCGGCTGGCGCCGTCGCTGGGCGAGGCGTGGTGGAGCCTGGCCAACCTCAAGACCGTGCGCCTCGGCGCCGAAGACCTGGCAGCGATGCGCGCGGCGCTGGCCGGTCTCGAAGGCGAACAGGCGCAGGGCGAGGATGCGGTGCACCTGCACTTCGCGCTCGGCAAGGCGCTGGAGGATGCGGGCGCCGATGCCGAGGCTTTCGGCCACTACGAGACGGGCAACCGCCTTCGCGCCGCGCGCGAACCGTTCGGCGCTGCGGAGGCGCATCGCCATGCCCGCGATCATGCGGCGACCTTCACCGCGCCGTTTCTGGCGGGGCGCGGCGAAGGCGGCTGCCTTGCTGCCGATCCGATCTTCGTGGTGGGCCTGCCGCGCGCCGGATCGACCTTGGTGGAGCAGATTCTCGCCAGTCATTCGATGGTCGAGGGGACGATGGAGCTGCCCGATCTGATGATGATCGCCGCGCGCTCGAATCGCGGATCGAGGAGGGCGAATTCGCCGACTACGGCGCGCTGATGGCCTCGCTCTCCCCGGCCGACCGTACGCGGCTGGGAGAAGAGTATATCGAGCGCACCCGCGCGCACCGGCAGAGCGGCAAGCCGCACTTCATCGACAAGATGCCCAACAACTGGCAGCACCTTGGCCTGATCCGCCTGATCCTGCCGAATGCGCGGATCGTGGATGCGCGGCGCCATCCGCTGGGCTGCTGCTTCTCCGGCTGGAAGCAGCATTTCGCGCGCGGGCAGGACTTCACGTACGATCTCGCCGGGATCGGCGCTTATTACCGAGACTACATGGCGCAGATGGCGGCATTCGAACAGGCGGCGCCGGGGGCGGTGCACCGCGTGATCTATGAGCGCATGGTGGCCGATACGCCGGGCGAGGTGGCGCGGCTGCTCGGCCATCTCGGCCTGCCGTTCGAGGACGCCTGCCTTGCCTTCTGGCAGACCGAGCGAGCGGTCCGCACCGCGAGTTCGGAACAGGTGCGCCAGCCGATATTCACCGATGCGGTGGAGCACTGGAAGCGCTTCGAACCGTGGCTGGGTGATCTCGTTTCCGCGCTGGGGCCGGTCCTGGCGGCTTATCCCGATGCGCCTGACGAGTGGCGGGAACGGCTGGCCTGAGGAAAACCGGCCCGCGCAGGTTGGCCTAACCTGCGCTGGCCGCCATTACTGCGAAATCACCCGCACCGCGAAAGCCGCGGCGGCGGCGCGGGTTTCCACGCCCAGTTTCTCGAAGACCTGTTCAAGGTGCTTGTTCACCGTGCGCGGGCTGATCGCCAGGATTTCGCTGATGACGCGGTTGGGCTTGCCGTAGCTGATCCACAGCAGCACTTCGGCCTCGCGCTGGGTGAGGCGGAAGTGTTCCTGCAAACAGGTGATATCGGCCTGCGGGTCGATCAGGTTGACGCGCACCAGCAGTTCGCCGGGACGCGAGCGGCCGACCACCACCGTTTCGAGCGAGCGTCCGCCTTCGAGGTCGAGCTTGGTGGTGGTGCCCGGCGCTGCACTGTCCTGGAACAGGCGCATGAACGGGGGCAGCAGCAGCGGCGGCAGTTCCCCGCCATGGCGCGACCAGTCGGGCGCGAAAGTCTGGAGCAGCTTTTCGGCCGTGGGCGTGCACCAGCCCATCCGGCCTTCGGCCTGCACCGCGATGAGACTGCGCCCGGTGGCGTCGAGCGCGAAATGGCTGCCGTGCGCGATGCGCGCATTGGCCATGTGGACGCGCACCCGCGCCAGCAGCTCGTCCACGACGATGGGCTTGCGCAAGTAATCGACCCCGCCTGAATCGAGCGCGTGGACGACGTGCTCGCTTTCGGTGAGCCCGGTCATGAAGATCACCGGCACATGCGCGCGTGCCGGCAGCGCCTTGATCGCGCGGGTGGTCTCGAAGCCGTCCAGTCCGGGCATCACCGCGTCCATCAGCACGAGGTCGGGCACGACATGGTCGAGCAATTGCAGCGCCGCCTCGCCGCTCGTCGCCACCAGCACCGATATCCCGGAGGATTCCAGCGTGTCGGTCAGGAAACGGAGCGATTCCTGCGTGTCGTCAACGACGAGCACGGTGTCGGTATGGGCGGTCATGGCTTGCGGGTCATCATGTGTGGGCTCTGGCGGTCTTTGAGGAGCATCTGTATGTCGAAGCGGTCGAGGTGATCCACCAGTTGCGCGACGAGCGGGGCGGCTTCGGGAACTTCGCGTTCCAGCGTGCGGATGGCGGCTTCGATCCCGCGAACATGGCCGATCAGCGCCTTCTGTTCGATCTCGGCCAGGAGCGGCGCGGCGGCGGCGGGCAGCGGCGCAATGCCCGGATCGATGGCGGGCGGGCGCATGGCTTCGGGCTTCTCGCCGATCCAGCGGATCGAGAGCTGTTCCGCCACGACATCCAGCATGGCGTCGAGTTCGACCGGCTTCTTGAGGAACATGTCGTGGCTGGCCAGTCCATCGCCGCCGCGGCTGAATTTGTGGGCATTGGCCGAGACCATCACGATCTTCACGTCTTTGCCGAGCGTTTCGCGCAGGCGTGCGCAGATGTCCCAGCCGGATTCGCCGGGCATCGAGATGTCGAGCAGGACGATGTCGGGCCGCTCGGCCAGCGCGAGGGCATGGCCCCGTGTGCCGTTCGATGCATCGAGCACGGTGAAGTCCAGCGGTTCCAGCAGGCTGCGGACCATGCCGATCTGGGCGGGATCGTCGTCGATCACCAGCACCTTGCGGCGTTCGCCCTCGTAGCCGGCGACCCGGTCCACTTCCTCGACATCCTGCTTTGGCCCGGCGACCTGACCCAGCATCAGCCGGACGGTGAAGCGCGTTCCCTGCCCCGGCTCGCTCACCACCGCAAGATCGCCGCCGAGGATGCGAACCAGCGCCTGCGTGATCGCAAGGCCAAGGCCCACCCCCTTCTGGCGCTGGGCATCGGGATTGCCGCCGCGCTCGAACGGTTCGAAGACCTTGGCGAGGTCTTCGGGCGAGATGCCGATGCCGGTGTCGACCACCTCGAACGTCGCCATTTCGCTGCGGTACTGGACGCGGAACGTAACCGAGCCTGCCGGCGTGAACTTGATCGCGTTGGACAGCAGGTTGATGAGGATCTGGCGCAGGCGTTTCTGGTCGGTCCGCACGAAGCCGGGCAGGCGTTCGGGGCGCTCGAAATGGAAGGCGATCCCCTTGGCCTGCGCCTGCGGGCGGAACATGTTGGCGATCTGGTCCACGAAGGAGGGGAAGCGCACCGTCTCGCTGGAAATGCGCAGCACGCCGCTTTCGACCTGCGATATGTCCAGCAGGCCCTCTACGAGGTTGGTGAGGTGTTCTGAGCTGCGGCGGATCACCTTGGCCGCTTCCACCGGGGTCACGTCATGCCCGCGCTCCAGGAGCTGCGAGTAGCCGTAGATGGAGTTGAGCGGCGAGCGGATTTCGTGGCTGACGCTGACGAGGTAGCGGCTTTTTGCCGAATTCGCGGCCTCGGCCGCTTCCTTGGCGGCCTGGAGCTCCTTTTCGGTGCGGTTGTGCGCCTCGATCTCGTTCATCAGCAGGGTCACGTGGTGTTCGCTTTCCTGCATCGCCGAGCGGCGCGAGTGGTGGACCAGCACGATGATCCACGCGATCACCCCGCCGCACAGCGAAAGCAGCAGGAACAGGCCGATCAGCACCGAGGAGAAACGGGCGGCGGCATTGGGCGAGGTCAGCTCGATCTGCCAGGAAAGCGTGCCGACGATCACCCCGATCACCGAGACGATCGCCGCCATCACGAATACGAAGTGCCCCACCGGCGTATGCACGAAGCGGGCCGCGCGGCGCGGGACCAGCCGCTCCAGCCAGCGGGCAAGCTGCTGTGTCGCGCGGCTGTCGCGCTTGCAGCGGTCGTGGCAGCGGGCTTCGAGGGTGCAGCAAAGCGAACAGATCGGCGCCGCATACATGGGGCAGTGCGCCATATCATTGAGTTCGAAGCGGTTCTCGCAGATCACGCAAGTGGCGTCGGTCTGGCCGGGCGACCAGCGGGTGCGGCGGGCGATGTAGTAGCGGCCTTGCGTGGCAAGCGCGATCACCGGTGCGGCGGTGAAAGCCACGGCCAGCCCGATCACCGGCGCGAACGCCTGTGCCAGCGGGCCGAGCAGGTCGAAATGCGCGCATGTCGCCACCGCGATCGACAGGGCCATGGCGCCGAGACCCACCGGGTTCAGGTCGTTCAGGTGGGCGCGCTTGAACTCGATCCCGCGCGGCGAGAGGCGCAGCGGCTTGGAGATCATGAGATCCGCCGCCAGCGCGCCGATCCATGCGGCGGCTACCGTGGCGTAAAGGATCAGGATCTGCTCGATCACGGTGAAGATGCCGATTTCCATCAGCAGCAGCGCCAGCAGCACGTTGAACACCATCCAGACGATGCGGCCGGGGTGGCTGTGCGTGAGGCGCGAGAAGAAGTTGGACCACGCGATCGAGCCGGCATAGGCATTGGTCACGTTGATCTTGAGCTGGCACACCACCACGAACAGGCCCGTCAGCACCAGCGAGAGCGCGGGCCAGCCGGTCATCTGCGTGAAGATCGCATGAAACATCGCAGTGGGGCTGGACGGATCGTCCGCCATGAGGTGGCGGCTGGTGACGAACCAGGCGAGGTAGGAGCCCAGCAGCAGCTTGGTGCCGCCGAACAGGGTCCAGCCGGGCCCGCCGATCAGCATCGCGGTCCACCAGCGGGTGCGGCCGATCTTCGCTTCCGGCGGAAGGAAGCGCAAGTAGTCCGCCTGTTCGCCGATCTGCGGCAGCAGCGAAAGCAGGGTGGAAAGTGCGAGCCCGAAGTGAAGCAGGGTTACGCTACCGTCCGCCAGCCCGAACCTGCCGGAATAGTGCGACCATTCGGCCAGCGCCGCAGGACCGGACCACACGATGTAGACGATCGGCGCGACTTGCAGGACGATCCAGAGGTATTGCGTCCAGGCCTGGAACCGGGTGATCGCGCTCATCCCGTAGAAGGCGATGGGGATCACCACGAGCGCGCAGATCAGGTAGGCCACGCTCATCGGCATCCCGGTCATCGCGCGCAGGGCGACCGCCATGATCGTCGCCTCCACCGAGAACAGCAGGAAGGTGAAGGAGGCATAGACCAGCGAGGTGATCGTCGAGCCGAGATAGCCGAAGCCCGCGCCGCGCGTCAGCAGGTCGATGTCCAGCCCCCGCCGGGCGGACTGGTAGGCGATGGGCAGGCCCAGAACGAACATCAGCGCCATGCCCGCCGCGATGGCGGCCACGCTGTTGGCGAAACCGTAAGTCAGCGTGATCGAGGCGCCGATCGCCTCGCAGGCGAGGAAGGCGGTGGCGCCGATGGCGGTGCCCGCCACCGTGCGCGGCGCCCAGCGCCGCGCCGCATCGGCGGTGAAGCGCAGGGCATAGTCTTCAAGCGTCTGCGTCGCGACCCACTTGTTGTAGAGCCGCTTGTCTTTCAGGACGTAGTCGGGCTGCTTCATCACCCGATTTCGGTGACGGGAGCGGGCTCGCGAGGGCGCAGGCCGCCGCTGGCGACGATGAAGTCGACCACTTCGTCCAGCCCGACCATGTCCTTTAGGTTGGAGAACAGGAAGGGCCGCGTGCCGCGCATCTTTCTGGCGTCGCGGTCCATCACGCCCAGGTCGGCGCCGACCAGCGGGGCAAGGTCGATCTTGTTGATCACCAGCAGGTCCGAACGGGTGATGCCGGGGCCGCCCTTGCGCGGGATCTTGTCGCCCGCGGAAACGTCGATCACGTAGATGGTGATGTCGGCCAGTTCCGGGCTGAAGGTGGCGGCCAGGTTGTCTCCGCCGCTTTCGATGAAGATCACCTCGAGGCCGGGGAATTTCCTGGCCATCTCGTCCACGGCGACGAGGTTGATGCTGGCATCCTCGCGGATGGCGGTGTGCGGACAACCGCCGGTTTCCACGCCCATGATCCGCTCCGGGGCGAGCGCGCCGGAGCGGGTGAGGAATTCGGCATCCTCGCGGGTGTAGATGTCGTTGGTGATGGCCGCGATGTTGTAACCCTCGCGCATGGCCTTGCAGAGGCGTTCCGTCAGCGCGGTCTTGCCGGAGCCGACCGGGCCGCCGATGCCGACGCGCAGGGGACCGTGACCTGAAGCGGTTGGGGCAGTGCTCATGAGCGGAAAAGCCTTGTGTAGAGGGTTTCGTGGGCGATCGACGCCAGTTCGAGGTCCGGCGCGGCGGTGCCGAGGTCTTCCAGCGGCGTGACGAGGGCGCGGGCGGCGATCCGTTCGATCAGCGGGGCAAGCGCGGCGATGGCATGTTGCCCGTCGGTCTGGCCGAGCGGAACCAGCCGCACGCCTGCCGAAACGAGGTTGGCGGCGGTGGAATGGAGCAGGGCGTGGAGTGCGCTTTCCAGCGGCACGCCGTGCGCCGCGCAGGCCAGCGCCATGACCGTACAGTGGGCGACGGGCCAGTCGCCGTTGCGCGCCGAGAAAGCGTCCAGCGCGGGGTGTGGCCAGGCCTTGCGGGTGACGGCAAGGAACGAGGCGCCCTGCTGGCGGGCCTCCAGCGCGGTTTCGCTGCTGCCCCGGAAGGCGGCGGCGAGTTCGGAGATGTCGTCGAAGGCGGCGTCATCGCCGGCCGCTTTCCAGGCGTGCACGAAAAGGACGGCATCCACCCAGCCGCCGCCGCGCGCCAGCACCGCTTCGACATAGGCGACCACGTCCATGGCGCTGCGCACCCGGCCATCCTCCACGGCGGTTTCGAGGCCGTGGCTGTAAGTGAAGCTGCCGACCGGATAGGACGGGGAAGTCCATGCGAGCAGCCGGTGCAGCGCCCCGTCAGTGAGCATGGGAGCAGGGGCCGTCATGATCGTGGTCATGGTCATGGTGGTGGCCGTGGTCGTGATGCCCATGGCCTTGCGAATGGTCGTGCCCGTGCGAATGGTCATGTCCGTGGGCATGGCCGTGGCCGGAATAGGCGCCGCCCTCGGGCGTGAAGGCGGCTTCCAGCCTGGTCACCGTGGCGCCCAGCCCTTCGAGCATGGCGTTGATGACGTGATCGTCGCGCAAGCGGATGGCGTGGGGGTGGAGTTCGGCGGGCAAGTGGCGGTTGCCGATATGCCAGGCGAGCCGGATCATCGTTGCCGCGCTGTCCGCCGTCACTTCCACCAGTGCCTCGGGCGCGGCGAGCACTTCCACCAGCCGCCCGTCCGAGAGCTGCAGCGCATCGCCGTGGCCCAGCACTTGCGCGCGCGGCAGGTCGAGCAGGAAGGCGGTGCCGTTGTCTGCGGTATAGTACCAGCGGCGGCGGTGGCGCGCGTCATGGTCCAGCGTGATGCGGTCGGCGGCCTCGCCGGTCCAGTGACCGTGGGGGATGACTTCGTGGACGGTCAGCATGGGAAGGGCCCTGTGTTGTTCCGAATCTTGCTCCGGGCCGACGGCATAATCAGCTTTTCCTCGCCATGACGAGAGGGGAGGCCCATCAGAACAGGAAATAGCGCTGGGCAAACGGCAGCACTTTCGCCGGTTCGCAGGTGAGCAGTTCGCCGTCGGCACGGACCTCGTAAGTTTCGGGGTCGACCTCGATATGCGGCATCGCGTCGTTGAGCACCATGGATGCCTTGGAAATGCCGCCGCGCGTGTTGCGCACGGCTTCCAGCGGGCGCTGGAGCTGCAGGCGCTCCGCCACGCCGCCCTCTATCCCCGCCGCCGAGACGAAGTGGAGCGAGGAGGCCACCCCCGCCGCGCCCAGCGCGCCGAACATCGGCCGGTAATGGACCGGCTGGGGCGTGGGAATGCTGGCATTGGCATCGCCCATCGGCGCGGCGGCGATGGCGCCGCCCTTGATGACCATGTCCGGCTTCACCGCGAAGAAGGCGGGCGACCACAGCACCAGATCGGCCAGCTTGCCGGGCGCGATCGAGCCGACGACATGGCTGATCCCGTGGGCGATGGCCGGGTTGATGGTGTACTTGGCGATGTAGCGTTTCGCGCGGAAATTGTCGGAATCGGCATCGTCAGGGCCAAGGCTGCCGCGCTGCTGCTTCATCTTGTCGGCGGTCTGCCAGCAGCGGATCACCGTTTCGCCCACGCGGCCCATCGCCTGGCTGTCGGACGACATCATCGAGAAGGCGCCCAGATCGTGAAGGATATCTTCCGCCGCGATGGTTTCCTTGCGGATGCGGCTGTCGGCGAAGGCCACGTCCTCGGCGATGCGGGGATCGAGGTGGTGGCACACCATCAGCATGTCGAGGTGCTCCTCGATGGTGTTGACGGTGTAGGGCCGGGTCGGGTTGGTGGAGGAGGGCAGCACGTTGGGCAGGCCTGCCACGCGGATGATGTCCGGCGCATGGCCGCCGCCCCGCCCTTCGGTGTGGAAGGCGTGGATGGTGCGGCCCGCGAAGGCGGCGATCGTGCTTTCCACGAAGCCGCCTTCGTTCAGGGTATCGGAATGGAGCGTGACCTGCACGTCGTACTCGTCCGCCACCTTGAGGCAGCAGTCGATCGTGGCGGGCGTGGTGCCCCAGTCCTCGTGCAGCTTGAGCCCGCATACGCCCGCGCGAACCATCTCCTCCAGCGCGGCGGGGGTGGAGGCATTGCCCTTGCCGAACAGGCCGAAGTTCATCGGCAGCGATTCCAGCGCCTGCATCATGCGGCCGATGTGCCATGCACCCGGCGTGCAGGTGGTGGCGAGCGTGCCGTGCGCCGGGCCGGTGCCGCCGCCCAGCATCGTGGTGATCCCGGAATTCAGCGCCTCTTCCACCTGCTGCGGGCAGATGAAGTGGATATGCGCGTCGATCCCCCCGGCGGTGAGGATGCGCCCCTCGCCGGCGATGATCTCGGTGCCGGGGCCGATGGGAATGTCCACGCCCGGCTGCACGTCGGGGTTGCCCGCCTTGCCGATGGCGCTGATCCGCCCGTCGCGCAGGGCGACGTCGGCCTTGATGATTCCCCAGTGATCCAGGATCACCGCATTGGTGATGACGGTATCGGGCGCACCTTCGGCCCGGGTCATCTGCGACTGGCCCATGCCGTCGCGGATCACCTTGCCGCCGCCGAACTTCACTTCCTCGCCGTAGACGGTGCGGTCTTCCTCGATGCGGATCAGCAGCGAGGAATCGCCCAGCCGCACGCGGTCTCCCACGGTGGGGCCGAACATCCCGGCATAGGCGCGGCGGTTCATCGTCACCGGCATCAGAGGTCTCCCATCACGGCGGCGCGGAAGCCGAACACGCGGCGCGCGCCGGCATAGGGAACAAGCTTGACCTCGCGCGTCTGGCCCGGTTCGAAGCGGACCGCCGTGCCCGAGGCGATGTCGAGCCGATATCCGCGCGCCGCCTCGCGATCGAAGGATAGCGCGGGATTGGTCTCGGCGAAGTGATAATGGCTGCCGACCTGGATCGGCCGGTCGCCGGTATTGGCCACGGACAGGGCGATCGCCTCGCGCCCCTCGTTCAGCACGATTTCGCCCTCGGCCGGGATGATTTCGCCCGGGATCATCGGATCGGCCTGTGCACGGTGACGAGCTTGGTGCCGTCAGGGAAGGTCGCCTCGACCTGGATGTCGTGGATCATCTCGGCAATGCCGTCCATCACCTGGTCGCGGGTGAGGACATGGGCGCCGCTGGCCATGAGTTCCGCCACCGGCCGCCCGTCCCGCGCGCCTTCCACCACATGATCGGAAATGAGGGCGATGGCCTCGGGATGGTTGAGCTTCACGCCCCGCTCAAGCCGCCTGCGGGCGACCATGGCAGCCATGGCGATGATGAGCTTGTCTTTTTCGCGACCGGTGAGGTTCATTGGCCCTAGCAGTAACAGATGGAGGGAAGGCGTGGCGAGAGGCCGAACACGGCGGACCTCAGGATTTCCGCGCAGCGAAGCGCGATATCGCGGACCCGGCGCGGATCCGGCGCCGTCATGCGCAGGATCAGCATGCCGTCGAAACAGGTTGCGCCGCCGTGCGGGGCGGGGATCAGCGTTGCGGGCGCGCTCCAGATGATCGGCGGCGTCCGGGCCGACGTAGACCAGGGTGAGAACCGCACTTGCACCGCCGAAGCCGAAGGGGCGGGCGGCGGTTCCGGCCACGTCGCCGCCGATGTGAAGCGTGTCCGCCCAGATCAGCCGTCCGCCCCGGCGAATGCGCCATGAATCGTGGATGAGGCCGCTCTCGAAGGTTTCGCCCATGGCGCCCCGGCCCAGCACGATCATCTCGCTGGCGAGCAGGCGCGCATCTGCCGCCATGTCCACTTCCAGCGAGCGGCGCATGTGGCTGCGGTCGAACAGGATGGCTTCCTGCGCCAGCCATTCGCAGCGGCTGGCCGCTCCAAGGGCGATGCGTGTCTCGATGCGGGTCGGCGGGTCGTCTGGCAGGGCGCGGTAGATCTTTTCCGCTGCCTGGGGGATCACCGTGGCGGCGGCATCGTCGTCCACCTTGATGTCCAGCGCGAGCCCGTCTCCCCCCGTCAGCCCGCCGCTGGTGGTGACGGTGACGGCAAGCGGGAATTCGCCCGCGTCGCCATCGGGAAACAGCAGGCGCGCCGGGGCGATCTGGCTGAGGTCGCGCAGGCCGCGAGGGCCGAAGTGCACCATCGCGGCGCCGTCCACCCGCTGCAACCGCGACCGCGCGGGCGGCGCGGCTTCTGCGGGGCGGTTAAGGAGGTTTGCGACCATGGCCTAGCTACGCTTGCGGCGGGAAAACGGGGCATGGGGCATTTGACGTATGGGCGGGAGGCCCACGTGAATCGCGCGGATCTCTGCAGGAGCGGGCCTCGTCCCGTCCCCGATCCGGGACGAGGCTTCCTGCGATCGGTTCAGATCGGTTTGCGGCGGCCGAAGTTCGGATCGATCTTTTCCGCCTTGCCGGCCTTTGCCGCGCGTTCTCCGTTACCGGGCTGGCCATGCTCGGTGGTCAGGTCGGACAGGTAGCCTAGCTGCCTGATGCCCTTCCTGCGCATGGCCACGCCGGTCAGGCAGGCGTGCATGATGGTGTTGGCGTTCAGCGCGCTGCGGTATGTCGGGTCGAGCACGGGGGCCAGTTCGACGATCTCGAAGCCCACCAGTTCGTTCTCGGCGCAGAGGCGGCGCACGATGGGGATCGCCTCCCGCATGGTCAGGCCGCCCGCAACCGGGGTGCCGGTGCCGGGAATGAAGGCCGGATCCAGCACGTCCACGTCGAACGAGACGTAGAGCTTCTTGCCGCTTTCCCGCGCTTCCTTGAGCGCGCGTTCCATGACGACCTGCCAGCCGCTTTTCTCCACTTCCGGCATCGCGTGATAGCGCACGCCGTTGTCGCGCATCCATTCGAAGCCTTCCGCACCCGGCCACGACCCGCGCAGGCCGACCTGGATGTAGTTCCGGCCCAGCACGTGGCCTTCCTTGACCGCGCGGTAGACCGGGGCGCCATGCGTGATGAAGTGGACGCCGCCCTTGCCCGCATCATAGTGCGAATCGAAGTGGACCACGCCGAAACTGCCCTTGCCGTGAACGTCGGCCAGGCCGGCCACGTCGGCATATTCCAGGCTGTGGTCGCCGCCCACGATGAAGGGAATGGCGCCGGTCCGGGCGATTTCCGCCACGCGTTCGCGCACATGCTGGACGCTGCGTTCGGTGCTCATGTTGTCGATGGCGATATCGCCGTAGTCGACGATGTTCAGCTCCTTGCTGGGATCGACCATGGTGTACATGTCCACCCCGCCCGCGCCGTACTGGCTGCGCATGGCAGAGGGGCCGCCCTTGGCCCCGCGATAGCCCGAGCCCATGTCGAGCGGCGCGCCGACGATGGCCACGTCCACTTTCCCGGCGACCAGATCGTCCGGATAGATCGCCACCGGGGCGCCCGCGAAAGTGGCGATGCCGCCTGCATACATGCCCGCACCGCGCCCATTGGCGTAGTAGCTCAGTTCGAAGGGCCCCGGTTCGCGCCGGGGATCGAGCCCCTTGGGGCGCATGGCCTTCCAGCCGTTGAAATCCTCGTTCTCGGTATCGAGGGCGATTTCGCCCATGTCCTTGCCGGGATGGAACTTGGCCGCTTCCACCGAATCCATCATCGCCTCGATATAGGCGTCGATTTCCTGCGGGGTCTTGGTGGAAAGCCGCTGGAACAGCTTGTCGAACGAACCGGCGAAACCTTCGGCCTTGTCCGAGACGAGGAATTCGCGCTTTTCCTTGGTCAGTCCGCCGATCCTGGCTTCCAGTGCGGCGGGAATCTCCGGCCGGTCGGTCTGCGCGATGACCGCGCCGGAAAGGATGGCCGCAAGAGCGCATGCCCCTGCCAGCAGCTTGCGTTTCGCGTTCACTAAGTACCCCCGTCTTCTGGCCTCGTATGGGCTGGGAAGTGCGGGGAGGGGGCGCTGTGCGGCAATGGGGCGATTGACGTAGGGGGGCCGGGAAGGGGCCGGACGCGGACAAAAAAGGAGGTCCGGACGCGGGGTCCGAACCTCCCTTGTAGTTTCGTCAGAGTGAAAATCCGGCAAAGATGGCGAACGCCCGGTGCCCCGCGTCGTGAGGGCGAAGCGCGGGAGGACGTTCCTTTGCGAAAACCACTGACATCGTTTGTAGCGCCCGGTTTGCGGAACGCCCTACGTCAAACGGCGTATGCTGCGATTTGCTCCGCCCTCCTAGGATGGGCCGGTCATGCTAGTCGCTTTGCTGTTCCTGTTCGGGCTTGGCGTCATCCTGCTCGCGGTCGCCGTCCTGGCGATGCGGCGGCAATTGCGGCTCACCCGCCAGTCGCTCACCCCGGTAGACCGGATCTCCCTTGTCGGCGATGCGCGCGAGCGTGAAACGGCGCCGATCGTCAGCGCCCCGGCCGTTTCGGGCGAGACGCTGACGATCGGCGGCCTCAGCCGCGATCCGCGCCTGCTGCTGCTGCTGTTCATAGAGGCGGATTCCGCGCTCTGCGAGACGGTGGTGCGCGATGCGGTGGAACTGTGCGCGGACGCCGAAGTGCGCCTGCTGCTGCTTGGCGACGGTCAGCGGGAGGACTACGCCGCGCTGATCGCACGCAGCGGCCTCGGCGCGGACGACATCATTCTGGACGCCGCCGTGGGAGAGGACTTCCACATCGGCCCGGTCCCTTCCGCGGCCCTGATCGATCCGAACGGGCACCTGCTTGCCCGCGGCACCGTGCAGCGCAGGGAACAGCTGGAAGCCTTGTTGGCGGCAGTAGGACAAGGCGCGGCACCGGCGGACGAGGACATTCGGCAAGTACAGGTTTCAGGGAGTATCGTGACGTGATTGCCAGCAAGATGCGGTCGATGGCGGTGGCCGCAGGTGCGCTCATGACAGGCGCAGGGATAACGGGCGCGGCGCTCCTGGCGGGGCTTGCGGCGCATCCCGCCCCGCTGCGGGCGCAGGCCGCGCCAAAGGCCTGGGCGGCCAATTGCCAGTCCTGCCACAAGGCCGACGGCAGCGGCATGCCGGGCATGTTCCCGCGCCTTTCCGGGCGGGTGGGGCCGATGGCGGGCAGCAAGGATGCGCGCCAGTGGCTGATCTCCACCGTGCTTTACGGCCAGTCCGGCGCGATCACGGTGATGGCAAGCCGATCCGCGGGGCCATGATGCCTTTCGGCCGCCTGCCCGACGCCGATGTCGCCGCCGCGCTCAAACTGGGTGGGCAAGGGAGGCAAGCCCTTTACTCCGGCCGAAGTGGCCGCCGTTCGCGCGGCGGGCGGCGGCAGCGCGGCGAAGAATGCGGAGATGCGAAAGAAGCTCGAAGGCGCGGGACAGGTAAGGTAGCGTCGCGCGCGGGCATATCGATACGGAACGACTGAGGGGGCAACGGGCACATGGCAATCCGCTTCACGCTGAACGGCGCAGCGAGGGAACTCGACACCGATCCGGAGAAACCGCTGCTCTGGGCCCTGCGTGAGGACATGGGCCTGCCGGGCACCAAGTTCGGCTGCGGCGCGGGGCTCTGCGGGGCCTGCACCGTCCATCTCGAAGGTGCCGCCATCCGTTCCTGCCTGACGCCGGTAGGCGCGATCGAGGGCAGTCGGTCACCACTATCGAAGGCGTGGCCGCGCTTGACGCAGGACGCCGCGTGGGAGCGGCCTGGCGCGAGCTCGACGTGCCCCAGTGCGGATATTGCCAGGCGGGCCAGATCATGAGCGCCGTGGCGCTGCTTACCGAGACGCCCGATCCGGACGATGCCGCCATCGACGCGGCCATGGCCGGAAATCTCTGCCGCTGCTCGACTTATGTCCGCATCCGCGCCGGTATCAAGGCCGCCGCCAAAGCCCGGGGGGCAGCGGCATGATGGCAGCAGATATCTCACGCCGCCGCTTCGTCGGCGCCTCGCTGCTGGCCGGCGGCGGTCTCCTCCTGGATATTGCGATCCCGCTGCCGGCCCATGCCGCGCAGGCATCGGCCGGAGAACCCCGGGTTCTCACCGCCTTCATTCGCATCCTGCCCGGCAATCGCTTCGTGATCGGCGGGAAGAACGCCGAGATCGGGCAGGGCGCCAAGACCTCGCTGCCGATGATGATCGCCGAGGAATTCGACGTGGACTGGGATCAGGTCACGGTCGAGCAGACACACGCGGACCAGTCGTTGTTCGGCGCGCAGAGCGCGGGCGGAAGCCGCACCACGCCGCGCGAATGGCTGCCGATGCGGCAGGCGGGCGCGGCGGCGCGGGCCATGATGGTGGCGGCGGCGGCCCGCCAATGGAATGTCCCGGAAGACGGCCTGACAACCGGCAGCGGCATCGTCACCGACCGGCGCTCTGGCCGTTCGGTGGCCTATGTCGATCTCGCCCCGATCGCCGCGGCTCTGGCCGTTCCCGACCCCGCCTCGCTGAAGCTCAAGGACCCGGCGGACTTTCGCGTGATCGGCAAGCCGATTCCCGGTGTCGATACACCGGCCATCGTCGCGGGACAGCCCCTGTTCGGGATCGACCACCGGCAACCGGGCATGCTCCACGCGGTGCTGGAAACCAGTCCGGCGGTCGGCGGCAAGCTGAAGAGCGCCAATCTCGACGAAGTGCGCGCCTTGCCCGGCGTGCGCCACGTCGTGACCATCGCCGGAGACGGTCAGGCGGAATCGCTGTTCGACGGGGTGGCGATCCTGTCCGAGAGCTTCTGGTCCGCGAACAAGGCACGCGAGAGCCTGAGGGCCGAGTGGGACGACAGCACGCAGCTGGGGTTCTCCACCCAGGGCTATGCCGTTCAGGCCGCGGAAGCGCTCAAGGGTGCGGGGGCGGGCGAAGTCCTGCGCAAGGGGGATATCGATGCGGTGTTCGCCGGAGCGGCGAAAACCGTGACGGCGCGCTATGAATATCCATTCCTGGCGCACGGCACGCTGGAGCCGCAAAACTGCACGGCCCTGTTCCGCGACGCGCCGTCGAGATATGGGCGCCCACCCAGAACCCCGAAAGCGGACGCGGGCTGGTAGCCAAGGCGCTGGGGATCGCGCCGGACAAGGTGCGCATTAACCTCACGCGGATCGGCGGCGGCTTCGGGCGGCGCTTGATGAACGACTACATGGTGCAGGCCGCCGCGATCGCCGCCAGGGTGCCGGGCACGCCGGTGAAGCTGCTCTATACCCGGCAGGACGATTTCCGGCGCGATTTCTACCGTCCGGCAGGATGGCACGCCTTTGCCGCCGCGCTTGACGGGCAGGGGCGGCTGGTGGGATTGCGCGATCATGCGGTCAGCTTCGGCAAGGACGGCACACCGACCCGCGCGGGGGAACTGCCCGCTGCGCTGGTGCCGGCAAACCTCGTGGATGCGGTGCTGCTCGAACAGACCCTGCTGGCCACCAACCTGCCCGCCGGCTGGTTGCGGGCGCCGGGATCGAATGCGCTCGGCTTCGTTTCGCAGGCCTTTCTCGATGAAGTGGCGCAAGCGGCAGGGAAGGACCTGCCGTCGCTGATGCTGGAACTTCTGGGCGCGCCGCGCAGCCTTCCGGGCGAAGGGCGCGGGCCGGTGTTCCAGACGGGGCGGGCGCGCGGCGTGATCGAGAAAGTGATGGCGATGGCCGACTGGCAGGGCCGCGCGAAGCTGCCGAAAGGGCGCGGCAAGGGATTTGCCTTCTATTTCAGCCATGCCGGATACTTCGCCGAAGTGGTGGAGGTTTCCGTTTCGGAAGGCCAGGTCGCGGTTCACGAAGTGTGGGCGGCGGGCGATGTCGGCAGCCAGATCGTCAATCCCCTCAACGCGCTGCACCAGGTGCAGGGCTCGGTGATCGAGGGGCTGGGGCAGGCGCTGGCGGGGCAGAACGTCACGCAGGTCGCAGGCGTGGTGGAGCAGCAGAACTTCGATGCCCACCCCTTCCAGCGCATCGACGCGACGCCGAAGATCAACGTGGAGTTCGTCACGACCGACAATCCTCCCACCGGCCTTGGCGAACCGGCGCTGCCGCCGGTAATCCCGGCCATGGTCAACGCGATCTTCGCGGCAACCGGACGGCGGGTGCGCAGCCTGCCGGTCGATCTGTCGGCACCGGCCTGATTCCCGCGCCCGCGCACTGCCTATGCGTCATTTGACGTAGGGGGCACTGGCCCCCCGCTGGCGTAGCTTCCTGCCCAAGGATCGGCTCCGTTCCGGGGCGGGGGTAAAGGGTTTCGCAGCCAATGGGTCACATGATCGCCGCCATTCGCCAGCGGGCGCCGCGCGATCCCTTCGTCGTCTTCCTGATCTCGGCGGGTGCGATCTTCGCGCTCTACTGGGCGGTTGCCGGGCGCAAGGAGACGATCGAGGTGCCGCTTTCGGTGCAGCGCAGCCTCGATGACGACTACAGCCTGATGACCGGGCACCAGCCCGATGCCCGGGCGCGGCAGAAGCTGGTGGACGATTACGTCGGCAACGAACTGCTGTTCCGCGAGGCGGTGCAGCGCGGCATGCACATGACCGACAAGACCACCAAGCAGCGCCTGATCGACCGCGTGCGCTTCATGATCAGCGGTGCGCCGCCGGAACCGAGCGAGGACAGCTCATGACCTGGTACGCCGGCCACCAGGACCTCTACCGCGCCGAGCCATGGGTTTCGCTGAAGCACGTCTTCTTCGAACGCAAGCCCGCCGATGCCGCCGCCGTGCTGGCGAAGCTGAACGGGGGCGGCAGCGTTGCCGGCGATGAATTCTGGATGGGCCACGATCTGTCGAAATACGGAATTTCGATGCTGCGCGGCATGTTCGGGGAAAGCTTCCTGGACAGCGTGGAAAAGCAGCCCGAGGGCAAGTGGGCGGGGCCGCTGCGTTCCTCTCGCGGGTGGCACTTCGTGGAAGTGACGGCACGGGGCAAGGACCAGCTGCTGCCTTACACCGACGCCCGCGAACAAGTGAAGCAGGACTATCAGGCTGACCAGACCGGCACGGCAGTGCGCAGGGAAATCGCGCGGCTGCGGCAGGATTACGCGGTCCATGTGGAGTCCTGACGTGCTGCGCTTCCTTGCCGTTCTCCTGCTTGCCCTCGGCCTGTCGCCCGCACCGGCCATGGCGGACGTTTTCCGCGTCGGCGAGTTCACGCTCCAGCGCGGCAGCGATCCCGGCACTTACGAACTGACCGCCAGCGTGCCCAACGTGCTGGCCAGCAACGATGCGCTGGGCCTGCCGACCGGCTGCGCGGAAACGGACCGCGAGCGGTTCGTGGAGGCGGTGGTGGTGCGCTATGCCATTCGTTTCACCTGCCAGGGCGGCTTCCCGCCCGAAGCGCAGATCGTCACCCCGTGGGGGGTGGACGGCGGTACGTTCACGTCGGCGCTGGGCGGGGCGATGGTGAAGATGCCGCTCCAGTCGGACGGCGACAGGCTGCTTTTGCCGCTGGCCGACACCGCGCCGCAGGCGCGGCCGCTGCCCGAAGTGGCGCGCTACTATACGGTCGAGGGCGTGGTCCACATCCTGGGCGGCTGGGACCACCTCTGTTTCGTGCTCTGCCTGTGCCTGCTGGCACGGGGACGTTTCCTGCTGGCGCTGGTAACGACTTTCACGCTCGGCCATTCGCTCAGCCTGGCGCTGGCGTTCTTCGACGTGATCCATGTGCCGGTACCGCCGGTGGAGGCGGTGATCGCGCTGTCCATCGCCTTCATGGCGCGCGAGGCGATCATGACCCGGCAGAACGGCGGCGAGATCGATCCGGCCCAGCGCCCGCCGCCAGCTTGCCGTGGTGGCGGGGTTCGGCCTGCTTCACGGCCTCGGTTTCGCAACGGTGCTGCGCGAACTCGGCGTTGCGCCGGGTGAGCGGGCGAGCGGCCTGCTGTTCTTCAATGCCGGCGTCGAGCTGGGCCAGTTGCTGTTCGTTTCCGCCGTGCTCGGCGTGATGGCGGTGGCGGGGATCTTCGACCGGAGCGAGCCGGTGCGCCGGGCCGCGCTCTACTTTGCCGGGATCGTGGGCTGTTTCTGGGCGATCGAACGCGTGGCCGGCTTCAGCCTGGGGATCGCGTGAACGCAGCGCGGGCCGCCCTTGCTCGCGGCGACCTGCCGGGCGCGATGGCGGCGGCGCAGGCACAGGTCCAGTCGCGACCGGCCGAGGCGGAAGGCTATTTCCTTGTCGGGCTGATCGCTGCGGAGACGGGGCAGGTGGCCAGGGCCGTGCCGCTGATCGAGCAGGCGCTCGGCCGCGAGCCCGCCAATCCCGAATACCTTGCGCAATATGCGCGGCTGCTGATCCTGCTGCGCCGCGACGGCGAGGCGGCGGCAGCGGCGCGGGCCGGGCTCGCCGCGTCCGGAAGCGATGCGCGCACGCTCGATACGCTGGGCTGCGTACTGGCGCGGCTGGGCGACCACGAGGCCACTCTGGCGCCTTTTGCGGCGGCGGCGGGGCAGGAGCCGGCCAACCTCGATTATCGCTACAATCTGGCGGCCGCCTGCGGCTTTACCGGCAGGGTCGAGGAAGCGCGCGGACACTACGAGACGATCCTGCAGGCCGATCCCGGCGATGCGCGCACGCATTATGCGCTCTCGATCCTTTCGCGCCAGACCCGCGGGGACAACCATGTAGCGCGGCTGGAGGCGGCCACGGCGCGCGCCAGTGCCCCGGAAGACCTGCTGCGCCTGCGTTATGCGCTGGCCAAGGAGCTGGAGGATATCGGCGAGCCCGAACGGGCTTTCGCCGCGCTTTCGGCCGCCAATGCCGGGCACAAGCGCGCCACGGGCTATCGGTTTGCGCAGGACGAGGCGATCTTCGATGCCCTTGAGGCGGCGTTCGCCGATGTGCCTGCGGCAGCACCGGGCCATTCCGATCCGGCGCCGATCTTCGTGGTCGGCATGCCGCGCACCGGGACGACGCTGGTGGACCGCATCCTCTCCTCCCACCCGGAAGTCGGCTCGGCGGGGGAATTGCAGGCCATGCCGCTGGCGATCAAGCAAGCCGCCGCCACACCTTCGCGCAAGGTTCTCGATGCCGAGACGATCGCGGCCGCCATGCGCGCCGATCCGGCGGAAATCGGCCGGCTCTATTCCGCCCGCGCGGCCCATCACCGCCCCGCCGGCAAGCCGCGCTTCGTGGACAAGCTGCCTGCCAATTTCCTCAATATCGGGCATATCCTGCGGGCGCTGCCGAATGCGCGGATCGTCTGCCTGCGCCGGGCGCCGATGGACACGGTGTGGAGCAATGTCCGCAATCTCTTCGCGGCATCCTCGCCTTTTTACGCCTATTCCTACGACCTCATGGACACGGCACGCTATTATGCGCGGTTCGACCGGCTGATGGCGCTGTGGGAGCGGCACTATCCGGGGCGCGTGCTCTCGCTGGGATATGAGGCGCTGGTGGCCGGGCAGGAACGGGAGACGCGGCGCCTGCTGGAGCACTGCGGCCTGCCGTGGGACGCGGCGTGCCTGTCCTTCCACGAGAACCGCGCTGCCGTGGCGACGCCGAGCGCGGCGCAGGTCCGCCGCCGGCTCAATGCCGACGGGATCGGGCGGTGGAAGACGCATGAGGCCGGGATGGCCGAGGTGCGGGCGTTCTTCGAAGGGCTGGGGATCGAGGCAGGCTGAACCGTCCTGGCGGACCGGTTTTCCCATTCACCGCGTCATGGTTTCATCGCTTCGGGCCGGAAACGAAGAAAGCGGGACCGCATGTCGCGGCCCCGCCCTCCTGCGTTGGCGATCGGGGATGATCGTCAGAACTTCACGCGGCCCTCGATGCCGATCACGCGCGGCTGCGCGACCGAGCGGGCATAGTAGCGCGACACGATCCCGTCGTTGACGAGGCCGTAGCGGGTCAGGTCGTTGCTGACGCCGGTGACCGCGTACTTGTCGAAGATGTTGTTCGCGAACAGGCCGATCTCGTAGGCGTCGGTCTTGTAGGTCACATTGGCGCGGTGCATCACGTAGGACGGCAGACGCTCGCCGCCGCCGCGCAGGCCCGGGCGGGTGTAGATGCCGCCGGTGTAAGTCGCCGTCCAGCCCAGCACCATCGAATTGGCGCCGATCGGGAAGTCGTAAGTCACGCCCAGCGCGCCCGAGTTCTTGGCGGAGCCCGGCAGGCGGTCGCGTCGTAGACACTCACGAGGTCTCCGCCCGCCACGGAAAGCAAGTCGGGCACGTCCTCGGTCAGGTGGGCGTCGAGGTAGGAGTAGTTGCCGCGGATGTTGAGGCCGGCGATGGGACGCGCCGTGAACGAGAAGTCCACGCCCTTCGATACCGCCGCGCCGCCGTTGGTGGTGATGCCGATGGCGCCGTTGACGGTCTGGCCGTCAAGCTGGATGCCCTGCCACTTGATGTAGAAGCCGGAGAGATTGAAGGTCAGGCGGTTGTCGAGCACCTGGGCGCGGAACCCGATTTCGGCGTTCTTGACCTTGTCGGGGCCGAAGAACAGCTCGTCGGGCAGGGCGCAGAGGTTCTGGCCGGCCGGAAGCGGCACCACGCAGGGCGCCACGCGGTTGACGCCGCCGATGCGGTAGCCCTTCGAATAGGTGGCATAGACCATCATGTCGGGCGTGATGTTGTACGAGGTGTTGAATTTCCAGACGAAGCCGTCGTCCCCGGTCGAGCCGGAGCGCGAGCGGAAGTTGATCTGCGGATAGGGCTGGCCCAGCGGCAGGGCGGTGCCGCCGGTCACGTCGGCCGCATACTTGAAGTAGCGCAGCCCGCCGGTGACCTGCCATTCCTTGGTGATGTGGAAGGTGCCTTCGCCGTAGATCGCCTTCTCGTCGGTCTTGGTATCGACGTAGGAGGCGTATTCCACTTCATCGGGACGGTCGATACCGGCCCAGGCCGGGTAGCCGGGAACGATTTCCTGGCGATCCGAGGTCGTCTTCAGCCGGTTCCAGAACCCGCCGAGCACCCAGCTGAAGGGGCCGCCGTGCGTGGAGACGAGGCGGACTTCCTGCGTGTACTGCGACTGGGTCGCCACCGAGGGCGAATAGCTCGAGAATGCGGGGAACAGCTCGTAGCCATAGTCGAGATCGAGCAGCAGGTCGGTGTTGTCGTTCGACTGGCGCTGCTTGGTCTTGGTGTAGGACGAGGTGAACACGGCCTGCGCGATATCGGCCACGTTGCCGCTCATTTCCAGCGACAGCAGGTGCGACTGGCGCTTGGACGGTTCCTCGTAGCGCCACGGGGCCTCGTACTTGCCTTCGCCCACCACGCCGGCGCCGGTGGCCTGGCGGCCGCCCGTCTTGGTCTGCTGGAAGGCGTAAGTGAGATAGGCCTGGAAGTCCGGCGAGACGAAGCCGAGCTGGTTGCGGGTGGTGAAGGTCTTCTCGTAGTTGAGGTCCTTCTTGCCCGCGAAGTTGGCGTCCTGCTGGGCTTCGGTGCCCATCGGGTTGGAAGCGCTGCCCGGCTGCGGGATCGAGACGCCCGGCTGCTTCAGCAGGAACGGATAGTCGATGAAGCCGGGGTCGTTGTAGTAGCCGGTGACGGTGCGGAAGGCGATCGAATCCCGGACGATCGGGATGTTCAGCACGCCGTAGCCCGAATAGCCCAGGCCGCTCGAATGGGCGACGTCGTAGGCGCGGCCGTAGACTTCGCCGGAGAACGCCGTCGGGTCGGGGCGGTTGGGGATGTAGCGCATCGCGCCCGCCAGCGTGCCGAGGCCGTAAAGCGTGCCTTGCGGGCCAAGCAGGACCTCGACGCGGTTGAGGTCGATCAGCTTGAAGTCGGTGTAGAGCGGCACGTCGCCCAGGTACATGCCGATCGAGTTGTCCGTGTTGTTGCCGCCCGCGCTGGAATCGCTGGCGGAAAGACCGCGCATGACCACGGTGCCGGCGCCGCGCGGGCCGGTGTCGGTGATGGTGATGCCCGGCGTGAAGGCGCCGAGGTCGCGCATGTCGTCGATGTGCTCGCTGGCGAGTTCGGCCGAGCCGATCGCCGCGATGTTGATCGGCGTTTCCAGAAGCGTGGTGTTGCGGCGCGTGGCCGAAACGATGATGGCGCCGTCATCCGCCGTGTCTTCCGCGGCGGCGGGTGCGGTGGACTGGGCATGGGCCGGCGCGGCGGCCAGCGACGTGGACATCATTGTAGCGCAGAGCAGCCCGATCTTCAGTTTGGCGCTGTTCGACATGCAGAACCCCCTATGTTGGTTTTGTTTCCTCCCGCTTCGGGCATCCTCTCCGGGACATGGATGGCGATGAGCGTGCCGGCCTTTGCAGCCTGGCAAGTGTTGCAACCCGAGGACCCGGCGCTTGCGCGGTTCCCTGCGTCCTTGCGGAGGACGCGACTTGTTTTTCGATGTGCCCGAAACCTATGGGTGCCTTCGCGGAGCGGTAATGGGTCATTTGACGTACCCGGCCCGAGAGGCGCGGAATTCCGCCATCTACGTCAAATGCCCCATTGGGCGGGCGGCCGATTTGCTGCCTTCTTCGCGGCGTCGATCCGACATTCCTTTTCAGATTCATTCACCAGCCCGGCGCGGGTCGCTAAGGGGCGGGAGTGATCCCGGAGACATTGGGGCCATGACGTCAATCAGCGCCGTCACAGGTTGGAGCCTGGCAGCCGCGGCAGCGGTAGCCGGAGCGCTGACCGCAGACATTCCCACGCGTAACGCGGCCACGCCCGCGCCGGTCATGCCGGCCGAGGACGACATGGGGAAACCCAAGCCGCTCGAACTGCCGGAGGACGTGGCGCAGAAGCTTTCCGTCCTCGCGCCCGAAAAGCTGGACTTCGTGAAAAGCGGCATGACGGCCGCTATGTCGAGAAGGACAAGCTGTTCGAACGCGTGCGGGCGATGCCGGCGCAGGAACTGGTCGCCTATATCGATGCGATCTACGCACTTTCCGCCGAAGTGGAATACAAGGCCGAGCGGGACAAGCTGGCGATCCCGCTGGACACCAGTTCGCCCTGGTTCAACGCCTGGAAGCTGCGCCGCCCCACCTCGCTCGATCCCAGGCGCGAAGCCGGGCCGGTGGACCTCGGGCGCTATATCGGCGGCTATGGCGGCGGATTCGCCACCTTCGCCAATGCCCCGGTCGCCTGGACGCCGGAGGACCTCAAGGCGGGCAAGGTGGACGTAGCCATCGTCGGCGCCCCGCTCGACATGGGTTCGGGCTGGCGCAATGCCATCGACGGTCCACGCGCCCTGCGCATGACCGGCGGCGCCGGCGGCAATGACATGTATTCGATGATCAGCCCCAACGCGGAGCTGAACATCGTCGATTACGGCGACATCGCCGTGGACCAGAACTCCACCGAGCGCAGCGTCGACCATGTCCGCGAAGTCGTGGCGGAAATCGCGAAGACCGGCGCCATCCCGATCGTGATCGGCGGCGATCACAGCCTTGAATATCCCAATGTCGCCGCCGCCGCCGATGTCTACGGCAAGGGCAAGGTCGGCGTCGTCCACTTCGATTCGCACTACGATATCGGGCGCGGGCGCGTGCACCTGCTGGACCACGGCCAGCCGGTCTACCGGGTGCTGAGCGAAGGCCATGTCAACGCGAAGGACTATATCCAGGTCGAAGGACTATATCCAGGTCTCTCC
>NZ_LGJH01000008.1 GCF_001298105.1 Novosphingobium sp. ST904 | reverse complement strand
CGCAAGATCGGCATTCTTGTAAAGGCCATCGGCGTCCGTTCTGTGCTCGGGAAAGAGCGCCACGCCGATGCTAGCGCGGCAGCTATGGGCTTGCCCATTGAGCAAACAGGGTTCTGCGAGCGCAAGCCTCAGGGCCGCGATCGTCTCCTCGAGCTGTGTCCGGTCCGGCGTGTAGATGAAGAGCGCGAATTCATCTCCCCCGAGTCGGCCTGCCATTGAGTCACCAGCGCCATTCCCCTGAAGCCGCTGCGCGATTTCCTTGAGCAGAGCATCGCCGACATCATGGCCATATCGGTCGTTCAGCGCCTTGAAGCTGTCTAGATCGATCAGGAGAAGAGCGACCTCGACACCCGAGTTCTCGGCCCCAGCGAGCGCGGTTCGCAGCCCCTCCATGAAAGCGCGCCGGTTCCAGAGCCCGGTCAGATCGTCATGGTCGGCTGTCCACCGGATCGCCTCGTCCGCCATCTTGCGATCGTTGATATCCTCGATCGTGCCGTACCAAAGGGCGATCTTGCCACCGCGTTCCTGGCGCGGCGCAGCCCGCGAGCGATGCCACCGATAGCTGCCGTCGTGATGGCGGAGGCGGATTTCATAGTCGAGAGGCAAGCCCGTGACCCGCGCTCCATTCCACGCGGCCCTGACCATAGGTCGATCGTGCGGGTG
>NZ_LGJH01000009.1 GCF_001298105.1 Novosphingobium sp. ST904 | reverse complement strand
TTAAAGGAACGAGGTCAAATCGTTTTAGTTGGACGCTTGATCGCGCCCTACATATCGATCGAAAGCGTCTATGAACGGCCAACGTTCAAAGACCCCTCGCAAACCACCTTCAAAGAATACCACGTCAAGGCCGAAGCAGCATGTATGCTGATCGTCAAGGACGGAGAAGTCGTCTCCAAATGTTTCGCTTCTATAAAAGAAGACCGCGATAGCTAATATAAGTAAGATCATCGCAAAGAGCGTTTCGATAAAGCTCAATGCGCTAGGAAGAGATGCAGGAATAGCAGCCCAAGGTATAAACCTTGCAAATGCCAACGCAGTTGCCGTCTTTGGACGGCCAGCATCCAAAAATAGCTTAACGTGATCTAGTTTGGAATCTTGCACGACAACCTCACGGCGCTGCCTTTGCAGCGCGGTTTGACCGAGGGCCTCAAGATCAAGTTACGAGAGTTGTCAGTGTCAGATTAGGATTGAGATCAGTTACAATGGCCCGGCTCCCATGTGGTCACCGCGAATTTCCGCGTCAAGGCCGACAAGCGCGGTTGTCCAACAACCACCTTGTACTGATGCAAAATCAAAACTTTTGCATCAGAGCCATTGGGCGCTGGGATGTTGATTCCGCCCATGAAAAGCGCGCCGGATGTGCATCAGATTTTTGCATCACGGAG
>NZ_LGJH01000010.1 GCF_001298105.1 Novosphingobium sp. ST904 | reverse complement strand
CGGCGATCCGCTTGAGCCCGGCATTCGTTCCCAGGCCGTAGAGGCATAGCAGGAGACGTTGATCCAGCGCGGTTTTCGGCAGTGCAACACGCGAGGCCGATGTTTCGAACGCTTCGAGAAGTCCCGTATCAAGGGCAGCCTCCTTCAGTACGTCGAGCAGCCCGGTCATCGGCCAGCGTTGGCCGATCTCGGTCTTGATCGAGGCGAGACCCCTGGGTTCGGGCAAGGGTTTGAACGGGGTGAGAGATATACGGTTCTCGCCGCGCCACAGCAGCCGAACCTTGTCGTTCCGGGGAATATTGGCATTGAGGAGCAACAGTTCCTGAGCAAGCTCTTCCCGGATGGCGCTTGAAAATGCACGCGCATCCGCCGTCAGGTTCAATCCTGTGTAATATGCTTCTCGCCGCGCATCGAAGTCCTTGGGAAGATCGTCATCGGGATTGCGGTATCGGTCCGCCCCGACAACCCAGATTTCCTTAGAACGGATGCGATCGCGCAGTTGCGCGAGGACACAAAGCTCATAACTGATCCGGTTTACGCGCCCCTCTTCATCAATGACGGAACTGCGCCATCTCGCCGGAATGACCTCGTCGACCGGCACTGCGTGCGGCGGCACGTAGCGGCATCCATCATCCACTTTGCTTCTGATCCAGTCCAGGGCCGCCAGCACCGGACGCCACACGGCGTTGTTCGACC
>NZ_LGJH01000011.1 GCF_001298105.1 Novosphingobium sp. ST904 | reverse complement strand
CAGGCCGGTCCGCCTCTTGATCTCCCGAATGGAGATCTTCTGCCGGAAATGCCACCGGCGGATCACACTGAGTAAGTCCATGTTGATCACTCCACGACCCTCCGACTGGCAGCCGGAGGCGAGGGAAACATGGGTCAATTCTCAATGGTAATTTATACGCCCCCCGGTTCACATCTCAGTGGCAATCAACAGATTTCACTTTGTGCCTGCGCCGCGCGTTCGGCCTGGCGGACAGCAAAATCCGCCATGATCGCCGGAAAATCAGTCATGAGATTTCTCCTGCAATGTGCGGGCAAGCACCAATCGTCTTGCCCACGATAACAGGCGATTTCTTTCCTCTGACGGGCTGCGCCAGCGCCGATGGCGCTGGCGCGATGCCAGACGCATCAGTCGGTATCCTGCGCCGCGCGCTTGGGTGAAGTGCCAAGCGGACCACGGCGATCGACAACCGTGATCCGACGGGACTTGGCTTCGATGACCAAGCGCTCCAGGACTCCGTTTCCGGGAAAGGCGACGACATAACGGGGGTCGAGCGAGAGCATACGCTCGTTGCGCTTGAAGCCTGCGCGTGCCCCGAGGCGCATGTCGAGGGAGAAGCTGATTTGAAGCGCCCCGGGTTTCCAGGAGGCTCCAACTTGTGAGAAGGAGCATCCGTTATGAGCAAGACAACCAACAAATTTTCACCTGAAGTCCGCGAGCG
>NZ_LGJH01000012.1 GCF_001298105.1 Novosphingobium sp. ST904 | reverse complement strand
TTTCGCGCTATCATTCATTCAAACTACACCGCAGCCTTGAGATCGCAACATTCGCTCTGGGGCGTCTCCTACCGTCAACGGTCGAGGTCGGACGCTTACAGGCAGACTGATGAGGGCTGGAATCGGAGTGCTCCTTATCGGGGGGCTGACTATTGCCGGTGCGGCCGTGATCATTACGGCCTCCCGACAGGTGCCCGAGGTTCTTCAAAGCAAGCGTGACACAGGCATCATCTCGCTTGCTGCGGCTTCGCAGAGTCGCACGTTCCATCTCAACGACGGTTCGACCGTTATCGTGGATGCAGATAGCCGGGTAACGGTGCGGCTCGACGAGAGCAGCCGTCAGCTTAGGCTTGAGAAAGGGCGGGCGAGATTCGAAGTCACTCACGATGGAAGGCCGTTTACTGTTAGAGCTGGGAGAGGCAGCGTTCGGGCATTGGGTACGAAATTTGATGTGAGCATTCTGAATGATCAGTCTGTGCGAGTGGATTTGCTGCGCGGCTCCGTCGAGGTCAAAACGTCTTACAGATCGGGCAAAAGTCGGACCGATCAGCATGAGCGGTTGGCGGCAGGCGAAAGCGTGGAATTCGATGCCGACGGCGTCATGCAGAGTGTTGTGGTTCCTAGAAGTGTGGCATCACGCCTCTGGCCTGAGGGTCTCGTGACGTACAATGGAAAAGAGCTGGGAGCAGTACTTGAAGCGCCCCGGGTTTCCAGGAGGCTCCAACTTGTGAGAAGGAGCATCCGTTATGAGCAAGACAACCAACAAATTTTCACCTGAAGTCCGCGAGCGG
>NZ_LGJH01000013.1 GCF_001298105.1 Novosphingobium sp. ST904 | reverse complement strand
CTAGGCTCAGGACCCATTGATAGGCCTGCGATGATGTGATTCAGGCTCCCCAAGGAGACTGAGCATGAGCGACCTGTATTGGCTTACGGACGAGCAGATGGCGCGGCTGTCGCCGTATTTCCCCAAGAGCCACGGCAAGCCACGGGTCGACGACCGTCGGGTGCTGAGCGGGATCATCTTCGTCAACCGGAATGGGCTGCGCTGGCGGGATGCGCCGAGGGAATACGGGCCACATAAGACATTGTATAATCGTTGGAAACGTTGGGGCGAGATGGGCGTGTTCACTCGAATGATGGAAGGCCTTTCCGCCCAGCGGGCCGAACCCCAGACCATCATGATCGACGCTACCTACCTCAAGGCACACCGCACGGCTTCCAGCCTTGGGGTAAAAAAGGGGATTTCGGGCGCCTGATCGGACGGACCAAGGGCGGCATGAACACCAAACTTCACGCCGTCACAGATGCCAACGGCCGCCCTTTGAGCTTCTTCATCACGGCGGGCCAGATCAGCGATTACACCGGGGCGGCAGCCTTGCTCGATGATCTGCCCAAGGCTCAGTGGATGCTGGCTGATCGAGGCTATGACGCTGAGTGGTTCAGAGATGCGCTTGAGCAAAAAGGCATCAAGCCTTGCATTCCCGGTCGGAAATCTCGTTCATATCCTGTCACATACGATAAACGGCGATACAAGCGCCGTAACCGTATCGAGATCATGTTCGGCCGGCTGAAGGATTGGCGCCGCGTCGCTACACGATATGACCGCTGCCCCACCGTCTTCTTTTCCGCACTCGCCTTGGCTGCAACTGTCCTCTTCTGGCTCTGATCAGTGAGTCCTGAGCCTA
>NZ_LGJH01000014.1 GCF_001298105.1 Novosphingobium sp. ST904 | reverse complement strand
TTCCTCGAGATGCCCGAAGCCTTCCGGCAGTTACAGGGCCATCTGCTCAAGCGCCCTGGTGGCGACAGGGAGATGGTCGAGATACTTTCTCTCGTTCTGCATCACGACGAGCAGGCCGTGTTGAGCGCGGTCGAGTTGGCTCTGGAGGCCGGTGTTGCCACCAAGACCCACGTTCTCAACGTGTTGCATCGCCTTATCGACGGCAAGGCGCCTCCAGCTTCGCCGATCGATGCGCCTCAGGCGCTGCGCCTGGGGCAGGAGCCCGAGGCCAATGTCGTTCGCTATGACAGGCTGAGGGATATCCGCCATGCGTCATGACCCCGCCAGCGCCGCGGTCGTCGTCATGCTGCGCAGCCTCAAGATGTTCGGCATGGCTCAGGCCGCCGACGAACTCATCGAGCAGGGCGCGCCTGCCTTCGATGCTGCTGTGCCGATGCTCGCTGGACTCCTGAAGGCAGAGATGGCCGAACGCGAGGTCAGGTCCATCGCCTATCAGATCAAGGCGGCCCGCTTCCCGGCCTACAAGGATCTGGCTGGCTTCGACTTTGCTGCCAGTGAGATCAACGAAGCCCTCGTGCGCCAGCTTCATCAGGGCGACTTCATGGAAAACGCCGACAATGTCGTCCTGATTGGCGGGCCCGGAACCGGCAAGAGCCATATCGCAACGGCACTGGGCGTCCAGGCCGTCGAGCATCACCGCAAGAAGGTCCGCTTCTTCTCCACGGTCGATCTGGTCAATGCGCTTGAGCAGGAAAAGACCATGAACCGATCCGGCCAGCTGGCAGAACGCCTGCTACGTCTCGACCTGCTCATCCTCGACGAGCTGGGTTATCTGCCCTTCAGCCCATCGGGCGGAGCCATGCTCTTCCA
>NZ_LGJH01000016.1 GCF_001298105.1 Novosphingobium sp. ST904 | reverse complement strand
CGGCTCTGTTGCAAAGATTGGCGGCAGTCAGAGGTAGGCTGTCGCTCTGCGCCGATCAGGCGGCTGCTGCGAAATGGTGGTTGAGCATGCCCATGGCCTCCGTCAGCGCCGAGGGCCCAATGCCAAAAGCTCTCTCCACAAGGCGCACCTCGCCCCTGATGCCGGGCTGCAGGCACCAGGGGCGAGCCTGTCCTTTGCGCAGGGCTCGCATGACTTCGAATCCCTTGATCGTGGCATAGGCCGTGGGGATCGATTTGAAACCGCGCACCGGCTTGATCAGTATCTTGAGCTTTCCGTGATCGGCCTCGATCACGTTATTGAGATACTTCACCTGCCGGTGGGCCGTCTCCCGGTCCAGCTTTCCTTCGCGCTTCAATTCGGTGATCGCTGCACCATAGCTCGGCGCTTTGTCGGTATTGAGCGTGGCAGGCTTTTCCCAGTGCTTCAGGCCTCGCAGGGCCTTGCCCAGGAACCGCTTCGCTGCCTTGGCGCTGCGGGTCGGCGACAGGTAGAAATCGATCGTGTCGCCCCGCTTGTCGACTGCCCGGTACAGGTAGGTCCACTTGCCCCGCACCTTGACGTAGGTTTCATCCAGGCGCCAGCTCGGATCAAAGCCACGCCGCCAGAACCAGCGCAGCCGCTTCTCCATCTCCGGGGCGTAGCACTGGACCCAGCGATAGATCGTCGTATGGTCGACCGAAATGCCGCGTTCCGCCAGCATTTCCTCAAGGTCGCGATAGCTGATCGGATAGCGACAATACCAGCGCACCGCCCACAGGATCACATCACCCTGGAAATGGCGCCACTTGAAATCCGTCATCGTTCCGTCCGTCCAATCTCCGCCAAGCATGCTCAAGCTTCACGATTTTTGCAACAGAGCC
>NZ_LGJH01000015.1 GCF_001298105.1 Novosphingobium sp. ST904 | reverse complement strand
GGCTCTGTTGCAAACATGGGGCACGGCCGCGCGGCGTCACCCAGTTGGGGGATTAGGCAGCATTGGCGAAATGCTTATTGAGCATAATCATGGTTTCGGTCAGGGCCGAGGGTCCAATTCCGAATGCTCTTTCAACCAGGCGCACCTCCCCCATGATACCTGGCTGCAGGCACCATGCCTGGGCCTGTCCTTTGCGTAGGGCGCGCATGACCTCGAAGCCCTTGATCGTGGCGTAGGCCGTTGGCATCGACTTGAAGCCACGTACCGGCTTGATCAGCATCTTCAGCTTGCCGTGGTCGGCCTCGAGCACGTTGTTCAGATATTTCACCTGCCGGTGCTCGGTTTCCGCCGCCAGTTTGCCTTCGCGTTTCAGCTCAGCGATTGCTGCGCCGTAGCTGGGTGCCTTGTCGGTATTGAGTTTGGCCGGCTTTTCCCAGTCCTTCAGGCCACGAAGAGCTTTGCCCAGAAAGCGCTTCGCCGCTTTGGCGCTGCGTGTCGATGACAGATAGAAATCAATCGTGTCGCCCCGTTTGTCGACCGCCCGGTACAGGTAGGTCCATTTGCCCCGCACCTTTACGTAGGTCTCATCCAGACGCCAGCTCGGATCAAAGCCGCGCCGCCAGAACCAGCGGAGACGCTTCTCCATCTCCGGCGCGTAGCGCTCACCCAGCGATAGATCGTCGTATGATCGACATCGATCCCACGCTCGGACAGCATTTCCTCGAGATCACGGTAGCTGATGCCGTATCGACAATACCAGCGCACCGCCCATAGGATGACCTCGCCGGTAAAATGCCGTCCTTTGAAATCGTTCATCGCAACTGACCTTGACAGTACATGAGCCCAATCTTGGAAACCGTGTCAGAGTTTGCAACAGAGCC
>NZ_LGJH01000017.1 GCF_001298105.1 Novosphingobium sp. ST904 | reverse complement strand
CGCCGGTAAAATGCCGTCCTTTGAAATCGTTCATCGCAACTGACCTTGACAGTACATGAGCCCAATCTTGGAAACCGTGTCAGAGTTTGCAACAGAGCCCGCTGGCCTATGTTGATCAGGGGTATCACCGCTTCCGTCGGTATGCCCCGCGCATGCTGCGATGCCTCGACCTCAAAGCTGCGGCGGTTGCACGGCCTTTGCTGGACGCGGCTACCGTCATCGCTACCAAGGGCGCAGTTCCGGCGGCCGACGATTTCTTGCGCCCGCATTCCAAATGGCGGCGACAGTTGCGGGCGAAGGGCGATGATGATGCCCGCCTCCGGGAAGTCGCGGTCATGTTTCACCTGCGCGACGCGCTGCGCTCGGGCGACATATGGCTCGACCGCTCGCATCGATATGGTGACCTGCGCCACGTCCTCGTGCCGATGGCGGTCGCGCATGCCGCGAAGCTGGCGGTCCCGTCCGACCCGCATGTCTGGCTGGCTGACCGCAAAGTGCGTCTCGCTGATGGCCTTGCCCGGCTCGGTCGCGCCGCGCGCAGCGGTACAATTCCGAAAGGCAGCATCGAGGACGGCACGCTGCGCATTGATCGGCTCACCGCTGACGCGCCGGATGGGATCGAGGATCTGGTGCTTGATCTGTATCGCCGGCTGCCGCCCGTCCGCATCACCGATCTGCTGCTCGAAGTCGATACCGCGCTGGGTTTCACTGATGCCTTCACGCATCTGCGCACCGGCGTGCCATGCGGCGACCGAATCGGCCTGCTCAACGTCCTGCTTGCCGAGGGCCTGAATTTGGGTCTGCGTAAGATGGCAGAGGCTTCCAACACTCACGACTATTGGCAACTCTCCCGTCTCGCTCGCTGGCACGTCGAAAGCGAGGCGATCGACCAGGCGCTGG
>NZ_LGJH01000152.1 GCF_001298105.1 Novosphingobium sp. ST904 | reverse complement strand
CGTTCGAATCGTTCCGGGCGCACCATTTCTCCTTCAAAGGCCGTTGGCCGATGGGGGTACAGACATAGATACTGCAATATGCGCCCGTAGCTCAGCTGGATAGAGCATCAGACTACGAATCTGAGGGTCGGACGTTCGAATCGTTCCGGGCGCACCATTGCAGCACACACGAAAAACCCCGCAGGGCTTTGGCTCGGGCGGGGTTTTTCGCGTCTGCCGCTCTGAGATTCGCGCTTCATGCGCACCGGTCCCGAAGAATGCGCTCCGGGCGCGTCACGGCGAAAAAAAGCCGGGAACACTGGCGTGTCCCCGGCCCCTTATTTTGATCCGCGTCGAGGCGGAAGCGTTACTGGCCGGTGGGCGTCGCAGCCGCGCCTGCCGCACCCGAGGGTGCTGCCTGGGCATCGGCTCCGGGCTGACCGCCCGAGCTGGACTGAAGCTGCGAGTTGAAGGAGGCGGCCGTCATGCCCAGCGCCAGCGACTTGTCCGCGCCCAGACCGAAGTAGGACTTCTTGAGCTGGGCCACGGAGCCGTTGCTGAGGTTGACGAACACGTCGTCGCCTTCAGCCTTGCCGATGGTGCCAAGGACGACGCCGTCGCTGCTCTTTACCGGGGCATCGGCAACGAAGGCGCTGGCAAGCTCGGCGCTGCTTTCGGCCTTGGCGCCGCTGACGGCGGCTTCGAGCTGCGCCTTGTTCATCCCGATCGTCAGGCCCTTTTCGCGCATGGCGAAGGAAGCGACCGGGAGGCCGGCGCGCGCAGTGCCGGTGTTGACGGTCACAACACCGCTCTGCACCGCTTCAACGGAGCCAACTTCGGTGCCGTCGGGGCCATAGACCTTGGCGCCCACCGTCGGTGCGACAGCGGTTGCGGCCGCGCCCTGCGCCATCACGGCGACCGGAGACAGGGTCGCTGCGGCGATCGCGGCGGCGATGAGAGTTTTCTTCATGGCGTACTCCTTCTCGATGCGGGAACCGACCCAACGGTCCCGGCTCGGCTTCTGCACAGTCGCAGCGCAGAAGCGTGAATGGTGGTCCGGAAAACACGACCCGGACGGTTGGTTTCGGCTTGAAGCCGAAAGTCCGTTCCGCGTGCATTTGTCACGTGGGAAGGAACGGACGAGAACGATGCATGTTGCATCCGCGAAACGGAATGGCGGCTGAACTGTGCCGGATCAACCGCTCAGTTGACGTATTTTCGCGGCGAAATGGCGGAAATCCGCCATACGGAGATTCCCGGGGCGACAGGCTGTGCCATCTGTCGGACAAATGGGGCAGGGAACATCCTGTGGGCTGGACGCTTGATCGCGGATGGTGGGTGGTTCAGCAAGGCAAGCGATGGATCGGGATTCTGAGAACGGAGGCGAGGGCGATGGCCCTGCGTCGCCGACGGTCTGGCGTTATGCCATGGCGAAGCGCGCTTACGTCGTTATCGACGCGGCGGACTATTTCGAATTGATGCGCGGGGTGATGGAGGAGGCACGCCAGCGCATCTTCATGATCGGCTGGGACTTCGATTCGCGCATATTGCTCTCTTCGGGAAGGCGATGGTGGCAGCGAGGGCGGCACGAGAAGTTTCCGGCGCGGCTCGGGTCGTTCATCATCTGGCTGGTGAAGAGCAATCCTCGTCTGGAAATCCTGCTCCTGAAGTGGAATTTCTCGCTGGTGAAGTCGCTGTTTCGCGGCACCATGATCGTTGACCTGATCCGCTGGGCCTTGCGCGATCGAATCGATTTCAAGTTCGACGGCGCCCATCCCATCGGATGCAGCCATCACCAGAAGATCGTGGTGGTGGACGATGTTTTCGCGGCCTGCGGCGGGATCGACATGACGTCCGACCGCTGGGACACGCCCGAGCACTTGCCCAGGGACAAGCGGCGGCGGAAGCCGACCGGAAAGCTCTATGGTCCGTGGCACGACGTTACCATGGTGATGGAAGGCGAGGTGGCAGGCGCGTTGGGCGATCTGGGGCGGGAACGCTGGAAGGTGGCGGGCGGCGCCGAACTGGTGCCTTGCGCGCCGCAGGATTTCAGCCCGTGGCCCGAGGAACTGCGCGCCGAATTCGAGAACGTGGAGATAGGTATCGCCCGCACCCGCGCCGAATATGGCGATTGCCCGCAAGTGAGCGAGATCGAGGCGCTGTTCGTGGAGCAGATCCGCCGGGCGAAGCGCTTCGTTTATGCCGAGACCCAGTACTTCGCATCGCGCGCCATTGCCGAGGCCATCTGCGAGCGGCTTCTGGAGGACGATCCGCCCGAGTTTCTCATCATCAATCCCTGCACCGCCGACGGCTGGCTGGAGCAGATCGCGATGGATACCGCGCGCGTCGAACTCGTCCGCACGCTGCGCAATGCCGATCATGCCGGGCGGTTCCGCATATTCTATCCGGTCGCCTCCGACGGCACGCCCATCTACGTTCATGCCAAGCTGATGATCGTCGACGACGAGATACTGCGGGTGGGTTCCGCGAACATGAACAACCGCTCGATGGGCCTCGATTCGGAATGCGACGTGTTCATCGATGCCGCGCGGCCCGCCAATGCCCATGTGTCTTCCGCCATCACGGGCCTGCGCCATCGCCTGCTCTCCGAGCATTGCGGCGTGACCGAGGAGACCATCGCCGAGGCGCTCGATCGCCACGGTTCGATGGCGGCCATGATCGAAAGCCTTGTGCCCTTGGGCAAACATCTGGAACCCTTGCCCTTGAAACATCTCACCGAAGCTGAAAGAGCGCTCGGTGAAAGTGCTCTGCTCGACCCGGAACGTCCCGGGGAGATGTTCGAGCCGATCGAGCGGCGCGGTCTCTTCCGCCGCAAGGGGCAGCTCATGCGGCTGCACCTTATGGATAGATTGCGAAGGAGTAAGAAGGGATGAGCAGCCTCGACGGTCCCGACGAGGACAACCCGCTGGGCAAGCCCGCCGTCCCCGAGCACGTGCAGCAGGCGATCCGCACCCTCATCGAATGGGCGGGCGACGATCCCTCGCGCGAAGGCCTGCTGGACACGCCGAAGCGCGTGGCACGCGCCTGGCGGGAATATTGCCAGGGCTATGGAGAAGACCCGGCAGTTCACCTCAGCCGTGTGTTCGAGGAAGTGGGCGGCTATGACGAAGTCGTGCTGCTGAAGGATATTCCGTTCCAGTCGCACTGCGAACATCACATGGCGCCCATCATCGGCAAGGCGGCGATCGCCTATCTGCCCAAGGATCATGTCGTGGGCATCTCGAAGCTCGCCCGCGTGCTTCACGGATTCGCGCGGCGCCTCCAGATCCAGGAGCGCCTCACTGCCGAAGTGGCCCAGTGCATCTGGGAACACCTCAAGCCGCAGGGCGTCGCCGTTGTGATCGAGGCCAGCCATGCCTGCATGACCGCGCGGGGCGTGCGCACGCCGGGCGTGAGCATGATCACCAGCCGCATGATGGGGACATTCCTCGACGATGAGCGCAGCCGCAAGGAAGTGCTCAGCCTGATGGGCTACTGATCGCGGAAACCATCCCCAATCCGGGAAACCGGCGCGCTTATCCCCGCTTCCGCAGGCAAGGGGCTTGAAACCGTCCCCGGCCTGCGGCGAAGGAAGCGGCTTGCCATGCGGCGGGGGATAAGGTGAGCGGTCGGATCGAAAGCATCGAAGGGCGGAGCAAGGTTCGCCTGCAGCATGGGATGATCGCGCTCGTCCCGGCTGCCATGCTGCTCGTCCTGCTGCTGCGCAGCGTCTGGGATGTGGACATCTTCTGGCAGCTCAAGCTGGGCGAGATCATCCTCGATCATGGCGGCCCGATCGCGCGGGAACCCTTCGCCGCGCTCCATCTGGGCGAGCCGCTTCCGGCGGTCGGCTGGCTGGCGCAGGCGAGCATGGCCCTCATCAGGTCTCTGGGCGGCTGGGGCGCGCTTCGCGCCTTCGATGCGCTCTGTTGGCTTGGCGGGTTCTGGGCCGTTGCCGCCGCATGTCGGAGCCGAGGGGCAGCCGCTCATGCTGTTGCGCTGGCGCTTGTCCTTGCATTCCTGGCCGCATTGCCCACGGCCAGCATTCGCCCGCAAAGCTTCGCCGCGCTGGGCTTTGGGCTATTGCTCGCAATGCTGCGGCTTCGGCCGAAGCCGCTGGTGATGATCGGGCTGGGGCTGCCGTTGCTGGTGCTCTGGCAGAACTTTCACCCTTCGGTGAGCGTCGGCGTGCTGGCGCTTGGCGTTCACACCGCCGTTGACGCACTGGCCTGGCTGCGCGGCCGGACCCGGCGTATCCCGATTGCTTCGGCCATCCTCACCGTGGCGGCGATCGCCGCGATGTTCGCGACACCCGATGGTTTCTCGATTCTGGCGATATCGGCGACCAATGCCGAGATGAGCCTTGCCATCGGTGCGAGCGAATGGCGCCCGCTATGGATATCGGCGAACTGGGAGAATGCGATTCCGGTTCTCCTGACCTTGCTGGTGACCTGTTGGCTATTGCTGCGCCAGAAAGAACGCCGCTTCGACTGGAGCGAACTGCTGGTGGCGCTGGCGCTTCTCGTCATGACCGTGACGGCCTATCGTTTCGTGCTGTTCTGGGCGCTGGCGATGGTGCCGGTGATCGCCCGCGCGGCGACCGCGACAGGAACGGCATCGCCGGATGAGGTCCGAGCGGTTCCGCGCTGGCTGCCCGTTGCCGCCGTTCTGGCGGTGGTGCTGGTCGTCCCGTTTGCCGCTCCTACCCGATTCGGTCCCAACCTGCCGCTGCAGGCGATCGCGCATCTCAAGCAGCAGGACGTGCGCGGCACGATCTATGCCGATTTTCCTTATGGTGGGCCTGTCATCGATGCAGGCTGGCCGGCCTGGCGCGTTGCCTACGACGGCCGGTACTACCGCTACGGCCATGACGAGTGGCAATACAACGGCGGCATCGAGAACGGGTACGTTCCTCTGGTCGACGTCATTGCCAAATGGCATCCGGCCGCGTTTCTCATTCAGGAAGACCACAATGCGCCGCTCGCGCGTGAACTGGCCCGCTCGCCAAAATGGCGGCGGGTGTTCAGGGGGCAGGACGGAATGCAGGTCTATGTTCCGAAAAAGCGCTGACCGGGCCTGAAAGCGGCGCCGGGCAAGCCTGCGGGCTCACCCTCCCCGTGTGACGGGGATCAGGGCGCCGGTGATCGAGCGTCCTGCATCCGAGGCAAGGAATCCGATGACTTCGGCGATGGCCGAGGGCTGCACCCAGGTGGAGTAATCGGCGTCAGGCATGTCAGCACGATTGGCCGGGGTGTCGATGATGCTGGGCAGCACGGCATTCACGGTGACGCTGGTGCCCGTAAGCTCTTCCGCAAGCGCTTCCGTCAGGCGGTGGACGCCCGACTTGGAGGCGGCATAGGCGCCCATGCCCGCGCCGGCCTTGAGGGCGGCCCCGGCGCCGATGTTGACGATGCGGCCGGCCGCTGACTTTCGCAGTTCGGGCAGTGCGAGCTGGGAGATGGTGGCGGCGGTTGTCAGGTTCATGGCCTGCATCTTCGCCCAGGCAGCGATCGATCCGCCTTCCAGCGTTTCCCAGGTGAAGCCGCCAGCAACGTTGACCAGCACGTCTATCCCGCCGTGCGCCGCAACGATCTGGGCCAGCGCTTCGCCGGTGCGCCGGCGTCGGCCAGGTCCACGCCGCCAACATCCAGTGCGCCTGCGAGCGGCCCTCTGGCCGCAGGGGCGAAGTCGATGCGGGCGACCTTGTTGCCGGCTTGCGCGAATGCGGCGGCGACAGCGGCGCCGAGAATGCCGAAACCACCGGTGACGATAACCGAACGTGCCATGAAAACTCCTCGCTTTGTGGCGACGCTAAACGTCCCCCGGCAGCCGGGCAAGGCGATCAGGACAGGAGAGGGCAAGCCAACGCCCCGTCGATGGAATGGACATGAAAAAGGCGGCCTTCCCACAGGAAGGCGCCTTTCTTCCGGTTTTCGCAGGGCGCTTAGAGCTGGCCGAGCATATAGTCTGCCGAGCTGACCTCGAACGCACCCGGCGCCTCGACGTTGAGCTGTTCGACCACGCCGTCGTTGACGACCATCGAGAAGCGCTTGCCGCGATGGCCCATGCCGAAGCCGGTGCCATCCATGACGAGGTCGATCGCCTTCACGAAATCGCCGTTGCCGTCGGACAGCATGGTCACATCACTCGATCCCGAAGCCTTGCCCCACGCACCCATGACGAAAGCGTCGTTGACGGCGGTGCAGGCGATTTGTCGATGCCGCTGGCCTTCAGATCGGCCGCCTTGTCGACGAAGCCGGGCAGGTGCTTGGCGGAGCAGGTCGGCGTGAAGGCGCCGGGGACCGAAAACAGCGCCACTTTCCGGCCTGCGAAGAAGTCGGCGCTCTGTACCGGTTCAGGGCCGCTCTCGGTGGCCTTGATGAGCTTTACGTCGGGCAGCTTGTCACCAATGGCGATGGTCATGGTGTGAATCCTTCTCATGCAAATGAACCGTAAGGACCGCAGATATAGACGTCGAAAGTCTTCCGGCAATGAGGCTCGCGGGCGGGGGTGTCTGTTTAGGTGATGTTAACTACGTTATGGGAATTTTCCTAACGAGACGGGAGCCAATTCCCGCCAAGGAGGAGGAGCACCATCATGAGCACCTGCCTTGCGAAACGCCGGGTTCGAGCCGGATCGCTGATCGCCGCCGTCTGCGTTGCCACGTTGGGATTGGCACCGCCGGCCGCCGCCCTGCATGCTGACGCCAGCGCGGAACGCCTGCAACGCCTCGATGCGATGCTGAAAGTTACAGCCATGCGCTGTGAAAACACCGGCGACGATTTTCAGGCCGACTATCGGACATTCAGCCGCGTGCATCGTGGCGATCTCGATCTCGCCGCGCGCCGCGTTAGGGCTGATTACGTTCACCTTTATGGCGTGAAGAACGGTGTACGGGCGCTGGACCGGCTGTATGGTGTCATGGTCAATCAGTATGGCGCGGGCCATCCCTGGCTGAACTGCGCGCAGTTGCGACAGGTGACTCAGGGCCTTGCCATCGCCGTCGGGAGAGAGCCGCTGGTGGAAGCGGCAGGGCAACTTCTTCCCTACAGGCAGCCGGCATCCGCGTTCGCGGCGCACTGACGCCGTAAACAGCAATATCGAAAGCGGCGTGTTTCCAGGGCGATAGCTCTGGCGGCACGCCGCTTTTCTCATGTCCCGCAGATTGGGACGCTCGCCGCTTGACGGGGCGCGATTCGCGTCATAATTAGAATAGGTATTCCGGTTTTATAAAAGGTGCGCCGAATTGAAGGTAGCGCCGACATGGGAGAGTTTGATGAGACTGGCATTCGTGCTTCTTTCGACGTCCGCGCTGGCCGTTCCTGTCATGGCCCACGCGCAGACTGCCACTCAGGCAAGCGATGATACGGCCGCGCAGAGCCAGGGTCTGGGCGATATCATCGTTACGGCAAACCGCACCGCCTCCGACGCGCAGGACACCCCGATCGCGCTCAACGTCTACTCCGGCGATGCACTGCGCGATGCCGGCGTCGTGTCGGTCCGGGACCTCGCCCTGATCGACCCCAGCGTGAACATCTCGCCTTCGGCGGGCGCAGCATTCGTTGCAGTGCGCGGCGTTGCCTCCACCGACGTGACGGAGATCGGCGATCCTTCCGTGCCGATTGCACGCGACGGATTCTACACCAACCGACCGTTCTCGATAAACGCCTCGATGTACGATCTCGCGCGTATCGAGGTGCTCAAAGGGCCGCAGGGCACGCTCAACGGGCGCAACTCCACCGGCGGTCTCGTCAGCATCATTACCAACCGGCCGCAGTTCTCCAACGGGGGCTACAGTTCGGTCGAAGTGGGCAACTTCGGTACCTTCAACGGGGAGATGGGCGCCAATCTCGCGGTGAGCGACAACTTCGCGATCCGCGCTTCGGGCACTTTCATGACCCATGACGGCTACCGCAAGCTGGACGCGCCGACGAAGGATGCCGACGACGAGAATTTTGCATCGGGTCGGCTTCAGGCGCTTTATCAGTCGGGTGGCTTCTCGGCATGGGTTTCCTACCAGCACGACTCCCGCAAGGTCCATGGCGATGCCGTGCTGCGGGGGACGCTCGGCGGCCCTCAGCCTGACCTCGACGATATCGGAGACTTCGTGGGTACCACGCCGATTTCCACGCGGCTCGAAGGGGACCGCGTTCGCTGGGAACTGGCCTACAACACCAGCGGCAACCTGAACTTCATCTATTCGGGCGGCTACGACGAACAGCACTGGAAAAACGTGGTCGATGCCACCGGGCCATCCTACCCGGCGAACCGCCAGTTCCGTCAGAGCGAGACCCCCAAGACCTGGAACCACGAATTCCGCGTCAGCAATGACTCCGCTTCGCGTCTGTTCTTCCAGGCGGGCTATTTCCGGTTCCAGGAGAACAACACCGTCGATTCCGGGCTCTACAACCGTGACATGACCGGCGACTTTGCGATCGGCGGCCCGCTGGCGGCACTGGGGCAGCCCGATCAATACGGCATCAAGTTCGATTACAGGATCAAGACCCGCTCGCAGGCGGTCTTCGGGCAGGTCGATTTCGACCTCACCGATCAACTCGAACTGAGCGTGGGCGGCCGCTACACTTGGGACAAGAAGAGCCGCACAGGTCAGGCCGTGCTGGATCTTGCAGCTTTGGCCAGCCCGTTCATCTCTGCGGACCCGATCGTTACGCCGGGTGAAGGCAAGCTCAGCGAGAGCCAGCCGACCTGGCACGCAGGGCTGAACTACCATCCCACCCCCGATACGCTGATCTATGCGAAGTACGACCGCGGCTACAAGTCGGGCGGCTTCAATTCCAACGGCAGCGCGGCCTCGATACCCTACGGTCCGGAAAAGCTGGACGCCTTCGAACTGGGTACGAAGAATTCGTTCCTGGGCAACTCGCTCCAGATCAACGCTGACGTCTTCTACTCGAACTATCGCGGTTATCAGGCCTCGCAGACATCCAGCGTGATCGACGGCGGCAGCGGCATCTTCAATGTCGGCAATGCCAAGATCTTCGGTGCCGAGGCGGAAGTGAAGGCGCTGGTGGCGGAGCACACGCGGATCGGCGTCAACGGCACTTACCTGCACACCAAGTTCGGCAACGGTATCGAGGTCAACGATGGCGACAACAGCCCCGTGGATATCAGCGGCAACCGTCTGCCCAATGCCCCGACGTTCACCGTGACCGGCTCACTGGATCAGGACTTCCTCTTCGCCGGTGGAAAGGTCACGGCTCATCTCGACGGGAAGTATTCTTCGAAATATTACTTCTCCGTCTTCAATCTGGATGATGTCGCTACGGAAGACTTCTTCATGGCGAATGCGTCTCTGGCCTACCAGCCTGACGTTGGAGGCTGGAAGATCCAGGCTTTCGTACGCAACATCTTCGACAAGAATGTGCTGGCCTATGCGCAGCAGAACTTCGTGTCGTTCACCAACAATTACCAGTTCCAGCCGCCGCGCACTTACGGCGTCCGGGCGAGCGTGAATTTCTGATGTCTCGGTGATCCTCCGCGGGCGGGCGCGCTTCTCCTCCTGCAAGCGTCCGCGAAGGCACCATATCGCCGGGCAACGATCGGGGGCGCAGCTACTGGCTGCGCCCCTCTTTTCATTCCCGCGCTGGAGAAGGCAATGCGCCTAGAGGTCAGTCGTGAGGTAAGCCAGGCACATCCGGCCCAGTTCTATCTTCAGTTCCTTCCAGTCCTGAGGATGAACGGACTCCCCGGTCGAGCCGAGGCTCAACTGGCGGGCAAGGGTGGCGAAGATGATCTGATAGGCGGCATTCGCCTTGCGCTCCTGATCGGTGCCCCCGAACTGGTCGCGATATTCCAGCATGGCGCCGATGCCGAGCGCCGCGGCGCGATTGGCGCTCTGCCGGCCGGGTTCGGCGACCAGTGGATCGAAGGCGGCGCGGGCCATGCTCTGGCGGAGCAGGGGGGCCTCTTCCCGCAGCAGCTCGGCGTAGTTTTCGACGAAGGCGGGAACGACGGTCTTCAGCGAGCTGGATACTCCACGCACCCGCTCCATCATCTCATTCTCGCGCTCTTCCATGCGTTTGAGGTGATCGCCGATAACCGCGCGGACGAGGTTCTCCTTACTCTCGAACCGCAGGTAGATCGAGCCGATCGAGACATTGCCGGTCTGGCTGACTTCCTGAAGCGTGAATTCCTCGCTTCCGCGTTCCAGCATGAGCTTCTTGGCGGCACTGACCATCCTTTCGAGCGAAGCCTTGCTGCGCCCCTGCTGGGGCTTTCGGCTGACGGAATCGACGGCCAGTTTCTTTTCGGCCTTTTTTTCGCCGGGGCGGGGCTTTGCGCTTGTTGACATGACCGCAACAAACAGCCTATCGAAATAAGAACGTCAATTCTAATTCAGTTTTATTTCACACTGAACCGCACGCCATCGCGGCGGCGGCTATGGCCCCAAGGGAGGGGAAGATGCGCTTTTCCGTTTTTCTGAACGCCCGTTCGCTTGGTCCGGATCAGGACCGGAAGCTGATGAAGGACCTTGAGGGTCACGCAAAACTTGCCGCCGAGCTCGATTACGACGCGATCTTCCTGCCGGACCACCACTTCAACGGTTACATGCCGGTGGCGAGCGACAGCTTCATTTTCGCAGGCTACCTTGCCGCGCAGATGCCGAAGATGCATTTCGGCTTCTCCGTGGTCTCGGTGCCGTTGCACCACCCGGTGCGCCTTGCCGAGCGGATCAACATTCTCGACCAGTTGACTGACGGCAAGCTGCTGGTCGGCGTTGGTTCAGGCACGACGCCGGAAGAGATGATCGGCTTTGCGGTCGACTACAAGGACGCGGGCGCGATCGCGGAGAACAACCTTGCGCTGGCAGAACAGCTCTGGGCCAAGCAGATGGAAGATCCGGCGGTGGTGATCGACAACGGACCTTACAAGGGCCGCGTGCTACAGCGCATCACGCCTTCGCCCTATACGCCGGGCCATGCGCGGTTGATGCCTGTGGCGATGAAGGAGGCCAGTTCGCGCCGCGCGGCCGAGAACGGCTGGCCGGCCTTCATTCCCGCTTTCACCCCGCCCAAGATCGGCGGCACCGAGCCTTTCGCGCACGTCAAGAAGTGGTTCGATATCTACAAGGGTTTCCTGCTTGAAGCCGGGCATTCGGACGAAGTGGTGAAGGCCGCGCTCGACTGGACGACACATACCTATCAGGTGGTCCATGTTGCAGAGAGCGACGACCAGGCGCGCGAGGAACTGGAAGCGATCCTGCGCAGCTACCAGGACGCGATCGAGCGCGAGGCCGAGTTCAATGCGCGTGCCGAAAGCGACGATGCCAACAAGAAGACCGACCGCACGCCGGACGCTTTGTCCGACGACTGGATCGGCACCTGGTGCCTCTACGGCTCGCCGGAAACGGTGGCGGAGCATCTGGCGCCTTACGCCGAACTCGGCATCGGCAATGTGCTGTGCGGCACCACTACGGGACCGTTGACCGAGCAACGCCTTGCTTATGGCGACCAGACCCTGCGCCTGATGGCCGAAAAGGTGATGCCGGCGTTCAAGGCCGCCGTTCCGGCTTGATGGCAAATAGAATGGCGCGGCCCGCAAGAAGGCCGCGCCGCTTGAGGAGAATGCGATGACCGTGATTTCGTCCGTCGCGCCCCGGCGGGTCGTGGGGCTTGGCGGCACGTTCCGCCAGGCCTCGTCCAGTGAGCGGATCGTGCGTGCCGTGCTTGTCGAATGCGCGGCACTGGGCGCGGAAACCGTGATGTTCGATGGGGCGGCGCTTGCCGCCTTGCCGCATTTCAACCCTGAAGGCCCGGACCGCACGCCCGAAGAGCAGGCGCTCGTCGAGGCCGTCCGCAGCGCGGATGGGATCGTTATCGGCAGCCCCGGCTATCACGGGGGCTATTCCGGCCTCGTGAAGAACGCCATCGACCTGCTTGAAGACTTGCGCGGCGATCCAAGGGTCTATTTCGATGGGCGTCCGGTCGGCCTCGTGGTGACAGCGGCGGGTTGGCAGGCTTGCGGTACCACGCTTTCGGCGATGCGCGACGTGGTTCACGCGATGCGCGGCTGGCCGACACCGGTCGGCGTTGCGGTCAACTCGGTGGAGCAGAAGCCTTTCGCGCCCGACGGTACGCTGGCGGATGAAGGCATCGCCCGCGCCGTGCGTGCGCAGGCGGAGCAGATCATGGGTTTTCGGACGGAGGCAGTGGCATGAGCGACGTGACCCTTTCACAAGCATGCGCGCTCACCGCGGGCGGCGCGATGTGGGCCACTTTCGCGGTGCCCGATGCCGGCATTCCTGCCTTCACCATGTCCGATGGACCGCTCGGTATCGCCAGCGGCAAAGTGGATGAGCGCGACATCGCCTTGTTAAGCCCATGCTCGACCCTGCTCGGCGCGACCTGGGATCGCGACCTGACCCGCCGCGTCGGCGCACTGGTCGGCAGCGAGGCCGTCTTGCGCGGGGTGGATGCGGTGCTGGCGCCCAACCTCAACCTCGCACGCAGTCCGCTGGCAGGCCGGGCTTTCGAGTATTTCTCGGAAGACCCGGTGCTGACCGGTGTGCTCGGGGCGGAATGGGTGAAGGGCCTGCAATCGACCGGCACCGGCTCGGTCGCCAAGCATCTGGTCTGCAACGATAGCGAGACCTCGCGTGACGAAGTCGACGTGCGCGTGGACGAGAGGACCTTGCGGGAAGTCTATCTGCTGCCATTCCAATATGCTGCAGACGCGGGCTGCGTCGGGTTGATGGCCGCCTATAACCGCGTCAACGGGTCGTGGTGCTCGGAGCAGGCCCATGTTCTTACGCAAGTCGTCAAGCAGGACTGGGGCTTCGAAGGCCTCATCATGAGCGATTGGTTCGGCACGCATTCCAGCGAAGGCACGATCAATGCCGGCCTCGATCTGGAAATGCCCGGACCTTCGCGGTTCATGGGGGGCAAGCTGGAAGCGGCTGTCGCGGCAGGGGCGGTCGATCCGGCGCGGGTGGAGGATGCTGCATCACGCATTGCTGCGGTCGCGCGCCGGATCACCGGCGACAAGGCGCCGCCGATACCTGCTGCCGAAGCCGAGGCCCTGCTGGTAGAGGCTGCCGCGGCCGGATTTACCCTGCTGCGCAACGAAGGCGATATGCTGCCGCTCGTGCCCGGAACGGTGAAGACGCTGGCGGTGATCGGCCCCAATGCCTGGGCGCCATGCTTCCAGGGCGGCACTTTCGCCAAGATTTCGATTTCGCCCGATGCGCCGACGCCGGTGGAGACCTTGCGCGCAGCCTACGGCGCTTCGTGCGAAATCCTGTTCGAACCCGGCGTCGATCCGCAACCGCGTCTGCCGAACATGAGTGTGACACCCGCGCTCGATATCGGCGACGGCTGCACGAGCGGCATGACGCTTGAATACTTCGGTGCGCCGGATTGCGTGGGCGACGTGCTCACGCGCGAGACGCGTGATACCAACTCGCTTGTCTGGTTCGTCGGCGTCCACGATCAGGCGCGCTTTACCGAACCGGGCTCGGCGCGTGCCAGCGGGCGCTACACCGCGAAGCGCGCCGGCGCGCATATGCTGCACCTCGGCTCTACCGGCGCGGCGCGCATTCTCGTCGACGGTGAGGAAGTCATGCGTGCAGGCGGGGAGATCCCGGCGGGCGACGTGATGGGCGTGCTCAAGCGCGGCGATTCCGATCATGTGAGCTTCCATCTCGCGGAGGGACAGGAAGTGACGATCGCAGTCGAATTCTCGTGGACAGGGGGCCGTGTGCAGGGCTTGTGGTATGGCCTGCGCGGCCCCGGCAGTGCCGAGGAAATGCTGCAGGCCGCGGTCGATGCAGCGCGTGCGGCGGATGCGGTCTTCCTGATCGTGGGAGAGACTTCGGACTCCAGTGTCGAGAGCAAGGACCGCGCCGACACCCTGCTGCCTGCCGAGCAAATCCACCTGATCGAAGCGGTGACGGCTGCCAATCCGCGCACGGCGGTGGTCGTCAACGTCGGCCATGCTTTTGACAGCGCGTGGGAAGACAGGACGGCGGCGCTGCTGTCGGTCTGGTATCCGGGGGAAGGCTTTGCCCGCGCTCTGGCCGACGTGCTTTCCGGCACGCGCGAGCCGGGTGGCCGTCTTCCGGTGACCATGGCTGCGGATGAGGGCGACTACCCGGCGTTCGCGCTTCAGCCTGCAAGTGACGGCACGCTGACCTATTCGGAAGGCACACTGCTGGGCTATCGCGGTCTCGCAGCGAGCGGAAAGGCTGCGCGTCATCCGTTCGGCTCGGGCATGGGCTATGCGCGCTTCGCGTGGGCGAGCGCTGCGGTCGAGGGAGGCGTGCTGCACCTCACCGTTACCAACACCTCGGACCGCAGCGGCAGCGATGTCGTGCAGGTCTATCGCGATAATCCCGAGTGCGCGCTGGTGGGCTTCGCCCGCGTCGAACTGGCTGCGGGAGAGAGCCGCCGCATTGCCGTGCCGCTCGAACCGCGCGCGCTGCAGCGTTGGGGCGAGCAGGGCTGGGAACCCGTAGCCGACCATCTCGTGCTGCGTCTTGCGCGCCATTGCGAAGATGAGGGGCTGACCTTGGAAATGGAGATTGCTGCGCTCGCCTGAAGCGCAGCAATCCCAAAGAAAAGGCCCGCCGGGATCGCTCCCGGCGGGCCTTTCTTATGCGCGGCGTTGCCGGATCACGCCATCAGCGGCGTTCGCCTGCGTGTCATGCCCATGCCGAGCGCGGCGAGGGCGACTGCCAGCGAGAGTACGCCCGCGCTGAGGAACGCGCCCTGCATCGAGCCCGTCGCACCATTCGCCTGATGAACGAGCACAGGCGAGATGAACTGTCCGAAGAAGAACGATCCGGTCCAGATGCCCATGCCCCGGCCGCGATGCTCGAAGGGGAACTTGGTCTGGGCCCAGGCGATGAGAGAGGGCACCGCCATGCCCGCGCCGGTCTGCTGGATGGCGAGGCCGACGATCATCTCGCCCGGGTTGCGGGCAAGACCGATCACGGCAAGGCCGGTGCCGAGAATCGCAAGGAAGGCGCCGAGCTGTACGCCGTTGGATCGGCCCGAGAGGATACGGAACAGCAGCGCGCCGAGAATGACGAACAGGCTGGGAAGGAAGCTCATCTTGGCGACGGCGGCGGGATCGGTGACGCCCACTTCGCCGAAGGCAATGCTGCCGTTGACGATGAAGACGTAGTACTGTGCGGCCGAGAACAGCGTCAGCGCGGCGACGCCGAGGGCGGCGCCAACCGGGAAGCGAGCCTTCTCGCCGGTCGGCTCTGCCGGAGTTTCATCATGTGCCGCGCGCCCTTGGGTTCGTAGAGGAACGCCAGCATCGCGAAATAGATCGGGAAGGCGACCAGATAGACGAGGAAGCCGCCGTTCCACCGCATCGAGGCGACAAGCCCCGACATCAGGATCACGCCCGAAGCCAGGAACGGCCCGATCACCCCTTGCAGGAACAGCCAGTTTCGGCGGCTTTCGTTATCCCAGTAATCGCCGAGCAGGGTGTTGACGATGGTGAGGATGCCCGCCTCGCAAACGCCCAGCGCCAGGCGGCTGGCGAAAATGTGGTTCAGGTCGTCGAGGAAGAACGGCAGGGTGCCGAACAGGCCGTAGAAGAACGTGCAGATCAGCAGCAGCCGGCGGCGGCCGAACTTGTCCACGAACCAGCCCGCGAACGGTGCGAGGATCGCGATGGTGAGGCCCGGCGCGGTGACCATGAGCGGCACTTTGGCCGCGGCGTCCGGGTCGGTCTGGAAGTGGGCGATCATCGATGCCACGATCGGGAACATCGAGACGATCGCGAAGATCGGAAGGAAGGCCGCGATGACGATCGTCATGCCCTGCGGCTTCATGGTGAGCTTGCTGAAGAATCGGGAAACCGGGTTCATGCCTCTCCGCCCGCGCCGCTGTCCGGCGCTATATTAGAATTTCTATTCCTGTTTGATATCGGCGTTTCTGACCGCGGTCAATGCAATCGAAGGCCTTGACCTGACCCCTCATATAAAATTAGAACCATCATTATAAATCATACGAGAGGAAGCATGACGAAAGCGCGCCTGCGGATGGGCATGGTCGGCGGAGGGCCGGGGTCGTTCATTGGCCCGGTCCACCGAATCGCTGCCGAAATGGACCGCGAGATCGAACTGGTGGCGGGCGCTTTCAGCAGCGATGCCGTGCGCTCGCAGTTGGCGGGAGAAAGCTATCGCATCGATCCGGCGCGTGCCTATGCCGATCTCGAGACGATGCTGCGCGAAGAAGCCGCGCGTGAGGACGGGATCGATTTCGTGGCGGTGACGACGCCGAACTTCCACCATCTCCCCGCCTGATCGAAATGAGACGGATCATGAAGACGATAAAGGGCCTCTCTCGGATCGCAGGCCAGGAAGCCGACCATGCGGGCAATGCGCCGAAAAGGGATATCGACGCATGAGCGCTCACACTTCCGGCTGGAACCGCCGCGAATTCACCGCGGGTGCGGCGCTGCTGGCGCTGGCTCTGGGCATTCCTGCAGCGGGCGTGAAGCTTACCGCTCTCGACGAGCGCGAACTGCCGAGCGACCGCCAGCGCAATCTGATCGCGGAGGTTTCCGATCTCGTGATCCCGCGCACCGATACGCCTGGGGCGAAGGACGTGGGGGTCGGCGATTTCGTCGTGCTGGCGCTTGCCCATGGTCTTTCCGGCACGCGCACGCCGATGGCCGCAGGCATGGTGACGGCGGCGCTTGAACCGTTCTGTCGCCGCGACGGTTCGCTGCGCCATCTCCCATGGCTGGAACACACGCTCGACCGCGCGGCGGGCGGCGATTTTCTGCGACATGACCCGGCGGAACGTGTGCGGCTACTGACGGCGCTCGATACCCAGGCTTTCGCCCAAGGCGCGCCACCATCGCCGTGGACGGCGATCAAGGGGCTGATCCTGACCGGCTACTACACCAGCGAAGCCGGCGGATCGCAGGAACTTCGTTATGAACTGGTGCCCGGAAAATGGGAGTGGGACATCCCTCTCAAGCCCGGCGACCGCGCATTCTCCAGCGACTGGACCGCAGTGGATTTCGGCTGACATGACCAACAACACGCAATTCGACGCTATTGTCGTTGGCTCCGGCATTACCGGCGGCTGGGCGGCCAAGGAACTGACCGAGGCGGGCCTTACCGTCCTGATGGTCGAGCGCGGCCGCAATATCGAGCATCAGACGGGCTACGAGACCGAACTCAAGGCCCCGTGGGAAATGCCGTTTCGAGGGCAGGGCGACGTCGAGCTTTATGCCCGCGAATATCCGGTGCAGATGCTCAACCGGCATTTCAACGAGTTCACCGAAGGCCACTTCGTCAACGATGCCGAGCAGCCCTACCAGAAGGCGAAGGGCAAGGACTTCGACTGGTTCCGCTCCTACCAGCTCGGCGGGCGTTCGCTGACATGGGGGCGGCAGTGCTACCGCTGGTCGGACTATGATTTCGGCGCCAACAAGCGGGATGGTTTCGGCACCGACTGGCCGATCCGCTATGCCGACCTTGCTCCGTGGTACGACAAGGTAGAGGAATTCGTCGGCGTATCGGGCGCGGCGGAAGGGCTGGCCCAGCTTCCGGACGGCCGTTTTCTGCCGCCGATGGAATTGAACTGTGTCGAGGCGGCCGTCCGTGAGCGGATCCGGGCGAAGTATCCGGACCGGGTGATGACAATCGGCCGCACCGCGAACCTTACAGAGGCACGTCCCGAACAGGGCCGGGCGCACTGCCAGTATCGCAGCATCTGCGCGCGCGGCTGTTCCTACGGCGCCTACTTCTCGACGCAATCGGCAACACTGCCGGCGGCGAAGAAGACCGGGCGGCTCAAGGTCGTTACCGACGCGCAGGTCCACAAGGTGGATTACGATGCGAAGACCGGCCGGGTTACCGGGGTGCGCTGGATCGACACGAAGACCGGCGAGCACAAGGTTGCCTATGCCCGCGTCGTGTTTCTGAACGCGGGGGCGTTCAACTCGGTCCACCTCATGCTCAACTCGGCTAGCGAAGCGATGCCTCGCGGCCTTGCCAATTCGAGCGGGGTGCTCGGCACGCACATCATGGACCATGCCAATACGATGGCGGCCATGGCGGTGATGCCTGGATTCGAAGGCCGGACCAGCTTCGGCAACCGGCCCACCGGCATCGTCATCCCGCGTTTCCGCAATCTCGACACGCTGGACGGGGATGGCTTCACGCGCGGCTATTCGTTCCAGGGCGGCGCGCTGCAAGGCACCTGGACGCGCGGCAAGCGGATGGGCGGCATCGGCAAGGATTACAAGGAAGAGCTGCACCAGATCGGTCCGTGGACGATGGTTCTGGTGGTCTTCGCGGATTCGATGCCACGCGCCAGCAATCGACTGACGCTGAGCAACCGCACCGACCCGCGCGCGTCCGCCAGCTTGAGATCGCCTTCGAGCACGGCAAGGAGGAAATGGCGGCGCTTGCCGATGCACATCGCGAGGCGACCGCGATGCTGACCGACGCGGGCGGCCACGTCATCATGGGCTTCGACAAGCCGGGCCATGGCGGCACTTCCATTCACGAAATGGGCGGCGCGCGGATGGGTTGGGACCCAGGGACTTCGGTGCTCAATCGCCTTAGCCAGGCTCACGACATTCCAAACCTGTTCGTCACCGATGGCGCGCAGATGAGCTCGTCGGCATGCCAGAACCCTTCGCTTACTTACATGGCGCTCACTGCGCGGGCCTGCGCGACGGCAGTTTCGATGCTGAAGGAAGGCGTGATTTGACCGCCATGGCATCGCCGTTTCCGGCGCAGGTCATGGACCTGACCGAGCGACAGAAATCGCTGGCCTACCTGACATTGATGGTGGCGCTGGTTCTTGAGATCGTGGACGTCACCATCGTCAACACCGCGCTGCCGGTGATCGAACAGGACTTCGGCGCGGCGGCGGCACAGGCGCAATGGGTCGCGGCGGGCTACTCGCTGGCATTTGCCTTGCTGTTGATGCTGGGCGGCCGGCTGGGGGATGCTTTCGGCTACAATCGCCTGTTCATTGGCGGCGTGGCGGGCTTCACGTTTGCCTCGATGCTTTGCGGGCTCTCTCGCAGCCCTGAACAACTCATCGCCGCGCGCGTGCTTCAAGGCGGAGCGGGGGCGATGATGGCGCCGCAGGTCATGGCATTGATCCAGGTCCTGTTCCAGCCACTGGAGCGCGTGGCGAAGCTGGCGTGGGTCGGCGTCATCGGCGGCCTTTCAGCCATCTGCGGGCCGATCATCGGCGGCGTGCTGATCCATGCCAATCCCTTCGGCCTGGGGTGGCGCAGTGTGTTCCTCATCAACGTGCCGGTCGGCGTGTTGGCAGTGATCGTCGCGTGGAAGTTGCTGCCTTCTGCGCGTTCGTCCCTGACGCGCGGGATCGACGGTGGTGGAACCATGCTGTTCGCCGCGTCTATGGCTGCGATGCTCTATCCGCTTGTGCGGGGGCATGACCTTGGCTGGCAACCCTGGCATCTCGCCTTGCTCTTCGCGGCTCCGATCATGCTGGCGCTGGTCTGGCGGCGGACCGAGAGACGCGCAAAAGTCGGGGCCGCGACGCTTTATGCGCCTGAACTCTTCCATCAAAGGCAGTTCGCGCTTGGCCTTGCGATCGCGCTGGCATTCGGCGCGGCGACGGGCGGCTTCCTGTTCGTCTTCGCATTCGGGGCGCAGAAATTGCTCGGTTTCTCTCCACTGGAAACCGGCCTGCTGCACATCCCGTTCAGCGCCGGGGTCATGCTCGGTATTGCCTTTCTCGGCCGCAAGCTCGTGACGAGCCACGGCAAATGGGTGCTGGTAGGCGGGATCACGCTGATGGCATTGTTTGCCGGAGGCACTCTGGCGTGGATCGAGACGGACGTGTCGTTGTGGTGGGCACTGCCATGTCTTGCTCTTGCCGGGACCGGCATGGGCATGACCAGCGGCCCGCTGACGCCGGTGGTCCTCGCGCGCGTCGACCGGAGCCATGCGGGCACGGCAAGCGGTCTCATCAAGACGGTGCAGGAACTCGGCATGGCGCTGGGCATCGCCATAGTCGGTACGGCCTTCTTCGCCGGTGCGCCGACAGGAGAGGTCGGCGCGGTCCTGCCTGCGATCGCCGCCATCGAAGGTCTGATGCTGATATGCCTGGTTCTGGCGTTAGGGCTTCCGGCGCCGTTGTTCCCCGAACATGACGCGTGACTGGAATTGTATTCCATAGCGAGGGGGAGGGCGGCTAGGCCGGCCTCCCCCTCGTAGCCGATCAGGCCAGCGCCTTGTAACGATAGTCCCTGAAATGTGCTGAACCCTTGCCGCTGGCGAAGATCGCCGGGCGCAGGCTTGCCAGGTCGTCCATGGTATTGGCGTGGTAGCCGGAGACTTCGCTGCGAACGGCGTGGCGAACCCACTCACCACCTGGCGTGCGGTGATACATGGAGACGATTTGCCGATCGTTGACGATCCGCAAGTCGATCCTGCTGCCTTTCTCCACCGGCTCCTGCCAGTAACTCGCCTTGCCGCCACGATAGCTTACCATGCGCTCGCCATCGTAAGCCATGCCGAGGAACAGCCGGTCGTTGAAGAACAGGAGCAACCCTGCAGACGCACCGTCCGTCAGCTCTACAGAGACTGAGCACTCGTAGGCGTGATCGCCGACAAGGTGGGTCAGCGGAGAGCAGTCCTGCGGTCCGGTGCCTTTCGCTGCAAGTGTCAGCGCATTGCCGCCGACGGTTGCCCGTGCACCAGCGCCCGGGGCCTGGTTGTAGAAACGCCAGCGCGAGCCGAGAGACGGGCCTGAGAAATCGTCCGACCACGCCATGCCGTGCGGCCCCGCCTCGCCCCCGGAAGGCTTGGCGAGCGGGCGTGCAAGGTCGGCGCCCATCGCGTGAGGCCAGCCCTGCTTGTCCCACCGGATCGGTTCGAGCAGGGTCTGCCGACCGAGCGTGTAGAAGCCGTTCTCATATCCGTGATAGACGGCCCACCAATCTCCCGCAGGACCTTCCACGAAGGTGGCGTGACCGCGGGACAGCCATCTGTCCGCGGGGTTCCAGGTGCGGATTACGGGATTGTGAGGGCAGTCCTCCCAAGGCCCGTGAACCGAGCGCGAACGGGCCACCGTCACCATGTGGCCGTGGGCGGCCCGGCGGTGCCGCCCACCGCCGTCACGAGATAGAACCAGTCGCCGCGCCGGAACAACTTGGGGCCTTCCAGCGAGTAGGCTTCGGTCACCCAGTCGTCAGGATATTTCCACCCGTCATAGACTTTCTCCACCGGACCGTCCGTGGCGAGGCCGTCGTCGGTTAGGCGCACGCGGTTGACACCGGACAGAAAGAGATAGCGTTTGCCGTTTTCACCCACGACATGGCCGGGGTCGATCAGGCCGCCGATGCCGAGGTCGACCGGCTCGCTCCACGGTCCACGAATATCGTCCGCGTGGATGACACAGATGTTGGCGAAGCTTTTGAGCCCTTCCGACCACGGCGCCGCCATGAACGGAATGTAGATGTAATATCGCCCTTCATGCTTCACGAGATCGACCGCGAAGACCGTGCCCAGCGGTTTTTCCAACGCGGAAGCTATCGGCGTCCAGTTCACGAGATCGCGCGAATGCCAGATCAGCAGTCCGGGCGCGGCTTCGAAAGAGGAATGTGTGAGATAGTAGTCTTCGCCATCCTTGAGGACGGTCGGATCGGGATAGTCGCCGGCGAGTATCGGATTGAGGTAGGTGTCATCCCCGCGATCGGCCCGGCGCTGGCCCTCGATCCCGTTCCTTGCGGGAGGCTTCCCGGCGGCGGCGAGCGCCGGTGCGGGAAGGCCCGTCACCAGCCCTGCCACCGCGCCTAAATGCAGCGCGTTACGCCGGTTCATCATGCCTCGAGCGTGACGCGCTTGGCATCGGTGTTGATCGACGGGAAAGGCAGGTAGGAAACACGGAGTTGCTGGAGCAGAGCGAGTTCGTGCTCGCCATCGGGGAACCCGCCCGGATGATCGACAAGGATCGTCGCGGCTGTCCCGAAGGGCCATCGCCGGTCGTAAGCGGTTTCCATCTCGTCCAGCGTGATGCGCCTTCGCCTTCATCGATGCGAACCGCCGCGCGGGGGAGTGAGGCCCCGTCGATGGACACGTCCAGCTTCTCGATCATCGAGAGGCCAAGGCCGCGATAATAGCCGAGCTTGGCCTCGAAGGAGAACCCCGTGGGCGCATCGGCCGGGCCGGTGTTGCGCAGCGAAGCGGCGTCGATAAGATACTTGTCGAACATCAGGCGGTCTCCAGTTCCGCTTCGGCCTTGGCTATCAGGCGCTCGAACATCACATGCTGGCGGCGGACCTGCTCGCGGCTGTCGACCGGCGAGACGTCCTGGATCCAGCGATTGCCTTCGTATTCGCTCGAAAGCGTGCCTTCCCAGCCGCATTTCACCAGTTCGGGTATCACTTCGTCGTAGGCGATAGTGGGGTCCGTGCAGTCTTGTGCCATGCCGTAGAACTTGGCCTGGATATGGCGGAAGTACGGTGCATAATCGCCGATCCGTTTGGGGTTGGCGTAAGGCGCGTGACGCAGTGTCTCGGCCATGGCGATCTCGGCCTTGTTGCCGCCCATCTTCACCGCGACTTCGTAGATCGTGTATTCGCACATGATCTTATGTTCGTGCTGGTCGACGATGAACTGCGCCACTTCCGGCCGCGCACCCTGCCGTTCGAAGCGGGCGCGGAATTCCGGCGGGTAGTGTTTCATGAAGATGCCCATGTCGGGCAGGATGCCTAGATGCTTCGTGCCGATCCGGTCCGCCACGTCGATGGTGCGGAGGATCCATGCATGTTCGAGATGCCACGGTGCATGGACTTCCACGCCCATGTGGACATCCAGTTCCTCCGCATGGGGCACGCATTTTTCGAGGATGTCCGGGCGCACGAAGACAAGCACACGCATGTTGCGGATGCCGAGCCGGTTGCAGAGCACGAGGTCGCGCCGGATGCTTTCGACCTGCTCTTCGTCCGAGAGGGTCTCGCCCTTGCGCAGCTTGGTGTCGAGGAACATGTCGTAACAAGTGAAATGCGCGCCGTGGCGGGCCAGCATGTCCTGCCAGCGCGCCACTTCCGCATCGTCGATGTGGGGGAAACGCGGCATGTTCTGTTCGGGCAGGATCTCGATCCCTTTCGCGCCGATTGAGGCGCCAAAGGCAATGCAGTCCTCAACCGACATCTGCCCCAGGAACATTTCTTCCTGGAAGCTGTAAAGGCTCACGCCCCGTTCTATCTTCGCCATCAACCCCTTCTCCCGGGCGTGCCCGTGCAGCGCCTCATAGTATTAGAATTACTATTCCTGTTTGTGCGAAACGCAGGGGGCTGTCAATCTGGCGGGGTCGCAATTTTTGAAAGTCCGTCAGCCGCGCCGTTCGATGGCGATGACGCGGTCGGCAAGTCGGTCCACTTCGGCACGGTCATGGCTGACATAAAGGATCGGCAGCGCCAGTTCGTCGCGTATGCGCTCGATCACGGTCAGGATTTCCTCACGCCTTTCGGCGTCAACCGAGGCGAGAGGCTCGTCCATCAGAAGGAACCGCGGACCGGAAAGCAGGGCGCGGCCGATTGCCACGCGCTGGGCTTCCCCGCCCGAAAGCGTCGCGGGCATGCGCTCCAGCAGATGGCCGATTCCGAGAAAGCCCAGCGCGGTTTCCAGATCCATCCAGCGTTGGCCAGCAGGTGCAAGGCGCCACCCGTAGAGCAGGTTGTCGCGTACGGACCGATGGGAAAAGAGCCGCAGGTCCTGGAACACGTAGCCGCAGCGGCGCTGTTCGGGCCTGAGATCTATCCGCTTCGTGCTGTCGAACAGCACGGTGTCTTCGACATGGATGCGGCCCTGGACAGGCCGGGCAAGGCCGGAAATCGCATCGAGCAGGGATGTCTTGCCTGCGCCTGACGGCCCGAACAGTGCCGTCAGCCCGCCTTTTTCCGTGCGGAAGGCATAATCGAAACGTTCCGTTCCGCGGCGGAGCGAGATGTCGATATCAAAGGGCATGATGGGCACGCCCCTGACCGCTGCGCCGCGCCAGCCACTCGGACGCCACGAGGGCGATAACGGAGACGAGGATGGACAGCACGGCAAGCCGCGTGACCTGCCACTCCGCACCGGGCATCTGCAGCGCGCTATAGATCGCGAGCGGGAGGGTCTGCGTCTCGCCGGGAATGTTGGAGGCGAAAGTGATCGTTGCGCCGAATTCGCCGATGGAGCGGGCAAGGCCCAGCACCAGGCCGGCCAGAACGCCCGGCATTGCCAGCGGGAGGGTGATCGTTCGGAACGTATGCCAGCGCCCTGCACCGAGCGTCCGGGCTGCGTCTTCAAGGCGGCGATCCACGGCTTCGATAGAAAGCCGCATCGCACGAACCATCAGGGGGAGAGCCATGACGGCAGCGGCGAGCGCGGCGCCGGTCCAGCGGAAGATGAAGGTGAGGCCCAGCCATTCGGCGAAAAAGCGGCCCAGCGGTCCGTTGGTGCCGAACGCGATCAGCAGCAACCAGCCAGTGACGACAGGGGGCAAGACCAGGGGCAGGTGAACCAGTGCGTCGATCAGCACTTTGCCCGGAAAGCGCCAGCGTGCCAGTATCCATGCCAGGGCGAAGGCAACAGGTAGCGCGGCCACCATGGCAACTCCGCTCACCTTTAGCGACAGGATCAGGACTTGCCATTCGTCGGGAGTGAGCAGCGTCACGAGCGGAAAAGGTGCGTCAGCGCGTGCCGAAGCCGAAGCGGCGGAACACGGCCTTGCCTTCGGCGGAGATCAGGAACCGGCGAAATGCCTCGGCATCGCGGTGGCGGGATGAGGCGAGAACCGCGACCGGGTAGCTGATCGGATCGTGCGAGGATGGGGGGAACGTATCGGCGACCCGCACGCCGGGTTCGGCTTTCGCATCAGTGCTGTAGACTATGCCGAGCGGCGCGGCACCCCGGCTGACCAGCGCGAGGGCGGCGCGAACGTTTTCGGCCGGCGCGAGCCTGTTCTGGACCGAGGGCCAGACCTTGAGCCGGGTCAGTGCCTGTCGGGCGTAAAGTCCTGCGGGGACCGCATTCGGGTCCGCTACGGCCAGTCGGCCGGAGCCGAGCGCGGCGGCCAGCGGAAAGCCGGGACGGATCTTGATGCGCACAGGCTTTGCGGCGGGGGCGATCAGCACCAGGTTGTTGGTGAGAAACGATACGCGGGTCTTCGGGCGCAGAAGACCCTTGGACTGCACTTCGTCCATCCAGGGCTCGTCCGCGGAGATGAACAGGTCGGCAGGGGCGCCGGCCTCGATCTGGCGGGCAAGGGCGGAAGATCCCGCGAAGGAGATTTTCGGTCGGGAATGGCCTTTGGCGACCCAGGCATCCGCGGCGGCGTTCATCGATTCCTGGAGACTGGCCGCAGCAAGTACGAGCGGACCTGACTGCTGCGCCATGGCCGAAGGCGACAGTGCCGTGAAGGCCGCAAAAAGCGAGATCAGAATGGCGAGAAGCCGGCGCATCTTCGAATGATCTCCAGGTTTGGCTGTATTCGTTCGTATATGGCCTGAGGTCGTGTTTGCAAGGCAATGATGGCTTGGAAATTCATGCGGAGGGCTGGTCTGAATCGGAACATCTTTTCCAAGCGGTCTATGCGGGAGTACTCTGTGCAAGCTCAGGGGAAGGTGTTAGCATCGTCGATGCGCGAACAGTTCCAGGCCGTCACGCCAAAAGACGGACGGGCATGGAACCGGCGGGGAAACCGCCGCGTGCTGGTTGGGATGTCTTGTGGGGATGACTTGATGAAGGTCGCTGAAGAAGGAATTATCCGTTTCGAACGCCGTCCGGACCAGCTTGCTGGCATGCAGATGGGGATCAGTTCGGGATTGGTCTATGCCGGGCAGGACGCAGGATCGCGGGATCAGGTCCATGACGCTCGCGGGTTGTTGATCGCGGTGGGCCTTTGCGCCTGTTGCTGGCTCGGGCTCGGTTACTTCCTGCTTACCTGAGCGCGAAAGCGGCCCGGCTCCGGGTGCCGCGTCAGTTCTCGCTGCTGTCCGTCACCCAGCCTCCCGCCGTGGCGACGTAGAGCCGCGCCACGTTCCGGTATTGGCGGCTGCGCGTGTCGAGCAGGGTAAGCTGCGCACGTTGATAGGCACGGTTGGCGTCGAGAACCTGCAGCACGCCGCTGTTGCCCACCTCGAAGCTGCGGCGTGAGAGGTGGAGCGAACGATCGGCCAGATCGGCTGCGGACTGTCGTTCGGCGAATTCACGGTTGTCATTGCCGAGCGCCGAAAGCAGCCCGGAAACCTGCCCGAAAGCTTCCGTCACCACTTGCTGGTACTGCGCCGATGCGCCGCGTGCTTCGGCCTCGGCGCCGCGCTTTTCCGCTTTCAGCGTGCCGCCATGGAAGATCGGGGCCGAGAGGCCCGCGAAAATATCGAAGGCATTGAAGCGACTGCTGGTGATCTGTCCGGGTTGCGAGGTCTGCTGCGTCAGCGACGCGCCGATCGTCACGTCGGGATAGAGCTGGGCCGTCGCCACGCCGACTGCGGCAATGGCGGCATGAAGCCGTGCTTCGGCTTCAAGAATGTCAGGCCGCTTGTGAACCAGCGCCGAAGGCAGGGCGACGGGTACGCGTGCGGGCAGGGTGAACTGCTGCAGGGTGAAGTGAGTAGGGCCGAGTTCGGCGGGCGATATTCCGAGCAGCACGGCCAGCATGGCGCGCCCTTCGACAAGCTGCTGTTCGAACGAGGGCATGTTCGCGCGGTCTTCGGCGAGTTGGCCCTGCGCACTCAGCACTTCCACCAGAGTGCCGTCCCCTCCCTTGCGCCTGGCCTCGGTCAGCGTAACGTTTCGTTCGTCTTCCGAGAGAAGCTGGCGCACCGTGGCGATGCGGTCGTTGAGTGCGGCGATGGCGAGGACCTGTTCGACCACCCGCCCGGCGATGAGCAGGTGCGCGGCCTGCGTGGCGCGGCCCTCGGCCTCGGCTTGCGCCTTGGCCTGTTCCAGCGCACGAGAGTTGCGACCGAACAGGTCGAGGTCGTAACTGATCCCGGCCCCCAGGGTGTAGAGGTCGAATTCGGGATTGGGAATTTCGGCGCCGCCGAAACTGTCGGACAGGCCGAAGGCGGCGAGGTTGACGCGTTGATACTCGGCGCGTCCATTGGCGTCGACTTGCGGAAGGCGGCGACCGGCAGTGGCGGCGATGCGTTCCCGCGCCTTTTCCAGCGTCGCGCGGCTTGCGGCGAGCGAATGGTTTCCGGCCAGTGCGCGTTGGACCAGGCTATCCAGTTCGGGAGATGCAAAAGCGTTCCACCAGCCCGCTTGCGGGCCATCTCCCAGCACTGCGCCGGGGTACGCGCCTTGAGCATACCCCGCCGATGCAGAAGGCGGCGGGGGAGCCGCGAAATCCGGGCCAACCTTCATGCAGGCGGCGGTCAGCAGGAGCGGTAGCAGGACGGAGGCCTTGCGGAACACGTTATTCCCCGAGTGCAAGAGTGCTGGTGTCGACATCGTTCGCCTTCTTCACGCGCATCATCAGGACGAGCGGGATGAGGCAGAGCGTCAGCACGAACACCATGTGGAAGAGTGAAATGTCGCCGACCATCGTCGCCTGCCTGACGACCTCGCCGTAGATCCGGGTCAGGGACTGGCTCGAATCGAAGTCGAAACCTGGCCGTGCGTAGTCGAACACGGGATTGTCGGGCCTTATGCCCTGCACCAGTTCGCTGCGTGATGCGGCGATATAGTGGACGAACTGATACTGTATCACCGATATGCCCACGGCATTGCCGACATTGCGCGTGAGTGCGAACATCGAAGCGCCTTCGTTGCGCAGCGCCGGATCGAGCGTGGAGAACACGATCACCGAGAGCGGCACGAAGATCATCCCGCTGCCCAGTCCCTGCACCAGTCCTGCCAGAACGAGCGTGCTCTGGTCGACGTAGAGATCGACGTGAGAATACATCAACATCCCGCAGCCCATCAGTATGAGCCCGGTGACGATGATGATGCGGGTGTCGACGAATTTCACCAGCCGGGTGACCAGCAGCATCGAGATCAGCGTGCCGATCGCGCGGGGCAGGCTGATGACCCCGGCCTGGAGCGCGGAATAGCCAAGCAACGACTGGGTCATGACCACGATCATCGGGATCGTGGCGAAGGCGACTATACCGATCATCATGCTGAAGACCGAACCGATCGCGAAATTCCGGTCGCGGAACAGCTGCGGCCGGATGAACGTGTCCCGCGAAGTCGCCATGTGAACGGCCATGAGGTAGGCCGCGAGAGCGAGGACCACGGCGTAGATGCGGATTTCGGAGGAGTCGAACCAGTCGAGATGCTCTCCCCGGTCGAGCAGGAGCTGGAGCGACGTCAACGCGACCGAGACCATGACGAAGCCGAACAGGTCGAAGCGCGTCTTCACCCGGCTCTTCCGGCGCACGAGGAAGATCGACATGCCGATGAAGGCAAGGATGCCGAAAGGCACGTTGATGAAGAACACCCAGCGCCAGGACATCGCATCGGTGAGATAGCCGCCGAGCGTGGGCCCGACGATCGGTCCCGCCATCGAACCGAGCGCGAAGATCGCCATGGCTTTGGCATGATCCTCGGGCGGGTTGATATCGAGCAGGATCGCCTGACTGAGCGGAACCAGCCCGGCTCCGCAGGCTCCCTGCAAAAACCGGGCAAGAATGATGGTCTGCAGATCCGTGGCGAGCCCGCAGAGCGCTGACGCGGCAGTGAAGCCGGCTACCGAGAACAGCATGACGTTCTTGCGGCCTACCCGCCCGGCCAGCCAGCCGCTGAGCGGCGTGGCGATGGCCCCGGCAACGAGGTAGCTCGTCAATACCCAGAGCACCTGTTCCTGCGAGGCGGAAAGGCTTGCCTGCATGTGCGGCAGCGCGACATTGGCGATGGTGATGTCCACCGCAACCATGGTCGATGCGATCATCGAAGGGATGGTTATAAGCAGACGCCGCATCGGCGTGGGATAGGGGGATGCGGGCATGGCTGGCACCGCGGAACCGCCGTTGCGGCTCAAGGTCGGCGTGCCGGCGCGGCCGGTGTATCGGCGGCGAACAAGCGACGTTCATGGCGGGTATCGACTTCGACATGGACGCTCAGGCCCGCGCCGAGCGGAAGGTCGCCTGCGGATTCGTCTATCGCGATCTGGACCGGCAGTCGCTGGACGACCTTGACCCAGTTGCCGGTTGCATTGTCCGCCGGAAGCACCGCGAAGCTCGATCCGGTCCCGGGGCTGAAACTTTCGACATGGCCCTTGAAGGCGCGGTCGGGGAAGGCGTCGAGCCTGACCGTGGCGTGCTGGCCCGCGCGCATGTAGCGCAGTTGATCTTCCTTGAAGTTCGCCTGCACCCAGAAACGTTCGCCGGTCAGCATGAAAACGGCGCGGCCCGGGGTGACGTAGTTACCGGGCTGAAGCTGGTTCACGCGCGTCACCACGCCGTCCTGCGGGGCCCGGACGACGGTGTCGGAAAGGTCTATCCGCGCCTGGTCCAGTTTTGCCGCCGCCTTGCGCACTTCGGGCAGGGTTGAGGTGTCACCCTCGATCAGGCCGGCAAGGCTGGCGCGCAGGCTTTCGGCTCGGGCCTCGGCAGCGGCGACGCCTTCGCGGGCGGTGCGCGCTTCGGTTGCAGCCTGTTCGTACTGCGCGCGAGAGGAAATTCCCTCTGCCATGAGCGATTTCTGGCGAGCGGCTTCGCTTGCCGCATAATCCTGTTTCGCCCTTGCCGCGCCGACCTGCGACAGTGCCTCGCGATAGTCTGCCCGCTGCGAACTCGCGTCTGTCCGGGACTTGGCCAGTTCGGCTTCCGCCTCCGACACCGCTGCTGCAAAACTGCCGGACTTGATGCGGAACAGCACGTCACCCTTACGGACGTGCTGATTCTCCCGCACTTCGACGGAAACGACCGTGCCGGCGATGCTGGGGCTGATCGCGACCATGCCGGTCTGAAGCGCCGCATTGTCGGTTTCTTCGTAGCGACCTCCGGCGAGGTAGAACCAGATCACACCCGTCAAGGCGACCAGCGGCCCAGCCAGCATCAGAACCCTTCGCAGACGACGCCTGGCCGGGCGGACGGGCAGGGAAATCTCGTTCTCTGCCGCGATCGTTGTTTCGGCGTTCATGCTTTTTCCAGTGCCTTTCAGGCGAGACTCGTCGTGTCGCGCAGGTACTAAGCATGGTTATTATAAGCAAGAGGAAGGTTGCAAGGGTGTCTATCTGGAATCGCGCTTGCGATGGGTTGGCGGGGCCGTGCGAACAGGGTGGGGTTCAGGGCGCGAGAAATGCTTTCACGTCAGTCATGAACCGTTCGAACTGGTCATGATGGAGCCAATGGCCTGCGTCTTCGTATTCGACCAGCCGAGCCGTTGGGAACCAGTCTATCCGCCCGTCGTCGGCCGGGCTCTGCGAGAAGCTGTTCTTGCCCCACAGCATGAGCACGGGGCAGGTGATGGCTTGCCACAAGGCAACCACATCCGAAGTCGGCAGATCCGATACGGACCAGACATTGACGTAGTTGTCGAACTTCCAGCTCCAGGTGCCGTCCTCGTTGCGGCTGGCGCCATGGATCGTCAGATGGCGTGCCTGCTCCTCGGTAAGGAAGGAGTTCTCCTCTTTCATCCGCTGGTATGCGTCCTTGCGGGTCGCGTACTTGCGCGGCATCCGTCCGGAGGCCCGGCGCTTGTCCTCGATCCATTGTTTCAGCCGGTCGCCGATCCCGCGCTCTTCCATCTGGCGGCGGATGTGCGGTGGCGGGCCAAGCCCCTCGATATTGACGAATTTCTCGACTTTTTCGGGAAACAGACCGGTGAAGCGCGTGGCGACGTTTCCGCCGAGCGAATGGGCGATGATGGTCACTTTCTCGTGCCCCAACGTATGCACGAGCTGGGCGAAATCGTAGACGAGGGCGTCCATTCCGTAGTGGCCCTCGGGAGACCATTCGGAATCGCCGTGGCCGCGCAGATCCGGACAGATCACGTGCCAGTCCTGTCGCAGTTCCTCGGCCACCCAATCCCAGCTGCGGCAATGGTCGCGCCCGCCGTGCTGGAGAATCAGCGGCGGCGCGTCCGGGTTGCCCCAGTCGACATAGTTGAGCCGCAGGCGCTGCGAGATGAAACGGTTGGAGGTCGGTCCGAGCTGGCTTTTCATGCCGAAATCGTGATCCCCGGCGGAGCGCAGGTCAATGGGGGCACCGGTATTCCGCGCCGCCGCGAGGCGGAAACCCGATCCGCCAAGTGCGGATTTGCGGGGATCAAGATATTCCTTATGCGGCCTGCCGCTTGGCAAACCGGGGTACTTGGCCCTATCTCGCGCCCCAACGATATTCGACACATTCACGCCGGAGACTTTCACATGGCGACGACGCACAAGACCCGCATGCTCATCATCGGTTCCGGCCCGGCCGGTCTCTCGGCCGCGATCTATGGCGCGCGCGCCGGGATGGAGCCGATCGTTGTGCAGGGTCTGCAGCCCGGCGGCCAGCTTACCATCACCACCGACGTCGAGAATTATCCCGGTTTCCGCGAAGTCATTCAGGGCCCCTGGCTGATGCAGGAAATGGAGGCGCAGGCTGTCCATGTCGGCACCCGCATGATGTACGACATCATCACCTCGGTTGACCTCAACGGCCCGATCTTCACGGCTGTCGGCGATTCGGGCGATATCTATGAGGGCGATACCCTCGTCATCGCCACCGGCGCACAGGCGCAGTGGCTCGGCGTCCCCGGCGAGCAGGAACTTTCGGGCAAGGGCGTCTCGGCCTGCGCCACGTGCGATGGTTTCTTCTATCGCGGCAAGAAGGTCGTGGTGATCGGCGGCGGCAATACCGCGGTCGAGGAAGCGCTCTACCTCACCAACCATTCCGACGAAGTGACCCTGATCCACCGCCGAGACAGCTTGCGCGCCGAGAAGATCCTGCAGGACCGCCTTTTCGCGAACCCGAAGATCAACGTCGTTTGGGACAAGCGCGTCGAACGCTTCATGGAAGGCGAAAATGGCGAACTGCGCGCCCTTGCGCTGATCGACACCAAGACCGGCGAGCAGAGCGAAATCCTTACGGACGGTGCTTTCGTCGCCATCGGACACGCACCGGCGACGGAACTGTTCAAGGGCAAGCTGGCCATGGACGAGACCGGCTATCTCCTCGTCCAGCCGGGCACGCCCAAGACCGATATCGCCGGCGTTTTCGCTTGCGGCGACGTGATGGATCACGTCTATCGCCAGGCCATTACCGCTGCCGGTACCGGCTGCATGGCGGCGCTCGATGCCGAGCGTTATCTTGCGGCGCGGGATTTCGCCGAAGCGGCGAAGGTCGAAGCCTGACGTTGTAGATAGGAGAGGTCCGGGGCTCAGCCCCCGGGCCTCTCTCGATAGGAACGCCTTGCGCAACTAGGCGTGCCGCAAGGCGTCCAGCACTTGCCCGATCAACCAGTCCTGCGCTTCCGGCTCGACATAGCTGTGCGTGGCCCCGGAACAGCGTTGGACGCGGGTGTCCGATTTGTCCCAATTGGCCAGAAATGCGAGACCCGTGCGGTCCCTTTCGGCGACAAGCAACCGCACCCTACCTGAAAATACGGCGAGGCCGCGCGCCATTTCCTGCGCCAGACCGGCAGGTTCCGCCACGCCCGGACGCGACGCGGCAACGAGGCTGCGGATCAGTTGGGCTATCGCAACTTTTCCCGTGAGGAGGCGCCTGATGGCGGCCGGATCGGTCATCCTGCGGCGATAGTGGCTGCGCACGACTTCGGCCGGAGCGTCCCCGGCCTCGTCCTCGATCGTCCATGGGTTGGACAGTACCAGCGCGTCGAGCCCGGCGCCTTCTGCCAGCATCAGTGCGCTGGCAGCGTCGCAGTTTCCCAGCCCGACGACACGGCGCACTTGCGGGCAAGCCGCGCGAAAGGCGCCGAGCGCTGCGCGGATATCCGGCGCGCTCGATCGGAAGCCGCGGTTCTCGCCCTCACTGTCTCCCACGCCGCGCCGGTCGAAACGGAGCACTGGAAACCCTTCGGCAGCAATTCGCGCGGCGAACCGGGCCTGCCCGTTCCATGCGCCGGCGCGCACTTCGTTGCCGCCGGACACGAGCAGCAGGCCGGTGTTTGCCGATGCCTCGTCAAGGCTCGCGGTGAGCTGCGAGCCTTCGCAGGGGAAAGTGAAGTGCCGCCGCGTCATGCTCGCAGAGCCTCGCTCAGCAATGCGGCGAGCGCATCGGCCTGCGACGCATCCTCATCCGGTTCCGCTCGCAGCCACAAGCCGCTACCTCCGATCCGCTCCTGCTCGATGATGGGTACGGAGGGATCGGGCTCCAGTGTTTCGATCTCCCGGAAAAGCGCGGCGTTCAATGGATATCCGGCGAGCGTAATGCCTTCGGTACGGGCCATGTCCGTCAAGGCTTCCCGTGTCTGTTCGCGTCCTGCCTCGCGGTCTGCAAACATGCGGGCGCGTAACATGGAGCGCAGGATCTGGGCGCCTTTTACCGGTGCGTAGTGCCATTTCGGCAGGCTCGGTGTAAACAGGCAGCCTCCGCGAATGCCGAGGACGTGCGTTGCGCCGAAATGCGCGGCAGCCGCGGCCATCGCGGTTCGCCATTGGGCCGGGCCTATCGATTCGAGAGCGAGCACGCTCTCGTTCGTTCCCGGCAGGTCCGGGGCAAGGCTGTCGATCCCGGCGCGGTCAAGGCGTCGCATGACCTCCACCGTGAGGCGGCGCATGCGATTGCCCTCGTCGAACAGGGCAGGAACGATCAGGACCCGCTGCGCCGCCCGCGATCGAACGCGAGGGCATATTCCTTTTCCATGCCGCCATCGGGCAGGGGGCAGGGCCATGTCGTGGGGGTCATCCTGCGATTCTCCCCGCGCGAATCACGCCGTGGCGCGCTTGGCTTTCGCGAATTCGAGCAGGGCGCCGAAGGTCTCCAGCATCTCGCCGTCGATCTCGTCGTCCTCGATGATGATGTCGAGCCGGTCTTCCAGCTCGGTCAGGAGGCCGGCAACCGCCATCGAGTCCAGTTCGGGCAAATGCCCGAACAGCCCGGTATCGGCATCGAACGTCTCGGCTTGTCCCTGCTTGAGGCCCAGCACATCCGTCAGGATGCGGCGCAGCAACAGGTCGGTTTCGTCTTGCATGGCCCCTCTCTTCGGGCATTTGTCGTTAACCCCGCGCCTCTAGCCGCGCTTCGCGGTTGCGGCAAGGCGCTCAAGCCCTGCCCGCAAGATATCACGCCCCAGACGAGGCCAATTCAGCGGAGACCCGGGGCGGAACATGTCGAGCCGGTATCGCGGACGCACAAATTCCATCCAGTCCCGCTTGTACGGATCGTCGCCTGTACCGAAATCCACGAGTTCGACATCGTCCGTGTCGATCACATGGCGGAAAAGCGCCGCGCTCAGGACCGAGCCGGGGGAGAGGTGCTTCGCCGCTTCCCGGTGAGCGAGTTTGTGTATCCATGCCGTGCCATGTTCGACCGTCCACATCTGCGCGGCGATGGCCTGTCCGCCGCAGCGCGCAATGCCCATCCGCAGTCGTCCCGCAGAACCTTCGGCTTGCGCGAAGGCGCGCAGGAATGCGGGGCTGCCTTCCTCGGGCTTCCAGCTTTCGGCATAGATCGCTTCGTAGGCTGCCCAGGCTGCGGCATCGAAACGGGTGAGAACTTCGACATCGAGCTTGCCCGCCTTGCGTTTCAGCGTCGTGCGCAAGTTGCCGGGGCGCGAGGCGAGATAGTGCGCGTAGCTGCGACCGGCTAACGGCAGGACATGATTGCTGTCGCAAATCTCGCGGCGGACGAGCCAGCCTGCCTTGCGGAAGGCGCGTTCGAGCAGGGCGGCGCTGCCGTCCTCGTCCGGTACGCCGCTCAGCGTGATGCGGCGGGCCTTTCCGGCAAGGTCGCCCGCCAGTACCGCCAATGGCCGTTCTGCGCCTGAACAGAGCGGGCGGAAGCGGAAGGTATACCAGTTCGACAGTGCGTGAAGGTGCCCGGATGCTCCCCGCAGGGGCAGTACCGCAAAATCCTCGCCGTCACACGCCGCGGCGATAAAGGCGTCTGGAACGCAATGCTCCGCCAGCGCCCGAAACCATTCGATACGGTCGAAAGGGGCGTGCTGGTTGCCCCCGGAAAGCCACAGCGCTAGCTGGCCGTCCGATTGCACTTGCTTAAGATCGCGGTGATAATCGACCTTTGCCACGTCCCGTTCGAACCCTTTCGGAGCCTTTCCCCGTCATGCCCGGCAGTACCGAAAAGCCGATCCTGCCGCTCGACCATCTCGCCCTTCGGGGAGAGGATTCGGCCGAGGCCCTGGTGCTGCGCGGAGAAGTGCTGGACTACAAGGCCTTAAGATCGCGTGTCTCCAGACTTGCGGCGTGGCTCGCAGTGGAAGTTCCGGCAAAAGGCGCGCGTATCGCTTCATGGGCGGCAAAGGGGGAACTGACCTGCCTGCTCCCGTTGGCGGCCGCGCGCGCGGGACTGGTGCATGTGCCGGTCAATCCGTTGCTCAAGCATGGGCAGGTCGCGCATATCCTGGCAGATAGCGGCGCGGTCATGCTGATCGGCACGCCTTCTCGGCTGGCCTCGCTTGCCGAAGCGGACGTGCCCGCCGATTGCCGTCTGGTCGATGAAGCCGCGGCGCTGGCCGATGCTGCAATGCTGGATGGAGAACTGGCGCCTTCGCAGGCCGATCCCGATGATCTGGCGGCGATCCTCTACACCAGCGGCTCCACGGGGCGGCCCAAGGGCGTGATGCTCAGCCATGCCAATATGTGGCTGGGCGCGGAAAGCGTGGCCGACTACCTTGGTCTCGCTCCCGATGACCGGACCCTGGCGGTATTGCCGCTATCGTTCGATTACGGGCAGAACCAGCTTCTTTCGACATGGTACGCCGGTGGCTGCGTGGTTCCGCTGGACTATCTGGTGCCGCGCGATGTCATGAAGGCGGTGGACCGACACGGGATCACCACGCTCGCGGCCGTGCCGCCGCTATGGGTGCAGGTCTGCGAGCTGGATTGGCCGGGTGAAACGGCCGGAAAACTGCGCCGATTGACCAACAGCGGCGGTGCGCTCACTGTCGATCTCGTCCGCAGGATGCGCAGGCTGTTCCCCGGTGCCCGCCTTTTCGCGATGTACGGCCTTACGGAGGCGTTCCGTTCCACTTACCTCGACCCTTCGTTGATCGACAGTCATCCCACTTCGATGGGGAAGGCGATCCCGCACGCGGAAGTGCTGGTCGTCAACGATGCGGGCTTTATCGCTGCCGATGACGAGGAAGGCGAACTGGTCCACTGCGGCCCATTGGTGGCGCAAGGCTACTGGCGCGATCAGGAGCGCACAGCTGAGCGCTACAAGCCGGCGCCCCTCGGCTCCCACTATGGCGGCATGGCGGTGTGGTCCGGTGACAGGGTGCGGCGCAGTGCGGATGGGCTGCTCTATTTCGTCGGTCGCCGCGACGCCATGATCAAGAGCGCCGGTAACCGCATCAGCCCGCAGGAGGTTGAGGAAGCCGCGCTTGCGACAGGTCTCGTGGTTGAAGCCGTTGCCCTGGGCATGCCGGACGCGCGCCTTGGGCAGGCGGTGCATCTGGTTGTCCGCGCTTCACCGGGCTTCGAAACAACCTCGGAATTGCCGCGTAAACTCATGCAGGAACTACCGAATTTCATGCAACCCAAAGTGATCCACTGGCGCGATTCAATGCCTGTCGGGCCGAATGGCAAGATCGACAGGAACGGTCTTGCCGCCGAACTCGCGGGGGCAGGCGCATGAAGCCGCTCGGTCCGATTCCGGCGGGCTTCGAAGCTGCGCGCGGTGTTCTGGTGGTGGGCGGCAGGCCGGTTACGGATTGGGTGGAGCAGGCAGGGGATACGCCCCTGTTTCTCTACAGCGCAAATCTCGTGCGCAGGCGCGTTGCCGATATCCGGGTGGCCATGCCGGAGCGGCTGGCGCTGCATTATGCCGTGAAGGCCAATCCTTTCCCGCCCCTGTTGTCGCTGATGGACGGGCTGGTCGACGGTTTCGACATTGCCTCCGGCGGCGAGTTGGCGATCGTGCGGGCGGCAGGCATCGATCCTGCGCAAGTCAGCTTTGCTGGCCCGGGCAAGCGTGACCGTGAACTGGACGCCGCAATCCGCGCCGGCGTGACGCTCAACCTCGAATCGGAGGCCGAGGCCCGCCGCGCCATCGGAATCGCTGAAACGCTTGGCGTTACTCCGCGCCTCGCCATTCGCGTGAACCCCGATTTCGATCTCAAGGGATCGGGCATGAAGATGGGTGGCGGCGCAAAGCCGTTCGGAATCGATGCCGCGCGAGTGCCTGAGCTCGTGCGCGAAGTGGTGTCCAGCGGGGCGGAGTGGCGCGGATTTCACATATTCGCGGGCAGCCAGGCGCTGGACGCATCAGCCATTGCGGAAACGCAGGGGCAGGCGCTCGATCTGGCCGCAAGGCTCGCGGAAGAGAGCGGCGCGGCCTTGCCGCACTGCAATCTCGGCGGGGGGCTCGGCATTCCCTACTTCCCGGGAGATACTCCGGTCGATCTGGCCCTTGTCGGCGAGCGTCTGGCCGAGCGTTTCGAGCGCTTGCCCGATGTTCTGCACGAGACCGCGTTCTGCATCGAACTTGGGCGCTATCTCGTTGGCGAATCAGGTGTTTATATTGCTCGCGTGATTGACCGGAAGGAAAGCCACGGCGAAGTTTTCCTCGTTACCGATGGCGGCCTTCACCATCAGTTGGCCGCGTCCGGAAACTTCGGAACGGTGGTGCGGCGCAACTACCCTTCGGCCATCGCCACGCGCTTCGATGCGCCGGTCGAGGAGGAAGCGTCAATTGTCGGCTGCCTCTGCACTCCGCTGGACAAGCTGGCGGACAAGGGAGGCTTTCCGCGGGCCGAAGTCGGCGATCTGGTCGCGGTGTTCTGTGCCGGCGCTTACGGCGCCTCGGCGAGCCCGGCGCAGTTCCTCGGGCAGGGGGCGGCACTGGAAATGCTGGTCTGAAGCACGGTTAGCATTCGACAGGCATGTTGTCCCAATGCGGGACCGGGTGCCAATCGGTTGGTGAAGGCTAACGCAATGTTCACCCTTTTAGGCGATAGCGCAGGCTGGATTTTGCCACGTTTGCCGCATCGTAACAGCGATCGGCAGGCCGGCGCCTGAAGGGAAGAGCTTATGCCGCACCGCCGTCCGACCCGACTCCTGGCTGCCTCTGCGCTTGCCAGCGTCGTCCTGACAGGCTGTGCGGGGCCTGCGTCCGGCCCCCAGCTTCCACCCGCGCAGTTCGTTGCGATGCAGGAGGGGCCGAGCGAGGAGTACATCATCGGTCCGCTGGACCAGCTCACCGTGTTCGTCTGGCGCAACCCCGAACTCGGCGCGAAGGTTCAGGTTCGGCCCGATGGCCGCATCACCACGCCGCTGATCGCGGACATGCCTGCGGTGGGCAAGACCCCGGCCATGCTGGCGGAGGATATCCGCCTGCAGCTCTCCCAATATATCGAGGACCCTCTGGTTTCGGTCATCGTGGACGGGTTTGCCGGCACGTACAGCCAGCAGGTCCGCGTCGTCGGCGCGACCGAGAAACCGGCTTCCATTCCCTATCGTGCAAACATGACCGTGCTGGATGCGATGATCGCGGTGGGCGGTCTGTCGGAATATGCTGCCGGCAATCGCGCACGCTTGATCCGCTTCGACAAGACGGCAGGCAAGCAGACGGAATATGCCCTGCGTCTGGGCGATCTGCTCAAGAAGGGCGACAGCAAGGCAAACGTCATGCTGAACCCCGGCGATGTTATTATCATCCCTGAAAGCATGTTCTGAGGATCGGGCGCGAGATGGGATTGGCGCGATGAACGGCCTTTACGAAGAACTGCTCGCCGCCCTCCACAGCGTCTGGCACCGGCGCTGGATCGCGCTTGCGGCGGCCTGGGCGATCTGCCTGCTGGGCTGGCTGGTCGTGGCCCTGATCCCCAATTCTTACGAATCCAAAGCCCGCATCTTCATCCAGCTCGATGACGCCCTGGCTGAGCAGGTGGGTATCGGCGTGGCCGACAAGAAGCGCGATATCGAGCGCATCCGGCAAACCCTGACCAGCGCCGTGAACCTCGAGAAGGTCGTGCGCGGCACGCGGCTGGGCGATACGATCCAGTCTCCCAAGCAGATGGAATCCACGGTTCTCGGCCTTGGCAAGAACGTGTCCGTGGTCAGCCAGCAGGACAACCTGTTCGAGATCACTGCGACCGCGAACTATTCCTCTTTCTCCGATGCCGAGAATGCCCAGCTTGCCCGTGAAGTGGCGCAGAAGCTGATCGACATTTTTCGCGAGGAAAACCTGTCGGGCGATCGCGGTGACATGGTGGAGACGCTGGAGTTCGTGAACCAGCAGCTGCGCCAGCGCGAAAAGGAACTTGAATCGGCGGAACAGCGCCGCACCACTTTCGAGGCCCAGCACCCCGAAATGGCGCTGGGCGGGGCAGCAGTGGCGCAGCGGCTGGAAAGCTCGCGCACGCAGCTTCGCGATCTCGACGCGGATCTTTCCGCTGCCCAGAGCGCGCTTGCCGCGATCGACGGCCAGCTTGCCGGTACGCCCCGCACGATCGCCGGAGGAACTGCCGGCGGGGCTTCGGGCGCATTGGCGCAGGCCCAGTCGGAACTGGCCGGAATGCGCGCGCGCGGCCTGACCGACAGCCATCCAGACGTGATCGCGGCGCGAAACCAGATTGCAGCGCTTCGCGGTCCTGCAGCGCAGGAAGCGGCCAGCGGCACGGGTACGCCGAACCCCGCCTATAGCTCACTCCAGTCGATCCGTGCCGAGCGGCAGGCCAACGTCCAGGCGCTGACGTCGCGAAAGGCGGCGCTGCAATCGGACGTAGCCTCGCTCACGGCCTCCGCGATCCAGGACCCCGAACTTGCGACCGAGGCCCAGCGCATCAATCGGGACTACGACGTCCTGCGCCAGCAATACGACAAGCTTCTCCAGGACCGGGAGGAACTGCGCCTGCGCGGCGAAGTGAAGACCGGCCGCGAGGCGGTGAAGTTTCAGGTGGTCGATCCGCCGACGACGCCGCGCAAGCCGGTGGCCCCCAATCGGCCCTTGCTGCTGTTCGGCGTGCTGATCGCCGGCGTCGTGGGCGGCTGCGCAGGTGCTTTTGCGCTCAGCAAGGTCCGTTCGGTCTTCGCGACGACGGCGAGTCTCGAACGGGCGACGGGGCTGCCGGTGCTCGGCGCAATCTCGCAAAATCTCACGGACGGCGTGCGCCAGCTTCGCAAGCGCCGCCTCAAGTACTTCATCGGCGGCGGCGCGGCTTTGTGCGGCCTGTTCGTGGTGTTGCTTGCGGTTGAGTTTATCCAGCGCGGCATGGTGGCCTGAGGAACGGTAATGACCGAACACAGCAAAATTCCCGCGCCCGGACAGACCAGAAAGCGCGGCCCCGGCGAATCGCTGATCGAACGCGCTGCCGGACATTTCGATTTCAACAGCATGATCGCTCGGCCGGTTCCGCTTCCGGCCGAGCCTGTTGTCTCCGCAAGGCCCGCTGACGATGCAGCGTCCGCTGCCGAAACACCCGCTGTGTCTTCGCCTGCTTCACCGCCGTTCGCCGCGCCAACGCCCCCTCCAGCGCCAGCGCGCGATGTAGCCGAGCCGGTTGCAGCCGCTTACCTGGCCCCCACGGCCTTCGCCGGTGAGCATCACCCGATCGATCGCGAACTGCTGCGCGAGCAAGGGCTGATCGTGCCGGAGGGCACCGTGACCGCGCTTCTGGAAGAATTCCGCATCGTCAAACGGCAGTTGCTGGTGCAGGCGGCCGATTTGCGGCGTCAGAAAGCAGGCGCCGCCGCACAGCGCGTACTGATCAGTTCGCCGCATCCGGGCGAGGGCAAGACGTACTGCGCGCTCAATCTCGCGCTGTCGATTGCGGCTGAGAAGGAAAGCGAGGTTCTCCTCGTCGATGCCGATTTCGCCAAGCCTTCGATCCTTTCCGCGCTGGGGCTTCCCGGCGGTCCGGGGTTGATGGACGCATTGATGGACGAGACGATCGATCCCGCCGAATGTGTGCTCGGCACCGATATTCCCGGGCTCTGGGTCATGCCGGCGGGCGATGCGACCATCAATGACAGCGAATATATCGCCTCATCCCGAACCGCGCGGATACTCGACAGGCTGACCGAGAACGCGCCGCATCGCATCGTGATTTTCGATTCGCCGCCCGCCCTTGCGGCATCGCCCGCGGCCGAACTGGCGAAATACGTCGGGCAGACCGTGGTCATCGTGCGCGCGGACCGGACCGGGCAGGGCGCGCTGGAAGATGCGATCTCTTTGCTGGGGGCCTGTCCCAACGTCCAGCTGCTGCTCAATGGTACGCATTTCAGCCCGAGCGGCCGCCGCTTCGGCTCCTATTACGGATACAAGGGATGAAGTCGGTGTTTTCGCCCCCGCTGGGCCTGGGCGCTCTGGCTGCTGCGCTGGCAGCGGCAGTGCCGGTGGAGGCCCAGACGATCGGCTATGACCAGGTCGGCTCCGGTTCCGATGATGTCGCCGCCTCCGCTCCGTCGTCGGGGCGGCAGGATCGTTCCGGAAAGCGCGGAGGCAAGGGCTCCCCCCGGATCGAGGTGACGCCCTATATCGAGATCGATCAGGTCGTCGATGCGCAGCTTTCTCCGGGCAACGACGTGCTCACCTATACTCAGCTGGCAGCGGGCGTCGATGCGGGGATATCCGGGCGCAACAATGCGTTGTCGGCGTCCGTCCGCTATGAACGCTACATCGGCTGGAGCAAGCGCGCAGCCGATGGCGATGCCATCAGCGGCATCGTGCGCGGCTATACCACGATCACGCCGGGCCTGACGCTGGAAGCAGGCGCGCTTGCAACCCAGGCGCGGGTTCAGAACGGCGGCTCTGCGCTTTCGCCCGGTCTGGCGAACGACGGGGGGGCAACCAACGTCTACTCGGTATACGGTGGACCTTCGTTCAGGACGCGCGCGGGCGATGTCGATTTCGCGGCCAATTACCGGGCCGGTTTCACCAAGGTCGAACAGTCGGACGCCTTCGTCGCGACACCCGGCGGCGCGGCGGCCGACGTCTTCGACAAGAGCGTGACGCAGATCGCCGACATCGAGGCGGGCGTGGCGCCTTACGTCATCGCACCGGTGGGGCTGGGCGCTGCGGGCAGCTTCTATCAGGAAGATATCTCCAACCTCGACCAGCGCGTGCGGGACATGCAGGCGCGGGCCCTGGTAACGGTGCCGGTAAGCCGCACGGTTCAGGTGGTGGGCGCCATCGGTTACGAGGACGTGGAAGTGTCCAGCCGCGATGCCCTGCGCGATGCCGATGGCAACCCTGTGATCGGCAGCGACGGTCGCTACAAGACCGACAAGAGCGTCCCGCGCGAACTTGCTTACGACGTCAGCGGCCTGACCTGGGACGTGGCCGTGATGTGGCGGCCGAGCCGCCGCACCTCGCTTTCGGCGCACTTCGGCCGGCGTTATGGATCGACCAGCTTCGGCGGCAACCTCGCCTATGCGCCGGATGATCGCAGCCAGCTCAGCGTCACGGTCTATGACAATGTCAGCGGGTTCGGCGGCCAGCTCAACCGCGCGCTCGATCAGTTGCCGGATGACTTCGTGGCCGTGCGCGATCCCGTGACAGGCGAACTGCGCGGCTGCGTCAGTTCGCTTGACGGCAGCAACTGCTTTTCGGGCGCGCTGGGCTCTGTGCGATCGGCGTGTTCCGCGGGCGCGGCGTGGCGGCGAGCTATTCGCGCAGGGTCGGCCGCCTCGATGCGGGGATCGGTGGCGGGTACGACCGCCGCGATTTCATCGCTCCGCAGAACACCGTGTTGGCTGCGGCTGACGGGGTGATCGACCAGAACTGGTGGCTCTCGGCCTATCTCAGCGGCCAACTCGGCAGAGAAGCCGGATGGTCGGCGAGCGTCTATGCGAACTGGCTTTCCAGCAACGATCCGCTGGTCGGCAATGTTAACGGTTATGGTGCCACACTCGGCTATTACCGTATGCTGGCCCGCCGCCTCAGGGCGACGGTGGCACTCGGGCTCGACGGCGTGAGCCGTGACGATGCCTTGTATGAAGAATACTGGACCGCGTCCGCCCTCGCCGGCGTGCGCTACAGCTTCTGATTTCGAAGGAGAGCAGGGATGTTCGACCAATTCTACGGGTTCGAGGGCCGGCCCTTCCAGCTTACGCCCGATCCGGCCTTCTATTTCGAGAGCGTGACGCACCGAAAGGCGCTGTCCTATCTCGGCTATGGGCTGGCCCAGGGTGAAGGGTTCGTGGTCATCACCGGTGAAGTCGGTGCAGGCAAATCGACGCTGGTCTCGCACCTCATGGCGACGATAGACCCGGCGCGCCTCACGGCTGCCTGCGTCGTCACCAGCGCGCTTGACGGTGAGGAGATCGTTCACGTCGTCGCTCAGGCGTTCGGCCTTCCGGTCGCCGGGCACGACAAGGCTTCGGCGCTGGGGGCGATCGAGGGCTTTCTCCATGCCGAGGCGCGCGCCGGTCGCCGCTGCCTGCTGATCGTGGATGAGGCCCAGAACCTCTCGGTTGACGCGATCGAGGAACTGCGCATGCTGTCGAACTTCCAGCTTGGCTCGCATCCGTTGCTGCAGACGCTCCTGCTGGGCCAGCCGGAGTTCCGCACGACCCTGCTTGAAAGCGATCAGCTCGAACAGCTTCGCCAGCGTGTGATCGCCACCCACCACCTTACCGCGATGCAGGTGCGCGAAGTGCAGCCCTATATCGAGCATCGCCTGAACTGCGTCGGCTGGAAGGGCAATCCGGGCTTCGATCATCGCGTCTTCGCGGAAATCCACGAGGCGACCGGCGGTATCCCGCGCCGGATCAACCAGATCGTCAACCGCCTGCTGCTGCTTGGTGCGGTTGAGCAGCGTTCGTTGATCGATCTCCAGATGCTGGCCGAAGTGCTGGCCGAACTCGATGAGGATGGCGCCCGCGCGCTCGTCAGCCCGCGAGAGACGGCGGCGGAAGCGGCGCCTGGCGTGCCGGCGGCGCAAGTGGCGGCAGCGCCGGTGCACCATTCCGAAGCCCTCGATGCCAAGGCGGCCATCGCCCTTATCGAGACAGCCTTGGCGGAACGCGATTCGCAGATCGACGAGCTTCAGCATGCCGTGCTGGAACTTGCCGCCCGCGCCGAGCGGGAGAAGGAGGTTCCGGCAGGTTCGGGTAATGATCCCCTCATCGCCGCGCTTCAGGAACAGCTTGAGCAGTCGGCCGCGCATGCGGCCCGTCTGGAAGCCCGTCTCGACGAGCAGGAGCGTACCTTGCGGCACACGCTTACTATGTTGATCGAATGGTTCGAGGGCGGCGAAGGCCAGCGCCAGGCGGCCTGACTGGTCCCCCGCCTTCACGAGGATGGATCCCATGAATGACACAAGACCGGTCAACGGGCTGTCCGTCGATGTGGAGGACTGGTTCCAGGTCGGCGCTTTCGAGACGGTGATCGACCGGGCGGACTGGCCCGCGATACGAACGCGTGTCGAGCGCAACTGCGACGAAATTCTCGCACTGTTCGACGCTGCGGGCGTGAAGGGTACTTTCTTCACGCTGGGCTGGGTCGCGGTGCGTCATCCTGCATTGCTGCGCCGTATCGCCGAGGCGGGGCACGAGCTGGCCAGCCACGGCTGGGACCACGAGCGGGTGTTTCGCATGAATGCCGAGACATTCGGCCGCGATCTCGACATGAGCCGCAACGCCATCGAGGACGCCGCCGGGGTCAAGGTGACCGGATACCGCGCGCCCAGCTTCTCGATAGACGCACGCACGCCCTGGGCCTTCGAAGTGCTCGCCGAGCGGGGCTACGCCTATAGCTCCAGCGTCGCGCCTATCGCTCATGACCATTACGGCTGGCGCGAGGCGCCTCGTTTCGCATTCCATCCTCTGGCGGGTAGCGATTTCGTCGAAATCCCGGTGACGACCGCAACGTTTGCCGGACGCAGGCTCGCGGCCGGTGGCGGCGGCTTCTTCCGCGTTTTGCCATACGGTTTTTCGCGCTGGGCGATCCGGCAGGTGAATGCGCAGGGGCGCCCGGCAGTGTTCTATTTCCACCCGTGGGAAATAGATCCTGGCCAGCCGCGCGTCGGCAACGCGCCGCTGCGATCGCGGCTGCGGCATTACACCAACCTGGGTGCCATGGCGGGCAAGTTGCGGCACCTGATCGAGGACTTCCGCTGGGGACGGATGGACGAACTTGCCGCGCGCGAGGCGCAGCACGCGGCGGCACTGGCGGCATGAACGCCCCGTTCGCCCCGGAACAGGGGACGATCAGGCTGGTCGATCTTGCCGATCCGGGCGAAGTGGCGCGGCTGGAGCTGTTCGCCGCCCGTCATCCGCAGGCGACCCCGTTTCACCGTCCGGCCTGGTTCCTCTCTGTCGCCCGCGCAACCGGAAATCGCGCGCTCGCGCTGGTCGAGGAGCGTTGCGGGGAGATCTCGGCCTTTCTGCCGCTCGACGCGATACACTCACCTGTTTTCGGCCGGCTGCTGGCCTCCACCGGTTTTGCGGTCGGCGGGGGGCTTCTCACGGGTGCGCGGACCGATACGGCGGCACTGTTCGCGGCGCTGGAGGAGCTTGCGCTGCGCCACTCCTGCCCGTCGATCGAACTGCGAGGGGGCGAGCTGCCCGATCCGCATGGCGGTTGGGCTATCAAGACCGAAAGCCACTGCAACTTTGCCCGCGCCCTGGCCACGGACGACGAGGCACAATTGCTCGACGTACCGCGCAAGCAGCGCGCCGAAGTCCGCAAGGCGCTGGCGAACGACCTGGAAGTGGAGATCGGCAGCAGCGAGCGCGATCGCGCCGCGCATTACAGCGTCTTTGCCGAGAGTTACCGCAATCTCGGTACACCGGTTTTCCCGCGCAAGTTGCTCGATGCCGTGCTTGATGCCTTCGGGGACGATGCGGACATCCTCACCGTGCGGCGTCGGGGGCAGGCTGTGGCGAGCGTTATCACGCTTTACCATCGAGGCGCGGCAATGCCTTATTGGGGGGGCGGCACCCGGGAAGCACGCCAGCTGCGCGCCAATGACCGGATGTATTTCGAACTGATGCTCCATGCCCGGCGGCGGGGCTGCACGACGTTCGATTTCGGCCGCTCCAAGACGGACAGCGGCGCTTATCACTTCAAGCGTAACTGGGGTTTCGAACCGGAACCGCTGACATATGCCATCTGGACCGCGCCGGGTGCGCGAAGCGGGAAGCCGATCCGACGAGCAGCAAGCTCTCGCTTCAGATCAGGCTCTGGCAACGGCTGCCGCTTGCCGTGGCCAATAGGCTGGGCCCGCTGATCGCGCGCGGTATCGGCTGATGGGCGAAATCCTGTTCCTGGCTCACCGCATCCCGTTTCCGCCGGATCGCGGAGACAAGATTCGTTCGCACAACGTGCTCAAGGCGCTGGCCCGGCTGGCTCCCGTGCACGTCGGCTGCTTTGCCGACGATGCGGCCGATCATGGCTGCGAGGCAGAGCTTGCAGCGTTATCCGCCAGTCACTTGCTGCTTGCCCGCACGAAATCGCTGCCGGTTGCAGGGCTGGAATCTCTGGCAACCGGACGTCCGCTCAGCCTGACCGCGTTTCACGACCGGCGCATGGCGAACTGGGTGGAGCAGGTGCTCCGTGCCCGCCCGATCGACACCATCTTCGTCTTTTCCGGCCAAGTGGCGCAGTATGTTCCGCAGAGCTTCCGTGGCCGCCTGATCGTCGATCTGGTTGATGTAGATTCCGCCAAGTTCGAGGCTTATGGCGCGGCGGGGCGCGGTTTTCGAAGCTGGATGGAACGGCGCGAAGGGCGGTTGCTGAGGGCGGAGGAAGCCCGGATCGCGCGCCGGGCCGACGTGACCCTGCTGGTGAGCAAGGCCGAAGCGGCGTTGTTCGCCGCACGGCTGGGCGATTCCGCCTGCGCGGTGGAGCCGATGGGCAACGGATTGGATAGCGCGCTTTTCGATCCGGCGAAGGCGGTGCCTGAGCCACGCATGGCGGCTATCGACGGCCCGCGCCTGATCTTCACCGGTCAGATGGACTATGCGCCGAATGTGGCGGCAGTCGAACGCGCGATCGCGCGAATCCTGCCGCTGGTGCGCCGCCGCCTGCCGGCTGCCAGTCTGCATGTCGTCGGGCGCAATCCGCCAGCCTCGCTCATGGCGCACCACGGGCACGGCGGCGTGCACATATGGGGACGGGTGGAGGATATCCGCCCCTGGATCGCGGCTGCCGACATGGCGTTGGTGCCGCTCGAAATCGCGCGCGGGGTGCAGAACAAGGTGCTTGAAGCCATGGCGATGGGCCTGCCCACGGTGCTGTCTCCGGGCGCGGCCACGGGGATCGAGGCTGAAGATGGCCGCGATTTTCTCGTGGCGGAAAGCGACGCGGCCCTGGCGGAGGCTGTCATCGCACTCGCCGGGGATAGCGCGCGGGCGCAGGCCATGGGCCACAACGCGCGGGAATGGATCGGCGCTCACGCAAGTTGGGGGGCAGCGCTGGCAGACCTTCCACGCCTGATTGCCCTGAAGTCGGAGAGCATGAGCGATGCCGCCTGAAACCGCCACTCTGGAGACTGCCGGCGTGCCTGCGAGACGTTGGCACTCGCTGCCAGCCCATTGGCGTGCGGCGCTGATCCGCGCCGGTGCGGTTATGCTGGCGTTGATTGCGGTGTTCCATGACGATTGGGCCGCGATGGGGCGCCAGTGGTGGGACATTTCCACGTACAATCACATCATCCTGATCCCGCCGATTCTGGGCTGGCTTGTCTGGCAGCGCCGCGCGGAACTGGTCCGGCTCATGCCGGAGGCCTGGTGGCCCGGGCTGATCCCGATGAGCGGTGCCGCGTTCCTCTGGGTGCTCGGCGCATTTTCAGGGCTCGACCTTGCGCGTCAGGCGGGGGCGGTGGCCATGCTCGGATCTGCCGTGCCGCTGTTGCTCGGCCCGCGCGTAACGGCAGGCCTGTTCTTTCCGCTCTGTTACATGGCCTTTCTCGTACCCTTCGGGGAGGAACTGGTCGAGGCGCTCCAGACGATCACGGCCGAGATCACCATCGCTCTCACGCACCTGAGCGGCATTCCCGCGACGGTGGACGGCGTCTTTATAGATACGCCTGCCGGTCTGTTCGAAGTGGCCGAGGCCTGTTCCGGGGTGAAGTTCCTGATCGCGATGATCGCGTTCGGTACGCTTGCGGCCAACGTCTGCTTCGTCAGCTGGAAGCGGCGGTCAGCGATGATGGCGGCATGCCTCGTCGTGCCCATCCTGGCCAATGGCGTGCGTGCCTGGGGCACGATCTACGCCGCGCAGATCGTCGGCGTGGAGAAGGCTGCGGGCTTCGATCATATCGTCTACGGCTGGTTCTTCTTCGCCATCGTGCTCGCGCTCGTGATCGCGGGGGCATGGCGCTTCTTCGACCGCCCGCTCGACGGACCGATGATCGATACCGATGCGATCGCCCGGTCGCGCGTGCTGGCATGGCTGGATAAGGGGCGCATCAGCGGCATCGCCGCGATCGTGGGCTTCGCTGTCGTGGTCGTCGCGGCGCAAAGCTGGGCCTTCGCGGCCGAGACTTTGGATGCGCCGCTGCCGCAGGCCATCGAAATGCCGCAGGTGGCAGGCTGGCACCGGGTCGATTACGCTCCGGCGATCTGGTGGGGGCCGCGCGCCGAAGGTGCCGATCACCGGCTGCTTGGCCGCTATGCCGACGGCGAAGGCCATAGCGTGGACGTGTTCATCGCGCTTTACGCGGGGCAGGGCGAGGGGCGCGAGGCCGGCGGTTTCGGGCAGGGGGCGCTGACCCCGTCGAGCCCGTGGTCCTGGCAGGCTCCCGGCCCCGCTTTCCGCGACGCCCGCAGTGAGCGCTTGCTTGGACACGGCAAGGTAGAGCGTCTGGCGGTAACCTGGTTCCATACAGGGGACCTGCTAACCGGCAGCAATGCCCGGCTGAAGCTGGCGATCATCGGCGATCACCTCGTATTGCGCGCAAGGCCTACGACGATGCTGATCCTTTCATCCGAGGACTATCCCGGCCACCGCGCAGCGCAATCCATTGCGCGTTTCATCGCGGCGACGGGCCCGGTGGACTCGTGGATGGACCGCATCACCGCGCTCCGCTAGGCCAGCAGATATGTGTGGCATCGCCGGTATTTACCATCTCGAGACGCCGAAGCCCGTCGATCCCCAGCGGGTGGCGGCCATGTGCGATGCCATGATCCATCGCGGGCCGGACGGGCAGGGTGTCTGGACCGCGCCCGGCGTGGCGCTGGGGCACCGGCGGCTTTCGATCATCGACCTTGCCGGATCGCCGCAGCCGATGCCCTCGCCCGACGGCCGCGCGATGCTGGTGTTCAACGGCGAAATCTACAACTACCGCGAACTGCGGCGCGAACTGCGCGAGAGCGGGGCGAATTCCGCACCGACGGCGACAGCGAGGTGATCCTTGCCGCATGGCAGCGCTGGGGCCCCGATTGCGTCTCGCGGCTACACGGCATGTTCGCTTTCGCGATCTACGATCTCGAAGCCCGCACCCTGTTCCTCGCACGGGACCGCCTGGGCGTGAAGCCGCTGTTCCTTGCGCCGCTGAGCGACGGGAGCCTCGCTTTCGGGTCCGAACTCAAGGCATTGCTCGCTCACCCGCTGCTGCGCCGCGATATCGATCCGCTCGCGATCGAGGACTATCTGGCGTGGGGTTATGTCCCCGACACCCGTTCCATTCTCAAGGGCGTGACGAAGCTTCCGGCGGGTCATTCGCTGCTGCTGCGGCACGGCGCGCCGATGCCCCGGCCCGCGCAGTGGTGGAACGTGTCTTTCGCCGAAAGGCGCAAGGGCAAGGTCGACGATCTCGAAGCGGAACTGCTCCACCTCATGCGCGAGGCCGTATCCTCTCGCATGGTGGCGGACGTGCCGCTCGGCGCGTTCCTGTCGGGCGGGGTGGATAGTTCCAGTGTCGTCGCGCTGATGGCGGAAAAGAGCACGCAGCCGGTGAAGACCTGCTCGATCGGCTTCGACGTCGCCGCACTAGACGAGACCGGTTACGCCACGCAGATCGCGCGGCAGTTCGCGACCGACCACCGGGCGCGGCAGGTGTCTCCCGACGATTTCGAAGCGATCGACCAGCTAGCGGCGATGTTCGACGAGCCCTTTGCCGATGCTTCCGCCCTGCCGACCTTGCGGGTTTGCCAACTCGCCCGCGAATCGGTGACGGTGGCCTTGTCCGGCGATGGTGCGGACGAGGCGTTCGCGGGCTATCGGCGTCACGTGTTCCAGCATGGCGAGGACCGCGTTCGCAGCCTCTTGCCGCAGGCGATCCGGGGGCCGGTGTTCGGTGCACTGGGGGCGATTTATCCCAAGGCGGATTGGGCGCCGCGTCCGTTGCGCGCCAGGTCCACGCTGCTCTCCCTCGAGGGGGACAGCGCAGAGGGATACGCCCGTTCCATCGGCTTCACCCCGCCCGAACTGAGGGATGGGCTCTACTCCGGCGATTTTCGAAAACTGCGCGGCGATTACCGTGCGGAACATGGCCTGCTGGAACTGATGCGCGGTGCACCCGCCCGTTCGGGGCTGGACCGTGCGCAGTACGCCGATCTGAAGCACTGGCTACCGGGCGACATCCTCACCAAGGTGGACCGCACCAGCATGGCGGTCAGCCTTGAAGCGCGAGAGCCGCTGCTCGATCACCGCCTGATCGAATTCGCGGCAAGCCTGCCCGAATCGATGCGCGTGCGCGGGGGGCAGGGCAAGTGGCTGATGAAGCGCACGATGCGGCGGTTCCTGCCCGACCAGATTCTCTACCGCCCCAAGCAGGGTTTCGTCACGCCGATCGCCCAGTGGTTCCGGGGACCGCTTGCGCAATCCGCGCGGGAGATCGCCTCGGGTGCGGCGCTGGCCCGCACCGGGTGGCTGGATGGAGCGCGGCTGACGGGCGTGGTGGAGGAACATATCGCCGGGAGGGCGGATCATTCTCGCCTCCTTTGGCAATTGCTCATGCTCGACAAGTCGCTCACCCGTCTGGGTATCGCCTGATTTCGCCGCTGCGCCCGGCTTGAATGCGGGCTAGCAGGTTTACGCGAATTCGATCGTGAAGCCTTGTTAACCTAACCTATTCTTAGGACCTTTGCTCTAACCCGGCATCGAAACGTCATTCGCAGGACGTGCATGAACATAGCAGGTCGCCAGTACATGATTGAAATGCGGACGCTTTCCGTGGAGGGAGGCCGTATCCTGCGAAGGGACGAAGAGGGGATGAGTTTGCGAGGCCATCATGTCTGACCTCGGCGCGCGGGCCGCTAAAGTCTGGAAAAGCGCCAGATTCAGGATCGTCTTCTGGGCGGTGCTGACCGGCGTGTTTCTGGGCGTTACCGGCGCAGGCCTCCCTCTGGAGGACATTCTGGTCAATGGCCGGACCTGGCTTCGCATGCACCCCTCCAAGGGCGAGATCGTCATGGTCCTGCAGGACGGAAAGACGCTTGAGGAACTCGAGGTCCTCGACGTTTCGCGTGCGAACGACGCCCAGGTAATCCGCAATCTGATGGATGCCGGCGCGAAGCGGGTCTTCTTCGACCGCTTCCTGAACGATCACGAGAAAACCGTCGGCCGCGACGAACTCCTTGCGACTTTCGCCAAATATCGCGGACGGGTTTTCCTGGGCGCGATGCCCAGCAAGGACGGCGCGATGGGCAATTACGCCTCGGTCATTCCTTCGCGGGGATTGAGGAAGGATGCCGGCGCGGTTTCGCTGCTGGCGCTGGACCATCCGTTCAATCTCAGCACGAGCTTCCCGTTCGCGTCCGACAGTCCGATCGGTGTCATCCCGAGCCTTTCGGCGAAGATCGCCGACGTGCAGGAAGGCACGTCCTCGGTCTACAAGCCGGACTATTCGATCGATTACAAGACGATCCCGACAGCAAGCTATGTCGATGTGCTGATGGGCCGCTTCGATCCGAAATCGGTGCGCGGCAGGGACATCATCATCGCGCCGAGCGCCGAGGTGTTCCACGACGTCCATACGCTGCCGATGCAGGGTTATGTTCCCGGCGGCTACTTCCACGCCATCGCGGCAGAGACCCTGAAGGACGGGGTGCCGTTCGTCCTGGGATGGATTCCCCCGTTCCTGCTGGCGCTGGTCGTCATCGTGACGGGTGTGGGGCGCGGGCGCGTGCTGGATATCTATCGCTTCAGCGGCCTCGTTGTCGTGCTTATCCTGTTCCCGCTGATGCTGGACCATTTCCGCGTCCAGGTGGATGTATTCCCGGCCATCGCGATGGCCACCGTAGCTGTGTTCCGCATGCGCAACCTCGACCGTGTCGAAGTCGCCGGAGAGACAAACTCGGGCTCGGGCCTTCCCAGCGTGCAGGTGCTGCGCAAGTACGACGCGGTTTCGAGCCGATCCTCGTGGCACTTCAGATCCGCAATTACGGCGCGATCATCGGCAGCTTCGCCGAACACGTGGAGGCGCAAGTCGCGAACGAGATCGTTCGTCGCATCCGCATCAGCGACAGCGAAGTCGTGGTTTACCACGAGGGCGGGATGTTCATGTGGCTCTCCACGATCCGCAGCACTTTCGATCTGTTCGAAAACCTCGAAGGCCTCCACCGGATCGTGCAGAACGGCATCCAGGTCGGCGGGCTCGACATCGATCTCTCGTTCAACTGCGGTATCGATTCGGAATTCGATCGCCCGGTATCCAGCCGCGTCGCCAGTGCGATGCAGTCAGCCGAGGAGGCCGTGCGCAACGACGAACTGGTCTACAAGTTCGACAGCCGCAAGCATGAGGCGCAGTGGGAAATCTCGCTGCTGACCCAGCTCGATCGCGCCATCGACAACGGCGAGGTCTGGGTGGCCTATCAGCCCAAGCTCGACGTGGCGAGCAACCGCGTGACCGGGGCCGAGGCGCTGGTGCGCTGGACTCACCCGGAGCGCGGTCCGATCAGTCCGGACAAGTTCATCCGCATCGCCGAGGAGTTCCACCGGATCGAGCGCATCACGCGCTTTGTCATCGACGATGCCGTGCGTTCCGCCGTCGAACTGCGGCGCAACGTTTCGACATGACCATGTCGGTCAACATTTCGGCTCAGTTGCTGCGTAATCCCGGCTTGCCCGGCCTGATCGCCGAAATCCTGGAAACTTACGGCCTGCCTGCAGACAAGCTGATCCTGGAGATCACTGAGACGGATCGTCTCGACCGCAGCTCGCGCACGTTCCAGATGCTCCAGAAGCTTGTCCAGTCCGGCGTCCAGCTGTCGATTGACGATTTCGGCACCGGGAACGCGACGATCGACTACCTGCGTTATCTGCCTGCCACCGAGGTCAAGATCGACAAGGTGTTCATCCAGGCGATGGAAGGAAACAAGGAAGACCTCCTGCTCGTCCAGTCGATCATCGAGATGGCGCATTCACAGGACCGGGTCGTCGTGGCCGAGGGTGTGGAGACTCAGGCCGCACTCGACATCCTGCGGACCATGCGGTGCGACGCCATTCAGGGGTACTATGTCAGCCGGCCCGTACCATTCCGGGATTGCTCACGCAAATCGTGGGGAGGGAGCCCAGACGAACTGGTTAAAAAAGTCTTGATGACTTCTTAACCTGTTGTTATCCATGTCGGCAGCCGCAAAATAGCGGCGGTTCACATGGGGTAATGATATGTACAGCTGGTACTGGGGCAGCTACGGCCGCTAATCACCAAATCGTATGCGCGTTTCGTGGAACTCTTCTTCGAAACGCCGCATATACTCCTTCCGAATTCTAGAAAAATTGGCGGAAATCCGCTAAAAATTGATAGATAAGGCCACTGATACGGCCGCCAGCCACGCCCTTTCCACTATTGGAAATCGGGCGTTTTTTATTGCCTTGCGAGGGCTGGGTCTGGGGCTGGGTGCTGAAGCGCAGGCGTGCAAATCCGTTAACGGAAGAGCGCCCTCAAGCACATTTCCATTAACGACTGATTCGCAAATCGTTAACTTTTCAGTCTTCGCCGTGGCCCATGGCGAGGTAATCGGCGCTCTGCATCTCGTTGAGACGGCTTACCGTGCGCTCGAATTCGAAGTGGCCATCGCCCGCTGCGTAAAGTTCCTCAGGCGAGGCATCCGCCGCCGCGATCAGCTTCACCTTGTTCTCGTAAAGCGCATCGATCAGCGTCACGAAGCGCGCGGCCTCGTTCCGGCGATCCGGCCCCATCCGGGGTATGCCCACCAGAATGACGGTGTGATAGGCGCGTGCGATTGCAAGATAGTCCGCCGCGCCGCGCGCTTCGCCGCACAGGCGCTTGAAGCTGAACACGCCAACGCCCTTGAGGCTCTTGGGTACGTGCAGCATGCGCCCGCCGCCGACGTCTAGCTCAGCCGAGGGAACGTGGTCGCTGTCCTCTGGAGGATAGTCGGTCAGGCGGTAGAATGCCTCTCGAACCTGCTCCGTCGCCGGCTCTCCCAGCGGGTAGTGCCAGGTCGCCATGCCGCCGAGGCGGTGCAGGCGGTAGTCGGTCGGGCCATTGAGTGTCAGAACGTCCAGTTCCTTCTCGATCAGCGCGATGAAGGGCAGGAAGTGCTCGCGGTTGAGGCCGTTCTTGTAGAGGTCCTTGGGGGCGCGGTTCGACGTGGTGACGATCGTCACGCCCTCGTCGAGGATGAGAAGGGTGAACAGCCGGCTCATGATCATGGCGTCGGCGGAATTGTTCACGACCATTTCGTCGAAGGCCAGGACCTTGACGTTGCGCGCGATAGTGGCGGCCACCGGCGGGATCGGATCGCCGCTTTCCTTGCGGCGTTCCTCGCGCAGCAGCGCATGGACTTCCAGCATGAAGGCATGGAAGTGGATTCTGCGCTTTTCCTCGATGTCGAGGGTCTGGTGGAACAGGTCCATCAGCATCGACTTGCCGCGCCCCACACCGCCCCACATGTAGAGACCGCGCGGGGGAGGGGCTTTCTTGCCGAGCAGCTTGCCGAGGAAGCCGGTGGATGTCTGCGCCTTGTAGACTTCGCGCTGAAGCTGGTTGAGCCGTTCCGCCGCGGCCGCCTGCTCGGGGTCGGAGCGCAGTTCGCCGGTGGCTACCAGAGCCTCGTAGCGTTCGAGCATCGCGGTCATCGCAGGCTCGGCTTGCGCAGGGTGCCGACGAAGCTCGACACGAGGTTGTCACCCTGTTCGGCGGTTCCGCGAAGGAACACGAGGCGGCCGGTTTCGCGCATGACTTCGCATACCACGTCCAGCGGCGCGCCGATGCGGCCGGCACCGATAAACTGGTTGTGGAGGTCGAGCGTAACGGAGCCCGTGACTTCGGCGCCCAGGACGCAGAACATCGTCGCGAACATGGCAACGTCGATGAAGGCAAGGGTGACGCCGCCATGCACGTTGCCGTGCATGTTGCTGTGGCGCGTTTCGAGATCGATCAGGCGGACGCGGGCACTACGCTCGCCTTCGCGCCTGATGATCATCGGGCCGAGGCCCACCGCATTGAAGCGGGTGTCGTCTTCAAGGTTCCAGGTAAGCCAGCCCGGGTTCCCCGGAGCCGGCCCATGGATGAATGCTGTATCGGACGACACGTCGGATTCGCTTGCCGGTGATCGAGCCGGGAGGCTCAGACCTGGCGCTCGGCCTGCATCTTCTTGATTTCGGCGATGGCGCGCGCCGGCGACAGGCCCTTGGGGCAGACGTTGGCGCAGTTCATGATGGTGTGGCAGCGATAGAGACGGAAGGGATCTTCCAGCTCGTCAAGGCGCTCGCCGGTCATCTCGTCGCGGCTGTCGGCCAGCCAGCGATAGGCCTGGAGCAGGATCGCCGGGCCGAGGAACTTGTCGGAGTTCCACCAGTAGCTCGGGCAGGAGGTCGAGCAGCAGGCGCACAGGATGCATTCGTAGAGGCCGTCCAGCTTTTCGCGCTGTTCGGGGCTCTGCAGGCGCTCCTTGCCGGGCGTGGTCGAAACCGTCTGCAGCCAGGGGCGGATCGAGGCGTACTGCGCGTAGAAATGCGTGAAGTCGGGGACGAGGTCCTTGATGACTTCCATGTGCGGCAGCGGGGTGATGCGGATATCGCCCTTGAGGTCCTCGATCGCGGTCGTGCAGGCGAGGCCGTTCTTGCCGTTGAGGTTCATCGCGCAGGAACCGCAGATGCCTTCGCGGCACGAACGGCGGAACGTCAGGCTGGGGTCCTGTTCGCTCTTCATCTTGATGAGCGCGTCGAGAACCATCGGGCCGCAATTGTCAGATCGATCTCGAACGTGTCGTAGCGCGGGTTCTGCCCCGAGTCCGGGTCGTAGCGGTAGACGGTGAACTTCTTCACGCGCGCGGCGCCCTCGGCCTTGTGGACGTTGCCCTGCTTCTTGATCTTGCTGTTGGCCGGGAGGGTGAAGGTCGCCATGAAGAAATCCCCGTGATCTTGCACTGCGGCATGAACCGCGACTGAAAGTCCCCTTAGCGATTCAGTCGCGCGGGGCAAGGGCCAGTGTCAGTGGAATTGCGGTTTCGGCCCTTCGATGGCTTGCATCGTCGGTCGGATGGCGTGCCGGAAATGCATCCTGGCCGACTTCCCGCTGCATCGAACACAGGAAAAAGGCCCCGCACGTTTCCGTGCGAGGCCTTTGATCCTGGGCCTGGGAAAGACCTTTTCAGGTCCTTTCCCGCGGCACGCCTTCGTCAGTTGCCGAAGGTGCGCTGCCACCAGCCGCGACGCGGACCGCCCTGTTCGGCCGAGTCGCCATCTTCGCCGTTCGAGGCTTCAGCAGCGTACTCATCGTTCGCCGGGGCGGTTACTGCCGGTTCCTCTGCCGCGGCCGCGACTTCGGTTGCCGGATCGGCCTTCTTGCGACGGGTGCGCTTCGGCTTTTCAGCAGCTTCCTCGCCCTCGGCGGGCTTGGCAGCCGAACGGGACCTGGCCGGAGCCTTTGCCGCCTTGGTCGCCGTCTTGGCAGGTGCTGCTGCCGGAGCCTCTTCCGCTTCTGCGGTGTCGGCCTTCTTGCGACGGGTGCGCTTCGGCTTGGCGGGAGCTTCCTCCGCTTCGGCGGCCACTGGCTCGACTGCGGCTTCGGCCGGAGCCTCGGCAACTGCCTCTGCAGTGTCGGCCTTCTTGCGGCGGCTGCGCTTCGGCTTGGCCGGAGCTTCCTCCGCGGTCACGACAGGCTCTGCCGCAACGACGACTTCGGCGACCACTTCGGCAGGAGCTTCCGCTTCGGTGCCTTCTTCGGTGCCTTCGTCACCGGCTTCGGATGCGAAACCGTTCTCGCCGTTTTCGTCACCACGACGTCCACGGCGGCGGCGGCCACCACGGCGGCGACGCTTGCGCGGCGCATCCGATTCGTCACCCTCGGCTGCGGGCGCAGCGCCTTCTTCGGTTGCGTCGGCATCGGCGTCGCTCTCGGCTTCGCCTTCTTCGGTCTCTGCCTCGGCATCGTCCTCGGAGGTTTCGTCCGAACCCTGCTCGTCGCGGCGATCGCGGCCACGGCCACGGCGGCGCTTGCGGCGCTTGCGGCGCGAACCGCCTTCACCGTCGTCACCACGCTCGCGCGCTTCCTCGCGCTCGTTCTCTTCCTCGAGCTCTTCCTCTTCCTCGTCGATGAAATCATCCTCGACGTCTTCGGCGATCGGATCGAAGCGGGGCACGAACTCGTTGCGTGGACCCGACGAGATGACGCGCATCTTCGCGCCTTCGTTCTCGCCCTCGGGGATCACTTCGACGTTGACGCCGTAGCGGTCCTCGATGTCGGCGAGGTCGGTGCGCTTGGCGTTGAGCAGGTAGATCGCCGCTTCGGTCGACGCGAAGAGCGAAACCACGATGCCCTTGCCCTTGGCGGCTTCGTCCTCGATGAGGCGCAGCGCCGAGAGGCCTGCCGAGCTGGCGGTGCGGACGAGACCGGTGCCGTCGCAGTGGGGGCAGGAGCGGGTGGTCGCTTCCAGAACGCCGGTACGCAGCGCTGGCGGCTCATTTCCATCAGGCCGAAGCTGGAAATGCGACCGACCTGGATGCGGGCGCGATCGTTCTTGAGCGCTTCCTTGACCGCCTTCTCGACCTTGCGGACGTTGGAGCCGTACTCCATGTCGATGAAGTCGATGACGACAAGGCCGGCCATGTCGCGCAGGCGAAGCTGGCGCGCGATTTCCTGCGCGGCTTCGAGGTTGGTGGCGACCGCCGTCTGCTCGATGCCGTGCTCCTTGGTGGCGCGGCCCGAGTTGATGTCGATCGAAACCAGAGCTTCGGTCGGGTTGATGACGATGTAGCCGCCCGAGCGAAGCTGCACGACCGGATCGTACATCGCGGTCAGCTGGTCCTCGGCGCCGAAGCGCTGGAACAGCGGCACCGGATCGGCATAGGGCTTAACCTTGCGGCCGTGGCTCGGCATCAGGAGCTTCATGAAGTCCTTCGCCGCGCGATAGCCTTCCTCGCCCTCGACGATCACTTCCTCGATATCGCGGTTGTAGATGTCGCGGATCGCGCGCTTGATGAGATCGCTGTCCGAGTGGATCAGCGCCGGCGCGGCCGAGCGCATCGTCATTTCGCGCAGCTCGTCCCAGAGGCGGGCGAGATAGTCGAAGTCACGCTTGATTTCGGTCTTGGTGCGCTGGAGCCCGGCGGTGCGGACGATGCAGCCCATCGAGCGCGGCAGGTCGAGCTCGGCGATAATCGACTTCAGGCGCTTGCGGTCCGAGGCCGAGCTGATCTTGCGGCTGATGCCGCCGCCATGGCTCGAATTCGGCATGAGCACGCAGTAGCGGCCCGCGAGGCTGAGGTAAGTGGTGAGGGCCGCGCCCTTGTTGCCGCGCTCCTCCTTGACGACCTGCACCAGCAGCACCTGGCGGCGGTGGATGACGTCCTGGATCTTGTAGCGGCGGCGCAGCGCCATGCGGCGGGCACGCAGGTCATCGGCTTCCTTCGAACGGCCCGAGTTGCGGCCGCCCTGCCGGCGACCACGGCCGCGGCGACCACGGCCCGATGCCTCGCCATTGCTTTCGTCGGCGGATTCTTCCTCGCCGTCCTCGGCATTGTCGAAGCCGTTCTCGACGTTGCCGTCCTCGATCGTGGCGACATGGTCCTTCTCGGACGTGTCTACCTCGGTCAGGCCGCCGTCGTCGTAGCCTTCGCCGCCTTCCTCGTCCTCGTCATCGCCTTCGGAAGCGCGCAGGGCGGCTTCTTCCTCGGCATGGGCGGCTTCTTCCGCCAGCAGGGCCTCGCGGTCCTCCTTGGGGATCTGGTAATAGTCGGGATGAATTTCGCTGAAGGCGAGGAATCCGTGACGATTGCCGCCGAAATCGACGAAGGCCGCCTGAAGCGAAGGTTCCACGCGGGTGACCTTCGCCAGGTAGATGTTGCCTTTTATCTGCTTCTTGTCGGCTGATTCGAAATCGAACTCTTCAATGCGATTTCCCTTGAGTACCGCCACCCGCGTTTCTTCCGGGTGGCGCGCATCGATGAGCATGCGCGTTGCCATTGTGTATTCTCCAGACGCGCTCTGCTCCGGCCGGATCAGCCGAAGTGGCGCGAGTTTGTTCGATGATGCCCGCTGCGAAAGCCTTGGGTCTGCCGGATGCGGCAGGACGCGTCTCGACGCGGGCGGGGGTAAGTGTGGAAACGGAGCAATCCAGCGCTCCGAGTGCGACTGTTTTCGTGTCTGCCGCCGTCAGGGCGGCGGAGGGGCCGGCAACCTTGCGGATGGCCGGCGTGTCTGCGAGCGGAAGTGCGCGTGGCGAATTCGGACACGCGGAAAATTGCTGCGATACCGCCCACGCCCTTTCGGGGACTGGCTGGCATAGCGGCAATTGGCTTCTCATCTCTCGCGTCAACCTGTTGGTTCCGGAACGGATTTTCCGGCTTTGACGGCCGGGTTCTGGCTTGACCGATCCTGTCCGGCACCATCCAGTGTGGTGTCTGTCCGGCATGTGAGGACCGAAAGCTTCCGAGCCCCGGGTCGAATTGGCCTAGCATCCATGGCCCGGCACGGCAAGTTCCCATGGTCCCGCAGGGCAAGTTCATTGCCGAACGCCATGCAGGATCACTGCCGGGATTGCGGTTCGAGGCGTAAAAATGGGGGAAAAGGGCAGATCGGCAGTATTGCGGGGGCGATCATGCGATCCTAGTCAAAACTCCATGTCGCGCAGCATCCAGCTGGTCATGATCCTTTCCGCGCCCCTGGCGCTGGCGATCGCTTTGGCGGTTGTGGGACCGCGTTTCTTCGTTTCTCCGCGCGATCTCGATTACGTCGTTCGTTTCGACATGCCCGCGGCAGGCACGCCGGTCGACCTGCCGCGCGTCGACGGTCCTGCGGATTCGAGCCGGCCGCTGGTCGTTATCGATGCAGGGCACGGGGGCTTCGATCCCGGAGCCGGGCAGGGCGAGGTCAAGGAAAAGGCGGTTGCGCTGCGGATCGCGCTGATGCTGCGCAATCGTCTGGTCGAGGGCGGCGGGGTGAGGGTAGCGCTGACGCGCGATACCGACCGCTTTATTTCCCTGCCGGACCGGCCCGATATGGCGCGCCGACTTGGGGCTGATCTTTTCGTTTCGTCCATGCGGATAGCGCGGACAGCGATTCGGCGCGCGGCGCGAGCATCTATGTATTGTCGGAAAAAGGGTCGAGCGAGGCGGCCGAGCGTTTTGCCGCGCGGGAGAACGAGGCCGGACGAGTGAACGGCGTCGCTCTTTCGCAGACCAGCCAGAGCGTCGGCGCGATCCTGCTCGACCTGTCGCAGCGCGGAACCCAGGCGGGGTCCACGCAGGCGGGCGAACTGGTGCTGCGCGAACTGCGCGCGGCAGGTCTCGGGCTCCACCGGGAACAGGTGGAGACGGCGGCTCTGGCCGTGCTCAAGGCGCCGGACATCCCCTCGATCCTGTTCGAAACGGGATATATCAACAATCAGGGCGATGCTCAGGTTCTGACTTCGCGGGCCGGTCAACAGGCGCTCGCCGATGCCGCTGCCCGCGCGATCCGCGCGTACTTCGCAAGGAACGGTGGTGGCTGAGCCGCGGGCGCAGGCAGGACGGGCACTGCGACGAAAAGAGCGCGGCGCGTCTGGCCTTGCGCGAAAGGGGCGTGCTAGAGGGCACTCGCAATGACCGACGAGATCATCGAGAACGGCTCCGAACAGCCGCCCGAGGACGCCCATTACCGCATCCGTCGTGGAGCTGGCGGGCGATTTGCAGGCCGTTTTTCAGGCTTGGGCAGGGCTTGGCGCGAACGCAAGGGGCTGCGGCGCCTAAGCTACGTCGCAGGTGCCGGTCTGGTCGTTCTAGGTGGCCTTTGGGTAGGTTTCACGCATGACCTTCCCGACGCCAACAAGCTGCTCGAATACCAGCCGCCGCTGCCGACCATGGTTCGCGGGATCGATGGCGAGATCGTTTACAGTTACGCCCGTGAGCGGCGCGTTCAGCTGCGATATGTCGATTTTCCCAGGCCGCTGGTGGATGCTTTCCTCTCGGCCGAGGACAAGACCTTCTGGACGCACGGCGGTGTCGATGTGACCGGTCTGGCGGGGGCGGTGGTGGACTATGCTTCCAAGCTCGGCACCGGCGGACGGGCCCGGGGCGGTTCGACGATCACCCAGCAGGTCGCCAAGAACATCCTGATCGGTGACGAATATTCGGTCACCCGCAAGCTCAAGGAAATGGTCGTCGCCCGCCGCATCGAAGGCGTGTTGACCAAGCAGCAGATCCTCGAACTCTACCTTAACGAGATTCCCCTCGGGCGGCAGAGCTTCGGCGTTCAGGCTGCGGCACGCGCCTACTTCGGCAAGGACGTCGATCAGCTCCAGCTTCACGAAGTGGCATTCCTGGCGATCCTGCCCAAGGCGCCGGAGCGCTACGGTCGCAAGCAATATGAAGGCATGGCGATCGAGCGCCGCAACTGGGTGCTCGGCCAGATGGTCGAGAATGGCTGGGCCAGCCGCGCCGATGCCGAAGCCGCCAAGTCTCAGCCGCTCGGCCTCATTCCTCGGCGCGCGGAAACCTATCCGACCGGCAATGGCTACTTCATCGAGGAAGTCCGCCGCCGTCTGATCGACCAGTATGGCGAAAAGGCCGAGGATGGGCCGAACAGCGTCTATGCAGGCGGGCTCTGGGTTCGCACCTCCCTTGATACGCAGATGCAGGACGCGGTGCGGGACGGCCTTCGTGCCGGTCTCCTGCGCTATCAGGGCAACCGCGCCTGGGCGCACCCGATTGCCCATATCAACGACCTGGACTCTTGGCAGACCCAGTTGATCGTCTCCAACAAGACGATCGACTACAAGGATTGGCGCATCGGCGTGATCCTCGATCGCAGCGGTTCGACCGGGCGCATCGGGTTCTCGGACGGTAACATCGCCGCGCTCACCAATGTGCCGGACCTTGCCAAGACAGGGGATCTCGTGGCGGCTGCGCCTGTTTCTTCAGGCACTTATGCGGTCCGCACGATTCCCGAAGTGTCCGGCGGGATGGTTATCGAACAGCCGGCGACCGGCCGTGTGATGGCGATGCAGGGCGGTTTCGATTCGGGGCTCGATGCCTTCAACCGCGCCATCCAGGCCGAGCGCCAGCCGGGTTCGACGATCAAGCCTTTCGTCTATGCGACCGGTCTCCAATACGGGATGACGCCCGCCACGCAGGTCCTCGATGGAACATTCTGTGTCTATCAGGGTGCGGGACTGGGTGACAAATGCTTCCGCAACTTTGGCGGAGCAGGCGGAAGCGGCAGCCACACGATGCGCTGGGGCCTTGAGCAGTCGCGAAACCTGATGACGGTACGCATTGCCAACGACACCGGGATGTCGCGCGTAGTCAAGACTTTCAAGACGGTGGGTATCGGCGAATACAAGCCGTACCTTTCGTTCGCGCTGGGCGCTGGCGAGACAACTGTGTCACGCATGGTCAACGCTTATTCGGCGCTCGCTAACAACGGTGTCCAGTTCGGTTCCTCGGTGGTCGACTATGTGCAGGATCGCAACGGCAAGGTGATCTGGAAGGCCGACAACCGGCGCTGCGATACCTGCAATATGGCCGAGTGGGACGGCAAACCGATGCCGCGCATAGACCGCAAGGGCAAGCAGGTGATCGATGCCGGCACTGCCTATCAGGTGGTCCACATGCTTGAGGGTGTCGTTACCCGCGGCACGGCCGTTACCCTGCGCGATCTCAACATGCCGATGTTCGGCAAGACAGGTACGACCAACGGCCCGACGGACGTGTGGTTCGTGGGCGGGACGCAGGACTATGTCGGCGGCGTCTATCTCGGCTACGATTCCCCGCGTTCGCTTGGCGGATACGCGCAAGGCGGACGGATTGCGGCGCCGATCTTCAAGCAGGTCGTCCAGGCCACGAGGGCAAGGTGGGGCGTGCAGCCTTTCGTCGCTCCGGCGGGGATCAGGATGGTGCGCATCGATCGGGTGACCGGCAAGCAGGTCATGGGTGTCGAGCCTGGCAACGATCCCAAGGCCGCGGTCATCTGGGAAGCTTTCAAGCCCGATACGGAGCCGCGGCAGTACACGCCGGAAGACGAGTTCGCCCGTCGCCGCGATGCGCTGGTTTCCGAAATTCGCGGTGCCCAGGAAGCACGGCAGGCCTCGGCCGCCGCCGCCGCTGGTGAGGCGCAGGACTTTGCCGAGCAACAGGGCGGCGTTTATTGATGCAGGAGTGGGGGACGCAGTAGTCTCCCGCTCGCCAAGCGTGAAATGCATACGTAAAACAGCCCTCCCTACAGGGGAGGAGAGGATGCATTTCATGACCGATTCGAAGAATCGTGCCTGCCGATCGGGGCTGTTGCTTTCTGTTTTCATGACACTGGCCGCACCGGCCCACCTCGCGGCGAAGGATGCTGCAGTCAGCATGACGCAGGCGGCGCCTTATGTCCGCCCCGATGTGGCGGCTTATCTCAGGGCTTCCAGTGCACAGCCGCTGCCTCCGTTGACCGCCGAAACAATCGCCCAAATTCGCAAGTTGCCGCCTTCGGCAATGCCGTCTCGCGATCTTCCGGTCGGCAATCTTGCGGTTGATCGAAAATTCGAGATGCCGGGGCCGGGCGGTGCGATGGCGCTACGGGTGTTCGACGTTCGCGCGATCGCGGGCCCGGACCGGTCGTGGTGTTCTATCACGGCGGCGGCTTCGTATTGGGCAGCGTGGAGACCCATGCGGCTCTGGCAGCCGAAATCTCGCGCCAACTGGATCTGCCCGTTGTTTCGGTGGAGTACAGGCTCGCTCCCGAACATCCCTGGCCCGCGGCACCGGACGATGGCGAGGCGGCTGCGCGCTGGATCGCGGGTAACGGCAAGGCGCTTGGTCTCGGCGTCACCGGCCTGGTCCTGAGCGGAGACAGCGCCGGCGGGAACCTGACCCTGATCGTTGCGGCGGCGCTGCGCGACAAGCCGGCGGCAGTTCCGGTCATCATGCAGTTGCCGATCTACCCTGCCGCGGATTTCGTGAACGAGTATCCGTCACTTCGCCAGTTCGGCACGGGCTATGGTCTTGATGACAGCGTTACGGTCTATTTCCGTCAGCACTATGCCGCCGATCCGAAAAGCTTGCGGACGTCGCCATTGCTTGGCGATCTGGCCGGATTGCCGCCGACCGTGCTGGTGACGGCCGGTCTCGATCCGTTGCGGGATCAGGGGCGCGCCTATGCGGGCAAGCTTATCGCGGCAGGCGTTCCAACGACTTACTACGAAGGCAAGGGCCTCGTCCACGGCTTCGCCACTTTCCGTAAGGACATTCCTTCGGCGCAGGTCGATACCCTGAACTTCCTGAAACTCGCCAGGACGACGCTTGACGAGATCGAGGCCGAACGGAAGTAGTTTCACCGGGCGCCCTGTCCGTCGGGCAGGGCGCTGCAGGCAGTCTTTCAGCAGCCGGCGCGGAACTGCTGCGGTGTCATCCCCGTCCACCGCTTGAAGGCGCGGCCGAAGCTCGTCTGTTCGCCGTAGCCGAGCCGGTCTGCGATTTCGTCAAGCGAGAGCCGGCGGTCGGACAAATGCGCGCGCGCAAGGCTTTCGCGCTGTTTCTCTACCAGTTCGGAGAATCGGACGCTCTCGGCGGATAGCCGCGATTGCAGGGTGCGGACGGACATTCCCGTCTTTTCGGCGCAGCGTTCGATCGAACAGGCACCGGATGCCAGCGATCCGCGGATATAGCTGTTCACCTTGTCGACGATGGAAGGGCTGTGGGCCGATTTCACGCGCTGCAGATAGGAGCCAAGCAGTTTGTAGAGCAGCCGGTTGGCGCTCGGCACAGGTTGCTCCAGTGCCCTTACCGGGAATGCCACGGAATTGCGGCTCGATTGTCCCATGACCTTGCAGCCGAGCAGTTTCTCGATTTCAGGAAGGTCGCTCTGGCGCGGATCGGCGGAAAGGCTGACCCAGCTGGTTTGAAGGCGGGACCGCCGATCGCCTGGAGCAGTTTCAGGTTCAGCATCGCGGCCTGATAATTGGCCTGGTCGTTAACGCCGATGTCGGCGTTGACCAGCCATGTCAGTTCGGCGGTCTCGCGCCCTTCGATCAACACCACCTCACAGTCGGGCGCGTGAACCACGGGAAGGAAATCGATGAGGCAGCGGATGCCGGCGCGAACGGTGGGGGCTGAACGGCACAGGGCGGTCACGCAACCGAAGACTTCGGGATCCTGCATGGAGGCGAAATGAAGGCCGAACAGCGGATCGTCGAAGATCGCGCTGCAGTATTCGAAAGTGTCGGCCACCTGTTGCGGCGCCACCAGGCTCTCCGGGTCGATCAGGACGCGCGCTTCCATGCCGTGACGTTCGACGATGCCGCGCGCGTCGCGGCCGTGGCTGCGGGCGAGATTGGCCAGTCCCGCGAAGTTGGCCGCGCGAACCTGGCCTCCACCCGGCGCCACGTCCAGCGGGCCGTCCAGGCTGAAGAAGCTGTTATGTTCCGGTTCCATCCTTAGGGTCGCTTCCTCTCGCACCGGGCATGTTCGCCGCTGATGGGCCGCTGGGCGGCGGCACCCAATATCGAGAAACCCGCGCCTATTGCCAATACCCCCCGGCTTGCCTGTGGCAGCACTCGGGAAAGCCGTGGATCGCAGACAAGGCGGCGCGGGAAGAGGCGCGGGAGAGAGGCATGAAAACGATAGCCGACCACAAGAAGGTCGCGGAGCAGCACGTTCTTTACCAGAAGGACAAGACTACCAAGATCGCGACGATCACTTTCAACCGAATCGACAAGCACAACACGGCAACGATCGGTATGCGCGCGCGGTTTGGCGAGCTGGTCTTCCAGGCGAACATCGACGATGACGTCAAGGTGCTGGTTATCCGGGGGGCGGGCGATAATCTGGGCAGCGGCGGCGACCTTGACGAACACGGCGATCTCTATCTCAATCCCAGGCCGGGCGACGGTTTCCTGACCGATCTCGAGATCGAGGACCCGGACGTGAAGTACCCACCGCCCGGGTCCTTCCGTTATCTCCATGGACTCACGGATTATTATGCCAAGGCGCGATCGGGGAACCGCCCGCTCCAGGAGTTCAAGAAGATCTCGATCATCGAGGCGAAGGGCTACTGCTATGGCTGGCATTTCTACCAGTGCGCAGACGCCGATATCATCGTTTCCGCGGATGACGCGCTGTTTGGCCATCCTTCGTTCCGTTACGCAGGCTGGGGCCCCCGGATGTGGCAATGGCTGGAGATGGTGGGTTTGCGGAGGTTCTCGGAGATGCTCTTCACCGGCCGGCCCTTCACGGCTGACGAAATGCACCACTGCAACTTTGTGAACTCGGTGGTTACCCGCGACAAGCTGGAGGCGGAGACCGCCAAGTACGCCCATGCCTGCTCGATCACCCGGCCTACCGACGTGGTCGTTGCGCAAAAGACCTTCATCGAAGCCTACAAGCAGTACCGCGGCGAATACATGGGAAGCCTGCTCACGGGATGGCTCGAGGGCATGTTGCCGCTGATGAAGGACGATGGCGAGAACGACGTCAATCTCGGCAAGGGCAGCACGTTCAAGCAGGGCATCGGCAAGGTCGTGAAGGACCACGACACCAATTATCCCCCTGAGTGGCGGCTATCGAAGAAGGGCCGGGAGGGCTGATCTGGCGGTTCGATCTGCATGCAAGGTCAATGGATGCATGCAATGCAGATGCTTCCGCATCGAATGTAGAGTTATGCCGCGTGGTCGTGATACTTTCGTCTCGTGCCGCGAGACCGACGGGAATCGGCCGGGGCGCAAGCCGGGAACCACGCGGTTTCCGTACCCAGGGAGAGGGTCATGGCAGAAACCTTGTTCGCGCTAGACAAACGCAATTACCGCGATGGCCAGCGCATGTTCCGTGGCAGCCGGGATCAGGAGTATTATCGCGGAGACTTCTGGGTCGAGGATGCGCCAAATGTAGAGGTGCGTTCGGAACGAAAGGCGGTGGGGGCTATGTCGATCATCCGCCAGCGTTCTGCCAGCAACCTCTCGTTCCGCCGGTCCCGGCAACATATCCGGGAGGACGCCACCGACCTGTCGATCCTCTGGTTCGTTCGCAAAGGTGAACTCGGATTTTCGGACCAGTGCGGAAGCAAACTGGCACGTCCGGGCGACCTGATGATAACGCGTTCGATGTCGCCGTTCCTCATCGAATGCCGCACTGACAGTGACGGCGCGCACGAAGTCCTGCATGTCACCGTGCCGACCCATCTGCTGCGTTCCCATATCGCGCAGGATCTCGGCGCAGGCCTGGTTCTGGTGGCCGGAGCACCCGAACTGGCTATGGCCGAGCGCATGCTAGGCGAGGTCTTTTCCGATGATGGGAAACTGGGCGAATCCTCGGCGAGGCTTCTTGTAGAGACCGCGATAGCACTCGTGGCCAATGCCGTGCGGCTGCTCGATCAACTCCAGCCCGCGCGTCAGTCGATAGCCGATCGCAGGCTGGAGGAAGTGCTGCGTTTTATCGAGGTGCATCTCTCCGATCCCCAGCTTTCGACGGCCATGGTTGCGAAAGGTTGCGGTATCTCGCCGCGCTATCTCTCGTTTCTGCTGCGCCTGCGCGATACCTCGTTTTCTGAGCTGGTCTGGGAGCAGCGCCTGACCAAGGCGAGGGACTGGCTCGGCAGGTCCGATCCGCGAGACATCTCGATCAGCGAGATTGCTTATGGCGTGGGCTTTAAGAGCCCGGCTCATTTCAGCCGTATGTTCAAGCGCGTATTCGGCGCCAATCCGCGCGAATATCGCGGGGAATGCGGAGCCGAACTCGCGGTCTGCCAGCATCGTGTCGCGGCCGTGGCGGACAAGGAACCCTTCGTCGAACTCGTGAGCGGAAGCCAGCTCCTCCAGTAGATCGTAGCCGTTCGGGGCGTGGTTCACGCCGAGGCGATGCCTGTACTGTGCTGTGTGGAGAACCTTGCGCCGTCAGTGCGCCGTGAAGGAAGCTCGCGGCCGAGAAAACTCCTGGAGGATACCCGTGCCCAAGTACAAACTGATCGCACTCACCACGCCGCAGGCTGGCCGAGACGCCGAATACCATGATTGGTACAATAACAATCACTTGCCTGAGCTGGTCAACAAGTTCGGCATGCACGGAGCCCAGCGCTACGAACTGGTCGCCAGGCTGATCGGAAATGACAGCAATCCCTATCTCGCGATCTACGATATCGAGACTGACGATCCGATGGCACTGCTCGGGGCGATCGGGAAGGCAACCGCGGCCGGCGAACTCACTCAGAGCGACGCGCAGGATTTCGGAACATGCTACACGGCACTGTTCACGGAAATGGGGGACCGGGTGGTCCCGGCCGAGTGACCGTCAGATCCGCTATCCCTTAGCGCGTTCCCCAAGGCTGCGATGGGACCGGCTGTACCGTCTCACATCGCAGCCTTGGGGGAACGCTAACGTCCAATGAAACGAGGCGCGCGTTTTTCCTTCAGCGCCTGTATGCCTTCGAGGTGGTCCGCACTTCGGACGGACACGGATTCGTAGGCGATACCGGCATCCATGAGTGCGGTGGCAAGCCGCTTCAGTTCCAGATTGGTGAGAACCTTGGTTGCACGGATCGCGACCATCGCGCCGCCGAGCAGTTTTGCGCAGAACGCATCGACACGCGCATCCAGTTCGTCCGCCGGAACGCAGTGATTCACCAGGCCGATCTCCGCCGCGCGGCTTGCGGTCAGCAGGTCGCCGGTCAGCAGGAATTCCTTGGCGCGCGTCAGCCCGATGCGTTGAGCCCAGATCACCGCGCCGCCGTCTCCCGCCACCAGCCCGAGCCCGACATGAGGATCGCCGATCTTCGCGCCCTCGGCGGCGAAGATCACGTCGCAGAGCAGCGCCAGCGTCGCGCCGAGACCGACCGCATGGCCGTTCATCCGGCACACCACCGGCTTGTCGATATCGAGCAGCGTCGAAACGATGCGCTTGGCGACGCGGGCCTCATGATCGAACAGATGGGGGTTTCGGGCATTGTGCTCGATATGGTCGAGATCGCCCCCGGCGGAGAAGGCGCGGCCGGCTCCTGTGAGCAGGATCACGTCGGAACCCGTATCGGCCTGGGCGAACCACATGGCTTCAGCCAGATCGTCATGGAGCTGAAGGTTCACTGCGTTCATCGCCTCGGGGCGGTTAAGCGTGATGCGCAGCAGGCGGCCTTCGCGTGCCAAGGCGATAGTGCCCAAACGGGGCAGCGGCGGCGTTTCGCTCATATTCGGTCAGTCTCCCTCTCTCTGTTCCGCTCATAGGACTTTGCGGCGGGCAAGGCAGCTTCGAACTTCGCGGAAGGGACAGCCTTCGCCGGGGCGAAACCTTTGGTCACGAACTGCCTGGCCGGCCTGCGCGCCTTGCCAAGGCGCTACAAGTCCGGTCTACCTCGCTGAACGCTTGCGCAGCATGACTGCGGGCCGGGGAAGAGGAAAAGAACGAAGATGGCGCAGTTCGACGAGAGCTTCGACTGGGTGGTCGTGGGCAGCGGTGCGGGTTCCATGGCTTCGGCGCTGCTGATGAAGCAGGCGGGAAAGTCGGTTCTGATCCTCGAAAAGGCGCCTTGGGTCGGCGGGACCACCGCCAAGTCCGGCGGCGTGATGTGGATTCCCAACAACCGCTTCATGGACCCGGGCGAGGACAGCTTCGAGCAGGCCTGCACCTACCTCGACGCGGTCGTGCCCGATGGTGAAGACAGCCCGGGTACAAGCTCCGAGCGCGCCGCACCTATGCCCGCGAGGCGACCCGGATGCTCGATTTCATCGTCGGGCAAGGCGTCGCCATGGAGCGGGGTTCGCGGTTCTGGCCCGATTATTACGACGAACTTCCCGGAGGCATGAAGACGAGCCGTACCGTCACGGCTTTGCCCTTCGACAAGAACGTGCTGGGCAAGGAGTGGGCAGGAAAACTTCGGCAGGGCTTTGCGGAAGTGCCGGTGAAGCTCGATGACGGCATGAAGCTGCCTTTCGCGAAGCACTCGTGGGCGATCAAGAAAATCCTCCTCAAGATCGCGGTGAAGGTCGTGATCGGGAAACTGACCGGGAAGCATTGGGTGACGGCCGGTGCGGCGCTGCAGGGCCGTATGCTCAAGGCAGTGCTGGACAGGAATGCGGCTGAAATCCGCACGGACAGCCCTGTAGATGAAACGATCGTGGAGGACGGGCGCGCCGTTGGCGTGCTTACGCGGAAGGACGGAAAGCCCTGGCGCGTGGGCGCGCGGCTCGGCGTGCTCATGAACGCGGGAGGTTTCTCTCAGAACCAGGCCATGCGCGACAAGTACATGCCAGGGACCCGCAAGGAATGGTCGAACGGCATCGAGAGCGATACCGGCGACATGCACGCCGAACTGGAACGCCATGGGGCCGTTCTTGCGCAAATGGACCAGATGGTCGGCTTCCAGATGTCGGAAGCCCCGGGTTGGGATACGGATTATGTGAAACCCGGCACCCAGAGCACGACCGGCAAGCCCCATGCCATCCAGGTCGATCAGACCGGCGTGCGCTACATGAACGAAGGCGGTTCCTACGAGGAGTTCTGCGAGAACATGATGGTTCGCAACCGCTCCGTTCCGGCAATTCCGAGCTGGGCGATCATGGATCAGCAATACATGGATGAATATGCCGTCGCCGGTAAGGGGACAGCGAAAAAGAACATGGCGAACTGGCTCTCATCCGGCTGGATGCGCAGAGCGGACAGTGTGGAAGCGCTCGCCTCCGAGATCGGCGTACCGCAGGACGCTCTCAAGGCCACGGTCGAGCGCTGGAACGGCTTCGTGCGCGGCGGACGGGACGAGGACTTCCACCGCGGCGTTCGCGCCTATGACAACTGGCTCGGTGATCCGTTCTTCAAGGATGGCCCTAACGCCTGCATGGGCACCATCGAGAAGGGCCCATTCTATGCAATCCCGGTCGTTCCGGGCGATGTCGGCACTTATGGCGGCGTCGTGTGCGATAGCGATTCCAGGGTTCTCAAGGCGGATGGCACTCCGATCGAGGGGCTTTATGCCTGCGGGGTCGCCACGGCCTCGCCTATGGGCCGGGTATATCCGGGTGCCGGTGCCAGTGTCGGTCCGTCGATGACGTTCGGCTGGATCGCGGCGAAGCACGCCGCTGGATTGGGGAATCAGGTTTAAGCTGGGCCCCGGAAAGGCCGGTTCATAGCAGGCGCTGCCTTTTTGTGTTCCCATCGCGCGGCGTTCCAATGGGAGCGCTGCGTGCCTGGTCTTTCCGTCAGGCTTTCCTGCCGGTGACTTCGCACTTGCGGTTCACCTGGGCGATGGCATTGCCTCCAGCGGCGAAAGGGCGTGACTGCCGCACCAAACCGGCTAGCCGCACGTTCCAGCCTCCCGGAGGGCCTGCTAGGCATGGCGAAAGTCAGGCACGCAATGTGCTGTCCGGGGAGAAACCTTACCTATGAGCAGCCCTTCAGTCGTCGCCGGACCGCCGCTTGCCGAAGAACCGGGGCAGGGGGCTCACACGATCGCCGGCTACTTGCGAGAGGTCGCCGCGCGCTATGGCCCTCGAGAGGCCGTGGTGCTGCGCAAGGGCGATCACCGTACTGCATGGACCTACGACGACCTGCTGACGCGCGCGGTGGAAGTGGCCCGTGCATTGGTGGGTTGCGGGATCGGCAAGGGTGAGCGTGTCGGCATCCTGATGACCAACCGGCCCGAGTTTCTTTCCAGCCTGTTCGGCACCGCGCTGGCGGGCGGAGTGCCGGTGGCGCTGAGCACCTTTTCGACGGCGCAGGAACTGGACCATCTTGTCCGCGCATCGCAGGTCTCGTTGCTGCTTTTCGAGCAACAGGTCATCAGGAAGCACTTCGGGACCATGTTGCACGAGCTTGACCCTGAGATTGCGAAATTGCGCCCAGGGGCGCTGGCTTCGGTTCGCTTTCCCTATCTGAGGCGCCTCGTTTCGCTCGGCGGGGTTCAGGGCGAAGCCGAGCCGATGGCGGTTGCTGCCGGGGGCGCGGTCGAGACATGGGACGAGTTTCTTTCCCATGGAGCGCGGATCGAAAAGGCGCTCGTGCTGGAGCGGGCGGACAGCGTTCACCCTAGCGATCCCGGCGGCATCTTCTTTTCCTCCGGTACCACCAGCCTGCCCAAGGGCGTTGTCCATTCGCAGCGCGCCTTCGCCGTGCAGTGGTGGCGCTGGCCGCGGCTCTTCGCGATGCATGAGCCCGTGCGCAGTTGGACGGGGAACGGCTTCTTCTGGTCGGGCAATGTTTCCATGGTGGTGGGGACGGCGTTCTCGACCGGAGGGACGATAGTTCTCCAGCGGATGTTCGATGCGGACGAGGCGCTGGATCTGGCGGAGCGGGAGCGGGTGACGTTTCTCAATGGCCGCCCGCACCAGTGGGCACGGCTTCAGGCATCTCCGAAGTGGGCCAGGGCAGACCTTTCCAGCGTGAAGTATGTGCCGCGCGGAGAGCTGATCTGGCAGCACCCGACCGTTTCGACCCAATGGGAAGTGCCGATGTCGTTCGGCTGTACCGAGACTATGACGATCTGCACCTCGTTCGTTGCCGACGCTCCCGAAGGCCGGGTGGAGGGATCGTTCGGGACGCCTTTGCCGGGCAATTTCCTAAAAATCGTAGAGCCGATATCGGGCAGTTCAGTCCCCGTGGGAACGGTCGGGGAGATGTGCATCAAGGGGCCGACGCTGATGTCCGGCTACCTCGGCAAGGCGCCTGAAGAGTGCTTCGATGCCGAGGGTTTCTTTTGCACGGGAGACGCAGGTCGGGTCGACGAGGCAGGCCGCTTCTTCTGGGAGGGGCGCTTGACCGAGATGATAAAGACGGGAGGCGCAAATGTCGCCCCGATCGAGGTGGACGAGGTGATCGCCCGGATTCCGGGGGTGAAACGCACCCAGACGGTTGGGGTGCCTGACGACCTGCTGGGCGAAATGGTGGTCGCCTGCATCGTCCCGCTAGATGGGGCGCTGCTGGATGAGCAGATCGTCATCGCCTCGTGCAAGGAAGAGATCGCCAGCTTCAAGGTGCCGCGCCGGGTGTTGTTCTTTCGGGACGAGGATTACGCCATCACCGGCAGTGAAAAAGTGAAGTCAAGCGAAGTTCGCGCGATGGCGGTTGCCCGGCTGGACGCGGATAACGCCGAGGCGGTCCGGCCTACTCTTGCGTGATGACGTCCGTGGCGTACTGAACTCTGGTTCAGCCCGCCCAGCGGGGCGCACCCTCAAGCAAGAGGGGCTGACCTAGAGAGGACCCATGAGCCAGACACTGGAGAACCGGGCCAAGCCCGACGCCAAGACCCAGCTCGACATCTATCGCCGGATGATCCGGATCGAGCGTAACGACGACGCCACCCGCACCCAGATCCGTCGCGGCCGCATCACTGCGCCGTACTATTCGGCGCGCGGGCAGAATGCATTCCTTCGGCCATCTCGGTGCTGCTGAACGACGACGACAAGATCTGCACGATCTATCGCGGCATCCACGACATGGTCGCCAAGGACATGCCGCTCCGCCCGCTCTGGGCCGAGATCTGCGGCCGTGTCGACGGTACCTGCAAGGGCAAGGGCGGCCCGATGCATCTCACTCACCCGGAAACAGGTGTGATGGTCACTACCGGCATCGTCGGTTCGTCCATGCCGATCGCCAATGGCTTTGGCTGGGCGGCACTGCTGGATGGGACCAAGCAAGTCACGGTCGCCTACTTCGGTGACGGCGCCAGCAACATCGGCGCGTTCCACGAAGCGTTGAACCTGGCATCCGTTTGGAAGCTGCCGGTTATCTTCGTCTGCCAGAACAACGGCTTTGCCGAGCATACTCGCTATGAGAACGGCACTTCCGTCGATCTGATCTCGAAGCGCGCGATCGGTTACGGCATGCCGGGCTACACCGTGGACGGCAACGACCCGGTCGACGTCTACGCTCACGCCATGCCGCGATCGAGCGTGCCCGCGCGGGCGAGGGGCCGACGCTTCTTGAATGCAAGACCTTCCGCTTCATGGGCCACGTCTTCGGCGATGCCGACGGCTACATGACCAAGGAAGAGAAGGCCGAGGCGATTGCCAGGGACCCGCTGCCGATCTACCGCCAGAAGCTGATCGACGATGGCGTGGCGACGGCCGAGGAACTCGACGCGCTCACCGCGAAGATCGAAGCCGAAGTGAACGACGCCATCGAATTCGCGATGGCCTGCGAATACCCGTCCGACGATGAACTGCGCCGCGACGTCTTTGCCGAGGAGATTCCGGCATGAGCACTGAAACTCTCGAAGCCCCTGCCGTGGAAACGGTGAAGATGAACGGCCTTCAGGCGATCAATGCCGCGCTGATGGAAGCGATGGAGGCCGATCCCAAGGTTCTCGTGCTGGGCGAGGACATTGCGGACAACGAAGGCGGCGGCGTTGTCGGCGTCACGCGCGGTCTTTCGACGAAGTTCGGCACGATGCGCGTGCGCTCCACGCCGATCTCGGAACAGGCGATCATCGGTGCGGCCATCGGTGCGGCCATGGGCGGTTACAAGCCCGTTGCCGAAATCATGCTGATGAATTTCACGACCGTGGCCATGGACATGATCGTGAACCATGCGGCCAAGCTGCGTTTCATGTCGGGCGGGCAGAGCCAGGTGCCGATGGTGATCCGCACGCTGACCGGCGCGGGCAACCAGACCGCGGGCCAGCACGCCGACTTCTACGAGGCTTGGTTCTGCCACACTGCCGGCATCAAGGTGGTGATCCCCTGGACCCCGGCAGACTTCAAGGGCCTCTACCTTTCGGCCATCCAGGATCCGGACCCGGTCATCATCGTCGAAAGCGGCAAGACGCTGTTCGTGCCGATGGACGTGCCGGTCAATCAGGGCCCGATCCCGCTGGGCAAGGCTAACGTCGTTGCGCCGGGCAGTGATATCACCATCGTGTCCTATGGCCAGATGATGTTCACCGTCATGCAGGCCTATGAGGAACTGACCAAGGCGGGCGTGTCTGTCGAAGTGATCGACTTGCGCACGATTTCGCCGTGGGACAAGGAAACCGTGCTGGCCTCAGCCGAGAAGACCGGCCGCCTGCTCGTGGTTCACGAAGCCGGCCGCAACTTCGGTCCCGGTGCGGAAATTGCCGCGACCGTGCAGGAAACCCTGTTCGGCAAACTGAAGGCTCCAGTCGGCCGACTTGGTGCGCCCTATTGTTCAGTGCCTTTCGCCAAGAAGCTGGAAGACGCCTTCCTCGTACAGCCGCCGGAAATCGTTGCCGAGGCTCAGCGCCTCATTGCGATGAGCTGAGCGCGAAAATAGAATTGACTGAAACGGAAGGGCCTCTGCAGAAATGCGGGGGCCTTTTTTTGCTGCGCTGCGGCTCGAGATCTGCCGCATTGTGAAAAATGCGGCAGAAAACGGTCGCTTCTTCGTTTCGCGTTTGCGTTGAACTATTTTTTCATCGTCAATAGCGATCACAATAATTGAATTGTCCGGTTTTTTCGAAATCGGCCACGCCACTATCCGGGGTCTCCAACCGCGTTCGATCAAGCAGGTGGAGAAACCCATGACCAGAATACCGACTAGGCTAAGCGCATTGCTCGCCATGGCTGCATTTCCTCTGACTTGTGGAACCGTGCATGCAGAGGAAACGGCCAAGGCATCTTCTTCCCCCACCGTGACCGCCGAGGGAGCGAGGCCTATGTCCAACAAGGACTGGTGGCCGGATCGGCTCGATCTTTCACCGCTCCGCCAGCATGACCTGGCTTCGAACCCTTATGGTTCCGATTTCGACTATGCCCGGGAATTCGCATCGTTGGACCTTGATGCCGTCAAGGCAGAAATCCGCAAGACGCTGACGACCTCGCAGGCCTGGTGGCCGGCCGATTATGGCCATTACGGCCCCTTCTTCATCCGCATGGCCTGGCACAGTGCGGGCACTTATCGTGTTGGCGACGGTCGCGGAGGTGGTGCAGGCGGCGAGCAGTGTTTCGATCCGCTCAATGCCTGGCCCGACAATGTCAGCCTCGACAAGGCCCGGCGCCTCATCTGGCCCATCAAGCAGAAGTACGGGCGCAAGATTTCCTGGGGCGATCTCATGGTCCTGACAGGTAACGTTGCGCTCGAAGATATGGGCTTCAAGACCCTGGGTTTCGCCGGCGGCCGGGTGGACAGTTGGGAGCCCGACATCGTGTTCTGGGGCCTCGAGCGCAAATGGCTCGGCGATGAGCGCAGGGACGGCAAGGGAGGGCTGAAGGGGCCACTCGCCGCGACGCAGATGGGGCTCATCTATGTCAATCCCGAAGGGCCTAACGGCAATTCCGATCCGCTTGCGGCGGCGGCTGACATTCGGCTCGCCTTTGGCCGCATGGCCATGGATGACGAGGAAACCGCAGCGCTGATTGCAGGCGGGCATACCTTCGGCAAGGCACATGGCGCACACAATCCGCAGGAATGCGTTGGCGCCGATCCGTCAGGCGCCCCGGTCGAGCAGCAAGGACTTGGCTGGGCCAACAAATGCGGCAAGGGCAATGCCGAGGATACCGTCACCAGCGGGCTTGAAGGTGCCTGGTCCGTCGATCCCGTGAAGTTCACGACGCAGTATCTCGACAATCTCTACGGATTCGATTGGGTGAAGACCAAGAGCCCGGCAGGCGCCACGCAATGGATACCGAGCGATGCAAGCGCCGGTCAGCTCGTACCTGATGCGCACCGGCCGGACGTTCGCCATGCGCCGATCATGTTCACGACCGACATTGCGATGAAGGAAGATCCGGGTTTTCGCGCAATCACCACGCGTTGGCGCGAAAATCCTGAACTGTTCGCACAGGCTTTCGCCCGCGCATGGTTCAAGCTGACACACCGCGATATGGGGCCGTCGGCACGTTATCTGGGGGCTGAAGCTCCGCAGGAAAGCTTTGCGTGGCAGGACCCGCTGCCAATGGCTGGCTATACCGCGATCGATTCAACGGATGTTGCGGCTCTCAAGGCCAAGATCCTTGCTTCGGGTATCGTCCCGCGTGAACTGGTCAAGGCGGCCTGGGCTTCGGCGGCGACGTTCCGCGGTACCGACATGCGCGGAGGGCCTAACGGAGGGCGCTTGCGCCTCGATCCCGCGAAGGGATGGGCGGTCAACGATCCGGCCGAGTTGGCGAAAGTGCTGGCCAGGCTTGAACGCGTCCGAAACGAATTCAACGCCTCGGCCAAGGAGGGCAGGCAGGTCTCGATGGCAGACCTGATCGTGCTGGGCGGTAATGCCGCAGTCGAACAGGCTGCAGCGAAGGCGGGATACAACGTGGCGGTGCTGTTCACGCCGGGGCGTGTCGATGCGTCACAGACGCAGACCGACGTGAAGTCCTATGATTACCTGCGTCCTCGCGCCGACGGTTTCCGCAACTACTATGGAGCGGACAGCGAACATTCACCGGCAGTGATGCTTGTCGACAAGGCCAACCAGCTTGAGTTGACGGTGCCGCAGATGGCCGTTCTGGTAGGAGGCATGCGCGCGCTGGATGCGAACGCCGGTCATTCGCCGAATGGTGTGTTGACGGCGAAGCCGGGTACGCTGTCCAACGATTTCTTCGTCAACCTGCTCGACATGGGCACGAAGTGGCAGAAGTCCGCCAAGGCTTCGGGCGTCTACGAGGGCTATGACAGGACCAGCGGCAAGCTGCTGTGGACGGCCAGCCCCGTCGATCTTGTGTTCGGATCGAATTCCGAACTGCGCGCCGTGTCCGAGGCTTACGCTTCCGACGACGCACAGCAGATGTTCGTGAACGACTTCGTGACGGCTTGGGGCAAGGTAATGAACCTGGACAGGTTCTGATGCCTTGAGGCGGCGCCGGTGATACGGCGCGCCTTTGTCCTGGCTTGCCGCCTTATCCGCAGATAAGGGGCGCCAGTCCTGTGAATTGGATTGATTTTTTTCGTGAAGATGATGTCCCTGTCCGCGGTGCCGCTCGCGGTTCTGGCCGCTGCCGTGATGGCCGTTCCCGGCTCTGCCGAAAACGCCGCGCCGCGCCCGGCGGCCTTTGCCAATTGCGCGGTCTGCCACGCGACCGAAGCGGGCAAGACCTCCTATGGCCCGAACCTGCACGGCGTGGCGGGGCGCAAGGCGGCGAGCCAGTCCGATTACGCCTTCAGTGCCGCACTAAGGGGTTCGCGGCTGACCTGGGATCGCACCACTCTCGACAGCTGGCTTGCCTCGCCGCAGAAGCTGGTGCCCGGTACGAAAATGTCGTTCGCAGGCATTCCTGACCACGCCAAGCGCAAACAGGTGGTCGATTATCTGTTCACGCTGAAGTAGCGGGAATGGATGCCATTTGGCTCGCCGCAGGGAATGGAGCCTGCTGCTCGGCAGCGCGGATCAGTGTGCTTTAAGCCGCTGCAGAAGGGCGCCGATATCATCCCTATTCGGAATCCCGCGCCGATCCGGTTTACCAGACCATGGCATCGGCGCGCTTTTCGGGACGGATGTAGATCGAAGTGATCCAGGGGGAGAGGGCCTTCATCTGGCACTCCAGTTTCTCGATCAGGGTTTCCGCTTCGCCCATTCGCAGATCGTCGGCGAAGTCTGCGCTGATGGCGACGAAGATTGCCTGAGGGCTCGTGTGGATGGTGCGGATGTGGTTCACGGCGTCGATCCGGTCGTGCCCGTCCAGCACTGCCCGTAGTCTGCCGATCAGATGCGGGTCCGCTGCTTCGCCGATCAGCAGGCCCTTGGATTCGCGGGCAAGCAGCACGGCGACCCCGGCCAGAACCAGACCGATCATGACCGAGGCAATGCCGTCGATCCGCGCATCCTGGAAATGGACGCTGGCCCAGACGCCCAGCGCTGCGATGATGAGGCCTATCAGTGCGGCGCTGTCCTCGAACAATACGATGAATCCCGGAGGGTCCTTGCTGCGGTGGATCGCCTGCCACCATGTCTGCTCACCGCGGCTGCGGTTGAACTCGCGAACGGCAATCGCCCATGACGCCCCTTCCATTGCGAACGCTATGCCGAGGACGAGGTAATTGAGGCTGGGGTCTTCGATAGGGTTCGGGGTCTGAATATGCAGCAGGCCCTCGTAGATCGAGACGCCCGCGCCGACCGCGAAGATCAGGATGGCGACCACGAACGCCCAGAAATAGAGCTCTCGCCCGTAACCGAAGGGGTGCGATGCATCGGCTTTGCGGCTGGCGCGCTTCTGGCCATAGAGAAGCAGGACCTGGTTGCCGCTGTCCACCAACGAATGGACGCCTTCGGTAAGCATCGAAGACGAGCCACTGATCGCCGCCGCCGCGAACTTGGCGACAGCGATCCCGAGATTTGCGGCCAATGCGCCGTAAAGCACCACGTTCTGCTTGATGTGGGCGGCGACGCCATGCGGCTCGGTCATCGTGGGGCTGGGTCCTTCGGGAATTCCAGAAGGACCAACGGTTCACGCCTGCGAACGTTTCCCCCGGCTGGGCTTTTTCAGGACAGCTGGGCGAATGCAGTCCTGCCGCGCCGCTCGTTCCACAAGTCCGTGGAACCGCAAAGCTGCGCGTTGAGCATCGCGCGCTTCATGAAGAGATGGCACTGATGCTCCTCTGTGAGGCCAATTCCGCCGTGGAGCTGGATCGATTCCTCGGTCACGAAACGATAGGCCTCGACCGCCAGAGATTTCGCCGAAGCAAGGTCGGTTACGCTGGCATGTTCATCGCGCACCCGGCTGCGAAGCAGTGCTTCGGCAAGGACGATCCTGGTCTTCATGTCGGCGGCACGGTGCTTGAGGGCCTGGAACATGGCGATCGGTCGGTCGAACTGGCGCCGCATCTTCATGTACTCGACAGTCATGTCGAGCACGGCATTGGCGCCTCCGAGGCAATCCGCCGCGAGTGCGATCTGCGCTTCGGCGGAAAGCAGGTCATGCAGCGAACTGGCCGTATCGGCATCGGTGAGTATGAGCGAGGATGCTGGCGAATAGCTTTCCAGTACCACATCGAAAATCCGCCTGCCGGGATCCCAGATCGGGCGTTCGACCCGGCTGACCCCCTGCGCGTCGAGCGGGACCAGCGCATAGCCATTTGGCAGTCGTACCACCACGGCCACTGCCATGTCGGCCTCGAAGACCCCGCTGATCGTGCCGGATACGGTGCCGTCGGGGTTTTGCACGAGGCGTGCGGGAAGCATGTTCAGGGGGGCATAATCCCCGGAGGACAACCGCTCTAGCCATTCGGTACGATCTTCGAAGCTCTCACTCGCAGCCACGGCCTGAAGGCCCAGTTGAGCGGGAATGAGCGGCATGGCAGCCAGAATGCGGCCCATTTCGAGGTGGAGCGCCGTCGAAGCTTCACGGCCGAGACCAAGCCCGCCGTCATCCTCGGGCAGGCGCACCATGAGCCAGCCCATTTCGGCTGCCAGATTCCAGCTCTCGTCACGTTCGGGAGAGAGCTTGTCCGCCGGGAAGGCCTTCTGGGCGGCATCGGTCAGTTCGTTCAGTTCGATCATGTCAGGCCACCCATCCCTTGGGTTCACGCGGCATGTCGAGCATGCGTTCGGCGATGATGTTGCGTTGCACTTCCTCGCTGCCGCCGGCGATGGTCCAGGCGAACGAGTTCATGTAATCCGCCATCCAGTTGCCGGTGTTGAGATCTCCGAAGGTGATCGGCGCGATGTACTGTTCCTCGATACCGCCAAGGCGCAGGCCCAGCAGCGAATAGGCCCTCAGAGCCCGCGAGTAGGCGTTTTTGACGATGGATGCGTCGCCCATGCGCTCGATCCCGTTGATGCGGTTGTCGAGAAACTGGTCCGCTAAGGCGCAGACGGCATCCACTTGCGTCACCAGCGCGCCGAAATCGCGCAGGATGCCGCGATCGTCTTCGTGGCTGTGATCGCGGATGAGGCGGGCAACGCGCGAAAGCGCACCGCGCATCCGGTAGGACAGTTCCATCAGCGTAAGGCCCCGTTCGGAAGCCAGCGTGGCCTGCGCCACGGCCCAACCCTTGCCTTCTTCCCCCACGCGTTCCGACACAGGGATTTCCACGTTGTCGAGGAAGATCTCGGCAAATTCCTCGTCGCCTTGGATCTGGTGGATCGGCCGAACCGAGACGCCGGGCATTTTCATGTCCATCAGCAGGTATGTGATGCCAGCCTGCTTGGGACCATCCGATGAGGTACGGACAAGCAACAGGCACTTGTCAGCGAACTGGGCCATCGTCGACCAGACTTTCTGGCCATTGACCACGTAGACGTCGCCCTTGCGTTCGGCGCGTGTCTTGATCGCGGCGAGATCCGACCCGGCTCCGGGCTCGGAGAAGCCCTGACACCATGTCTCGCCTTCAAGGATTCGTGGAAGATACCTGGCCTGCTGCTCGGCGCTGCCGCATTCGTGCAGAGTGGCGAAAGCGTGGTACGTCGATACGAAGGAAAGCAGCAGGCGCGGACAATCCGCGCGAGCCAGTTCCTCGTAAATGACCTTCTGTTCTGAAAGCGAGCGCCCGCCGCCCGGAAACGCGGCGGGCCAATGCGGGATCGCATAGCCGGCCTTTACCAGTTTCCCGAACCAGTCACGCTGGGTGCGGACGAAATCTTCCTGCGTGGCGCTGGCCTCTCGCCAACCGGATGGCGCGTCGGCAGCGAGGAAGGCGCGGACTTCGGCCCGGAGTCCTTCGAGGTCGAGTTGGTCGAGATCGGGTGTTTCGCTCATGTCCGTTCCTTGCCCAGCGTGCCGCCGGGCGTCCAGACGGGGGCATCCCGCTCGTGCGATATCAGGCAAGCACTTCTATCGTATCCCCCACGATGCGGACCTCGTAAGTCTGGATCGGCATCGTCGCGGGTGGATTGATCGGGTCGCCGGTTTCGAGATCGAAGCGCGCACCGTGAACCGGGCAGGAGATCCAGCCATTGCGCAGTCGGCCGCATTCGAGCGTCTCGTAGGCATGGCTGCACAGGTTCCGGACCGCGAACACCCGATCGAGCGTGTTGCACAGGATCACACTGACGCCGTTCACTTCGACCACCAGCTTTCCGCCGGGAGGTACGTCTTCGACTTTCGCCACGGCGACAAAGCTCTTTTCGGTCATCGTTTTCCCAGTGTCTGGTATCGTTTTTCAGTTCGCCACGTGCTTGTCCTGCCGATGCGAGGCAAGGGCACGGACAGGCAAAGCAGGGCCAAGCAACTCGCTGTACCTTGGCGGTCATTTCTCGGGCAAGCCGCCGACGCGATAAGGCGGGGTGCAGGGCCTGGATCGCGTTCGGGCGATAAGAACAGAAAGCGGCGGGAGAAATGCAGGTGGCGTGGGGTGAAGGCTTCGATGTCGTAGTGGTCGGATCGGGAGCGGCGGGAGCAATGGCTGCGCTGCGCAGTGCCGACAACGGCATGAAGGTGCTGATCGTCGAAAAGGCGCACAAGTTCGGCGGCACGTCGGCCGCATCCGGCGGTGTCATGTGGATACCCAATCATGGGCTTGACGGTGCGCATGGCGACAGCCGCGAGGCAGCCCTGGAATATCTGGGGGCGACGATCGGGGTGCCGGTCAATCGCGAAAGGCTGGAAGCCTACGTGGACGAGGCGCCGGAGATGCTCCGATATCTCAGGAGTACAGGCGTCGACCTGATGGCCGCGGCCTGGCCGGATTATTTTCCGGACAGGCCCGGCGCACGCGCGGATCGTTCGGTGATCGTGCCGACTTTCGACGGACGGCGGCTCGGCGACGGTCGCTACGCCTTGATGAGGGAGCAGTACAACCGCTTCAAGCTGTTCGGTCGATATGCGATGGACCTTACCGAGACTTTCGCACTCATGATGCAGTCGAAGGGCTGGCGCCGGGTCGCTGGCAAGATGATCGGGCGCTATTGGCTGGACCGGGGCACCCGCCAGGTTTCGCACAGGGACCGCCGGTTCACTCAGGGTGCGGCGCTGATGGGGGCGACTTACGAGCAGGTCTTCGCGCGCGGTGTGGAATTGCGCCTCGAAACGAGCCTTGAAAGCCTCATCATCGATAAAAGCGGCGGGGTGACGGGCGTTGAGCTTTCCTGTTTCGGGCGGCGCTATCCGGTCCAGGCACGATACGGAGTGGTGCTGGCGGCCGGCGGATTCGAATGGAACCAGACGCTGCGAGACCGTTTCTATCCGGTCCCCGGGCTGACGCGTCATTCGTCCACCCCGGAAGACGGAAATCGCGGCGAAGCACTGATCGCCGCCGAAGCTGTCGGCGCTTCGACGGAGCATACCGAACAGGGCTGGTGGATACCGACCATGACCCTGCCGATGAAGGGGGCTTCCAACTTCCACGAAATCCATCAGGCAGCCTTCGACGTGGGACGACCGTGGAGTGTGGTCGTCAATCGTAACGGCGTCCGTTTCGTTGACGAAGCTTGCGGATACGACCAGTTCGGGCAGGCCATGGTGCGCGATCAGCTTGAAAGCGGGGCGAATTGCCCGTGCTGGCTGATTTTCGACTCCAAGTTTCGGCGCAAGTTCAGCGCGGGCGGTCTGATGCCCACGGTCCACACGGCCGAGCACAAGGTTCCGGCGGATTGGTGGGACCACTACGTCTTCCGTGCCGATAACATCGAGCAGCTCTGTCACAAGATCGGCCTCCCTGTAACCGCGGTGCAGGACACGATTGCCCGGATGAACGTTTATGCGAAGACCGGTGTCGATCCGGAATTCGGACGCGGGATGAACGCCTACGACCGGATGTTCGGCGATGCTGTGTCCCAGCCCAATCCCAACATCGGCTCTATCGACAAGGCACCGTTCTACGCAGTGCCTATCAACAATGGTGATCTCGGCACCAAGGGGGGGCTGCGATGCGATGCGCGGGCCCGCGTTCTGGATGGTGCGGGGCTGCCGATCGCGGGACTCTACGCCGCCGGCAACAATTCGGGGACGCCGTTTGGCGATACCTATCCGGGGGCAGGGGCGACCATCGGGCCGGCGATGACCTTCGGCTACGTCGCCGCGAACGACATTGCGGAGCGTGCGGACAATCTGCGCAAGGCATCCGGTTCATCTTGCGAAGGGGAGCGATCGGAATGCAAGGCAGGGTAGCAATCGTCACCGGGGCAGCAGGCGGCATCGGGGAGGCCATCGTGCGCGCGCTCGGAGAACAGGGCATAAGCGTTCTTGGCACGGGGCGTAACGCAGGCAAGCTCCTGGCGCTCAAGGATGCGCTCGCAGGCACGGTGGAGTTCGATTTCGTCGCCATCGATGCCACTTCGAGCGAGGCCCCGCGCCTCATCGTCGATGCAGCGGTGGAGAAGTTCGGCCGGCTGGATGTGCTGGTGAACAATGCCGGATCGTTCAACTTCGGGCCGGTCGATAAGACGACGGACGAGATGCTCGATGAAGTTCTGGGGATCTCGCTTCGCGCGCCTTTCCGGCTTTGCCGCGAGGCTCTGGCCATCATGGGGGAGGGAAGCTCCATCCTCTTCATCGGGTCCACCTGGGGGCTGTATGGCACGCCGGGCGGGGGAGCCTATTCTACGGTAAAGGCAGGGCAGATCGGCCTTATGCAAACCATGGCAGCCGAATATGGGCCACGCGGAATTCGTTCAAACTACGTGGCGCCAACAGTGGTGCGGACGGAGATGACCGATGCCTTCTGGAATCTCGACTTCTTCCGGCGCACCAATCATGAACTGACCCCGCTCCAGCGAGACTGTACTGCTGCCGACATCGGCAACATGGTCGCCTTCCTTGCCTCCGACGCGGCGGGTTTCGTCAATGGCCAGACTATTGCCGTGGATGGAGGCATCTCGACTACGCGCTATCTTTCGCCGGCAGCGATCGGCGCAGTACGGCAATAGGGGGGTCAGCCAGGAGGTTTGCAGGCCTTGCCTTCGTAAGCAAACCGTACCACGCGATATTCGGTGCCGATCCAGCGCGCGACCGGGAAGCAGAAGCCGGGACCGCCGATCTCAAGATCGGGATAGCCGTCCGCTCCGCGGGTGGTCAGGAAAGTGGCGACGCCGGTCTGGTCGGTCATGATTTTCCAGCCTCCGGGTACCGGGCGCAGAAGCTGGAAGCCGGTGCCTGCCGCTCCGAAACATTCCGTGCCATCGGCAACGACGAGCGCCTCGGGGCGGCCGTCGCCATTGAGGTCGCGCAGTTCGACCGCTTCGCGGGTGACGCTTGTTGAACCGCCGCACCCGCGCCAGGCGTTGCCGGACTTCGTATAACCTGCCGCGCGCATCAGAGGGTCGATCTGGGCGCTGGTGAGAGCGGTAGCTTTCACGTCCTTCGGCCACCCGTCCGTCGGATAGCTCCCGGGCTGCGCGCTTGCTGGAGGGACGAGTGCAAGCGCTGCTGTGAGCAAGGCGAAGGCATGTAATCTGGGCATGGCGATTTCCCTTGTTCGGCCCTGCTGGCCCAACTGCCCCGTGGCTCCATGTTGCTCCCGGTATGCCGCCGCGGTCAACCGGAACCGACGGATTGCGGTTTTCGCCGGGGCGTTGGGCCCAGCCTTGTGGGCGGGAAGTACGCTGGGTAACGCCGGGAGGAGAACAGGGAAGGATGCCATGCAGTTCGAATGGACCGAGGAACAGGACGCCTTCCGGCACAAGATCCGGGACTTCCTCCACGCCAATCTCCCTGAAAACTGGGAGAAGTTCTCCGAGCATGGCCCCGCATCGCCGGCGCTGACGGCGTTCGCGCGCGAATTCTGCGTGAAGCTGGCCGAGGCCGGCATTCTGTTCCCGCACTGGCCCCGCGAAATGGGCGGAGAAGGGCTTGGTCCGTGGGAGCAGCAGATCCTCGCCGAGGAAATGTGGATTGCGGGAGAACCGCGCGGCGGACAGTACATGAACGTGAACTGGATCGGCCCTACGCTCGAAAAGTATGGCACTGCCGAGCAGAAAGCCCGTTATCTCGAGCCCATCACGCGCGGGGAATCGCTGTGGTGCCAGGGATTTTCGGAGCCTGACGCCGGTTCCGATCTCGCCGCCTTGCGGACGCGTGCAGTTCGCACCGAGGGGCGGTACGTTATCAATGGCCAGAAGATCTGGACATCCTATGCCGGCCTTGCCGACACCTGCTTCCTGCTGACGCGCACCAGTGACGACAGGAAGAAGGGCATCACGATCATCCTCGTGCCCATGGACACACCAGGTATCACGGTACGCCAGATTCCATCGCTGATTGGTGAGGGCGATATCCACGAGGTCTTCTTCGACGATGTCACGGTCCCTGAAACCGCGCGTTTCGGAGATGAAGGGCAGGCCTGGGAAATCATCGCCTATTCCTTGCGTAATGAACGGCTCGGCATTCCTCGCTTCACGCTGGCCCGTGCCGCGCTCGACTGTGCGGTTGCGATGCTGAAAGAACGGGGCGAGTTTGCGCGTGAATACGTCCGCATCGAAGCCGCCCGCTGCGCCGCCCTTTGCGAGGCTGCGGGAACCGCGAACTACGCCGTCGTCCAGAAGCGGGTCGATGGCCTCGCGATCGGCGCCGAATCCAGTTCCGCGCGCTATGGCACGGTCATGGCCGAAAGGGCGGTTTGCGAATTCGTGATTGAGTTCCTGCCAGAAGGGCTGGCGGGAGCCTCGCCTTATCTCAAGATGCACCACCAGCGCGGAATCGTTGCGGGCATTGCCGCCGGATCGGCTGAAATCCAGCTTAACATCATTGCCAGCGAAGTGCTGGATCTGCCCCGGGAACCGCGCTGATGCAGCTTGCCCTCAATGAGGACCAGACCCAGGTACTCGACTTTGTCGACAGTCTCGCCCGGCCGTTTCAGGCGGTGCCGATGCATGACGTGTCCCTGGCACTCGAAAGTGATGAACTGGACGAAGCCCTCGCGGAGAACGGCTTCCTGGACGTCATGGCGGTGGAGGAACTCGGCCCCGTGACCGCGGCGCTCGTGGTGGAGAAGCTGGCGCGCCTGCCCTTCGCGGTGGAAGCGGCAGTATCCGCGTTGGTGCGGCCCTTGATCGATCCCGAATTGCCGCGTCCGATTTGCATGGTCGAGGAAGGTCGGACCCATGGGCCGGTGCGTTTCCTGCGACCGGGCGCTACCGTCGTGATGGTCGGGCCTTCAGGCGTGCGCAGTTTTACAGCTGAGGAGGCGATGATCGGCGCGGCGCAGGAGGATACGCTCTATGCTTACCCGGTAGCATTCCTGAAAGCGCTGCCGGATACGATGGTCCATCACGATGCAGATGTCTCGGATGTGATGCGTGCCTGGCGCGTGGCCATTGCGGCAGAGGCGGCAGGGCTGTTGGCCGGAGCGCTGGCGATTACCGTCACTTACGTGTCCGAACGCAAGCAATTCGGCAGGGCGCTGGCGACATTCCAGGGGATGCGGCACCGCCTTGCCGAGGATCAGGTGCTGACCAACAGCGCCTACTGGATGGCGATGCGCGCGGCAGCGAGCGGTGATGCGGCCGATGCGGCCATGGCGCTTCATCACGCGCAGGAAGCGGCCAAACGGGTCTGTTACGATTACCACCAGTTCCTTGGCGGCATGGGCATGACGCTGGAGCATCCGCTGCACTTGTGGACCTATCGCCTCAAGCTCCTGACCGCGGAACTGGGCGGACGGGGCGCGCAGGGAATGGCTGCCGCCCAGGCGCTCTGGGGCTCATAGCCTGCCAGCGATGGCGTAACCGTCGATGCGATATCGATGTTGCGGCCGTCGCTTCCGCAAGGCTGCCATGTACTAATCTGCTCCGACACAGAAACTTGGGGAAGATACCATGGAAGCACGTGATCTGATCGATCTGGGCGGGCAAGTCGCGATCGTCACGGGGGCCGGGCAGAATGCCGGACGCGCGACGGCGCTCGAACTGGCACGGCACAATGCCGGCGGCATTGCAGTGAACGACTTCGTGCCGGAACGTGCGGAAGCGGTTGCGGAGGAAATTCGCGCACTTGGCGTTCCGGCTCTGGCAGTGCCGTTCGACGTCGGCGACCTTGACGCGGTGCGCGCAGCCAATGACGCGATCACGGCGAAGCTCGGACCGGCCACGATCCTTGTGAACAATGCGGGCATGGCCGGCCCGACGGCTTCGATCCGGCCCTCGCAGAACTTCTGGGAGGAGGACCCGGCGAACTGGGAGCGTTACCTGCGCACCAATCTCTACGGAGTATACAACTGCTGCTTTGCATTCGTTCCCAACATGGTCGAGGCAAAGCGGGGACGGATCGTCACCATAGTCTCGGATTCCGGGCGCATCGGTGAACCCAAGCTCGCCGTCTACGCCTCGGCGAAAGCAGGCGCGCAGGGGTTCGTTCGGTCGATCGCAAAGGAACTGGGGCGCTACGGGGTCACTTGCAATGCCGTATCCCTGTCAGCCCTGATGCCCGACATGCCGGAGGAACAGCTGGCCGAAGTCATGCAGTCCGATCACGCCAAGGCCATGCTGTCGCGTTACACGATACGTCGGTATGGCAAGTCCAGTGATGTAGCCGGGCTGGTCACTTTCCTTTGCTCGAATGCATCGGAGTGGATCACGGGGCAGACCTACCCGCTCAACGGCGGTTACGCGCCCTCGATGTAATGGAGCACGCGTTCCAGGCCTGCCTGCCATCAAGGGCAGGCAGGCCTTGGGGCGTCTCAGGTTCGGGCGCCGCGTGCGAACAGCGGCTGAAGGCAGGTCCGGTAGCTCGGATCGTCAGGTCCCTGACCGAGCAGGCCGCCGCCGTCGAAAGGCCGGCGCAGCTTGAAATCGTAAGTCACGACACGCTTGGAAAATCGCCATTTTCCATCGGGGCACCGGCGATAATTGTCGATATAGCGGACAGCCATGAAGTCCTCTTCCCGAGTGCCGTCGCGTGCCGGGATAAGGTGCCAGGCAAGCGCGTAAACCTCCCCGCTCGCTTCGTCGCCATCGATCGCGATAAGGTGGTTGCACACGTGGTGTCCGGAATAGGGCATGTGCGGAAAGGCATGTGCGATGAACTGGCAATAGTCCTCTGCCGTGCCGTCGAAGCTGTCTCCGTGCGTGTCCGTTGCGTCTTCGGCGTAGAGATCGCGGAGCAGTTCGATGTCCTGCCGGTCGATCGCGCGCGAGTAGAGCAGCACCAGCTCACGGATGGCTTCCTTGTCGATCACGACCTGAAGTGCGGCCTCGTCGATGGCCATCGTTGTTTCTCCCCCTGGAAATGGTTCAGAGCAGGGCGCCCCCGTCGATGGGATAGACCTGCCCGGTAATGAAGCTGGCGCGATTTCCCGCGAGGAAGGCAACCATTCCGGCCATTTCCTCCGGCATCGCGAATGGACGGCCCACAAAAGTGCGGCGCTGCCGCAGCGCCTTGTCTTCCTCGCGGATGGACGCGCCGCCGCCGCTGAACAGGCCGGAATCGGGATGGAACCGGCTGCCCTTGCTGAAAGCAGCGGGATCGCGTGAAATCGTCGCGTATGGCGCGATGGCATTTACGCGGATGCCGTGTTGTCCCACTTCCTTGGCAAGCACCACGGTGAAGCTGTGAACCGCGCCCTTGGCTGCCGAATAGACCGGCAGCATGTAATCGCCGACCAGCGCAGCGGTGGAGCCGACATTGACCACCGCACCTGATTTGCGCCCGATCATGCCGGGCAGGACGGCGTGGGTCATGCGCAGGACGGTGCCGAAATTGAGGTCGATGTCCGCCATCCACTTTTCAGGGTCGGAATCGACGAAGAAGCCCTGATCGACGTTGCCGCCGACATTGTTCACAAGCACTTCCACGTTGCCGAGATTTGCGGCGGATTCCAGAATTTTTGCCGGAGCCTCGGGATCGAGCAGGTTCGCGCTGACGAAGATCGCGCGGCCCGCGCCTCTGGAGAGGCAGTCTTCCACCAGCCTGGCGCCCGCATCCCCGTCTCTGCCGACAAGGACGAGATCAGCCCTTTCGCTTGCGAGTTCGAGAGCTATGGCGCGGCCGATATTGGCGGTTGCGCCTGTTACAATGGCCAGTTTGCCGGCAAGCCCGAGATCCATTGCAGCGCTCCGTCATCCATCTCCATATCGGGAGCTAGGTCGGATCCGTGGAACGGGCAAACCGCAGGGGCGATCAGGTGTCGGGCTGGCCCGAGTTCTTGAGATTGCCTCTGCCGCCGCGCGTCAGGATACAGCGCATGTCGCTGTCCTGGCCATCCGGCCCTGTAAGGCGAAGGAAGCCTTTGGACATGCGGTGCATCCTCATGCCTTTGAGTTCGCCGCCCGTCATCACGACACGGTCACCGGTCATGAGGTAGCTGCCTCGAACGCCGTCCGGTGTCTTGTAGTTCGAGGCGCTCACCACGCGGAAGTCGTACTGCGGAAGCCGGATGCCGACCGGTCCGCCCGCAGTTCCGTCCTTCTCGCAGCTGTATTGGCCAAGTTCCATGGTGCCGATGAGTCCCCCCGGAACCGGCGGCGGCGGCGATTTTGCCTGCAAGGGCGCGATAGCAGGAGCGCCAAATACCAGGGCGAGGGCGAGAAAAGGCGTGTTGCGGAGGGCGCGGGTCATGACCAACCGCTAGCATCGGCGCGAACCAATTGCCACAGGCAGTCTCCTCGGCTAAGGGCCCATGCTTTCCGTACACCGGCTCTTTCCCATCTTAAGGTTCATCCCATGAAGATCAGCGGCGTCGACATTCGTCCCGGCAATATCCTCGAATACGAAAAGGGCATCTGGAAAGTTGCCAAGACGCAGCACACCCAGCCGGGCAAGGGCGGCGCGTTCATGCAGGTCGAGATGAAAAACCTGATCGACGGCCGCAAGACCAACGTCCGCTTCCGCAGCGCCGACACGGTCGAGAAGGTCCGTCTCGACACCAAGGACTTCCAGTTCCTTTACGTCGAGGGCGACCAGCTGGTGTTCATGGACATCGAAACCTATGAGCAGATCCAGCTCCCCGCAGATCTTCTCGGCGATGCCGCAGCCTTCCTTCAGGACGGCATGCAGGTGCTTCTCGAGCTTTGGGAAGAGCGTCCGATCTCGGTCCAGCTTCCCGAACAGGTCGAAGCCGTCATCGTCGAGGCCGATGCCGTGGTGAAGGGCCAGACCGCTTCTTCCAGCTACAAGCCTGCCGTGCTCGACAACGGCGTGCGCGTGATGGTGCCGCCGCACATCGAAAGCGGCACGCGCATCGTTGTGGACGTTTACGAGAAGTCCTACGTCAGGAAGGCTGACTGATGCGCCGGCTGGCGTCTTTCGTGGCCGTGGCGGCCCTGTTTTCAGGGCTCGCCGCGCCGACTTACGCCGCGCCGAAGAAGGCCGCCGCCAAGGCTCCGGCCAAGGCGGCGCCTGCTGCAGGGACCGAGCATCCCGGCACTTCTCCCGAAGTGGAAAACGCGATGCTCTATCTCAAGGTGCTGATCAGCGGATTGCAGTCCGAGAAGGTAGAGGCGCCTGCCAAGGGCGCTCTGGTGGGCTGCATCTACAACAATTCGCTTCAGAAGATCAGCGAATCGATGGACAAGATCATCGCCGAGAACCCCGGCAAGGTCCATCGCGACAATCCCACCGAACTGCTCAGCGCCATGGTGGCACTGTGCGGTTACAAGCCCGCTACGCAGCCCGCGCCGCAGGGCCGATAAAATCAGGCCGGCTTCGGCCGGTACTCGAAGGACAAGGTAAGTTTTATGGCCATCTCCGGTCTCATTCGCGTCATGGAAAAAGCGGCCCGCAAGGCGGGCAGCCGCCTGCGCCGCGACTTTGGCGAAATCGAGCACCTTCAGGTCTCGCGCAAGGGACCGGCGGACTTCGTTTCGAAGGCTGACCAGGCTTCGGAGCGCACGATCTGGGACGAACTGCGCGCCGCGCGGCCTGAATGGGGCTTCCTGTTCGAGGAAGCCGGCGAGATCGAGGGCGATCCCGACAAGCCGCGCTTCATCGTCGACCCGCTCGACGGCACGACCAATTTCCTTCACGGCATTCCGCACTTCGCGATTTCGATCGCGGTGCAGGAGCCGCGTCTCGACGGAAAGGGCTGGGGCGAGGTAACCGCTGGCCTGATCTACAACCCGGTGACCGACGAAAGCTACTGGGCGGAGAAGAGCCGGGGCGCCTGGCTTCAGGACAAGCGCCTGCGCGTTTCGTCGCGCCGCCACCTTGACGAAAGCGTGATCGCGACCGGCATTCCCTTCGCCGGTCATGGCGATGCGGGCGAATGGACCCGGATCTATCACGCGCTCGCACCGCAGGTTGCCGGCATCCGTCGCTTTGGTTCTGCCGCACTGGACCTCGCGTGGGTTGCTGCGGGCCGTTACGAAGGCTTCTGGGAAGCCGACCTCAAGCCGTGGGATACCGCGGCCGGGTGCCTGCTCGTGCGTGAGGCCGGTGGCTTCGTTTCCGACTGGAAGGGCCGTTCGCAGCCTTATTGCGACAAGGAAATCCTGGCCGGCAACGACGCGCTGCACTCGCGTCTCCACAAGATCCTTGCAAACGCGCTCAAGTGACTTGAGCCGAAGCCAAGGCGCGGCTAAAGCCTGCCGCGTCGGTGCGTCGCGCGAAGCGGCTGCACCATGCGAAAGTGCCCCTGTGGCGGAATGGTAGACGCGAACGACTCAAAATCGTTTGTCGCAAGGCGTGCCCGTTCGAGTCGGGCCAGGGGCACCACACCGCAAGTTTCGAGCCGCAAACCCTCAGGGGTTTCGCGGCTCTTTTCTTTTCTCCGGGGTGCTCAAAGCGGGCAGGTCGGACGTCGCCTGTGTTCAATAGTGAACGTGCTTACCGCGATGTCGGCGTCCTGGAGGCTTATCTCTTGGAAATTGACGGAATTTAACGGTTAAACACGGATGATTCGGGGCATCTTCCATCTACATTGGTAACAACCTTGAAATTCCACCGCCTGATCGCGGTGGCATTGTCTTTCGAATCCAACTGGGGTCCGATCGACGTCGAGGTCTGCTGGAAGCTCGTTCCGAGCCGAGGAAACGAGGTTCACGGGACACCGGTGGTCCCCTACGCCGCCGGCTTGCTTCCAGCAGTTCTCCGTTTCTCGCCCTTACCGGCACGTGGTGGGGCGGATCGGCTTGACGGACAAGGTTTTGGAGAGCCGCTTCGGGTCGCAACTAAGAAGCGTGTTTGCCAAATCTCCCCCTCCGGACTACTTTGTTCCGGAGGGGGACGATATGGACCCACTGCCGACCAATATCGTAGCGCTGTATCCAGCGTCATCGCCTCTTCTACTTTCAAGACATCGCCTAGGTTGGCGGAACTTCTGTCCTATCTTGTGGAACAGAAGGTTGCGGGAAATGGAGATCGGCTGAAAGGCTATCCCATCGCGCTCGATGTCTTTGGGCGTGACGAGGATTTCGACGCTTCATCGGATTCGCTCGTCAGGGTGCAGATGACCCGTCTTCGCAAGGCGCTGTCCGAGTACTATGCGAAGGACGGGATCGAGGACCGCTACAGGATCGTCGTGCCGCGCGGCTCCTATGTTCCGGGTCTGGAGCTTCCCGATGAGCAGTTCGGCGCGGGAGGAGAGGATGCCTCCGGGAATCCTTCCGAGACCGACCCATCGTCCGTCGCCCCGCAACCTCCCGAAATCGTTGCCGATTCGGAGGAGGATATCGTGCGCTCTTCCAGCGCGTTGACCTTGCGGAGGCGCGCGTGGGGCCTTCTGGCGGCGCTTGCACTCATTGCTGCAGTGCTGATCGTTTATTGGCCGGGCGAGGACCGGGATGCGGTGTTCGTCCGGGCCGGCGAGATGCCGACCGGGCCGGTCGTCTATGTCGCGCCTTATGCGTTGAGCGGGGAAACGGGATCGATCGCCCCAATTCGCGAAGGGTTGCGGAACGACCTCATCAATTATCTGTCGCAGCTTCCGAATCTTGCCGTGATCGCTTTCGATGATGACAAGTTGAACGCGCCACACGACTTGCAGGAGAAATCGAAGGGAAGGCGCGGTCTGCCGCCGGCATTCGTGCTTCAAGGCTCGATTGCCGTGGAAGGTGGGAGTTTCCGCGTCAGTTCGCGTCTGGCAAGGATGCCGGGAGGGGTTATCGTGTGGTCCGAGCGCAGCGATCCGATCGACTTCGTTCCCACCAAGATTCTCTCGGTCCAATCCGATATCGCGCTGGGCGTGGCTTCGCGGCTCGGCCAGCCATACGGTGTTATCCATGAGACGATGCGGCAGGATCTGGAAAATCACCGCGATGTCAGCATGGATCACTACTACTGCGAATTGCAGGCCTACCAGTTCATGCGCGCAAGGGAGGAGGGCGGTCTGGATCGCGTGAAGGAATGCCTCGAACGCGCGGTTTACGACAAGCCGAACTACTCCAGTGCTTGGGCGCTGCTTTCCTGGGTGCGTCTTTTCGAAGCGCAGGCTGGGGGGGAGGGCGATTCCCCCGAGGCACTGGAGGCCGCAAAGCGTGCGGTCGCGGCGAATGCCACGAATGCCATTGCCTATACCTACCTGGCCCTGGCTTACTATCGGCACGGCGAGGACGATGCGGCACGGGATGCGATCGGCAAGGCTCTGGAGATCAGTCCGAACAATTCCGAGGTTCTGGCAAACGGTGGGCGTCTTCTGAGTGCGCTTGGTGAACGCGAGATCGCACCGGCACTCGCGCGCAAGGCGATCCGGCTCAATCCGGGGCATCCGCCCTGGTACTGGTCTGGCCTGACCATCGATGCGCTCCACCGCAAGGATGGGCCTGAAGCGGTGCACTTCGCCCGGCTCAATGCGGAAGATCGCGGATTGCTCTCCCGTTATCTTCTGGCTTCGGCCTATGCGCTCGACGGGCGCGGAAGGGAGGCTGCGGACGTGCTCGGCCATGCGGCTCGCGCCTTTCCCGATGTGTCGCAGGACCGCTCGGCCGTGGCGCGAGAACTGCGGTTGCCCGATTTCGTGACCGCTCCATTGGTCGATAAGGGTTTGATGCCCGGGCAGAAGCGCGCCGCAGCGCAGTGAGGATGGCTCTTGCCGACCCTGCGCGAGGGCCATACGTTGCCATCATGAAAACACTCGCCGTCATCGCGTCCCTCGGTCTCGCCACGGGCTCCCACATCGCCGCTGCGGAGCCTGTCGCCGAAAGGATTTCGGCAGACATTCCCGGGTTGATGATGATCTACCGCGATCTCCATGCCAATCCCGAACTGAGCTATCAGGAGGTGCGCAGCGCCGGGATCATGGCCAAGGCGCGCGGGATGCTGGTTTCACCGTTACCGAGAAGGTCGCCAGACCGGTGTGGTTGCGGTTCTCAAGAACGGCGCGGGGCCCACGGTCCTGATCCGTGCGGACATGGACGGTCTGCCTGTCATCGAGCAGACCGGCCTGGCTTTCGCCTCGAAAAAGCGCGGCGTTTCGACTGCGGGCGTGGAGAGCGGCGTGATGCATGCCTGCGGGCACGATACCCACATGACCGCCTGGATCGAGACCGCGCGGTTGATGGCGGCACGCAAATCGGAATGGTCTGGCACGCTGGTCATGATCGGTCAGCCGGCGGAGGAAGTCGGCACGGGCGCCGTGGGGATGCTCAAGGACGGGCTCTACACGCGCTTTCCCAAGCCGGACTACACTCTGGCTTTCCACGATTCCGCCGATCTTCCCGCCGGGCAGGTCGGTGCGGCGGTGGGCTGGGCGCTCGCCAATGTCGATAGCGTCGACATCCTCGTGAAGGGCTTGGGCGGCCACGGGGCCTATCCGCAAACGACGAAGGACCCGATCGTGCTCGCCAGCGCGATCGTCATGAAGTTGCAAACGCTCGTGAGCCGGGAAACCAGTCCGCTCGATCCGGCGGTGGTCACGGTCGGATCGTTCCATGCGGGCGCCAAGCACAACATCATTCCCGATCAGGCCAAACTCGAGCTGACCGTGCGCAGCTATTCGGACCAGACGCGTGCGCACCTGTTGGACGGGATCAAGCGCATCGCTCGCGGCGAGGCTATTGCATCCGGTCTTTCCGATGATCTGATGCCCGAAGTTTCGGTGAAGGACATCTACACGCGAGCAACCTGGAACTCGCCGGAGTTTACGCAGGAGGCCGTGGCCGATCTCAAGGCCCGGATGGGCGATGCCAATGTCGTGGTCACGCCGTCGGTCATGGGCGGTGAGGATTTCGGTGAGTTTCGCCGGGCTGACGAGGACCATATCAAGTCGGTGATCTTCTGGGTCGGTGGCGCCGATCCGCAGAAGCTGGCGGCCGCCAAGGCCGGGGGGCCTTCCCTGCCTTCGCTGCACAGTCCGTTCTGGGCTCCGCAGGCCGACAAGGTCATCGCATCGGGCAGCGAGGCCCTGACGCTCACGGCTCTGCGTCTGATGGCGAAGAAGTAGCTCCCTGCTCGCGGGGAAGGCTTGTAAGGCAGTCCGACAGCTCCAGGTGAAAAGCGTTGCGCAACGGATGATTGGCGGCACCCCTGCGGACTGCGGACATTTCCCATGCTGTCAGATTCACCGACAGTTTACGCCTTTGGCCTAAAGAGAACCTCACCGCCGGTTTCGGCTTGGAGAATGGCGCTTCTCGACGATGATTCGTCTGTTCAAACATTATATCCCCCATGCCGTCGCCTTGCTCTGGCTGGTGGACATGATTTTGCTGGCGGGCGCCAATGAGCTTTCATGGCGGCTGCGGGCGGCAGATCGGGATCGAACTCGGCACTCTGGGCGAACGGATCGCGCTTCACACCGCCTTCGCCGCCGTCATTTCGTTGTCGATGATCGCAGTGGGCGTCTACGGGGCTGACGCCTTGCGGTCGATGCGCTTCGCGGCGGCGCGGCTGCTGGTGGCGGTTTCGCTCGGCGTCATCGCTCTCGCCTTCTTTGATTTCCTTTTCGCCGGGCAGCATTTCTGGCGCTCGACGCTGGCCTATTCGATGGCTCTCGCGATCGTGCTGTTGATCGCCAACAGGATCCTCCTGAGCGGCTTCCTCGGCACATCCGCGTTCCGTCGCCGCGTCCTCGTGCTGGGCGCCGGGCACCGGGCACAGCGGCTGCGCGATCTGGCCGAGCGTCAGGAAAGCGGCTTCGTCATTGTCGGCTACGTCGGGATGAGCGAAGCCGCGCCGGCCGTAGAGGAAGCGATTTCCCGCGCGGCCATCCACAACCTAACCCGCCATGTCGACAATCTCGGTGTCAGCGAGGTCGTTCTTGCGCTTGAGGAGCGGCGCAATGCGCTTCCGCTCAAGGACCTGTTGCGGATCAAGACGACGGGCGTTCACGTCAACGAGTTCTCCAGCTTTCTGGAACGAGAGACCGGCCGTGTCGATCTCGATACCGTCAATCCGAGCTGGCTGATCTTCTCCGACGGGTTCTCTTCCGGGCGAATGATTTCCAGCGCCGCCAAGCGCTTGTTCGACATTCTTGTCAGCGCCTTGCTGCTTTGCCTCACCGCCCCGATCATCGCGATCTTCGCGTTGCTGGTGAAGATCGACAGCCGGGGACCGGCGTTTTACCGCCAGTCGCGGGTGGGTCTGTTCGGGGAGAACTTTGACGTCATCAAGCTTCGCTCGATGCGGACCGATGCCGAAGCCGGCGGGGTGCAATGGGCCGAAAAGGACGATCCCCGCGTCACCCGGGTGGGACGCTTCATTCGCAAGGTTCGCATCGACGAACTGCCGCAGGCATGGAGCGTGCTCAAAGGCGAGATGAGCTTCGTGGGGCCGCGTCCTGAACGCCCCGAGTTCGTTCTCGAGCTGGAAGAGCAGCTCCCCTATTATGCCGAGCGTCACATGGTGAAGCCCGGGATCACCGGTTGGGCGCAGATCAACTATCCTTACGGCGCCTCGATCGAGGATTCGCGCCACAAGCTCGAATACGATCTCTACTACGCGAAGAACTACACACCTTTCCTCGACCTTCTGATCATCTTGCAAACGTTGCGTGTGGTGCTCTGGAGCGAAGGAGCGCGATGAACGCAGGCCATTCCTTCGATATGTGGACCACGGCCGGGGTGATTTTCGACCTCACCGGCGCGATCGCGGTCGCAAGCCTGGCATTATGGCTTTGGCCGCGGCGGGATCGTTTCGCCGGGGCGGGTACTGCGGTTTGCGTGGCCCTGTTCGTGACGGCCGGATGGTGCGTGGCGACGGCCGCTGCGGCGACGGCCGAGGCGCCGTTCTTCGCCTCTTTCGCCGAAAGTGCCCGCAACCTTGCATGGCTCGTGGTGATCTATCGCCTTTTCGCCAGCGACGGGCGGCATTCCAGTCTTGCTCCGATCCGGCCGGTGATCTTTGCGCTGGGTTTTGTCGAACTCCTTCATCTGGGCATGACCCTTGCTGTCGCGCGGTTGATGATCGCGGCGGGCCTTGCGAACGTAGGGTTCGAGATCGACGTCATGCTCCGCCTGCTGGTCACGATCGGCGGGCTGGTGCTGGTGCACAATCTCTACGCCGGAGCGCCGCGCGAAATGCGTCCCGCCTTGCGCTGGCCGGCGGTGGGCCTGGCGGTTCTCTGGTCCTTCGACCTCAATCTTTACACGATCGCCTATCTCGGTCGTACCTGGCCGGGCGAAATTGTTGCGCTGCGCGGGATCGCCGCGCTGGTGCTCGTTGCATGCCTGACGATCGCGGCTTCGCGAAACCGCGACGAATTGCGCCTGAAGCCCTCGCGGGCCGTGACTTTCCAGACGTTCTCGCTGCTCGTCATCGGGGCCTACCTTGTGGCGATGGTGGTCGTGGCGCAGTGGCTTTCCTATGCCGGGGGCGACTTTGCGCGCCTCATCGAGATGGCGTTCCTGACCCTTGCAAGCGCGATCGCGCTGGTCGTGCTGCCCTCGCGCCGGGTGCGGAACTGGCTCAAGGTCATACTGGCCAAGCACTTCTTCCAGCATCGCTACGATTATCGCGAGGAATGGCTGCGCTTTACCCGAACCATCGGCAAGAACGACGACGAGACGCTCCCGCTGGGCGAGCGCGTTGTACAGTCCGTTGCCGATATCACCGACAGTCCGGGAGGGCTCCTGCTGACTCCCGATGATGGCGGCGACCTGACACTGGCATCGCGCTGGAACTGGGCCGATATTGCCGTTCCCGCGAGCGCCTATCCGCTGAGCGGGCTCTCGGTCTTCGAGCAGGTTTCCTACATTGCCGATCTCGATGACTTGCGTGAGGGCAGCGTTCCTGCGGATTTCGACGTCGTTGCGCCTGAGTGGCTGCTTCAGGAAAAGCGCGCGTGGGCGCTTGTTCCGCTCGTCCACTACGAACGGCTCGTCGGCATGGTTGTGCTCGCGCGGCCGCCGGTTGCCCGCAAGTTCGACTGGGAGGACTTCGACCTTCTGCGCGTGATCGGCCAGCAGCTTGCCAGTTACCTCGCCGAGAATGCCAGTCAGGAGGCACTGGCGGAATCGAGCCATTTCGAGGATTTCCACCGCCGCATCGCCTTCGTGATGCACGACATCAAGAACCTCGCCAGCCAGTTCAGCCTGCTCGCTCGCAATGCCGAGCTTCACGCCGACAAGGCCGAGTTTCGTGCGGATATGCTCGTCACCCTGCGCAATTCGTCGGACAAGCTGAATGCCTTGCTCGCGCGCCTGTCGCGTTACGGGACCGGGGCGGTGGACCGGCTCGAGAGCGTGCGCGCAGCGGATGTCGCGCAGGCGGCGATCGGCCGGTTCAACGGCAACCCGCAGATCGTTCTTGCCGAGACGCAGGACCTTGCCATTACGGCCAACCGCCATTCGCTCGAACAGGTGCTGGTCCATCTGATCCAGAACGGCATCGATGCAAGTCAGCCGGAAGCTCCTGTTTTCCTTACACTTAGTGCTGACGGACTGAACGCGCGATTTGAAGTGATCGATTCCGGTACGGGCATGTCGGCAGAGTTCGTTCGAAACCGCCTGTTCAAGCCTTTCGTCTCCACCAAGAGCGGCGGGTTCGGCATCGGCGCCTTCGAGGCGCGGGAACTCGTGAAGGGCATGAAAGGGCGGCTCGACGTCGAATCGCGGGAAGGGCTGGGGTCGCGCTTCATCGTCCGTATTCCGCTGGCCGCGGCGACAGAGATGTACCTGAACAGCACCTACAAGGACCAGAAGGTAGCCTGAGATGATCGAAACCCGACCCAAGGTGCTTCCCAAGCTCCTCATCGTGGAGGATGACGCGGGTCTCCAGGCGCAGCTCAAATGGGCCTACGAGGATTTCGACGTCATCGTCGCCGGGGACCGTCCGACCGCGCTTGCCTTGCTCCGTTCGGAAACGCCGGATGTGGTGACGCTGGATCTCGGTCTGCCGCCCGATCCCGATGGTACGACCGAGGGCTTCGCGCTGCTCGATGAGATCATGGCGCTGAAGCCGGACACCAAGGTCATCGTCGCCTCCGGTCACGGCGCCCGGGAGTCGGCGCTGCAGGCCATCGCGCATGGGGCTTACGACTTCTACCAGAAGCCGGTCGAGATCGACGCCCTGGGCCTCATCGTGCGCCGGGCCTTGCAGCTTCACCGGCTAGAGGACGAAAACCGGCGTCTCGCGTCGCGGGTGGAGAAGGACGAGAAGGTGCTTGGCCGGCTCATCACTGCCGCGCCGGAAATGGTGCGCGTTGCCCGGACCATCGAGCGCGTTGCCGGCACCAGTGTCTCGGTCATGCTGCTGGGTGCCAGCGGTACCGGCAAGGAACTGCTGGCGCGGGGGCTTCATGAGGCGAGCGGGCGGGCCAAGGGCCAGTTCGTGGCGATCAACTGCGCGGCGATCCCGGAAAACCTGCTCGAAAGCGAACTGTTCGGCCACGAGAAGGGCGCTTTCACCGGCGCGGTGAAGACCACGCCCGGCAAGATCGAGATGGCCGGCGGCGGCACCCTGTTCCTTGACGAAGTGGGGGACATCCCCCTCCAGCTTCAGGTCAAGCTGCTGCGCTTCCTTCAGGAGCGGGTGATCGAGCGGGTCGGCTCGCGCGAATCCATTCCGGTGGACACCCGCATCGTCTGCGCCACGCACCAGGACCTCGAAGCCATGATCGCCGAGGGGCGCTTCCGCGAGGACCTGTTCTACCGACTCGCCGAAATCGTCGTGAAGATCCCCAGCCTTGCCGAGCGTCCGGGCGATGCGGCGCTGTTGGCGAAGGCGTTTCTTCATCGCTACGCCAAGGAAATGAACCCGCGGGTGCGGGGCTTCGGTTCCGACGCTCTCGCCGCGATCGACGCCTGGGGCTGGCCTGGCAACGTGCGCGAACTGGAAAACCGGGTGAAGCGCGCCGTCATCATGGCGGACGAAAAGCTGGTCAGTGCCGCCGATCTCGACCTTGCCGCGCCGGATGAGCAGGTCATCAACGCGCTCAATCTCAAGACCGCGCGTGAGCAGGCCGACCGCAAGGTGATCCGTCACGCCCTGGCCCGTAGCGAGGGCAATATCTCCAGCACCGCCAAGATGCTCGGGATCAGCCGCCCCACGCTTTATGATCTGCTCAAGCAGTACGACCTGCAAAGCTGACCGCCCACCGGGCCGAGGGCGCGAATCGGGGGCGGGAATATCGCCCCCGATTCGGTGCTGCTACTTGGGCTGGTAGGTCTGCTCGGGGCCGGGGAAGCTGCGGTCGCGCACTTCCGCTGCATATTTTGCGGCCGCTTCGGAAACGAGCCCGGCCATGTCGGCATAGCGCTTCACGAAACGCGGAACGCGGTCGAACATGCCGAGCATGTCCTCGGCAACGAGCACCTGCCCATCGCACTGCGCCGATGCGCCGATGCCGATCACGGGAATGTCGAGGCTGTGTGTCAGCGAGATCGCGATCGGTTCGATCACGCCTTCGACCACGACCGAGAACGCCCCGGCGCCGGCAACCGCCCTGCCGTCGGAGATGATCTTGGCGTGTTCTTCCTGGCTGCGTCCGCGCGCGCCGTAGCCGCCCAGCGCGTTCACCGCCTGCGGAGTGAGGCCGATATGCGCCATGACGGGGATGCCCCGCCCGGTGAGGAAGGCGATGGTTTCCGCCATGGCGACGCCGCCTTCGAGCTTGACCGCGGCGCAGCCGGTCTCGGCCATGATCCGCGCGGCGGAAGCAAAGGCCTGCTGCGGGCTTTCCTCATAGGATCCGAACGGCATGTCGACGACGACGAGCGCGTGATAGCTGCCGCGCACGACGGCCGCGCCATGCGCGATCATCATGTCGAGCGTGACAGGCAGGGTGGAGGGGAGGCCGTAGATCACCTGGGCCAGCGAATCTCCCACCAGCAGGATATCGCAATGCTCATCGAGAAGCTGGGCCTGACGGGCCGTATAGGCGGTCAGCATGACGAGCGGTTCTGCGGTCTTGCCCTCCACCTTGCGGCGCTGGATCGAGGGCACCGTCAGCCGTTTCATCGGCGCCGGCGTGGGATTTGCGCGACTTGTCGCGGAGTCTAGCTGGAAGGTCGTGGACATGAAAATGCTTCTAGCGCGGGGTTGGAAGATGCGCAAAAGCGCATTTTCGTTACGGAAGGCCGGAACAAGGTAACCGCAGGGGCGTATTGGGCCCCTCGACTGGGCCAATTACCGTAAAGCTGGGGAACCAATGGCGTTAAGGCTTGCCATGTCATCGCAGCCCGCTAGCGTCGCGCCATACTAAAATTCGGGGGTCCACCGCATGTTCGGACGCGTAAAGCCGCTCGACGCCATTCTGGCGACGGCGGAAAAGAAATCACTTCACAGGTCGCTCGGGCCTGTCCAGCTCACGCTGCTGGGCGTCGGCGCCATCATTGGTACGGGTATTTTCGTTCTCACTGCCGCCGCTGCCCAGAAAGCAGGGCCGGGCATGATGTGGAGCTTCATGATCGCGGGCTTCGTCTGCGCGGTCGCGGCGCTCTGCTACTCGGAACTGGCCTCGATGGTGCCGGTTTCGGGCTCCGCCTATACATATAGCTATGCCGTCGTCGGCGAACTGCTGGCCTGGATGGTCGGTTGGGCGCTAATCCTGGAATATGCCGTTGCCGCCTCTGCCGTTTCAGTGGGTTGGTCCGGCTACTTCATGGGGCTTCTCAAGAGTCTCACCGGGTTCGAGCTACCGGCCCTGTTATCCGCCGGGCCAAGCTGGTCGCTTAGCGGCATCGATTTCAGTCACGGCATCATCAACGTTCCCGCCATCTTCGTGGCGCTGGCCGTTACCGCGCTGCTAGTCATCGGCACCAAGGAAAGCGCCACCGTCAACGCAATCCTGGTCGCCATCAAGGTTGCCGCGCTGACCATGTTCATCGCGCTGACCCTGCCGGCCATGAATTCGGAGCATTTCGCGCCGTTCACGCCAAATGGCTGGTTCGGCCCGGCCGGAACCAGCGGACTCGGGGTCGTGGGTGCAGCGGCATCGATCTTCTTCGCCTATGTCGGCTTTGACGCGGTTTCCACCGCGGCCGAAGAAACCAAGAACCCGCAGCGCAATGTCCCGATCGGCCTGATCGGCAGCCTTGCGATCTGCACCGTGTTCTACCTGCTCGTCGCCGCCGGTGCGGTTGGCGCCGTCGGTGCCCAGCCGACCGCGCTCGGCGTGCAGCCGGGTTCGCCCGAATTCGCCGCCCAGTGCGCCGCGCTCTCCAAGCAGGGTTCGCTGCCGCTGGTCTGCTCGAACGAGGCGCTGGCCCACGTTCTGCGGTCGATCAACTACACGCGGGCGGGCGATCTCATCGGCCTGGCCGCCAACCTTGCGCTGCCCTCGGTCATCCTGATGATGCTTTACGGCCAGACCCGCATCTTCTTCGTGATGGCGCGCGATGGCCTGCTTCCCGAGAAGCTGGCGACCGTTCATCCCAAGTGGAAGACGCCGCACATCGTCACCATGATTACCGGCGTCTTCGTGGCGATTGCCGCCGCGCTGCTGCCGGTCGGCCAGCTTGCCGACATCTCGAACTCGGGCACGCTCTTCGCGTTCCTGATGGTGTCGATCGCCGTGCTGATCCTGCGCGTGCGCGATCCCAAGCGCCACCGTCCGTTCCGCACCCCGCTGGTGTGGATCGTGTCGCCGGTGGCGATCATCGGCTGCGTCCTGCTGTTCTTCAACCTGCCGGTCGAAGCCATGCTGGTCCTGCCGATCTGGGGCGGGATCGGTCTCGTCGTCTATTTCGCCTATGGCTATCGCAAGAGCCACGTCGGTCGTGGTCTCATCGAGACCCACGAAGCGGACTTCGACGCGCCGCCGCAGCCCTTGCCGCCGATCTGACGATCGGACGACATGCTGACAACGGGAAAGGGGAGCCATCGGCTCCCCTTTTTCATTTGCGCGGCGGGAATCTCGTCCCCAGGATTTCCCCGCCTTTCCCCCGCCTTTTCCCCGCCTTTTCCACAGGTCTGTCCACGCGGTCCGGTAGGAGCAAATTTACGAATGCGGGGTAGAATCACCACAGTCTTATCCAAAAACCGGGCAATGCTATGTCGGCCATCAAAGCGCTCATCCCAGGGTTCCTGCTGACCTGGGTGGTATCACTGGTCATCGGCTCCCAGGGATCGAGCGGAGGGATGCTCGCGATCACCCATACCTTCTACCAGGGGCACGAGCTCTACTGGTCCTGGCCGCTGTTCTGCGGGGCTACCGCATTGGCCTGGGCGCTGTTCTCGCTCATGGAGTGATGGCGCGGAGCCGGGCGCTGGTCCGCGCGTTGCAGCAGCGATGACATTTCCAATCGGCCGCATAGCCGTATCCCTGGTCCTGCTGGGCGGCGTAGTGCTGGCGGGGAGAAGCTGGCTGCATGCCCATCCCGGCTACGACCCGTGGGCTCCGCTGACGCTGAACGAGCAGCCGGGCTGGGCGACCCCGCACAAGTTCGCGAGCCTGCGCGGCGACCGCGACACCTGCCGCGCCTTCCTGGATCGCAGCGGGATCGCCAAGGAGGCGCTGGCGCCTGTGGGCAAGGACCAGTGCCGCCGGGACGACCGAAAGCGCCTTGCGGCGCCTCAGGCGGCCGGAGTGAGCCTCTCTCCCGGCCGTGTGGAGGCGACATGCGCCGTGGATGCCGGACTGGCCTGGTGGCTGCGCCACGGCGTCCAGCCACAGGCTGAGGCGCTGCTGGGCAGCCCGGTGGTGCGCATCGAACAACTCGGCACGTACAACTGCCGCCGGATCGGCAATGGCGACAAGGGGACATGGAGCGAGCACGCCACCGGCAATGCCATCGACGTGTCGGCTTTCGTGCTGGAGGACGGCCGGCGCATCACGGTGCGAGGAGACTGGAAAGGGCAGGTGGAGGCGGCGGCATTTCTTCACGCCGTTCGGGATTCGGCCTGCGAGAGTTTCTCGACCGTGCTCTCGCCGGACTACAACGCAGCCCATGCCGATCACCTGCATCTCGATCAGGCGCGAAGGACGGCAGGATGGCGCGCATGCCGCTGATGCGGGGAGCCTGTCGCGGTAGCATCGTGGCTGCAGGCGACCCGGCCGCGGGACTGGGCAGGGCGGTGTTCTTTGCGCTATCCCGTTGCCTATGCTCACTGACGAACTTGCCGACCTTGCCGTGTTTCTTGCCGTTGCTGAGGCGCGCAGCTTCACGCGTGCGGCGGCGCGCCTTGGCCGCTCGCAATCCGCGCTCAGCCAGACGGTGCGCCGACTGGAGGAGCGGTTGCAATTGCCGCTTCTTACCCGGACGACACGAAGCGTCGCGCCGACATCGATAGGTGAACAACTGCTCGAAGCGCTCAGGCCTGCGTTTTGCGGTATAGAAGAGCGGTTGGCCGCTCTCGGGGAAATGCGCGAACGGCCGGCCGGCGGGCTGCGGCTGACCGCCGGCGGCATGCGGCGGAAACTGTGCTGTGGCCAGCCGTGCTGAGGCTTACCGAGCGCTATCCGGACATTCAGGTCGAAGTTTCGCTGAGCAGCGCGCTTGTCGATATCGTTTCGGAGCAGTTCGACGCTGGCGTCCGGCTTGGCGAGCAGATCGCCAAGGATATGATCGCTGCCCGCATCGGCCCGGATCTGCGGATGGCCGTGGTTGCCGCGCCTGCCTATCTCGAGCGGTACGGCAAGCCCGAGGCACCCCACGATCTTACCGGCTTTCGTTGCGGCAATATCCGCCTGCCAACTGCAGGGGGCGTCTATATCTGGGAGTTCGAAAAGGCGGACGACCGCTCAACGTTCACGTCAACGGTCCGGTTACCGTCGATGACATGGACCTCCTTGTCACGGCAGCGCTTCACGGGGAGGTCATGATCATGGTCATGGAGGACATGGTCACCCCGTTCATGGCGCAAGGCAGGCTGGAACGGGTGCTGGACGACTGGTGCGCCCCGTTCGCGGGCTACCACCTCTACTATTCTAGCCGCCGCCACGCCTCATCGGCCTTCGTGGCACTTCTTGAGGAATTGCGACGCGGTTACCGGGGCATCAATGTTCGCTGATTGATGCCCCGGTCGGCCACTGCTCCTCGTTTCTATGACCGGGGTGCCCGAACGCCGTACCTTCAGCCCGGCGTCGGAAGCTCTCCGGCCCTCATCGCGGCGATGACGCCGCCATCGATGAGAAGGTCACTGCCCGTAATAAAACCTGCGGTGGGACCGAGCAGGAAGGCGGCCGCTTCCGCGATCTCTTCGGGCGGAGCCATGCGCTTCGAGGGCGATGCCTCGACCATTGCGCGAAATATGTCGCCGATTTCCGATTCCAGTTCGTGGCGGCCAAGCGGGGTCACGATGACACCCGGGCTGATCGCGTTGACCCGCGCGCCGCGTTCGCCCCAGTTCATCGCCTCTGCCTGGACCCGAAGGAAGTTCGCACGCTTGGCGAACATGTAGGCGACCAGTGTGTTGGGGATCGCATCGTCCTGAAGGCATGGCAGCCCCAGCAGTTCGTCGGCGGGCGTATAGGCCAGTGCCTTTTCATCCTCTTCGGGGAGCTGGCGCATCATGTGCCCGGCCATGCTCGAGATGAGAACGGTGGCGCCGCCCTGCGCGATGACTTTTCCGAACTCTTCCAGCACAACCGCCGAACCGTAAAGGTCGACCTTCAGGATCTGGGCTACGGGGGCCATGTTTGGGGAGAGGCCGGCGGTGTTGATCACCTGCATGACCGGCCCGAGCGAGGCGGCCTTTTCGGCCAGAGCGCGAACCGAATCGCGCGACCCGACGTCGACCGGCTGGGTTTCGACCACGTAACCGCCATCGCGCATGGCCCTGGCCGCCGCATCCAGGACTCCCTGGTCGAAATCCGCCAGCAGGACGACTTTGCCAAAACCCTGCCGCTTGGCGATCGCAAGGCCGATCCCGCCCGAACCGATTACCACCACTATGTCCTTCGTCATCTTCATACCTTTCCCGGCTCACGCCGTGTCGTTGGATTGGCTGAAGGATACGGGCTGTCATGACCCTCGATTAGACGCTTAAATGTAGTTAGGTTCATTATCTGGGATTATAAATCGTGGGCAATCTGGGAAACCGTCTGGGCATCCCCGTGCTGTCCGCGCGGCAGGAACGATAGTCACGGGAGCCACGGGCCGATGGGTCACTCCGGCCGAAGCGCCCCGTAGAACCACGAGGCGGTAACACCGCCATCGATGAGGAAATCCGCGCCGTTGATGAAGGCGCCCTCCGGCCCCATCATCAGGGCGGCGAGCGCGGCGATTTCGTCCGGCGTTCCGGCACGCCCGGCGGGTGAGCCGTCGATCATGCGCTGGTAACCGCCTGCGCGCGGGCCGGACAGTTCATCGCGGGCGAGCGGGGTCATGACGATGCCGGGGCTGATCGAATTGACCCGTGCACCGCGTGCAGCCCAGCGCGTGGCCGCTTCGGCCCTGACGCGCAGGGCGTTGCAGCGCTTCGAATACTGGTAGGCGAGCAGCGGATCGGTGATACGGTCGCTCTGCAGCATAGGCAGCGCCAGCAGGTCTTCGACCGGGGTGGTCGCCAGCAGGCGGTCTTCCTCGGGCATGAGTGCAGGCAGGCGATGGCCGGACTGGGAGGCGACGACGATGCCAGTGCCACCCCTGGCCATCACATCGCCGAACAGTTCGAGTACCAGCGCCGATCCATAGAGATCGACCGCAAGGATCTTTTCGGCAGGCGCCTGCGAGGGGGACAGACCTGCTGCGATGATGACGCCGCTGACATCGCCAAGCGCCTTAGCCTGACCGACCAGTGCCTCTACCGAGGTGCGGGAGGAAATGTCCACAGCGGCCGTGCTCGTCTCGAATCCGGCATCGGCCATGACCTTGGCTGCGGCCGCGACCGGTTCCTCGTACAAGTCCGCCAGCAGCACACGCTTGCCCGTGCTGATGCGCCGGGCGATGGCGATGCCGATCGAACCGGCACCGATGACAACTACGACTTCGGTCATTGGCATATCCTTTCCAGCAATGTGCAGAAGCTTTCGCGCACGAGGCTTCCGGCCTTTTTCGCAAATCCTGGTGCGACCCCGGCGGTGTCGAACATTGTCATGCCCGGTTCGTGGGCACCGCGAATGACGCGGACCTGTTCGGCTTCTTCGGGCGATGATCCGCTCTATCCGTCATGCTTTCATAACCCGGAGTGATGAGCGCGCAGACCTGCCAGACAGGCAAGACTGGCAAGCGCGGTGACCAGAATGACGGTCCCCATCGGCGCTGGCGTGCCGTTGGCGAAGGCGCCGATCAGCGCGGAACTGAAGATGCCGCTGCCATACTGAACCGCGCCGACCAGCGCGAGGCGGCACCGGCTCCCTGCGGCGCTTCCTCAAGCACGCCGGCGATGGAATTGGCGACGATCAGCCCGGTGGCCGAGATATAGAGGAACAGCGCCAGGACCAGGCCGGGAAGGCCGCCCATGTCCGTCCACGTCGTTACCGCGATCAGCAGGGCGCTCACCGTAGCCCAGACGATCCCGGCCTTGAGCATCGTATCGACGCCGAAGCGATGAACCAGCCGGGCATTGATCATGTTCGAACCCATGATACCGACGATGCCCAGCCCGAACAGCAGCCCGTAATACTGCGGCGGCAGACCGTGATAGGTGATGTAAGCGAAGGGCGAACCCGCGACATAGGCGAACATCCCGCCGTAGAAGAAGGCACCCGCCCCGATATAGGCCAGGGCGCGGCGATTGCGCAGCAGGGCGACGTAGCGGGCGATAGCCTCGCCTGCGCGATGCGGTGGCGGCGTTTGGGCGGCAGCGTTTCGGGCAGGGTGGTCAGCAGCGCCAGCGTGACCATGCCGACCCCCACCAGCACCCAGAAGATCGCGCGCCAACCCATGACGAGCAGCACTTGTCCGCCTACCAGCGGGCCGATCAGCGGCGCGATCGCCATGACCGTCATCAGGGTGGACATCATGCTCGCCGCGCGCGGGCCCTGATAGAGATCGCGCACCATGGCCCGGCCCAACACGACACCGGCAGAGGCGCCCGCCGCCTGCACCACGCGTGCTGCGATCACCCACCAGATGCCGGTCGCCATCGCGCATCCGGCAGAGCCGAGCACGAACAGCGCGATGCCGGTGGCGACAGGAAGCCTGCGTCCGAAACGGTCGCCCACCGGCCCCCAGAACAATTGTCCCAGCGCGAAGCCGATGAGGTATCCGGAAACGGTCCACTCCGCAGTGCCCATGTCCGCGCCGAGTGCGTGCGACATCGTCGGCATGCCGGGCAGGTAGATGTCGGTGGAGATCGAGGCGAAACCCATCAGCAGGCAGAGAATGCCGAGGACGCGCCAACCGTGGCCGCCGTCCTCTCCCACGGAAAGGACGGTCGGCGCCGTAGTACCGGTCATGTCCCGGGTCTATTCCTTTGCCGGGCCGGCGAGATACTGCTCGTCGGTGACATGTTCGAGCCAGTCGACCGCGCGGCCGTCCAGCATTTCGGCAATGGCTACGTGCGTCATCGCCGTTGTCGGCGTGGCGCCGTGCCAGTGCTTGTGACCCGGCGGGCACCAGACGACGTCTCCGGCGCGGATCAGGACGATGTCCTCGCCTTCGCACTGGGTCCAGCCGCAGCCCGAAGTGACGAGCAGCGTCTGGCCGAGCGGATGGGTGTGCCACGCGGTGCGCGCGCCCGGTTCGAACGTCACGATAGCGCCGCCTGCGCGCGCGGGTGCTTCGCCCTGAAACGGGCTGTCGATGCGCACGTTGCCGGTGAACCAGTCGGCCGGGCCCTTGATCGAGGGCTGGGTGCCATTGCGGATGAGTTTCATGGGGATGTCCTTCGTATCGGAATTAGCGGCCGACCCGGCCCGCGATCGATGCCGGATAGCGCGCGCCCTGCGCCGGGAAGGCGGCAAGCGCTTCGCCAATCACGGTGAGGTCGGCTGCACTCAGCTCGATCTGCGCGGCCTCGAGGTTTTCGTTCAGTCGGTGCAGCTTGGTGGTGCCGGGAATAGGCACGATCCAGGGCTTCTGGGCGAGCAGCCAGGCAATCGCGATCTGTGCCGGAGTGGCGCCGCGATCCAGCGCGATGGTTTTCAGGCGAGCAACGAGCGCTTCGTTGGCCTTGCGGTTTTCCTCCTCGAAGCGCGGGACGACATTGCGGAAATCGCCCTCGCCAAAGGTGGTATCGGCAGTGATCGCGCCGGTCAGGAACCCCTTGCCGAGCGGGCTGAACGGCACGAAACCGATACCCAGTTCCTCGCAGAGCGGCAGTATTTCCGCCTCGGGTTCACGCCACCACATCGAATATTCGCTCTGGAGCGCGGCAACGGGCTGCACCGTATGGGCGCGGCGCAGCGAATCCACGCCCGCCTCGGACATGCCGAAATGGCGCACCTTACCCTCGGCGATCAGGTCGCGAACGGTGCCCGCCACATCCTCGACCGGAACGGCGGGATCGACGCGGTGCTGGTAGAGCAGGTCGATATGATCGGTGCCCAGACGCTTCAGCGAGGCCTCTGTTACTGCCCGGATCGTTTCGGGACGGCTGTCCAGCCCTTCCATCGGTTTGCCGCCCACAAAGCCGAACTTGGTGGCGATCACCACGGAATCGCGCACATCGGCCAGCGCCCGGCCGAGCAGTTCCTCGTTGGCGTAGGGGCCGTAGGCTTCCGCGGTATCGAAGAACGTCACGCCCTTGTCGAAAGCGGCGCGGATCAGCGCGATGCCGTCGGCTTCCGATACCGGCGGGCCATATCCGTAGCTGAGCCCCATGCAGCCGAGGCCGATAGCCGAGACTTCGAGGCCGCTCTTGCCGAGTTCGCGTTTCTGCATGGGTATCTCCTTGATGCTCCATCGCCGCCGGGCCTGCTTCGGCCGGGCCAGCTTGGTGGATGCCACGAAGATACGTTGCGAGTGGTCCCATGATTAGTGCATCGTTGCCGCATGCAGCTATCGATATGAGTCATCAATGAAGCGCGACGAACTCAACGACCTGAATGCCTTCATAGCCATAGCCGACGAGCGCAGTTTTACGCGGGCGGCGGCCAAGATGGGTATTTCGCAATCGGCGCTGAGCCACAAGATCACGCGGCTGGAGGCACGGCTCGGCGTGCGCCTGCTCTCACGAACCACCCGCAGTGTTTCGCCGACGGATGTGGGGGAGCGGCTGCTCGCCGGGATCGCGCCGGCTTTCGCACAGATCGAGGATCAACTCGACCTGCTGGGCGAACTGCGTGAGAAACCGGCGGGGCTGATCCGCATCACCGCGCCCGGTCACGCCACGCGGACAGTGCTCTGGCCCGCGGTGACGAAACTGATGCGCGACTATCCCGAGGTCGAGATCGAACTGAGCGTGGATTCGGGGCTGCGCGATATTGTCGAGGACAAGTTCGATGCCGGGGTGCGTCTTGGCGAACAAGTGGCGCGCGACATGATCGCGGTGCGGATCGGCCCAGAACTGCGCATGGCCGCGGTTGCATCCCCGGACTATCTGCAGGCCCACGGCACACCGCGGGTGCCCCAGGACCTTGCCGCGCATCGGTGCGTCAATTTGCGCATGACGACGGCCGGTGGCCTCTATGCCTGGGAGTTCGAGAAGGACGGCCGTGAACTCAACGTCCGCGTAGAGGGGCAGTTTACCTCCAACAATGTCGATGTGATCATCGATGCCGCGATCGGCGGGTTCGGGCTGGCGTTCGTCCCTGACGATTACGTGCAGGATGCGGTCGACCGGGGCCAACTCGTGCGCGTGCTGGAAAACTGGTGCGAGCCGTTTGCCGGCTACCACCTCTACTATCCGAGCCGCCGGCAGCCCAAGCCCGCCTTTGCCCTGCTGATCGAGGCATTGCGCTATCGAGCCTGACAGGTCCGGCGTCTGGCTGTGTTCGATGCGGACCGATCAAGATGTCCCAAATCCCTAATTCCAGACTGGGACTTGCGCAGAGTTCCACGAACCGCCGAATTGTAGAGCAGGGCTCTCGATCCCGGCCATGCCGGCGAGCAGAACCTTGCCGAGAAAAAATGAGCCATCGGAATCATCCGGCATGTCCGCCGGCAGCAGGCGTTATCCGCGCCGGGATATTGGCGCCATCCTGGATGCGGGCGTATTTTCGACGAGGGGAGGCAAGCCAGATGCCTGAAAATTCTGGTGACCCCTACGGGAATCGAACCCGTGTTTCAGCCGTGAGAGCGCGTGAAAATGCGGGGCGTGTCGTTCGCAATTATTCGCAGAAAACCGCGCAAATCCAGAGTCTCATGCACAGTTGTATGCGCCCGTTCGCTCCCGCATATTAGACCCATATTGTACGCGGACTGCGTGCGAATCAACCTATCCGCCTTGTTGCATCTCGACATGACACTTCAGTCCAGATGATCGAGCGCCATTATGGTAGATATATCGCTGATTTGATGGATGAATTGTCCATGAGAGCGGTCGTGCCGCTCGTGCCAGCATAGATCGGGAAGTCTCGGACGGAAGGCGGATTTGCGTGTCGGCGCCGATCGTAGGCTTCCAAATTGAGACTAAACCTGCCGATCCGATGTATGTGCTTATGACAAGCGGAAGCTTGCCATCATGATTGCTGATCTGCCCCCTTCTGAGTCGTCCAAAATAACAGAGATTTTGGAC